>JAGAAO010000035.1 GCA_017615275.1 Butyrivibrio sp.
ATTATTACACGATTGTGTTATTATTTTAATGTCGCGTGATAGAGTAAACACTTTTGTAATCCACCGGTGGTGCGCATTTCAGCGAATAACTCGGAATATCAAGGAGTAGGAATATATGATTAAGATACTATTCGTATGCCACGGCAGCACAGGTATCACTGTATAATTGAGCATGAGGTGATAAACATGAAAACAGTTCTTATTACAGGCGCAAGTTCCGGAATAGGTAAGGAGTTTGCCGGAAGATATGCGGAAAAAGGATACAGGCTCATTCTTACGGCAAGAAGAACTGAGATTCTGGATTATATGAAAGAGAAATATGGCGCCGAGTGCAGAGTGATCGCTGCGGATCTCTCCGACGAAGCTCAGTGCAAGAAGCTCCTTCTTGACGTTGCGGATGAGCAGATAGATATTTTCATAAACAATGCAGGTTTTGGAACTGCAGGTAATTTTCTTGAGACAGATCTTGAAAAAGAGATCGCGATGGTAAAGGTAAATGATATCGCCATGCACATATTGTTCAAGGGCATACTTAAGAAGATGCAGGAAAGAGGAGAGGGAACAATCGTCAATGTGGCTTCGTCTGCGGGACTTCTTCCCGGTGGACCGTATATGGCTACATACTATGCCTCCAAAGCTTATGTTGTTTCAATGACAAGGGCTGTAGCGAGAGAGTTAAAAGAGCTTGGGAGCAAAGTCTACGTTTGCGCTCTTTGCCCCGGACCTGTGGATACGGAGTTTAACCAAAACGCCGATGTTGTCTTTGCTTTAAAGGGTATCACTGTAGAAAAATGCGTTTCCGCATGTCTTTTTGGCATGAATAGGAAAAAGACAATAATTGTACCTACACTTAGGATGAAAGTGGCAATGGCACTCAGTCATCTCGCTCCGATACCTGTTCTTGTTTCTATGACAGGCGGGCAGCAGAAGAAGAAAATAAAAGACAGGAATGGTACGGGGAAAGCATGAATATAAAAATAGGTTTTTTGCAAATACATCCGGGGGCTGACATCGAGGAAAACCTTGCGTTTGGGAAGAAGGCGTGTGTTGAGGCAAAAGAAAAAGGTGCTGATATAGCTCTTTTCCCTGAGATGTGGAATGATGGTTACAGCCTGCCTCAGGATGAGGCAGAGCTTAAAAAGCTGTCTATCTCAAAGAATAGCAAATTTATAGAAGAATTCCGTTCGCTTGCGGCAGAGCTGCAGATGGCGATAGGAATTACATTTCTTGAGGCAAATGATCCAAAGCCTCTTAATTCCGTGATTTTTTTTGATAAATATGGAAAAGAAATCCTGCATTATTCAAAGGTTCACACCTGCGCGTTTGACCTTGAAAAGGTACTTTCGGGCGGCGATGACTACTATACAGCCGAACTGGATTTCGGAAGGGGAACCGTAACGATTGGTTCCATGATCTGCTTTGACAGGGAGTTTCCAGAGAGTGCGAGAATACTGATGCTAAAGGGTGCGGAGCTTATCTTGGCGCCAAACGCCTGCGCTATGGAAATTAACAGATTGTCCGCAATCAGGACAAGAGCCTACGAGAATATGGTTGCTGTTGCAACTTGCAACTATCCGGAAGGGCATCCTGACTGCAACGGACACTCGACACTTTTTGACGGAGTTCCGTGGAATGACAACGGAGTCAGAGATATGTGTGTATTTGAGGCACCCGGCGATTGTGGCGTATACGTCGCCGAACTTGATCTTGACAGCTTACGTTCGCACAGAGCGAATGATATAATGGGCGATAAGTATAGAAGACCTGATAGATACGGGATTCTCACAAGTGTTGGAATGGAAAATACAGGTTCGGAGACTGAAGATGAAGAAAATTTTGTTTATCGGCAACAGCCACACATATATGAATGACATGCCCGAGCTGGCAAGGCGCATGATCGAGGACGTGACTGGTGAAGGGTGTGAAGTTTTTATGCTTGCATATTCCGCGAGACCGCTTAAGTGGCACTTGGAGGAGGAATACTTTGCGGTGAGATTTAATATCCTGCATGGTGGGTATGACTACTGCGTTATCCAAGAACAGGCGCATCCGATGCCACTGGAGCAGGATACAATCACATGCGTGAACAGGATAATCAAACTATGCAGACAAGTGGGTACGGTTCCAATTATATTTGAAACATGGGCAGAGAAGGCGAAGCCGGAAAATCAGGCAAAGATGAATCAAAGGTACAGGGCAATTGCGGAGAAGCAAGGAGTGACATTGGCGCCAATCGGAGAAGTATGGGAGCGCGCTTTGAATTTGCTTTCTGATATGCCTAAGGCTGACCTTTATTATCGCGACGGCGCTCATGCGTCTGCTGTCGGAGATTATCTTGTTGCGACAGTTCTTACTAAAGTGATTACAGGGAAACTTCCAAAAGAAGATTTTTTGACCGCGTTTGATTTTAGTCTTCCCGATGATGAATGGTTGCATGTAAAAGAAAATGTGGATGAGGAGACTATTTGCCTGCCGAAAGAGGTGGTGCAGGTGATAAAGGACTGCGTAAATGTTGAGTGAAATTTGACCGGAGGAGATATATGTTAGACAACATAAGAGTGAGGAACGGAGTTGAGTACTACAATAATTGAAAATGCCAAAAGTTACATAGAGGAAATTTTCAGAAACAACGCGGATGGACATGACGCTGAGCATTCGAAGCGTGTTTATTCAAATGCAATGAAATTGGCGGATCGTTATCCTGAGTGTGACAGTGAGGTTGTCGCGCTTGCGTCTTTGCTCCATGATGTTGATGATCATAAGCTATTTGATACAAAGGATAATGCGAATGCTAGAGCTTTTCTGACAAGTAATAATATTGAGGAAAAAGAAATAGAGTGGATCTGCGCGATTATTAAAGGAGTTTCTTTTAGCAAGAACAGGGGCAAAAAGCCTGAGAGCCTTGAAGGACAGATAGTGCAGGATGCGGACAGGCTCGATGCGATTGGCGCTGTTGGCATAGCAAGGACTTTTGCGTATGGCGGAAAAGTCGGAAGATCGTTGGATGACTCGGTGCAGCATTTTTATGATAAGCTTCTGTTGCTAAAAGACGAGATGAACACCGAAGAAGCTAAGAAAATGGCGCTTCAGCGACATGAGTACATCGAAGGTTTTATTGAGGAATTCAAGAAAGAGATAGCAGCACTGAATGACTGATTTTATCTATGGAGGCAGCATATGAAGATAGAGCATGTTGCAATGTATGTCAATGATTTGGAAGAGGCAAGGGATTTCTTTGTGAAATATCTTGGCGGAACATCCAATGACGGTTATCATAATGAAAAAACAGATTTTAGATCGTACTTCGTTTCTTTTGATGATGGTGCGAGACTGGAACTTATGAACAAGCTTGATATGTATGATATGGAGAAGCCGCTTAATCGAACGGGGCTTATTCATATAGCTTTTTCTGTAGGAAGTAAGGAGAAAGTTGATGAGCTGACGGAGAATCTCAAAGCTGCCGGATACGATGTTGTCAGCGGCCCACGCACTACGGGTGACGGCTACTACGAGAGCTGTATCGTGGGAATTGAAGGAAACCAGATTGAGATTACGGTGTGACTGGAGGCATATATGTTTAGAAAAATGAGAAGATTCAATCAGCAGATTACTGATGAAGAATGTATAGAGGTTCTAAGGAACACCAAGAGAGGCGTGCTTTCTCTTATGGGCGATGAGGGGTATCCTTACGGAGTGCCACATGACGGGAAAGAGAGTCAAAGAGGAGTGATTAAGAAAAATGAAGTTTTATGTGGATTTTGATGACTGTCTTTGCGAGACGGCAAGGGCATTTACAGTGCTTGTAAAAAGACTTTTCGGAAAAGATGTTCCGTATGAGAAGGTGCATTTTTTTAACCTGCAACAGTCTTTTGAACTTACTGATGATGAGTATGAAAAGCTGATGCTTGAGGGACATCGCACTAAGGAACTTCTTGCATATGATGAAACTCCCGGGGCGTCTGAAGTTTTGAATGAGCTTATCGATAAGGGACATGAGGTCTTTGTTATAACGGGACGTCCGGCTAGTTCTTATGATGCGTCGCGCAGATGGCTGGATGAACATGGGCTTGAGCGCGCCACACTTTTTTGCCTGAACAAGTACGGAAGGGACTCTTTTATCAAGAACAGCGATTTCAATCTGGAGCTCGATGATTACTACAAGATGAGTTTTGACTACGCGATTGAGGACTCGCCGATGGCATTCAAATTTTTTGACCATTTGCCGGAGCTTAAAGTGCTGGTCGTTGACAGACCATGGAACCGGGAGTGCGAGTTGCCGGGAGAAAATTATACTAGATGCTCTGATTGGAAAACGATACGTGAAAAGATTGCAGACTAAAGCAATCAGCGAGGAAAACTGATGGAGTATAAGACAATAAACGGGGTTGGCGGAGAAGTGCATTACTGGATCTCTCGGCCAAAAGAGACATCAAAGGGAACTATAGTTTTTACTCACGGAGTTACTGCGGATCATACAATGTTTGAGAAGCAGGTAGATTTTTTTGAAAAGGAATATACTGTAATCACATGGGATGTGCCGCTTCATGGGCTTTCTGTAGATTACAGGGATTTTTCTTTTGAAAATACTGCAAAGGATCTTAACAGCATATTGGAGCAGGAGGCCGTGGAATCTGCGGCACTGGTAGGCATGTCGCTAGGCGGGTATCCGTCGCAGATGTTTGCTCATATGTATCCCAAAAAAGCGCAATGTTTCATAGCGCTTGATACAACACCTTTTGGAAAAAAATATTATTCTAAGTTTGATCTGTGGTGCCTTTCGAAGGTTAAGCCGATGGCACGGATGTTCACTGATAAAGCGCTTCGAAAGAGCATGGCGAGATCCATATCGCTGACGGATTATTCATATAATAAAATGCTCGAGATTTTGGCTCCTATGTCAAAAGCGCAGATCATTGAGCAGATGGACGTTGCGTACGGAAAGTTTGCGCAGGAAAACAGAGATGTTGACCTAATTTGTCCTGTACTTATTTTGCTTGGCGATAAGGACAGAACAGGGAAAGTCCCACAGTATTGCAAGGCTTGGGCAAAGAATACCGGCTACCCGTTTCACATCATTGAGAATGCGTCACATTTTTCGAACGGCGACAACGCGGAGCAGGTAAATAAAGAGATTAAGGAGTTTTTGGACTCGCTGGGACGGAGGCAGAATGAAACTGGTTTTTCCAAGGATTGAATATAAAGAAAAAGCGATTGATTACATAAATGAATTCTATGAGTATGGTTCTGTGATAAACGGAGCCGGCGGTCTTGATCATTATTTAAAAGAATCAACATATGAAGATTGGCTTGAAAATGTGATTAGCTATATTGATATTGCCAATACTGCCGATTTTGACGTGCCGAGGATTACGTATTTTTGTGTGAGAGAAGAGGATGATAGGATAATTGGGATGATTAATTTGCGCCTCACCTTAAAGAATTTCAAGAAAAAAGACGCAGGTCATATCGGCTATTCGGTCAGACCGACCGAGAGACGCAAGCATTACGCTACGGATATTCTTTCCGAGGCGCTTAAGATCTACGACAGAATGGGAATTGAAGAAGTTTTTGTTTCCTGCGAAAGAGACAACGTTGCCTCCGCCGGTGTAATCATGAAATGTGGCGGTGTGCTGAAAGACGAGTTCTTCAGCGAAGTGTATGAGAAAGATTTGAAGATGTTTGTGATTAAGCAGGGTAAGTAAAAGTGGAAACAGAGGGAGGAGAGAAATGGGATTCTGGATTTTTGTGCTGATATCGGAGTTGCTTTGTCCGGGAATTATGATTTTCTTTGGGAAAAAGTTTATGAAGAAAGCGCCCAAACACATAAACAATGCGTTTGGATATAGGACAAAACGCTCTATGCAAAATAAAGATACGTGGGCTTTTGCGCATAGTTATTTCGGAAAGATATGGTATATCTGTGGATTGGCTTTGCTTCCTATCACTATAATTCCCATGTTTTTTATGTTGGGCAAAGATTATGATCAAATTGGAAATTTTTGCACAAGTATTATTTTTGTTCAGATGATTCTGCTTATTGGGGCGATAGCTCCGACAGAGTATGCGCTTTCCAAGAGATTTAGCAAGCGGGGATAAAAGATGGCGAAGCAAAATCAAGGCGTCGTAAATAGTGTGCAAGTAAAACGTTCGATGAGCATGAGGAGAGATAATCTATGTTAAATGACTTTTATGATATTGATACGGAACCTGTTGTGCAATTGGCTGCGTTTTATGGAAGTCCAAAAGAAATAGTAGAAAAGTGCATCATTGTTTTTTCAAAGGAAATACATGAGTATCTTTTAAAAAATTATGAGTGCAGAGAAATCGGACTGATCACCGCATGCAATGGGAACACGCCAATCTACGCCATGAACATTGGTGATGAAGAAGTAGCTTTTTATTTGACGGGTATAGGATCTGCGGTTGCATCCGGAACATGTTATGAGGTCCATTGGCAGACCGGAGCAAAGAAGTTTGTGATGTTTGGTTCTTGCGGAAGCCTGGATAATGAGAAGACGGATGGAAAGTTTATCATTCCTACACAATCGTACAGAGGTGAAGGATGCTCATTTTACTATGCACCCGCTTCGGATTACATTGATATAACAAATAGTGATAAACTGGCTGAGATATTCAGTGAACTGAATGTGCCACATGTTCAAGGACGCATCTGGACGACTGATTCTATGATTAGAGAAACAAAAGGATTGGTGGCAAAAAGACGAGAAGAAGGCTGTGTTGCTGTGGAAATGGAAATAGCCGGAGTTCAGGCTTTGTGCTCTTTCTATGGACTGGAGTTGTTTTGCTTTTTGGAAGCGGGAGATGTCCTTTCAGACAGTGGATATGAAATAGAAGGGCTCAATGACGCCAACCATAGCATTGGCAAGCTCTTTGTTGCGATGGAAGTGCTAAAGAGGATATAAACTTAATCAATGATATTAAACGGAGAAGTAATGGCAGAAGAATTATTTGATATAGTTGACGAAAACGGCAATCCCACAGGCGAGATAGTTTCTCGCTCCGAAGCTCATGCAAACGGGATCAGGCATAGAACTGCGCATATCTGGGTCGTTCGTGACAATGATGGAAAGCCTGAAGTTTTATTGCAAAAGAGGGCGATGAATAAGGATTCTTTTCCGGGACGTTACGATACTTCTTCCGCAGGCCATATCCAGGCGGGAGATGAGCCACTTGAATCCGCAATCAGAGAATTGTCGGAGGAACTTGGGATTGTGGCAATGGCAGAGCAGCTGCATTTTGCGGGAACTTTTCAGATTCAGTATGAAAAAGAATTCTATGGCAAGATGTTCAAAGACAGTGAGATTGCCTTTGTTTATGTTTATAAAGAGCATGTTGATATAAACAAGCTTTCAATTCAAAAAGAGGAACTTGATTCCGTGGAGTGGTTCGATTTAGAAGAAGTCTACAATGCATGCCTTCCGCCACGTGATGAGAAGTTCTGCGTCCCCATGGGAGGACTGGAGATACTGCGGAGTTATTGTAATGGCTATGATAAGAGGTATTGCAGCATAGGGGAGAGTGGATTATGAGGTATATGAGGATACAGGGGCGTGAGGATTCATACGTTACTAAATATCCCAAGGGTGTATTTAGTTTGTGCTGGAACTTAATAAGAGATGATGTTCTTGAACCGGAAGAAAAAGAAATGTTTATTTCAATTGATAATTGGTTTAAAGAAAACCTTCCTGAACCTGAACCGTGTAAGAACCATGAGAAGGTAATAACTTTTTTCAAGTGTGGAAGCACATCGGAAATGTATGAAAAACTTAAGCCGGCAATTGCTTTATTGAACAAATATAATACGCCCTATGATGTTGTATATACAGATTTTATTGGAACAGTTGTTTATGAAGATAATTGGCAAGTGGCAGTTAGAGTGGAAGATGGAAAAATGATTTAAGTTTTAACTGGAAAAATTATTGTCAAAGCCGACGCCAACAAGTTTTACCATCCGAGAACTTGATGCCCTCATGAAGCAGTGTGGGTGTGAGAAATTTGAAGGTGGAAGAGGTTCCGGGATTGGGTATTTTCACTTGGAAACCAAGCGAATCCTTCAATTTGATGGACCGCATCCGGGAAATGAATTATATAGGTATCATGTTAAAATGGTTATAGCTTTTTTGAAGGAAGTAGGTGAGATAGAATGATTAGTTCGCTGATGGAATACAATGGATATCATGCAAAAGTAGAGTTTGACCAAGAGGATCAGATTTTTATCGGCCATGTACTTGGAATAAATGACTCTTTGAATTTTCACGGAGAATCGGTAAAAGAGCTCACACAGTCCATGCACGATTGTATAGATAATTATCTTGATTATTGTAAACAAGTCGGAAAAGAGCCGGAACGAGAGTTTAAAGGTTCTTTCAATGTGCGTATTAAGCCGGAACAGCACAAAAAAATTGCTTTATATGCTGCAAATGAGGGAATTACAATTAATCAGTTTGTATCAAGGGCAATAGATGATGAACTTGATATTCTTGAAGGATAAATTGGAATAATTTTAAGATTTAAAAAAAGTACCAAGCGAAACATGATCCGTGAGGTACTTTTTTGATATCACAGCTGTATAATTATTTTAATTGAAAAAAAGGCATATAATATGGGATTGGAAGCCATGTTCAAAGCATTATTCAAAAAAGACTATAAGATAAAAAGTACAAAAAAATAAGACCGTTATAGAAAAAGTTTTTTTAAGGTGATATATACAATGATACGTAAAGCAGAAAGAAAAGATCTGTCCAGAATTGCAGAAATTCTGGTGTTTGTAAAAAGAATAAAGTACAGACCAATATTCCAAAATGATGATTATTCTTTCGGGGATTTGCAAGTAATAAGAGTCGCGGAGGAATATGATACCCCGGAGATCCTTGATAACATGTGGGTATATGATGATGGGATTGTAAAAGGCTTGATCCATGTAATTGATAAAGAGGTCGCGGAGCTCTATGTCGATTATTTCTTTTGGGGACAGGGAATCGGAGCGGCTCTACTGGAATTTGCCAAAGATAAGTTCAAGGTCAATTTTTTGTGGGCGCTTGAAAAGAATGCAGACGCTATAAGATTTTACGAAGCGCATGGTTTCTATGATTGCGGCGAAAGGAAACTTGAAGAAGACACGCCGGAATATTTGATAAAAATGAAAGCCGATCATGCAGGAGAAAAAATATGAACTACAAAGTAATTGATATGGAGACATACTACCGAAAAGGCGTATTCCGTCATTTTTCGGAGGACTGTAAATGCTCAACCTCGATGACAGCCAGGATTGATGTTACTGATCTGGTTCTTTTTTCCAAAAAGGCAGGATCAAAGTTCTACATCAATTTCCTCTATATTCTTTCAAAGATTCTCAACTCGCGCGAAGATTACAGAATGGGGTATTTCTGGGAGACGAACGAGCTGATCTGCTACGATGTGATCAATCCTACGCAGTATATTTTTCACGAAGATACCGAGACTTGCACTCCGGTATATACCGAATATGATGAGAACTACGAAAGTTTTTATGCAGGCGCTCTGAAGGATGTTGAGGATGCCAAGAAAACAAGAGAGTATATGCTGGATATGGCAAATCATCCGAATTGGTTTGATGCATCTTACATATCATGGCTTTCGTACGATTCGCTCAATATTGAACTTCCGGACGGATATCTGTTTTTTGCCCCTATTATCAATTGGGGAAAATATCGCGAAGAAAACGGCAGACTTCTTATGCCCGTGAGCGTTCGCTTAAACCATGCGATTGCAGACGGCTATCTCGTTGCGAATGTATTCCGTCTTTTGGAAAAAGAGATAAAGGCTTTTGTTGAACACGAATCATAGTCGTGTAAGATAATATCAATGAGAGAAAGGGAGATGGCATGTTTGAAATAAGAGATTGTAAGGATTACGAAGTGGCAAAAATGCTGATCAGGGAATACTCTGAAATAAAAGGTGCGGAGAGCTGTTTCGTATCATTGGATAAAGAATTGGCTGATCTTGGAATGTACTATAAGGATGGGGCACTTTTGATAGGGTATGAAAATGAAAACCCCATAGCCACAATCGCAATTAAGCGTGTTGATGAAGATACTTGCGAAGCAAAAAGGTTATATATTAAGCCGGAATATCGTGGGAAAGGCTATGCAAGAATTCTTATGAATGAGATGCTGGACAGAAGTAGGGGGCTCGGTTATAAAGAAGTGACGTTTACTACCAAGCCTGCAGTGATGAGTGTGGGATATGGGCTATATAAGCGCATGGGTTTTGAAGAAGTGAATTGTGCTGACGGCGTGGCTTCAATGAGAATGGTTTTGTGAGCGGAATGTTTTAGTATGTCGCACTAAGGAGGTGGAGCTTTGCCTTTGCTGTTTGAGCTGTTTTTTACTTTCGCTAAGGTGGGATTATTTACATTTGGCGGGGGATATGCAATGCTCTCGCTTATAGAGAATATATGTGTTGAAAAGAAAAAATGGATAACTCATGATGAGATGATGAATATCACGGTGATTGCTGAATCAACACCGGGACCGATTGCCATAAACTGTGCAACCTATGTTGGGTATAAACAGGGGAAGATGATCGGAGCGGTGTTGGCTACACTTGGAATGGTTTTGCCTTCATTTATCATTATATATGTAATATCCCGGTTCCTTGATCGCTTTTTGGAGATAAATTGGGTCGCAAGTGCATTTCAGGGCATTAAGATGGCGGTAGGCATACTGATTATTGATGCGGCAGTTAAGATGCTACGCAAGATGAAGAAAAAGCCGATGCAGATTATAATCGTTGTCTGTTCTACAGTTGCGATGATCATAATAAGCGTTTTTTCTCTTCACATATCTTCTATGATACTTATGGCTGTTGCTGCCATAATAGGCATAACAGTATTTATGATTAAAGAAAAAGCAGGGAAGGAGATGTCAAAAAGATGATTTATCTCGATCTGCTGATTGGATTTCTGGAAGTGGGATTCTTTTCTTTTGGAGGAGCTTATGCAGCGATTCCGCTTATTCGTGATGTGGTGCAATCACGTGGATGGCTTGACGATGAGATGCTATCCTATATGATCGCGATAAGTGAGAGTACTCCGGGACCTATAATGGTAAATATGGCAACGTATGTTGGCAGCCTTAAAGGTGGAATTCTTGGTGCGGCTATAGCAACGTCCGCTGTGGTTTTGCCGGCTTTTTTAATAATCATTCTTATAATGGTTGTGTTAAAAAAGCTTCTTCAAAATAAGTTTGTTAATGCGGCGCTTAGTGGTTTAAAGCCTTGCATTATAGGAATAATTCTTTCTACCGGTATCATGCTGGTAATTAAAAACTGTGAAATATCTTCATCCGAAACTATGAATGTTCCGGCAATATGTCTCACAGCTGTAATGGCTTTTATATATTTTGGTTCAAGGAAACTTTTGAAAAATGGAATTTCACCCATAATGCTGATTTGCATATCCGCAGTGGTTGGGATAATAGCATATGGGATTTAGCAGGATGAGTAAAGTCCCTTGGAGTTTCGCTTAAGAAAATGTATGGTTTTGAAATATTCCTGGCTAAGCTCATGGGCTTTCTTACGGAGGAGAATGGAGAGCTGGTTTTGACAAAGAAAGGCGCCTTTTATTTTCATTATTATGAGAATTATTACACATTGTCTTACATCGACAAGATGTGGGGACTCATGAGAAACGAAGCTTTCCCGAAGGGGATGACGCTGTGATGATTGCAGGGGAAGCGGAGCGTGGATTTGTAGATGAATGATTTGAAAATGAGTTCTTTTAGAAGAGTAAAAAAAGATGCGACGGATATTGAAGTCGTGGTTAATATATATAATTCAAACAGAGAGTTTTTGATTCATCATCTTGGTAAGGAGAAGGTGTCGGAGGGCTTTATTTCCTGTGAGATGCAAGAGATGGAAGAGCATGGATTTTGCTCGGATCTGATAATTGAAGATGGGCGAGGTATTGGAATTGTCGACTACATGCTTCAAGATGATGGATATGTTTATCTTTCAATGCTGATGCTTGATTCGTCGGTTCAGAAGTTCGGAAAAGGAACGGCGGTATACAAGCTTTTTGAGGAAAAGATGATTTCAGCCGGAGCATTGAAAATCCGCATAGATGTCGTCGACGATTATGAGCCCAATGTGATTCCGTTCTGGGAAAAGCAAGGTTTTGTGGCAAAGCGAAGCGATGCGCTGACGTGGGGCGACAAGACTTCGAGCGTCGTGGTGATGGAGAAAGAAGTTGGGAGAAAAGAGTTTCCGCTAGATAAGCTTCGAGCTTAGTGGGAAGATTAGTCGCAAGTGTAGTTGACTGCAGAAGAGAAAAGCACCGATATGAGTCAATGGATTTAGCGGGATAGATTGACCGCAGAAGAGAAAACACCGATATAAGTCAATTGTTGGAGCAAGATTGTTTGACTGCAGGACAGATAATCTCAAAAGTGAGTCAAGTGGAGGAGGATTTTTATATGACTGCAGAAGCGAAAAGTGCCAATGTGAGTCAAACACAGCTGCAAAAAATCTTGATTGCAAAAGAGCAAATTGCCGATGTGAGTCAACCACTGCTGCAAAATAGATTGACCGCAGAAGGAAAAATGCAGACTGGAGTCAACCGCTGCCACATATTCAATTCAAAACAAGATAGTATATCCGAAGGAGAAAGACATGCAGATAAGATTTTATGACGAGAAGGAAGATTCACTGCTTAAATTTGCGGTTATTATTGCGAAGGCGGATGGAAAGTATGTGTTCTGCATGCACAGAGAGCGCAGCACATATGAGATTCCGGGTGGGCACAGAGAGAACGGTGAATCTATATTGGACGCGGCAAAGCGTGAGCTATATGAGGAGACGGGGGCGGTGAAGTATGACATCAAACCTGTTTGTATCTATTCTGTAACTGCGCCTGATGAGTTTGGCGGCGCAGAAACTTTCGGCGGGTTGTTCTTTGCTGAGATTGAAGAGTTGGAAGAAGAACTCTACAGCGAGATTGAGCGAATCGCTTTCTTTGACGCGGTGCCGTCTGAGTTGACTTATCCGCTGATCCAGCCAAAGCTGATCGAAGAGGCAGAAAGACGCGGATTTTGTTGAGTTTGGAGGCTTATCGGATGGAGAGATATGAATTCGGAAATCCTGATTCTGCAAATATACTTGTGCAGCTGATTGGAGATCATGAACTTAGTGGCATGGAAAAAGAAGTTGCGCATATAAGGGAGATGGCGGGAGAGGATTTCTTCTTGCAGGCGTATAAAGTTGATGATTGGAATTTGGAGCTGTCGCCGTGGCAGGCGCCCGCGGTGTTTGGAGATGCAGGCTTTGGCGGTGGTGCGGGCGATACGCTGAAGGAAATTCTGCCGGAGCTTACTCATGACAATAAGACATACTTCATCGGAGGATACTCGCTTGCAGGCTTATTTGCGCTGTGGGCGGCTTATCAAACGGATCTTTTTAAAGGAGTGGCAGCAGCTTCTCCGTCGATATGGTTTCCCGGATTTGTTGATTATATGAAGGCTGGCGAGATTAAGGCTGACAGAGTGTATCTGAGCCTCGGTAATCGCGAGGCGAAGACGAGGAATCCCGTAATGGCGATTGTCACAGATTGCATTGAAATGTCTTTTGACCTGCTGCGGAAGCAGGGCGTTACGAGCACGCTCGAATGGAATGAAGGGAATCATTTCAAGGATGCGGACATTAGGACTGCGAAGGCCTTTGCGTGGGTGCTGCGAAAATGAATCTCATGAAAAGTATTTCATTTTTTAACAAATCCAAAAGAAACACAAAAGAAAATAGATGTGCAAAATGTTGGAAAACAAAGAAAAAATCATTGACTGATAGTGCATCCTCTATATATCATGGTATAAGAAGTGAATACTGTGTGTTAAAATTGCACACTCACATCATGATACCAAAAGGAGGAGATATCTAATGGAGCAACAGACAATGAAGGGTTTTGCAATGATCAAGATCGGCGAAGTTGGTTGGATCAATAAGGAAGTGCCTAAGTGCGGTCCTCTTGATGCTATTTGTAAACCCCTCGCTATTTCTATTTGTACTTCAGATGTACATACGGTATGGGAAGGTGCTGTTGGAGAGCGCCACAACATGATCCTCGGACATGAGGGATGCGGGGAAGTTGTTGAGGTTGGAGAACTGGTAAAAGACTTCAAGCCCGGCGACAGAGTACTTGTACCTGCTATTACACCTGATTGGAACTCGTTGGAAGCACAGGCAGGATATTCGATGCACTCAGGCGGAATGCTTGCCGGATGGAAGTTCTCAAACTTCAAAGATGGTTTGGACGCAGAGTATTTCCATGTAAATGATGCAGACGGAAACCTTGCACTTCTTCCCGATGATATCAATATAGTTGATGCTTGTATGCTTTCTGATATGGTTCCCACCGGATTCCACGGTGTAGAACTTGCGGATGTTCAGTTCGGTGATACGGTATTGGTAGTAGGTATCGGACCTGTTGGTCTTATGAGTGTTGCGGGATCTGCTCTCAGAGGCGCATCAAGAATCATTGCCGTAGGCACACGTCCTAAATGTGTGGAAGCAGCTAAGAAGTATGGCGCAACAGATTTTATCAATTACAAGAACGGTTCTATCGAAGATCAGGTAATGGATCTGACACACGGAAAGGGCGTAGACAGAGTTGTAATCGCAGGTGGTAATGTTGATACATTCGATTCAGCGGTTAAATCGGTTAAGCCCGGCGGACTTATCGGTAACGTAAACTACTTAGGAAGCGGTGACTACATCAGCATTCCCAGAACCGACTGGGGTGTTGGAATGGGACACAAGCAGATCCGCGGAGGACTTATGCCCGGTGGAAGACTTCGTATGGAGAAGCTCAGCACATTGGTTTCTTCCGGAAGACTTGATGTCAGCCTTCTTGCATCACATGTATTTGAAGGATGGGATGCTATTCCCGGAGCTCTGCAGCTGATGAAGGATAAACCGGCAGAGCTTATCAAACCTGTTGTAAAGCTTGTTAATGAATAAAGAATGATATTAACAGCCGCAGATTTTGTAAAAAAATTTGCGGCTGTTTACTCGATAAAAATAATAAAAGGAAATCACATACATCATATGAAAGTATTGATAATATCAGGCTTTTTGGGCGCCGGAAAAACGACATTTATAAAAGAGCTTCTTAATAATACCGATCGCTTTGCAGCAGTGCTTGAAAATGAATTCGGAGATACCAATCTGGACAGCCGCGAGATATCAGGGGCTGCAGGTGCCGATAATACGCAGGTTCTCGAGTTCATGGAAGGGTGCGTATGTTGTAGTAAAAAAGATTCTTTTCTCTATTCCATTCTCACTGTATCAACAAGTGTATCCCCTGATTATCTTATAGTGGAGCCCTCGGGCGTTGCCAAACTCAGCAATATTCTCGCGGGACTTGAAAAGATAAGATATGAAAAAATAATTCCCGTAAGCCCGATAGTTATCATATCGGCGCAGTCTTTTTTCTCCAATTTAAATGAATATCCGGATCTTATGAAAGACCAGATCTCAAATGCGGGTAATATTATCTTTTCCAAGACAGAGGGAATGGGCGCGGATGAGATTTCTGAGATAAAAAAGAAGATCGGTGAGATCAATCCGGATGCGAAGATAACTGAATCTTACAGGGATAGCAAGAGTAAAGAATGGTGGATTGACATTATGTCCGACGAAGCACATACCGTTCCTTCACGGGATGGCTACGGCGAAGGCTCGGATGAGGATACTTCTTTTGATCAGATAAGTTTTGAATGTATGAAGTTTGATAAAATGGGGGATCTTGTAGGACTCTGCGATAAGCTGATCGCAGGTAATTACGGAAGTGTTGCCCGCGCAAAAGGCGTCGTTAAGGTGCATGATGAGGCTGTCCGCTTTGATGTTGCGGATAACAACTATGCGATCACGGGCGGCGAAGAGCCTTTCCAAACAGTCATAATAGGAACTGAGATCGACAGGGAAAAGCTCTTTTTCGAATTTGGAGAGTCTGCCCGACATGTCAAGATGACTCCGAGAAAAAGGTAATCCGATTATCTTGCTATTGCGTACGCCATGTCTGCAAGGTACATTGCGAGCATAAGACCGCCTTCAACTCTTGAGATCTTTCTTGAACTGATCGAGAAAACAAGCGCTATTGAAGATACTGCGATGAGAATCATCATGTCCATATATGATGCCATGTTTACTTCAACGGGATGGATCATCGATGAGATGCCCAGGATAAAAAGAATGTTGAAGATGTTGGAACCTATGGTGTTTCCTATCGCGAGCGCTGATTCTTTTTTTCTTATAGCAACTACGGATGTCACGAGTTCGGGAAGTGACGTTCCGAATGCTACTACCGTGAGACCTATGAGGGTCTCTGTCATTCCTGCGGCGCGTGCAATTTCTTTTGCACAATAGACAACTACCTGTCCTCCGCCGATTATGATTCCAAGACCAAACAGAAGGAAAAAGATTGATTTGCCGAGACTGATCTCTTCAATTTCTTCCTCGGGTTCATCCTTGTGTTTTTTTGCTGAATAGACAAGGAATGAGATATATGAGATCAGCAGTATGACGAGAAGAAGTCCGTCGAATCTGCTGACTATACCTGCGCGATGAGCTGTGTTTGCGGTGAAAAGGTTTCCGCTTAAAAGAAGCGAACCGCAGCTGATCACGAGCAGCACGCCTGTTATCAGTATTGAGAAAGGGAAATCTCTTTTTATAACTGCAGAATCTATAGGAAGAGGCTTCATCATAGCGCATATTCCAAGGATTGCAAGGAGATTAAAAAGATTTGATCCCACAACGTTACTTATGGATATTTCATTTGAACCCTGAAGAGCCGCCGATATGCTGACTGCAAGCTCAGGCATGCTCGTTCCGAGCGCTACGATCGTAAGACCGATGATGAGTGACGGCACGTGAAATTTTGCCGCCAGCGAAGAGCTTCCGCCGACAAACATATCAGCTCCTTTTACAAGAGCAAAGAAGCCCAGTGCCAAAAACAATAAATAAACTAAAACCATTTCAATGATCCTCCTAAAAAGCCTCGGTAAGTGCTATACACAAAAAAATAAGACTATTGCTGCATATCAAAAATGCAGTAAAAGTCTTGCTACAAAGAACATATTCCGGGGATGTTATCCCGTACTGACGAAATATGTTACACAAATATGTGCCAGCTACTCCCTGTTACTTGATGAACAGTATAACGATGAAAATGTATTATGTCAACCCCAATGTTCGAAGCCGAAATGTCGCATTGCGCGTGGTATTATGATAAAGTAATTTACATGAGGCAGATAATAAGGAGCATACATGGATATAAAAATTTTTTTGCTGGAAGATGATGATGCAATCGGGATGGGACTTAAGTACTCTCTTGAAAAAGAGGGGTATTCGGTCATGCACGTAACGACCTGTAAGGATGCGGAAAAAGAGTGGTCGGAAGACAAATACGATCTGGCAATCCTTGATATCAATCTTCCCGACGGAAACGGATATGATGTCTGCAAAATGATAAATAGTAGCGGAGATGCGCTTGTAATTTTCCTGACTGCTTCAGATGCGGAAGTTAATGTGGTTATGGGGCTTGAGCTCGGAGCAGACGATTACATCTGTAAACCTTTTAGGATAAATGAGCTCATGGCGAGAATCAAAACCGTCATGCGAAGAAGTGGCAAAGGAAAAGGCGCGTCACAGGCGGATTCAGGCAACATCGTTAAGATTGAGAATCTCAATATATATACAAATGAAGCGAAAGTTACCCTCACGGATGATTCGGGAAAAGAAAGTCAGGTGGAGCTTACAGCGCTTGAATACAGGCTTCTTCTTGCTTTTTGTAACAACAGAGGAATCGTGCTTTCAAGAAAGAGCCTACTTGAGGACATGTGGGATGTCAGCGGCGATTTTGTAAATGACAACACCCTCACAGTCTATATAAAAAGACTTCGCGACAAGATTGAAAAAGATCCCACGAACCCGCGGATAATAAAGACCGTTCGCGGACTTGGATACATGATGGACAAATAAGGACAGGTCTATGCTAAAGAACAAAGACTTTCATAATTTAATAATTCTTGGCGTTGTGGGAACGCTGATTTTTTCTGCATGTGGGTTTATATTTGGCGGTGCAATATCCGCTGTTCTCATATTCGCACTCGGGGCGGGACTCACAGCTTTTTTTGCCCATATTACCAAGAAAAGATATGAAGCTATCGAGCGGCTCAATGACTATCTGGCGCAGGTTCTTGCGGGAGCAAAGCTTCCTGAGACTGACGAGCAGGAAGAGGGCGAAGTTTCCATTTTAAAGACAAATATATATAAGGTGACATCGGTTCTGAGCCATCAAAGAGACCTTCTCTCCGAAGAAAAGATAAGGCTTGCGAACGCGCTTGCAGACATAAGCCATCAGCTGAAAACACTGCTTACGTCTATGATGGTGATGAACGACCTTCTTAAGAATGAAGACGATGTGGCAAAGCGCGGGGAGTTTCTTAAAACGCAGAGTAATCAGCTCGACAGGATGAATTGGCTTATCCTGACGCTTCTTAAGATTTCCAAGCTGGATGCGGGTACAGTCGAGTTAAAAAAAGAGGAAGTATCATCCAAAGATCTCATCGCGTCTGCGCTTAAGCCTTTTGAGATACAGATGGAGTTAAAAGAGATAAAGACCGAAGTCATAGCAAACGACATGACGATCAGATGCGACAGGAATTGGACTCTTGAGGCACTTCAGAACATCATAAAGAACTGTTTCGAGCATATGGACGCGGGCGGGCAGCTTAAGATTGAGACGGATGATACCAATCTTTTTTCAATGATACAGATATCGGACACCGGGTGCGGGATTGCAAAGGAAGATATTCCGCATATTTTCGAGCGCTTTTATAAGGGCAAAAATGCGGGAAAAGACAGCGTCGGTATAGGACTTGCTCTTTCAAAAAGCATAATAGACGGACAGCACGGTGAGATAAGCGTTCGGAGCGAAGAGGGCGTGGGAACTACGTTTACCGTCCGCTTTTACAAGACGATAGTTTAATGTGACTAAATTGTAATGAAAAAGTCACGTGATTGTTATTTGCGTAAGATACCCTATTCTCATAAAGGTTCTGTGAGAAAGGAGTTTATATGAAAATACTTGAAATAAGAAATCTGTGCAAAGTATATGGAAAGGGCGAAACGAGAGTTGACGCGCTTAAGAACATATCTTTTGACGTTGAACAGGGCGAGTTTATCGCAATAGTAGGACCTTCGGGTTCCGGCAAATCAACGCTTCTTCACATCCTGGGAGGTGTCGATTCACCCACAACGGGTGTTGTAAATATCTCAGGCACGGATATCAGCAAACTTGATGAAGGAAAACTCGCGATCTTCAGAAGAAGACATATTGGTCTTATCTATCAGTTCTACAATCTTATTCCAATCCTTAATGTTGAAGAGAATATGACGCTTCCGCTTCTCTTGGACGGTAAGAAGGTGAACAAGACTCTTTTGGATGATCTGGTAAAAAAACTGGGACTTACCGATAGGTTAAAATACCTTCCGAATCAGCTTTCGGGCGGACAGCAGCAGAGAGTTTCCATAGGAAGAGCGCTTATGAACAATCCTGCGCTTCTTTTGGCGGATGAGCCCACGGGTAATCTGGATTCCAAGAACAGCAAAGAGATAGTTGAGCTTCTGAGGAAATTTAACAGAGAGAACAATCCGACGGTTATCATTATTACTCATGATGAGCGCATCGCTCTTTCTGCGGACAGAGTTATAACAATTGAAGACGGAACTATCACCAAGGACTCGGGAAGAGTGGAGGTGAGCGCCGTATGAATATCATTGCAAAACTTACTTTAAAGCACCTTTTGGAAAATAAGAAAAGAACCGGCGTTACGATCCTTGGGATTGCGATGTCCGTTGCGCTTATAAGTTCTATATTACTGGGAATCTATTCTATGCTCAGATTTGTTTCGGATATGTCTGTGCAGCTTTCAGGAAACACTCATGCAGCATATGGTTTTGTGACAAAAGAGCAGGTGCAGGCTTTGCAAGCTGATGACAGGCTTTCTCTTGTTGGAATAAAAGACATCAATCCGAAGATTTCGGGTGTGAGGCTGACAAACGGCAAAGAAGAGCGATTTGCTGTGGGCAATATCCTTCACGGTAACGAGGATCTTATGAAAGAGCTGGTTGTTACTAAGTACGAGGGAACTCTTCCCACTAATTCGTTGGAAGTAGCTGTAGAAGACAGCTATCTTACAGAGAATGGACTTAATCTTACTGTAGGTGACGAAATCTCATTTGAACAGGGAAATCGCTATTATAAAGATGATGTGGGCGATGTCATATTTTATGGCGGAAGTTACAGGTCAAATGAAAAGTTTGAGACGATCTCTGAGGAGAAATGTAAGATAACCGCTATCCTGCACGATAACAGACCAACATCCGATTACGACATATTAAGAGGGATGGATGCTGATTTTTACCCTGACAAAGAATTTATCGATATAAGAGTGTGCCTGAAAAAATGTGACAGTTCCGCAATTAAGCAATTAAGAGAGATTACGGACGATTACGGAATCAAAGGTATATCGCTTAATCAGGAGTGCCTCTTCGGGGTCCTTGCGATTGATAATAATAGCTCGTTTTTTGCGTTATTTAATCTTGCTTTAATCGCTCTTTTGGTTGTTGTGGTGACATCGGTAATTCTTATGGTCAATTCGTTCGGTATGTCGCTTGCGGAGAAAACAAGGTATCTGGGCATGCTTGCAAGTGTAGGTGCAACAGGCGAGCAGAAGCGGTTTTCTGTTTTTCTCGAAGGATTTATTCTTGCGATCTTTGGGATTCCAATGGGATTGCTTATAGGATTCGCAGGGACCAAGGCTGCTCTTGCGGTTCTCGGCAAAGTTATCATTGAGTCGGGGATGCTTGAGGGAGCAGAGGACATGAGAGGAAGCATTCCTGTTGCTTTCAATATATATATTCTCGCAGTTATCATTGCGATTTCGGCACTGACAATCTTTATCTCATCGATATTTCCTGCGGTTAAGGCATCTAAAACAATGCCGATAGATGCACTTAAGCAGATCGATGTAATAAAAGTTAAAGCAAAAAAACTTAAGGTGGGACCGTTTATCCGCATGTTTTGGGGATATGAAGGCGAGCTTGCTTATAAGAATATAAAACGAAGTGGAATAAAAGCATTTATTATCACGACTTCTATCGCAGTTTCTGTTATAATGTTTTTAACGGTAACTTTTTTTTGTGATTCCGTTGAACGGGCAAACAAGTTTGAATTCGATCTGCCTTATCAGATCGCTGTTTCGTGTTCCTATAAAGAGGGCGCAAGGCTAAGGCAGGAACTTTCAGAGACTGAAGGCGTGGACAGGGTCTTTTCAAGTGCGATGATAACGTATAATTATACAGAAAAGACTGATGATCCGAATAGCACTGTTGCCAATAGGGAGATCGTAAACAAGGAGTTTTTGACTTCAGATTATTCCAAACTTGATATAGACACAATTTATCTTTTGGTTGTGGATGATGCGGATTTCAAGGCTCTTTTGTCCCGCAACGGACTGTCTGAAGAGGAATACTTCGGCGATGAGCTAAGGGGCGTGCTTTTAAACAATTATTTCCATGAGAAAGGCTCAAAGCCTGTATTTAATGAAGGAATTCTCGGCCACGGTCTTTTTTACGACGGTGGCAAGATGGGAAATCCTCCGGCAGTCGAAGTGAGTGACTTTGTAAAGTATGATAAAGAGGACTATATTTTCAAGATGGTGCCTAAGGGAACGGTTGCTGTTTTTGTTCCCGAGTCGGTTTTTTATGCAAGGGATTGCGAGGTTATTCCTGAGGATAAATTAACTTACGAATTAGGCGTTGTAACAGAAAATAGCAATAAAGTTTATGATATAATATTTGCAAAGTTAGAAGAAGGCGAGTATCATAACTATACATGTATTGATCTGACGGATTCAATAAAAACGATCAAAGCAGTAGCTTTCATCATTAAAATGCCAATGTATGGCTTTACTGTATTGCTGACTCTTATAGTTATAGCCAATATAGTCAACACAATATCTACGGGAGTAATTCTCAGAAGGAAAGAGTTTGCCATGTACAGATCTGTAGGTATGGATCATGGCGGATTCAGAAAAATGATCTTTTTGGAAACTTTTTTCTATGGTTTTAAAGCTCTGATAATAGGATTGCCGATATCTGTTATTTTGAGTTATCTTATGCACTGTGCATTTGATAAAAAGTTATATTCTTTTGACCTTGATCTTGTGACTTACGTGCTGGCTGTTGTTGCAGTTTTTGTAGTTATCAGTGTGAGCATGTTCCTGGGGCTAAACAAGATAAAAGACGACAGCATCATTGAGGCTTTAAAGGAAGATGTTGTGTGATGTGTGAGGAGAAAAGAAGTCGGTAAGATTAAAAATAAGGTTTTTATAAGGGAAATGGAATGAACAAGATCGCTATTTTTACAATGGGAACACGCGGGGATGTTCAGCCGTATATTTACTTAGCAAGAAGTTTGACAGAGAGCGGAATAGATACCATTATTGGAACGCATCCTTGTTGGAAGAATCTTATCGAGGAAGCGGGAGTGGGATTTAAGCCCATCGGTCCCGACATTAACATTGAAAGAGAAACAGCTGAGATAAGGGGTAACAGTTTGAACCCCTTATTAAGCATGTTAAAATCTATGGATTTTATCACTGAGATTATTCAGGAATCCACTCATGATATATTAAATGCTTGTAAAGGCAGAGATCTTGTTGTTGTAAGTCACAGTCTTATGGGAGCCGTAGAGGCTGAAGTTCTTGGAATCCCGACAGTAAACGTAACACTTCAGAAGGATACTATCGGAGAGAAACTCAGGCAGCAGACTTTCCTTGAGAAGGGCGTGGACAGTGTAATATCCCAGAGAGTCGCTAAGCCTTACAATAAGATCAGAAAGATCTACGGACTCAGACCCATCAAATCTTCAGACGAACTTGTATCTGATAACCTTAATCTTATTCCTATAAGCAGGAGTGTTATAGAGAGAAATCCGTATTGGGAAGCTAAGAATGTTGTGACGGGATTCTGGTACTATGACGATCCGGATTTTATCCCGAATGAAAGACTTGAGCATTTCATGGAAGTTGAAAAGCCGGTTTTATTATATCTGGGAACATTGGAAAACGAAGACGATGCCGATCTTGTAAGACTTGATACATATCTTGATGCTTTTGAGGAGACCAATACAAAAGTTATCATCATGGGAGCACAGGGCAAGTTTGCATCTACTTACGACCTTCCCGAATGGGCAATGACATGCGATTACCTGCCTCCGAGCTGGTTGTTTGCAAAGGCAAGATACATTATTCATAATTGCGGCTTTGCAACATCCGTTGCTTCGCTTGTTTATGGCGCTCCTTCCGTTCCTATCCCTAATGTGCTCGATCAGATAGGCTATGCAACAAAGTTGTACGACCTTGGCGTTGCGACCAAAGCAGTGCAGGGCAGCAAGGTTAGTTATAAATCTCTTCTGGGTGCTCTTGATGAGATGAATTCATCATATTATTTCAAGAAAGAGAGCGCAGAGGAGCTTGCCAAAAAAGTTAGATCCGAGAACGGTCTTGGCGAAGCGGTCCGCCTTATCAAGGATGTCCTCCGAGGCTAAGATAGGGGATATGTTTTGACAGGATGAGGAGATGACTTATGAAAACGCTGTATGTATCAGACCTTGACGGAACGCTTTTGAGAAGCGATGAGAGTATAAGTGATTACACATTTCTATACAAATGAGCAGTGGCTTGAGATATTGCCTAAGGCAGCGTCGAAAGCAAACGCTATAAAGCAGCTCAAGGCACATCTTAACTGCGATCGTGTGATTTCTTTTGGTGATGGGAAAAACGACATTGATATGTTCGAGATTGCAGATGAAAGCTACGCTGTAGAGAATGCGAATGCTGATCTTAAGAAAATCGCTACAGCTGTCATTCCTTCAAATGATGAGGACGGAGTGGCAAGATGGCTTAGTGAGAATAGATAGGTGAAATATTCGAGTGAGTAAACAGGTGTAATAATATTCGTCAAGCCGCAGTGCTGCAGGAATGTAGTGCTATTGCTTGACATTTTTTTAGAGAGGGCGTATAGTCCTCTTGTTTTGTTGGATAAGAAAACTTTCTTTTAAATTTGATTCTATCAATGTCGTTCGCGCTGATGAGCTGCGGGCGATTCTTTATCATGAGCCAATCGGCTCTGTGGCAGATATCATTCATATATGCCATGCAAATTCCTAGAGGATAGAAGAGATAGGACGCGTCGTACGTGAGACTATACGGATTAGTAGATTGATTCACGTAAATTTGAGGGGGAATTAAGAGGTTTTACGTGAGTAAGAATAAAAGTATAAGGTAATTCACGTAAAATGGCAGTTGATTGAGGTGAATTTACGTGATATCAAGAGAAAAATAAGATTAGTTCACGTAAATTCAGGCGTGGAGCGAGTTTTTTTACGTGAGTAGAAATAAAAGTATAAGGTAATTCACGTAAAGCGACTGTTGATTGATGCAAATTTACGTGAAAGCAGGAGAAAAATTAAAACATATCACGTAGAACAGGAAGAATTAGTATAAACGGAAATGTTTTAGTATAAAGGAGAGCTATGGAATGCGAAATTATAAAAGTGATTTAGAGGCTCAATTAAAAGAGATTGATGAGCTGATCTCAAAAATAGATATAAATGCTACAAAGCAAAAAGATTTGAGTAATTGCGGAATCGCAATAAGCAAAAGTAATGGACAGGACCAGTACTATTGGGTGGATAGACTTACCGGTAGGAGGAAATACGCGAAAAAGAGCGATAAGGAAAAACTTAAGAGGATTGCGCAACGCGATTATGAAATGCTGGTGAAAAAGAAGTTTGTTTGCATACGCGATGCTATAAGTGAGTTTATCAAAAACTATGATATAGAAGAAGCTGAGAAGGTTTATTTAGGTATTGCGGATGCCAGGAAGAAGCTGGTCACGCCTATTATTGAACCAAAGGCGATGTCTGTGGGTCGCTGGAAGAGTGTCGTTTATGAACCGATGGGATTTGATGAGGGTATAGGGGGCTTTTATTCTAATGCCGGTATAAGAGTGAGATCTAAATCAGAACTGATCATCGCCAATATGCTGGAGCGAGAAGGAATCCCTTATCGTTACGAATATCCGATTGTACTTAAGAGTGTAGGAACTGTAAGACCTGATTTTACATGCCTTAATGTGAGGACAGGTCAGGAATTTATATGGGAACACTTCGGAATGATGGATAATATTGCATATGCTAATAAGAATGTTTCAAAGATAAATGCTTATGAACACAATGGATATTATTCGGGAAAAAATATGATTATGACATTTGAAACATCTCAGCATGCCATCAGCTCATACAAAGTAAAAGCGATGATTGAGCAGTATCTGGTCTAGTTATGAGCGTAGGCTTTGAGTTTTACATAGCTTCCGCGGCAGAAGCCTGCTTTGCGGGAATGTTTAATTTAAAGAGCTCCTCTGTTGCAAGGCGCACTTTGGCTACATTTATGCTCTTATCCTTTGGAAAGCAGTAGTACTGTGCTTTGAGAGTTCCGATGCTTATCATGTCACCAAGTTCATACCAGAAATAATCTGCATAAAGAGAGTATGAGTGCTTGGAAGACTGAGAGTAAGCAAGGTCTGATCCGTCTCCTGTAAGACTAAAGCCATTTGTGCTGTGGATAAGTCGACCTGAGCCAATCGAATACGCAGATTTAGTGTCTTTTACGGCGACTATGTCGACAGGAATATCGAGGTAGTACTTGCCTTCCGCAATCTCTTTTCTGATGACATCCCGCTCCCATCTATACCAGTCCGAAACATATGAGAAATCATAGTTCCCGCTTGGGAATGTGGCTTCTTTTTTGCTGCAAATAAGTTCGCCTTCTTCAGACAGCTCCCAGGTGGTCTTGCAGGAGGAGCAGCTGATGGAGCAACCTTTTGAGTGCATCATTTTTTCTTTTCCGCAGACAGGGCACTTGTAAAGAACGCGCTCAAGACCTTCCGCTCTGAAGTCTTCCGTTACTTTTATGTGAGCGTTTCTTTGCCAACGCCAGTGGTCGAAAGAAAATTCATCAGAGAGGATATCGTTTATCTCGGTGATACTCTTTTTCTCAATATCTTCCTTGGAAAGAAGATACTTAACAACTGCGCTTACAGCGACATCTCTTTTTTTTAGTCCGTTGTAGAGCGGATCTCTTTGGAAAGCACCTGTTGTGGTCACCATGACTACGGGAACTTTGAACATCTTTATACATTTTCCGACGCTTGCAGGAAGCTTTGTCGCTGTGCCGTCGAAGCTGTAGCTGGCTTCAGGGTACATCAGAACGGAAGTGCCAAGCTTGTGAAGGCAGTACATGATGTCTTTTACAAGAGGCATATCTGTGATGAATTTTCGTGCAGGGATGCATCCCATCTTACGCATCAGCCATTCTTTTCCTATAAATCCGTCAAGAGTCGTAACGATGTTGATAGGTCGTTTTGGGAAAATAGTTGCTGCAATCTCAAGGTCAGTAAAAGACGAATGGTTCATCAAAATGAGACAGGGCTCGTTCTCTCCGAGTTTCTCCATGCCTTCTTCTGAATATGTAAAGTGGCAGTCCGCCAGATCTTTTTTGGAGACAAATTTCATAATAGCCTTCCAAAATGGAGTCTGCTTTATCGGTTTTTTATTTTCATAAGGGCTTAAAGCCTCAAATTCTCTGTATGTCTTTGGTGTAAGTTTGATCTTCATAAATACTCCTTTATTTTGAATGTATTTTAGCATAGTTGACTATATCATTGCGATAGAAGTCGTATTATAATATGGAGTTGTTGATTTGAAATTTTCGTATATCACATCGGAGGAATTACGTGATTTATCATGAAAAATAGAAATATATTCAAGAAGCTGTCTACGTTTCAGCTTATAATACTGGGATTCTTCGGAACAATCCTGCTTGGAGCGCTTCTTTTGATGCTTCCGATCTCGTCAAGAGCAGGCGAGTGGACGGATTTTGGATCATCGCTCTTTACGGCTACATCGGCGGTATGTGTTACCGGACTTATTGTTCACGATACGGCAACGCATTGGTCGTATTTCGGACAGGCGATAATTCTTTTGCTCATACAGATCGGAGGACTCGGAGTAATCACCGTCGCAGCTTTTTTTGCGGCAATATCAGGCAGAAAGATATCTCTCATGTACCGAAGCGTGCTTCAGGACAGCATTTCGGCGCCGCAGATCGGTGGAGTTATAAGGATGACGGGCTTTATATTTAAAGCGGCTTTTGTTTTGGAATTTGTGGGTGCGCTCATGCTTATGCCGACTTTTTGTTCCAAGTTCGGGGCAGAAGGCATCTGGATGTCTTTTTTCCACTCGATATCAGCGTTTTGTAATGCGGGATTTGACATAATGGGCGGCAAATCAGGTGAGTTTACTTCGCTGACAGCATTTTCGGGTGACCCGGCTGTGGTGCTTCCCATCTGCTTTCTTATAATTTCGGGCGGTATCGGCTTCCTTACATGGGAAGATATTATGAAAAAGAAATTCAAGATCAGGGAGTATCGCATGCAGAGTAAGGTTATCCTTGCGACATCCGCGATTATCATAATAATTCCGATGTTCATTATGTTTGTCATGGATTTTGGAGATTATCCGTTAAAAGAAAGGCTGTGCTTATCATTTTTTCAATCGGTAACACCCAGAACTGCAGGCTTTAACACTGCGGATTTAACAGCGATGACAAGTACGGGCAAACTTCTGATAATGGTGCTCATGCTTATAGGCGGATCTCCGGGATCGACAGCCGGCGGAATGAAGACAACAACCGTAACGGTGCTTATGGCTGAGACTTTTTCCGTTTTTCGCAGGAAAAAGAGCGCGAAGCTCTTCGGAAGGCGACTTGAAGATGGCGTAGGAAAGAGTGCTGCCGCAATTCTTGTTATGTACCTGTTTCTTGCGGTTACAGCAGCTTTGATCATAAGCGGAATCGAGAATGTGGCGGTAGATACATGTTTGTTTGAAACGGCTTCGGCTATCGGAACGGCAGGTCTTTCGCTCGGACTTACGAGCACGCTTGGAAATGTTTCGAGGCTCATTCTTATAGGACTTATGTTCTTTGGAAGAGTGGGAGGACTTACGGTTATGTACGCAGCTATCAGCAGTAACGGCATGGAAGTGTCCAAGTATCCTGTTGAAAAAATAGCTGTCGGCTGATTTGTATATTATCTACGAGAGGAAAAGAAATGAAATCAATTTTACTTATAGGACTTAATACTTTCGGAATTCAGCTTGCAAAGAATTTCCGCGAGCTTGGCCATCATGTAATGGCGGTTGATAGGGATGAAGCGAGGGTAAACGCGATCCTTCCTTATGTTACGGATGCTCAGATAGGAGACAGTACAAATGAGCATTTCCTTAAATCACTCGGTGTAAACAACTATGATGTGTGCGTGGTTTCAATAGGAAATGACTTCCAGAATTCCCTTGAGACAACATCGCTTCTTAAAGAACTGGGAGGAAAGCTGGTCGTATCCGTTGCTGAAAGAGAAGTGCAGGGCAAGTTCCTTTTGAGGAACGGTGCTGATGAAGTTATCAATCCCGAGAAGCAGATAACAGAGTGGGCAGCCATCAGATATGGCTCCAAGCACATTCTTGACTATATTAAACTCGATGCCGATCACGCTATTTTCGAAGTGGAGATTCCAAGTGACTGGTCAGGACTTACAGTCGGTCAGATCGATATCAGAAAAAAATACGGAATTAATATTCTTGCTGTTAAGACGAACGGAAATATGAATATGTCCATCACTCCCGAAACAGTTTTGAGCAGTGAAAAAACACTTCTCGTTCTCGGAGAACACAAGTCTGTTCGCAAATGTTTCAAGATATAATATGAGCCTTGGAAGCCACTGTTTACGCCATGTGCAACTGCCGGTTGACAAATTTCTAACTAAACTTTATAGATTGCAACCACGCTTTTTCGTAATCTGTATCCATAACAAATAACCGATACGGAGGAAATGAAAATGATTTTAGCAGATAAAATTATCAATGAGAGAAAAAAACTTGGTCTTTCACAGGAGGAACTTGCAGATAAGCTTGGAGTATCAAGACAGTCTGTTTCCAAATGGGAAAGCGCGCAGTCAACACCCGATCTTAACAGAATACTGATGATGTCAAAGATATTCGGCGTCAGCACAGATTACTTATTAAAGGATGAGATCGAGCAGGCAGGTGACGGTGAGGTTGCAGAATATGAAAGCAATCCAAATGAACCTAAAAGAATCGTAACAATGGAGACTGCATCAGCTTATCTTGAAACAGTTGAGAAAACTACCCCCAGAGTGGCATTCGGAGTTTCACTGTGCATAGCTTCTCCTATATTTATGATGGTGTTTTCAACTCTTGGTCTGTACGGAATGTGTTCTGATGCGATCTCAAGCGTAGGCGGAATTATAGTTCTTTTATTAATGGTTGCGACAGCTGTATTTATCTTTATCATTTCTGACAAAGATTTAAAGGCTTACGAATATATTGAAAAAGAAGACATAGATACCGCATACGGTGTCGACGGTCTCATGAGAGAAAAAAGAGAGCGCAATGAAAAGAAGAAGAGCACTTACGTGGCAATCGGTGTCATCATGTGCATTCTTAGCTGTGTTCCGCTTCTTTCTACAGGCTTGATGGGAGACAGTGCGGGGAATCTCACTTCTTTGATGGTGGGAGTGCTTCTCCTTACGGTTTCGGTCGGAGTTAACATGATTATAAGAGGATCCGCAGTTGTTGATGCATGTAACAAAGTGCTTCAGGAGGAGCAGTTTACTCCCAAGGACAAGAAACTTAACAAGCTTATCGGAAAAGTTGCAGCGATATACTGGCCCGTTGTTGTGGCAATCTTCCTTGGCATCAGCCTTTTAACAAATAAGTGGGAGATCACCTGGGTTATCTGGCCTGTTGCCGGTGTTCTCTTCGGAGCAATCGCCGCTATCGTCAAGATGGTTAATGATAAGTAATCACTTAGCGAGGTTCTTTCGAGCTTAGTGTAAAGCCCTACTATTGATAAACACCAATAGTGGGGCATTTTTTGTGTAGAGCAGTTAGCGAGGTTTTTTCGAGCTTACTGCGAACCATACAGATTCACTTGGCGAGGTTTTGACGAGCCTAGTGAATCTGTAGTGTACAAAATCTATTGACAAAATTCGGAAAGAGGAATACTATTTAGAAAAATATCTAATTAGAAAATTTTCTAAATACCATAAGGAGGAAATATGGCATTTGCAGATACGTTTAAAGCGCTTTCGGATCCTGTTCGCCGAGAAATCCTCGTAATGCTGAAAGAAGGGAGATTATCTGCGGGAGAGATCGCGAGTAAGTTCGATATGACAGGCGCAACAGTCTCGTATCACCTTAATATCCTTAAGAAGGCTGAGCTTGTATATGAACAGAAAGAAAAGAATTTTGTCTTTTACAACCTTAATACATCTGTTGTGGAAGAGATTATGTTGTGGCTTTCAAGTTTGAGCGAAGGAGGAAAAAATGGAGAAGAAAAGGAATAGATTACTTATAATAGCAAGTTCACTGGTTGTTTTACTGCCTATGATTCCGGGTATTATTCTTTGGAACAGATTGCCGGATAGAATGGCGACAGGATTTGATTTTTCCGGGGCAGTAAATAATTATGGATCAAAAGGGTTCGCCGCTGTCGGATTATACATTATGTTATTGGCGATACATCTTTTTGTGGTGTTTTTTAGTAGTTTACAAGAGAAGGATTTTGAAAAATCCAAAGCTGCAGGAATGATTATGTTGATATGTCCGATGGTTTCTGTTTTGCTGGCTATATGTATTTATGGATATGCACTTGGGAAAAAAATCGAGATCATGCCGCTTGTGATGCTGTTTCTGGGATTTATGTATCTGATAATCGGGAATTATCTTCCGAAGATTAGAAGGAATTATCTTGTGGGAATCAAAGTGAAGTGGACTCTTGAGAGTGACAGGAACTGGGACAGTACAGCAAGATTTTCGGGATATTTAATGTTTATTGCAGGATTGTTGATGGTTATTGCCGGTATGATAAGTTTTTTTGATGTAATTCCTTATGCAATGTCGTTTGTACTTGTATTTGTGATCAGCTTTGTGCCTGTGTTTGCTATGGTCTGGTATTCATACAAATATTATTGCAAGCACAAAGACGAAGCGGATTATTTCAACAGATAAAAAATTTTTGAAAAAAATTAAACACATCTGCAACGTATTACCTTTCTCTGTTGTATCTATTATGTAAGCAGCTTATGAATTACAGATTATTTTAAATTTATACGACAAGGAGAATTGGTATGAAAGTTTGTAACAGATGTGGAGTAATGATGGAAGATAATATGGCGGTTTGTCCGAGTTGCCAGACACCCGTGGACGGAACCGAGAGAATGGTTGCACCTGCAGCTAATCAGTATGCTCAGGCACCTCAGCTTGGAATGAAATGGGCAAATTTCCTGGGATATTTTGCATTGTGGGCAGGAGCTGTGGCTAATGTTTTAGCTGGAATTCCCAGTTTGAATGCAGCTGCCATCAGCCCGTTATATATGATCCTTGGTATCTGCGCTTTGGTTTGTGCAGTGTTCAATTGTATTACAGCGGTCAAGATTATCAATAGGAAGCGTGATGCAGGCAAGTTCGTTATGATCGTATATGGTATCAATGTTTTTGTCGCTATAATTTCTGTACTTATAGCTACAACTGTAACTATCGGAGGTGAAGCAGCGGCAAATCCGGGATCGACATTCTTTTCTTTGGTGTTCAGCATTGTAATGCTCATTGTTAATAAGATATACTTCAAGAACAGAGAAAATGTTTTCGTGAATTAATATAGGAATGCCGGTAAATCCGGCGTGACAGACCATAAGGGGCTTTCGATTTGTAATAGAATCGGAAGCCTCATATTTATTGTGTGTGTAGAGGCTACTTGAAAAGATATATTTGTATATGATAAAATGTTAATACGATATTCACAATAAAATGTACAAAAATGCGGGATTAAATGATTTTTGTGTGCTGTATACGATATAATGCTATGCAAGAATTAACATAGTTTTGTTTTGGGATTTGGGAGTTTTGGTATGAGAGTATGTAACAATTGCGGAACAATGATGGAAGATAATATGGTGGTTTGTCCAAACTGCCTTAAAACCATAGATGGAACAGAGCAGATGATAGCACCGACGTACTATCCGTATGTTCCGATGCCACAGCAGACACCACAGCTGGGGCTCAAATGGGCGAATTTTCTGGGATATTTTTCACTTTGGCTTGGTGCTTTGATTGAGGTTATTTCAGGAGTAAAATGTTTGGAAATTGCCGGAACCGAAACTATGTATCTGGGCTTAGGGCTTGTTTGCATTGTGGCGGCAATCTTCAGCGTCATCGCTGCGATCAAGATCATCAAAAGGATGAAGGATGCGAAGCTGTTCGTGTGCGCGTTATATGCACTTGATATTGTAAGTACCGTTATTGCTATGTTGATGTCATCAAGCTACGGAGAATTTGCGTGGAACAGAATTATCAGTATCATGGTCAGTGTGTCGATGATATTTATAAACAACTATTATTTTGATAACAGAAAAGATATTTTCATTAATTGAAGTAAATAAAATTTGGTGCAACTTTTGGACTCGCAGCGTTGTGTGTTATATATAAGAGATTGATTTTTGTAGAACGAGGAGAAAACAGTATGAAAGTATGTAACAGATGCGTAGCGATGATGGAAAATAAAACGGAAGTTTGCCCTAACTGCAGAAAGCGTGTGGATGGAACGGAGAGAAAGATAGTAGCTGTATGTCATCATGAAGTCGATTACAAGACAAAGATAAGTATGAAGTGGACATACATTTCTTCGAGATTCGAAAGCAGCTATGCAGCATGCTGATAAAGAAAAATATGTAAGGAATTTGAAATGAGATATGTTAATGCGGGACAGGAGCCGACAACTTTAGAAGCAAAACGTAATGATGTTATTGATTCTAAAGTTGCGGAAGCTAAAACACCTGAATCAGAGGAATTAGAATCGATTGATATAGAAGGACTTCCGCTTCGTTATAAGCTGGCATGCAAAGAATGCGTATTTAATTTATGGTGGATTAAGGTTTGGACATATGGAATCTTAATATATTGCGGAATTATTGCATTAGCATATGGATGTTGGTACGCTCAAACTATGTTTCAGGCAGGTATGAATAATAATATGGACTTTGATCTGCGAAGCGTGGAGGCAGTTTTTTGGTTGTGCTTGACAGAAGGCTTGCTAAGTCTTTTTTCAGCATATGTAATTATGAAGAGGCGAAAATATGCACCTCTTATTGCAAGCATATTCCAAATTTTGTGGGAGTTTTTTGTTAGCTGCTCAAAGAGTTTTTTTGATGGCTGTCCACGGAGTTTTATCGTTGCTAGCTGCATATTTAATTGCAAATAGAAATGAGAAATCTTATGAATACGTGAGGGCAGTATTTTTTTCAGTAATTATTTTTTTGATATTTATGTTGTATTCAGACACATCGGAGTTACCAATGTTTTTTTATGAGGTACGTATGATAATCTCCGGCATAATTACCTTGATAAGTAGCGTATATTTTCTGGATAGGAAGAACATTTTTAATGTGTCATAGAAAATGTTATCATATTGACGTGTATAATTGTTCGACAAGGAGACTGTAACATGTCAATGGATAATAAAAAAACTAAGAGAATCGGTATGTCACTTTGCGGAGTGATAATCTGCGCTGTAAGCGTTGGGATATTTAAGATTGCGGCGCTTGGCGTTGATCCGTTTCAGTCTTTTATGGCGGGGCTTGATAAGGCGGTTCCGATAGATTTTGGAACGTTATATGTGATAGCCAACGTCGTACTTTTATTGTTCGCACTTACTTTTGACAGGCATTATATAGGCATTGCGACTTTTATAAATCTCTTTTTGCTTGGATATATCACGCAGTTCACGTACGCACAGCTGCAGAAAGTTATTGTCGATCCAAGCATGCCTGTTAGAATTCTTTGCCTCGTTATAGGCGTGGTCATCATCTGTTTTGGGTCGGCATTTTATATGACCGCGGATCTGGGCGTTTCAACATATGATGCGATAGCGCTCATAATAAGCGGAACCTGGAAAAAAGGAAAGTTTCAGTATGTGAGGATAATCACGGACATATGCTGCGTGATTATAGGAACTGTTCTTTTTCTTGCAGCAGGTGGCAGTGTTCCGGAAATACCCACGATCGTGGGAGTTGGTACCATAATAACGGCTTTCTTTATGGGACCTCTTATCGAGTTCTTTAACGTTCATTTTGCAAGACCGTTTCTTAACAAGAACGGTTGATGCTCAAAGTTTTTTAGACATATTCACCAAGTAAAAAGGGAGTTATGAAAATGAAAAAGAGTGAGAAGCAGAATCGTATTTTACTCTATGTTATTTTTGGAGCATTATTTTTGTTCGGCGCATGGTATTTTGCCTCCGAGTGGAAAAATATCGTCAATGAGTTCACCGGCGGTCACGAGAATCTGACAGATGTTCTTATAAAAGGTGATATAGATGATGCTGATTTTGAATATTACGATACGGATATAGACGCTTCCCTGGGGCGCTTTGCAAGCATGACTGAAGGCAATGACGAGAAGGAAGCCTATTTTATTGTCTGGCTGAGCGATGATTCTCTTGCGGCTGCGGAGGTGGACGGCGAAAAGGACAAAAAAGAATTTGACAGAATAGCGGATGAAACGTGGGCGTATGTAAACGGAGAAACCGATTATTTTACCAAAGATACTTTTAAAGGAACGGTAAAAGTCAGACATATGGAGGGCGAACTACTTACTATGTATACCCAGACTATCGAGGAAATGGGTATAACTGAGGACGATTTTGTTATCAGAGACGTGCTCCTTGATTATGACGAAGGCGGAATGATAAAGCATGATGCCATAGTTTTCGGAATTATGGGACTTATAGGCTTGGCGGGGCTTGTGATGATGTTTTTGGCTTCGCTAAAAGATAATACGAAAGAGTCGGGAGCGGTTATTGAAGCGGAGAAAATTGAACTTGTCTCATATAAGGAGGCGAAGAAAAGAATAACCGATCCCGAGATAAAAAGGAATTACAACAAGCTTAGAAGGATGGCGGCGCTGTTTCTTGTTCCGTTTGTTCTTCTCTTGGTTATTCCGGCAGGTTTGTATGCTTATACTTCATATGCAAACGCAAACGGTGCTGCGGATGTAAGGAAAGCTCAATATGATATTTCCGGTCATGAAGCAATGGTTAATGCAAAAGAGAATAAGACGGCAACTATCTCAACGGATAGCGTTCCGCGCATGCTGTATTCTACTGAAGGAGAAGCATATTACCTTGTGAAGCATAATGATGAGTATTATGTTGCGATCATTGATTCGAAGAGCTTTTCTAAGATAAAAAGTGAAATTGAGGGAAAAGGAAGTTATACTCTCTATGGATTTCTTCAGGAACCCGATCCGGAGGTTAAAGGGGACCTGATAGGCGATATAAATTCAGTCCTTGGTACGTCTTATGACTTAAGTGATTATGATTCCAATTTTGGAAAATATGTCCTTAATGTAGACGAGGAATATGCGGGAGTAGGTATTCCGCTTAAAAAGATAAGAGAATTTATGGGTGTATCCGCAATCTTTATCATATGTTTTGCGATATTCGGATTCAGTGGTCTTGCAAGATGCAGACATATGATCAATTGCCTGAGACATTTCAGCGATTCGGAATATGCCATGCTTGAAAAAGAACTGTCGAGCGGCAACTGTGAAAGATTCCCACAGAATCTGATACTGACAGAGAATTTTATTGTGATGTTCTATTCGTTATCGGCATATAAAGATTCTTCTGCCAAGGAGAATTCGGTATTTTTTGCCAAGTACAGCGAAATAAAATGGATATATCCTGCCAACTATGCTATGGCTGGAAAAGTTACCAATTGCGGTGTCAAAGTATACGGCAGCCAAGTCGGAACATGCAATCTTATCGGCCTTCCGAGCAATGAAAACGGCGTTGCAACAATAGACCGCGTGCTTTCGATACTTAAGGCAAAATGTTCCAATGCTGTATTTGGATATACCGAAGAAAATAAGCAGAAGTTCGGAGAGTGATCATTTTCTGAGCGCAAGAAGTTCCGACAGCAGTACGTCTGCAGCTTCTGCCTTGCTCATAATTCCGAGTTCTTTTTCAAAAGAATCTGTTATAAGCGTCAATACGTTGGTATCGACTTCAAAACCTGCGCCTTCGACTTTAAGGTTGTTGGCGCAGATCATATCAAGATTTTTCTTCTTGAGCTTCTTTCTGGAATTCTCCAGAAGATCCTTTGTTTCCATAGAAAAACCGCACAGAATCTGGCCTTTTTTCTTGTTGTTTCCAAGAGTTGCCAGAATGTCATCCGTAGGCTTTAAAGGAATGGATAGATCGCCGCTCTGTGCGCTCTTTTTTATCTTGTCATCTGCATAGTTTGCGGGAGTGTAGTCCGCAACGGCAGCAGCTTTGATGATGATGTCCTGATTGCCTGCTCTTTCTGTGACGGCATCGTACATGTCTTTTGCGGATGTGATGCTGACAAAGTCAAGGTGAGAGGGCACTTCAAGGTTGGTCTTTCCTGAAACGAGAGTTACATTGGCGCCTCTGTAGGCAGCAGCCCTTGCAATGGCGTAGCCCATTTTTCCCGAAGAGTGATTGGTGATATAGCGGACGGGATCTATGGATTCGCAAGTGGGACCTGCGGTTACGAGAACATTGATGCCTTCCATGTCCTTGGGACAAGCTATGTGATACAAGATTTCTTCGAGGATTTTGGCGGGTTCTTCCATTCTTCCTTTTCCGACGGTGCCGCAGGCAAGGAAGCCCTCGCCCGGAGTTATTACGATGTAGCCGTAGCTTTCTAATGTCTCTATGTTTTTCTGTGTGATGGGATTTTCAAACATTTTGGTGTTCATTGCGGGAGCGATGATCTTAGTGCAAGTGCATGCAAGAGCGGTGGTCGTAAGCATGTCATCTGCGATCCCGTTTGCGAGCTTTGCGATGCAGTTGGCTGTTGCGGGTGCGATAACAAGGACGTCACTCTTATCTGCAAGTGAGATGTGCTCGACTTTCATAGGGTGATTCCTCTCAAATGTGCCTGTAATGCACCTTGTATGCGTAAGTGCTTCAAAAGTAAGCGGGGTTATGAACTCCGTAGCATTTTCAGTCATGATCACGTCTACATTTGCGTGCGCTTTCACAAGCTTTGAAGCAAGGTCTGCTGCCTTGTATGCGGCAATTCCGCCTGTTACACCAAGAATTACATTTTTTCCCTTTAACATGTTATCTCCGATCACAATGTGTACAGTTTTTTCTCAAAATTCGTTTTGAGTATACATCTATTTTGCGAAGTATGTAAAGGAAATGAAATTCACTTGAAAAAATATCTTTCTGTGTTATATTTATTGTGCACGGTATTTGGATGGTCCAAAATCGTAGCATTGTTTTTAAGGAGAATTTTATAATGGATAGTACATCATCACTTAGCCGTAAGACTGAGCAGTTAGGCGGACTGAGCAAAAAAACGCAGTACATGGTAGAGACTGCACTTCTTGTTGCCGTTACCATCATAATGGGTAACACTTTTTTAGGCACGATTCCCACACCTTTACTTAAGATTTCAATAGTGACCGTTCCGGTTGCGCTTGCATCTATGCTTATCGGACCTCTTGCAGGAATCATTTGCGGACTTGCATTTGGTATCAACAGCTTTATCGGTGCGCTCAACGGATCCAGTGGACTTCTTTCAACACTCTTTAACATTAACCCTTTCGGAGTTTTTGTTACTGCAATTGTTGCCAGAGTCCTTGATGCGGCGGTTACTTCTTTTGTATACAAGTTGATACACAAGGGAAAGCTTAAAACGGCTTCCTACTATATAACAGGTGCCCTTATGCCGCTTCTTAACACGGTATTTTTCATGGGTTCACTTTGCTTGTTCTATTTCAATACTGATTATGTAAAAGGCCTTGCTGCAAATTACAATGCAACAACACCTCTTGCGTTCGTTATCGGAATGGTAGGCTTTCAGGCTACAATTGAGGCTGTTGTCGGATGCCTTTTGGGAGGTACACTTGCGATGGTACTTTCCAAAGCGCTTCGTAGAGCATAATAGAGAAGGCGAGTTTTATGAGCAGAGTTCTGGCTGTGGATATCGGCAACTCGAATATTGTTGTAGGAGCGTTTGACGGATCCGGTTACAGAGACATCGGGAGACTGAGGTCAGACAGAGGTTTTGGAGAAAAAGAAATCAGAGAAGGTTTTGAAAAGCTGTTGAGCAAGGCGGGATTGGATGGCGAATCTTTTGACGGCTCAGTCTTATCCAGCGTCGTTTCAGAGATGACGGATAAGGTAGCGGGAGCGCTGAAGAAGATAACCGGCAAAGATACTATGATTCCAAACACCACAATGAACACAGGAATAGATGTATCAAATTATGATACGTCCTGCCTTGGTTTTGACAGAGTAGCGGATCTTTCGGCCGCGGTCTCCGAATATGGATGTCCTGTAATGGTATGTGATCTTGGAACGTGTACAACAATAACAGTTGCGGATGAGCGGGCTGCGCTCGTGGGCGGAGTGATATGCCCAGGAGTTCAGCTTTCCCTCGATGCTGAGGCACAGAGAACTTCGAAACTTCCACAGTTGTCGGCACGTGAGACGGATAAGTTTCTTGGAACCGATACCGAATCAAATATGATCGCGGGTGCTGTGGCGGGCACAGGGATCATGCTTACGGGGCTCATAGACAGAGTTGCCAAAGAATATGGTTTTGATGACCTCAAGGTTGTCCTGACCGGAGGATTGTCGGAAGTAGTAGCAAAGTGGATCGACGCGGATGTTATAAGAGATCCGGATCTGCTTATGAAAGGGCTTTGGACAATATATAACAAGAATAAATAAAGATGTAGATTAAATGGTTTTGAGAGCTATTAGAAGCATTAGTTCTTGAAACCATTTTTCGTGTAGAGATAGTATTGACAAATCCTAGAATTCGGATTACTGTATTATTGTACTAGTTGTATAGTACAGTAGGAGCTCAACCTTGATTGAGTCCGTATATTTACTTTTATGAACACAAAGGAGGAGAGAGTGGAAAGAGGATTAGATGCATATAGACTTAAGTTAATAGCATTGTTACTCATGATAGTAGATCATGTTCATACATATATTTTATGGTGTTACACACACACACCGCAGTGGATTTCTGTAGTTACAAGAATTGTTTCGCCGTTGTTTCTGTACTTGATGATAGACGGCTTCTATCATACGAGGAGTCGAAAGAAATTTTTGCTAAGGCTCTTTGCGGCGGCATTTATAATGCTTATCGGAAAGGTGATCATAAATTATTCTTTCCATAATGTTGATTATATAACCGGGGAATACAGCTTTTCTTCGTTGACGCAAGGCAATAATATTTTCCTTACACTTGCATGGATGTTTGCTTTGGTTTGGTGTATGGAAAATATAAAGTATAAAAAGAACACTATTCTGAATGTTTTCCTTGCAATCATCATAGCGTTTTTAAGTCTTGCTTCAGAAGGTGGATTTTACTTGTTGCCGATCACCGTGATCGTATGGTGGTTCCATGGAAGGAAAAAATGGCAGTGTCTCGGAATATGTGCTTGGTGCATCATTTTGTTTATAAAGTCGCTTTCCAATAACTTAATGGGAAATACAGGAAATATATCACTATATTCTTATATGTGTTTTTCAAACGAGTGGGGTATGTTTCTGGTTGTTCCGTTCATACTTATGTATAACGGAGAAAGAGGCAAGAACACCAAATTCACCAAGTACCTGTTCTACGTTGCCTACCCTGTCCATTTATGGATACTTATGATCATTAGTTATTTACTTGAAAAATAATATTGGATAATAAAAGGGAAACGCTGTTTCGAATACAGTGTTTCTTTTTGTGTAGAGCAGTTAGCGAGGTTCTGACGAGCCTAGTGAATCTGTAATTTTTTATCCCCCTACGGGGCTTGTGCGGCGCCTTTCACTTCCCGACGTTAAAGAGTTTAAATTAACACGGTTTTCTGCACATGACCGCCAGCATCCGTAGACGTCCTATATAATACAAAAGTGCACCGAAATTAATACAAATCCATTGGACATCATGGGATGTCATTGGACGTGCATGTGCAGTGTGACAGTATGAAGTAGGGCTTCAGAGGATGAGTACGTAGACTAAAAATCTGAGGAATAAGCGGTTCAAACGTATTCAAAATTCTAAATAAAGCTATGACTAGGGGGATTTGCATCTTACCCCTCAAAAAATACAACTTACATGCAAATCTGTTTTTCATTTGCTAATAATCCCTTATTATCCGGTTAGAAGATAACGAAGGAAAGGATAGGGAACGCAAATGAATTCAATCGAAATCAAAAATCTTACAAAAAGATACGGTAAATTCTATGCCGTAGATAATCTCGGATTTGAAATAAAACAGGGCGACTTTGTTGGATTTCTCGGTGTTAACGGAGCGGGAAAATCTACCACAGTAAACATGTTATCAACGATACTTACACCGGATTCAGGTGATGCATATCTTTGCGGCTATAAGCTTGGAAAAGAAGATATGGAAATCAGAAAGACAATCGGTGTGGTATATCAGTCAAATGTTCTTGATGACCTTTTCACAGTGAAAGAAAACATTGCTACAAGATCAAAAATGCTTGGCCTTGATAACGAAACCATAAGAAACCGTTTGTCAGATCTTTCAGACATATTGAAACTCTCGGACATAATGGACAAACGTTACAGAGTTCTGTCGGGCGGACAGAAAAGACGATGCGAAATTGCATTTGCGCTAATGCATTCTCCGCGAATACTTTTTCTGGATGAACCTACCACTGGACTGGATCCGGCAACTAGAGTAGATGTCTGGGATGCGGTTGAGATGCTAAGAGCCAACACAGATATGACAGTATTTCTCACAACACACTACATGGAAGAGGCTCAGGCAGCAGATAATATCATAATCATCAATAAGGGAAAAAAGCTTGCGGAAGGTACACCTTTTGAGTTAAAAGAAAAATTTGCAAAGGACAGCCTGAAGCTTTATTTTACGGAAAACAAGCTGAATAAGGTTCTTGATGTTGTAGGAAAAGAAAGCCTAATCACTACTTCTTACGGTGGATGCATTGAATCAAAGAATCCATTTGCAGCTGCGGAAATCGCAAGCATGCTGAAAGGAATTATCGATGGGTTTGAGATAATCCAGGGGAAAATGGATGATGTATTTTTAAATGTAACTAACGGCTTAGGAACAGCGTGACCTACTGGGATAAGTAGGATTTAAGCATAGGATACTAAGGAGGATAGAAAAATGAGAAGCTTTCTTGCGATAAATAAAAGAAATTTAGGTCTGTACTTTAGAGATTACTCGGCAGTTTTTTTCTCGCTGCTTTCAATGATAATAGTCATAGCGCTTATGGTGTTTTTTATTGGAGATTTAAATAACAGGGAACTTTTGGATGCCATAAAACTTGTTCCGGGAAGAGGTGGAGCTGATGATGAAAGCACTGTAAAAAGTTTTAGTTTTCTGTGGACATGCGCCGGAATAATGACGATCAATGCAGCTACCGTTACATACGCATTTTTCGCTACCATGATTAAAGACAGGACCGGAAACCGCTTGAATTCATTGCTGGTAATGCCTGTAAAAAGACCGGTATTTGTTCTGGGCTATGTTTCCGGAGCATGGCTTGCAGGCGTGATAATGAGCATAATCACATTTGTTTTCACAGAGATAATCGGGCTTACAAAAGGTATCGAAATTCTTTCTTTCGAAACACAGATCAGGTTGATCCTACTCACAATGCTCAACACATTTGTTTATTCTGCTATCATGTTTTTGCTTGCTTCAATAATAAAAAGCCAGAGTGCGTGGAGCGGAATAGGAATCATCCTTGGCACACTTGCAGGCTTCCTTGGCGGGATTTACTTCCCTGTCGGATCAATGAGCGAAACAATGCAAAAGATTGTAAAGTGCTTCCCGTTTATTTATGGATCTTCGCTCTTTAGAAAAGTAATGCTCGGTTCTGTGGAAAATACACTGTTTGACGGAATGCCCGAAAGTATTCGCTCGGAAGTTGACCGCACCATGGGAATGGATCTTTTCTTTGGAAACAGCCAATTGTCTGACATTGGAAAAGTAGGTATACTTATTGCTATAGGTGGGTTTTTTATACTACTATCAACAATCTGTTTGTCACTTAGCAAAAAGAAAGATAGATAATGAAAATCACTATTGAAACGCCGGCACTCGGTGAAGAAGACGAAATCATAATAAAGATGGCAGAATTAAGCGACGAAGTTCTGAAAACTATTCGCAGACTTAAGGATGGTGTTAGTAAGGAAACTATGCCGGTTTACGCAGACGAAAGCATCAGAATGATCCAGACAAAAGACATTTTGTATTTCGATGCCACAGACAACCACGTTTTCGCATACACAAAAGACAACTGTTTCGAGACAAGGAAGAAGCTCTTTGAGATAGAGGAGCTTTTTTCGGAGTCTTCTTTTTTGCGAATATCCAAGAATGCCATTGTCAATATAAAAGCGATCGATCACTTAAGCCCGGAATTTAACGGTAGATTTATTGCAAGTCTGAAAAACGGAGAGAATATCATAATTTCAAGAGGCTATGTACCTGAACTTAAGAAAAAGCTTGGTATAGGAAAGTGAGACGGAGGCAGTTGATTTAACTATGAAAACATTTCTTGGCGAATTTTTTAAATGGTTTCTTATAATAAATACCGGAATTATGGTTATTGTCTGGTTAAATGTATTAAGTGAGGAATCTATCTGGATAGAGATCTTCCCGCAGATTTTCTGTGCGAGCTTTTTGACCTCTGTTGTTACAACTGTATTTTTTTCAATCAATCCCAAAAAACCTATAGGTATGCCGATGAGAGTTATTCTTTTCTTTGGGCACTATCTGGCGCTTTGCGTCATCATAATGACTCTCGGAGTGCTTTTTGACTGGTTCACTCTTTCTGTAAAAGGTGGAATTAGTGTAGGACTTAGCGTAGCGGGAGTTTATTTCTTGGCTTCTGTCACTTCATATATTCTTTCAAAAGAGGAAGCAAATGAGATGACAAACGCACTGAAAAGATTTAATAGTATGAGCAATAACGAAAAATAGGAAAAAGATAATGGAGATAGGAGAATGCCATGGGAGGAGAACAAAAATGAGAGTTGCTGTAGAAATGGAAGTTGCCGGAGTGCAGGCAGTGTGCGATTTTTACGGATATGAGTTATACGATTTTCTGGCAGCCGGAGATGTACTGGTTGAAGGTGATTACACAATAGATGCACTTTCTGATGCAAACCATAATCTGGATAAGTTATTGGTTGCATTAAAGATAATAGAGAGAATTTGATGTTGTTTCACAGGATGAGATTAAACATATCGAACTTGCGCGGTTGTACAAATTTTAATCTGATTTTAATCTTCCAAAAATCTTATATTAATCTAGAGTGTGTATCATTTCAGATATCAAATGAAACAACAAATGAATATCTGAAAGGATGGTAATAATTATGGAAAACATAGAAAAGATTGAATTGCTCAGAGAGAAGACCGGAGTATCTTATGATGAAGCCAAGAAGGCTCTCGAGGAGAACAATTATGACATGCTGGATGCGGTTCTTGCACTTGAGCGTCAGGGCAAGGCAGAGCAGCCTAAGGACGGCGTTTACACAGCAGGAGCAAGTCAGGATATGGAGAATGTAAAGAAGTTCGAGATCGCTCAGAAGCAGTACGAAGATGATTGCAACAAGAATAATTTCAAGGAAGGCTGCAGGAGACTGGCTGATTTCTTTAGAATGATCTTCAAAAAGAGCCTTGATATCGACTTCTGCATTAACAAGGATGCCAAGAAGGTAGCAAGTGTTCCTCTTCTTGTGCTGATACTTCTTATACTTGGATTCTTCTGGGTTACGGTTCCACTTATCGTTATCGGCCTCTTCTTTGGAATTAGCTATAATTTCACCGGTGTAGACAAAGTCGTTTTAGACGTTAACGACGTTTGCGATAAGGCATCTCAGACCGCTGAGAACATCAAAAAAGAATTTAAAAAGGATGATGAGAAAAAATAATGAGTAAAATACTGATCGTAGAAGATGAAGCACAACTGGCACGTTTTGTTGAACTCGAGCTTATCCACGAAGGAAACTCCGTGGATAAGGCCGAGGACGGAAGAAGCGGACTTGATATGGCTCTTTCCAATGACTATGATCTGATCCTGTTAGACGTTATGTTGCCGGGCATCAATGGCTTTGAAGTACTTAGAAGAATCAGGGCAAAAAAAGATACGCCTGTAATCCTCGTCACTGCAAGAGACGCAGTAATGGACAAAGTATCAGGTCTTGATGCCGGAGCAGATGACTATATAACTAAGCCCTTTGCCATTGAAGAGCTTCTGGCGCGTATCAGGGTAGCCCTCAAAAGAAAAAGCGGCTCCGCTGCTGCAGCTACAAGACAGATTACAATAAACGATGTCATGATTGACTTGGACAGACACGAAGTCAGCGCCAAGGGTAATCCTGTTGAGCTTACCAATTACGAGTTTGAACTACTCAGAATCCTTATGGAAAACTGTAACATAGTCCTGGACAGAGAACGACTTATAGGCGAGATATGGGGCTATGACTACGATGGAGAGACCAACGTTGTAGATGTTTATGTCAGACATCTGAGAACCAAGATAGATGACAAATACGGCATCAAGCTTATCCGGACAGTAAGGGGTGTCGGATACGTTATCAAAGAAGGCCAAGCATGAATAATGTAAGCAACCGTACATCATCAATTGCAAGAGGCATAAATACAGCTTTCTGGTTTAATAAACTGAAAGCTTTTTTTACCGTGGATCTTTTGATTCTCACGGTTTCTTTTGGTGTGTTCGGATACAACAGCTGCAAGTCAATTCCTGAAGAGGAGACTGTCACAAAATTTACCTTAAGCGGCGAAGGTTACAAAAACATGGTTCTTAACCTCTTTACCGATGCAGGCTCTTATAGTTTCCCAATGCAGCAGTACATCCAATTTATCGGCATTATACTTGCTGCAATTATCGCATATCAGCTTCTTAATCTTCTTGGCTCTTTTTCCCATACATCCAGGATCAGAAGGCAGCTCAAACCCTTGAACGAGCTGGCTTTAAAGGCTGAGGCTATCAGTGAAGTTCCTCTTGATACAACCAAGTTTGAAGAACTTGAAGAAGCTATTTTGAAAGTTCCCGCCGACAGCAACGGAGCGAGGATATTCACCGGAGATCAGGACCTTGCCAGCATAGAAGCCGCTCTTAACAACCTACTGTACAGAATGCAGGAAGCAAGAAAGCAGCAGACAAGATTTGTGGACGATGCTTCCCATGAGCTTCGCACTCCGATAGCCGTGATTCAGGGCTATGCCAACATGCTTGACCGCTGGGGAAAAGATGATCCCGCTGTCCTGGAGGAATCCATTACCGCCATCAAGAATGAGTCCGAGAACATGAAAGAACTCATCGACCAGCTTCTTTTCCTGGCAAGAGGAGACAACGGCAGACAGAAACTTACTATGGAAAAGATTGACCTCTCTGAAGTCATGAGAGAAGTCTGGGAAGAGTCAAGCATGATAGATTCTGATCACAAATATCTTTTTGATGGTGCTGATGACGCATTTATAAACGCAGATCAGGCAATGATCAAGCAGTCTGTCAGGATCTTTGTTCAGAATTCCGCCAAGTACTCCCCTAAAGGCAACAATATAAAGCTTTCCGTAAAAAAGACAGCGGATAGCGTTTCCTACGTTGTTCAGGATGAAGGCATAGGTATCGCAGGCGAAGAACTCAGCCACATCTTTGAGCGTTTCTACCGCTCAGACAAGGCAAGAAACTCTTCTTCAGGAGGCTCAGGCCTTGGCCTTTCTATTGCCAAATGGATCATAGACGCACATAAGGGCACGGTGGAAGTTCTTTCCCGTCAGGAAATCGGAACAAGAATTACAGTGTCATTTGGAATGGAGCAGTAGCATGAGAATAATAAATCTGATTGAAAACACAGAGGGTAGGTCAGAGTGCGTAAACGAGCATGGTCTGTCTTTTTACATCGAGACTGAAAAACACAAAGCGTTATTGGATCTTGGGCAGACGGATAGTTCTATTCATAATGCCGGGATTCTGGGAGTTGATCTGAAGGCTGTAGATACGGTTATACTGAGTCACGGTCATTATGATCACTCAGGAGGAATACTGCCTTTTGCAGAGATTAATAACAAGGCTGCCATTTATATGCAAAAATCTGCAGGCGGAGAATACTACGCAGATGATGGAAGGGCGGCAGTAGGTGACAGGTATAGATACGCAAGTACCCTACAAGGTTTTATACCTGTCATTGCACCGGAGTACCAGCATATGAAGAAATGAAGAAGAATATGGGCGACCGGCTTGAATATGTACATTCGGGAGAAGAGATAATATGGCAGAGATACTAAGATTGAAAAAGGGCTGCAAGATTTCATTGGATACAGTTTTACATGAAGGATATGAAGTCAGCGAAAACTACATTACTGCAAATGTTAGCATAGATAAGATAAAAGATGTGCTGATCCATTTTATAGAAATACATGATGAGCCATTGTTCTTTATACTTGAACTTCCGGCAAATGCAGATGATGAGCTCGAAGTAAAACCCGGCGTGGTTGATTCGTTTCATAAAGATGTTTATTACATTGATGGTTGTTCAGGAGATGAGGCTGAAGTTATCCTTGAAGAAATAGGCAATATTCTTTATAATGACGGACTCGTCTCATTTGGCTTCGGTGGTCATAAGAGTGCAGATGAGATAATGTTCGGGAATTACAATATTCTCCGGATATACAGCAAGGATATAAGCAGCTTTGATGGTTTTCTGGAAGAGCATAAGATAGAAAGAGTTGATAATCTTGTTACAGCTTGGGATGTGATCTCCAAGGACAATCCCGGAGTCTGCGTTCGGTATGATGAAGACGGAAAGTCGGTGTATGATATACCTGAAGACTTTAAGGACTGGGGTATATATCTTGCGGAGCAGAGAGAGGAATAATGAACATGATAGATTCAATACTTATAAAAGATACAACAAGGGAGCAAAGAGAGCAGATAGTGGCAGAATCCATAGGGAATATTAGCGGTTCATGCGATGGATGCATGTCCGGTCTTGCAGAAATGTACCGGGATTATATTGATGGCAAAAAAGAAATCCGTGAGATAAACATGGAATTCAGAGCTCACTATGAATCCGGTGTTGATGGACCTGAGAAGACAGACTGTGGGTATAAGCGATGACGAATTTTTTAAAGGAGCATGTGGTGATTATTGAAGAGATAAAAGCTATAGCAAAAGAAGCCGGCGAGATCATGACAACTGCAGAACGACCTAAGATCATGGAAAAGTCAGGACATGCCAATTTCTGTACTGAGACAGATGAGAAGATTCAGAGCTTCTTGATAAAAAAGCTGAAAGCCATACTTCCTGAAGCAGAGTTTCTGGGTGAAGAAGACGGACAGGACGTTTTCACAGCCAAGATGAAAGAAGGATACTGCTTTGTGCTGGATCCTATTGACGGGACTTCCAATTTCATCTATGCGTACAGACCATCAGTGGTTTCGATAGCTCTTTTAAAAGATGGAAAGCCATTTATTGGAGTAGTATACAATCCCTATGACGATATGATGTTCAGCGCAGAAGCTGGCAAAGGTGCGTATATGAATGGCGAGAAGATAATGTCTGCAGACACGCCTCTTTCAGAGTCTTTGGCAGTATTTGGAACAGCGCCGTATTATACTGAGCTTCAGGAAAAGACCTTTGACATAGCGAAGAATCTACTTCCTATGTGTGTGGATCTTAGACGATCCGGAACAGCGGCATGGGATATGTGCTGCGTGGCTCTTGGCAGATGTAATCTTTACTTTGAACTAAAGATACAGCTGTGGGATTACGCTGCCGCAGCGCTGATTGCGAAGGAGGCCGGTTGTACAGTCACAGATATTTCAGGCAATCCGTTATCCTACACCGGATTTACTTCGGTGGTTTGCCGTGCAAGAGGTGTCAAGGAAATGCCGGAGTGTATGATAATGGAAAGAAAGTAAATTTAGATGTGAGCAAAAAGTTGTTAATAAACATCAATTTTCCGGTGCCATTTTATGTTATTATGATTTCTGATGGAAATTTGGCTGATAAATTTTTGCGAGTTTTTTGATGGAGGAAAAAATGGCACAGAGAAATGATATTCACAAGGTACTTATCATAGGTTCAGGTCCTATCGTTATCGGACAGGCCTGTGAATTTGACTATTCGGGAACTCAGGCTTGTAAGGCACTTAGAAGCCTTGGATATGAAATTGTTCTTGTTAATTCCAATCCGGCTACAATTATGACTGATCCGGAGATGGCTGACAGGACTTATATTGAACCTTTAAATGTGGAACGTGTAGCGGCTGTAATTGAAAAAGAAAGACCGGATGCCCTTTTGCCCAATTTGGGAGGACAGTCTGGTCTTAATTTGTGTTCAGAATTGTATAAAGCCGGTGTTCTTGATAAGTATGGTGTTAAGGTCATTGGTGTTCAGGTTGATGCTATCGAGAGAGGCGAGGATAGAACTGAGTTTAAGAAAACTATGGATATGCTGGGTATTGAGATGGCGAGATCCAAGGCCTGCTACAGCATAGAGGAAGCACTGGCGGAAGCGGATGAACTTGGGTATCCTGTCGTTCTCAGACCTGCTTATACAATGGGCGGCGCCGGTGGCGGTCTGGTTTACAATAAAGAAGAACTGCAAACCGTCTGTGCAAGAGGTCTTGCTGCATCCATTATCCATCAGGTTCTGGTTGAGGAATCAATCCTTGGCTGGGAGGAGTTGGAGCTTGAGGTAGTAAGAGATAAGGATAACAACATGATCACCGTATGCTTTATCGAGAATGTTGATCCTGTAGGTGTTCACACAGGTGATTCTTTCTGTACAGCACCTATGCTCACAATAGATGAAAATCTGCAGAAAGAGCTTCAGCGTCAGGCATATAAGATTGTCGAGCATATCGGCGTCATTGGTGGAACTAATGTACAGTTCGCGCACGATCCTAAGACAGGAAGAATTGTTGTTATCGAGATTAATCCCCGTACATCAAGATCCTCGGCTCTTGCAAGTAAGGCAACAGGATTCCCGATTGCTCTGGTATCGGCTAAGCTTGCAACGGGACTTACCTTAGCTGAGCTTCCGGATTCAAAGTTTGGAACTCTTGATAAATATGTTCCTAACGGGGATTATGTTGTAGTTAAGTTTGCCCGTTGGGCATTTGAGAAATTCCATGGAGTAGAGGATAAGCTTGGCACACAGATGAGAGCTGTGGGCGAAGTTATGTCTATCGGTAAGAACTTCAAGGAGGCTTTCCAGAAGGCTATAAGATCTCTTGAGAAGGGAAGATACGGTCTTGGAAATGTGAAGAAATATGAGGAGATGGATAAGGAAGAACTTTTGCATCTTTTGAAGGATGCTTCCTCCGAGAGATATTTTCTTATATATGAAGCCTTCAAGAAGGGGATTACAGTTGATGAGATATTCGACATAACCAAAGTTAAGCATTATTTCCTCAATGAGATAAAAGAGCTTGTAGACGAAGAGACAGCTATTGTCAAGGAGTTTAAGGGCAGCGTTCCTACTAAAGAAATCCTTATCAAGGCTAAAGAAGACGGCTTTGCAGATAAGTATTTATCGGGACTTCTTGGTGTCTCTGAGGATGATATCAGAAATAAGAGAGATGAGTATGGTCTTATAGAAAAGTGGGATGGCGTTCACGTATATGGAACGGACGGCGCTGCTTACTATTATTCAACATACAAGGCAGATGTAAAGCTTGAGAATCCAAAGGGAGACTCTGCAGCCGGTGCAAAGAAGATTATGATCCTTGGCGGCGGTCCCAACAGAATCGGACAGGGTATAGAGTTTGACTACTGCTGCGTTCATGCGGCCCTTGCGCTTAAAAAACTCGGCTTTGAGACTATCATTGTTAACTGCAATCCGGAGACGGTTTCTACTGATTATGACACCTCAGATACTTTGTATTTTGAGCCTTTGACTTTGGAGGATGTTCTTCAGATATACAGAAAAGAAAAGCCTGTAGGCGTAATTGCGCAGTTTGGCGGACAGACGCCTCTTAATCTTGCTGCAAAACTTAAGGAAGAGGGCGTGAATATTCTTGGAACAACTCCCGAGGTTATTGATCTTGCAGAGGACAGAGATCAGTTCCGTATGATGATGGAGAAGCTGGATATTCCCATGGCTGAGTCAGGAATGGCTTCTGATGTTGAAGGAGCAAAAGAGATAGCTGCAAGAATTGGTTATCCTGTAATGGTTCGTCCTTCCTTCGTTCTTGGTGGAAGAGGAATGGAAATCGTAAGGGATGAGGAGAGCATGGAAGGCTACATGAAGGCCGCTGTAGGTGTGACTCCCGACAGGCCGATCCTGATAGACAGATTTTTACATAATGCACTTGAGTGCGAAGCAGATGCCATCAGCGATGGTGAGAGGGCATTTGTTCCTGCTGTTATGGAGCATATCGAATTGGCAGGTATTCATTCAGGAGATTCGGCATGCATTGTGCCTTCAAAGCATATATCCGAGAAGCACTTAAAGACTATTGAGGAATATACACGTAAGATTGCTGTAGAAATGAATGTCGTAGGACTTATGAATATGCAGTATGCGATTGAGGATGATACTGTGTATGTGCTTGAAGCAAATCCGCGTGCATCAAGAACGGTGCCTCTGGTATCAAAGGTATGCGGAATAAAGATGGTGCCTATTGCTACAGATATCATTACTGCATCTCTTACAGGAAGAAAGTCACCTGTGCAGGAACTTATTGATAACAAGAAGACTACTGAACCGGAGTATTATGGCGTAAAAGAGGCTGTATTCCCCTTCAATATGTTCCCTGAGGTTGATCCGGTTCTCGGACCTGAAATGCGTTCTACAGGTGAGGTACTTGGACTGGCCAAAACTCCCGGTGAAGCATTCTTCAAGGCAGAGGAAGCTGCTAATGCAGCACTTCCGTTAGAAGGAGCCGTTCTCATTTCGCTTAATGATGAGGATAAGCCGTACGCAGCTGAGATAGCAGGGGCATTCATTAAGGAGAACTTTAAGATCTACGCAACAGGTAAGACCTATGATATCATTACCGCTGCAGGCCTTGAGTCAACAAGAATTCTCAAGAACTATGAGGGCGGAAGGCCAAACGTCGAAGATCTCATAAAGAACGGCGATGTACAGCTTGTTATAAATACTCCTATCGGAAAAGGTGCAAAGTACGATGATGCTTACCTTCGCCGAGCAGCGATCAAGGCTCGCATTCCATACATAACCACTGTTGCTGCAGCTAAGGCAGCAGCTCAAGGAATCAGTGAAGTGAAAATGGGAGGATGCGGAAACATTAAATCACTGCAAGAGTATTCCTGCGATTAACGGTATATATAAAATGATTATAGTTTCCCTAAACTCAAATAGGATTTTTATTCTTTTATTTAGGGAGGAGAGTTTAGAGATGAAGAAAAAAATCGTAAGTATTGCGCTTTCGGCAGTGCTGGCATTGATGATGAGCTTGCAGCGCTCGGATATAAGCTCACAGAAGATCAAACTTATAAGGTGACCTGTAACGGAAATAACGGACGTCCCCACAGTCCTTCAGTAAGTATCTATCAGGTGGTTGCAAGATGATGTAAGGATGCTATAATCAGATAGTCAATTATGAAAAAAGTTATTTTGTCAGAGGGGGAAAGTTAATATGAAATCACCTGCAGAAATCGCATCTAAGTATGAAGTTGTGGGAAAGGGGAAGACAGAAGGTAAGCTCTTGCAGACATTTGTGCTTGCCATACTTGCCGGCGCATTCATTGCTCTGGGAGGTCTCGGAAGCCAGATAGCATCAAGCTGCGCACCCGATCCGTCAACAGGAAGGGTTATCAGTTCAGTTGTGTTCCCTATTGGCCTGTTTATGGTGCTTGTAGGTGGAGCAGAGCTTTTTACCGGTAACTGCCTTATCACAATTCCTGTTTTATCCAAGAAGGCTACAGTAAAAGGAATGCTCAGAAACTGGATAATAGTCTACTTCGGCAATATGGTCGGAGGTTTTCTGATTGCGGCGCTTGCTGCTTTCAGTCACATATATTCTTTTAACGACGGAAATCTCGCCGCGCAGGTAGTCAACACGGCTGTCACCAAGTCTTCAATTTCATTCGGAGATGCTTTTTTGAGAGGTATTCTTTGCAATGTTCTTGTTTGCATGGCTGTTTGGTGCTCTTTTGCAGCAGATGAGCTTGCCGGCAAGGTGTTTGCTCTTTGGCTTCCTGTAATGCTGTTTATAATTTGCGGTTTTGAGCACTGTGTTGCCAATATGTACTTTATTCCCGCGGGATTTTTGGCATCCTATGTCCATGGCATTTCAGGAGAGGGATTGTCTTTGATCGGATTTTTTGTTACAAACCTAATCCCTGTTACACTGGGCAATATCGTAGGCGGAGGCATCTGCGTCGGAGCTGCCTACCACCTGATCTATCTGAAGAAAGACTGAGCTTGAGGATGATATGCGACTGTTGCGTCTTGAAAAGCGGTTGTTATATTCGGATAAACTGTTCTGTATTTGAGGATCAGATGTTGTATTGGGATAGAGTATTGTCCTATAGAAGAAAATATGCGGAGGCATGGCTGAAAGGCTGTGCCTTTTTTATTTAATAGATATTTTTCTGAAATTCTATCAAATAAAAAGCGCTCCGCTATGGATGCGCAGCTCGCGGAATGGTAGATAATTGCTTCGCAATACCGCGCCTAGCGCGAGAATGTCGCAAGCGGCATTCTTTGTTCTTGCTCTGCGTTTGCTCCTGTTGGAAATACATCTTGTGGTTTTTTCAACAGGCTGGAATTTGGGAGATCTCCTGTTTGAATTGTGCTTTTTTGGAATCTCAACAGTGAGAAAACGAGACATTTCCCTGTTGTGTTTTGTGATTTTCGGAATCTCAACAGGGAGAAAGCGAGATATTTCCCTGTTGCGTTTTGAGATTTCGGAATCCCAACAGGAAGAAAGCGAGATATTTCCCTGTTGTATTTTGCGATTTCCGGAATTCCAACAGGCAAAAGCGAGATATTTTCCCTGTTGGAATCTGGATATCTGCAATATCAATAGGATAGAGATATAAATTTCGAAGCATTTACGAAAGATGTTGACAAAAAGAATCTAAGTGATATCATAATGATATCAAATAAATACAACGTATTTTCAATGCGTTGCGCAACATTACAATCAGTGGAGGGTTTTGTGATGAATGAACAGATCAATGAAAAAATCTTAACCGGAAAGAAGAACGGAGGAGCAATGCTTGTGCTTCTGTGCGTTCTGTATATTGTTTCCATAGTGGGAATCATGATGATCGGAGCCGGAGATTACGGCGCTATCGGAGGTATAGGGATTCTGCTGTGCATACTTTATATTCTGTTTGGATGGATTGGATTTCTCGGTCTTAAAACTTTGAAACCCGGTGAAGCTCTTGTACTTACATTGTTTGGTAAATACGTAGGAACTTTGAAGGGCGACGGATTCTTCTTTGTAAATCCTTTTTGCATCGCGTTCAATCCTGCTGCAGATACAAAGCTTGAGCAGAGCGGTGATACATCGGATACCAAGACTGCAAATGTGATCAGTACACAGATATCTTTAAATACACAGCTTCGCATGCCTAACAAGAAGATTTCTCTTAAGGTTATGACACTCAGCAACTCACGTCAGAAGGTAAACGATGTACTTGGTAATCCTATCGAGATCGCGGTTGCTGTTATGTGGAAGGTTACAGATACGGCAAAGGCTGTATTTGCAGTAGATAACTACAAAGAATATCTTTCACTTCAGTGCGACAGTGCTGTACGAAACGTAGTAAAGCTCTATCCTTACGATGTATGTGAGAATGTAGATACAACAGGTGACGGAAAGGCTGATGACGGAAGCCTCAGAGGCTCGACGGAAATTGTTGCCAACCGTATTAAGGAAGAAATACAGGAAAAAGTTACGGATGCCGGAATTGAGATTGTTGATGCAAGGATCACATATCTTGCGTATGCACCTGAAATTGCACAGGCAATGCTTCAGAGACAGCAGGCAGCTGCAGTTGTAGATGCAAGAAAATATATCGTTGACGGAGCGGTTGGAATGGTTGAGATGGCTCTTAACCGTCTGAATGAAAAAGAGATTGTCGATCTCGATGAGGAGCGTAAGGCAGCTATGGTATCAAATCTCCTCGTTGTTCTGTGCGGCAATCACGACGCACAGCCTGTAGTTAACTCAGGAAGTTTGTACTAATGGCTGAGAAAAAGCAAGTACCGCTTAGGCTGAATGAAAAGTTATACAATGCCATTGCTGCCTGGGCAGAAGATGACTTTCGTTCGGTGAACGGACAGATAGAATATCTTTTGACAGAATGTGTCAAGCAGCGTAAAAAAGACGGGAAATATGTATCACAGAATTTGGATGAACCTCCGGAATTCGATATAAAGTAAAAAGCTTCAAACACAAAGAAACCTGCCGCACGGACATAAGTGTGTGGCAGGTTTTTTGTGTTTAATAGCTATATTATTTTGCCTTCTTTGAACATTTTCATCATCTCATTGGTCAAGCTGTACTCAAGAGGCTGGAGCTCGACATCTTCGGGAGAGAGCCAGCTCGCGAATCTAAGTTCGCCTTGATCCATGGTTATTTCACGCTTTCCTGTGACGTCGCAGAAGAAACCTACAAGAATATCGCTTGCGATGCCCCAGGGCTGTGATTTGTAGTAGCGTATATTTGTGACGGTAAGACCAACTTCTTCCATAACTTCGCGGCTTACGGTCTCTTCAAGAGTTTCACCGATCTCGGTAAATCCGGCAACAAGGGCGTTGTGACCGTAACCAGTCTTGTATTTTGTAAGAAGTAGCTTACCTGCTTCTTTGTCGATCACGCCTATTATCACTGCGGGATTGATCCTTGGATAGATTATGTTTCCGCATTTGGGACATATCATGGCGCGTTCTTTGGTAGAATGCTTATTTTCGGCGCCGCATCTTCCGCAAAACTTTGTTACCATGTACCATTCCGCCAGCTGATATGCTGTAAAGGCGGCATATACGTAAGTTTTGGGATAAAAGTATGAATTTCTGTATGTTCTGAAAATATTGAATTCATACGAGGAAACCGCAGAAGCATTTAAGCTCAATAAACTCTTATCTTCAGCATCTGTAAGCAGCAAGAAGAACTCCTCACCATCTATTGTAAAAAGATAAGTGAGCTTTTCTTTTTCAAGTCCTGAAAAATCCTTATAGCGCGGAAAAGAAATCTCTTTGGTATCTTCGTTTAGATTACCTAAGAGATTTTTTTCTTTGGAAAAAACTAATATTATGGATCCGTCTGTCGGATTCTTGGACGGATCGTAGTGATTATCAAGCTTTGATGGTGAAATATCCTGTATCATTTTATACCTTTCGGATGTCACATTGATTTAAGGAACTAGGTCGTGTGAGTAGAGACCTTGGTATTCCTTGGGAGACATGCCGTATTCTTTTTTGAATGCTTTAAAGAAACTTGAATAGTCTCTGAAACCAAACTTTTCATAGGTTCCCGTAATACTTGCTCCGCCTGTGATGGCGTTTCGGCATTCATCAAGGCGCTTTTTGATTATGTACTGATGAAGCGATATTCCGAGAGTATCCTTGAATAAGTGGGCGACATAGTACTTGCTTATAAAGAATTTGCCCGCTATGTCGTCGAGTGTAAGCGACTCCTCGATATTTCCTTCTATATAAGATATAATATTCTGGAAAAGAGTCATCTCGTCGTGAGAACTCTTCATATTTTCTTCGTCGTAGACTATTCTGTTGATGGTGAGGATGAGGTCGCACAGGCACAGGTGTCTGAAAGCGGCGCTTCCGTATCTCTCACTTGAAATCTCTTCGAGAAGGCGAAGGAATTTCGACTCAACCATGTGGAACTGAGCGGGTGTAAGGTGGTAGATAAACTTATGGAAAGCCTCTGCCTTCTGTATCAGGTACATGTAGTCAACCGATTCCTGCATAAGCCTGTTACAGCAGTCTTTACTTATCCAGAAAAGGAAACGCCTGTAGTTTATCTCCGGATTGTTCATCAGAGCGTGATGAAGTATTCCGGGAGGAACCAGCATCAGGTCGCCCGGAGACATCTTGTACCTTGTAACGGAATCTTCGGAATTGAATATTTCCATTGTTACATCGCCCTCAATGAAAAGGTAACATTCATAATAATCGTGGGCGTGCGGTTTCAAGGTCGTAAAATCCTTGTCGGAGTAGTAGTAGACCTCGAAATCCGAAGATACCATGTATTGTCTTGTGTTAAATGATGATCTTAATTTATTTTTCATAACTACATAATAACTACCTGGGGCAATTTTTGCAAGGTATGAAACAAAATATTCAATTCTAATTTCAATGTTAAATCTCTATTGTATAAGTATGCCGAATATTATAATTCTATTCGGTTGTTGTGTTTTTTTAGACGAAGGGAGAGTTATCAATAATGGAAATGACACTTCGCTGGTACGGCAGCAAATATGACACTGTAAAATTGTGGCAGATCAGACAGGTTCCCGGGGTAAAGGGAGTTATCACAACTCTTTACAACAAGCAGGCAGGGGAACTCTGGGAGCAGGATGAGATCAAGGCTTTAAAGAATGAGGTTGCAGCTGAGGATATGACAATTGCAGGTATCGAGTCTGTTAACGTTTCAGACGCGATCAAGGCAGCAACACCTGATAGAGATAAGCATATAGACAACTACATCAAGACTCTTGAGAATCTTGGAAAAGAAGATATCCACATGGTATGCTACAACTTCATGCCTGTTTTTGACTGGACAAGAAGTGAGCTTGCAAGAAAGAGACCCGACGGATCTACAGTTCTCGCATATACACAGGAAGCTATCGATGCTATCAATCCTGAGAAGATGTTCGAGACACTTGCAGGTGATACAAACGGATCAGTTATGCCCGGTTGGGAGCCTGAGCGTATGGAGCATGTTAAGGAACTCTTTGAGCTCTACAAGGGAATCGATGAGGAGAAGCTTTTCGAGAACATCGTTTACTTCTTGAAGGCAATCATGCCTGTATGTAACAAATACGATATCAAGATGGCTATCCATCCCGATGATCCTGCATGGTCTGTATTCGGACTTCCCAGAATCATCAACAATGAAAAGAATATTTTGAAACTTATGAAGGCAGTTGACGACGTACACAACGGTGTTACATTCTGCTCAGGTTCTTACGGCACAAGCCTTGAGAATGATCTTCCTCATATGATCAGAGCACTTGAGGGCAGAATTCACTTTGCACACGTTCGTAACCTTAAATTCATTTCTCCTACAAACTTCGAAGAGTCAGCACATCTTTCATCTGACGGAACATTCGATATGTACGAGATAGTTAAGGCTCTTTATGAGACAGGATTTGACGGACCTATCCGTCCCGACCACGGAAGAATGATCTGGGGAGAAGTAGCAATGCCCGGATACGGTCTTTATGACAGAGCTCTCGGAGCAACATACATCAACGGTCTCTGGGAGGCTATTGAGAAGTCACATCAGCGTGGTATCTAAGGATTTCGCGCGGGAAACGATTTAATCAGCGTTTCACTAATAGTAGCTGATAAAGCGGAAAGGGTATATAAATGAAATTAAATGCTAACAGTGTAGCAACAGACAGCTCCTGGAAGGAAAAAGGATATTATATTCCTACATTCAACAGTGAGGACATGATAAAGAAGACAGTTGAAGCACCTGAATGGGTACACTTCGGAGCAGGAAACATTTTCAGAGCTTTTCAGGCAAATCTCGCACAGAGAATGCTTGATGGCGGTATGAACGACAAGGGACTTACAGTAGTAGAGGGATTTGACTATGAGATCATCGAGAAGATGTACAGACCTCATGACAATCTTTCACTTCTTGTTACTCTTAAGGCTGACGGTTCTGTAGAGAAGTCAGTTATTGCCAGCATCGCTGAGTCATGCATTCTTGATTCAAACGATGACAAGGAATTCAGCAGATTAAAAGAGATTTTCAGATGCGATTCTCTTCAGCTTGCTACTTTCACTATCACAGAGAAGGGATATTCACTTGTAAATCCCGCAGGCGAGCTCCTTGCAGCAGTTAAGGACGACTTTGTAAACGGACCTTCCAAGCCTCAGAGCTATATCGGTAAGGTTGCATCTCTTCTTTATGAGAGATTCCTTGCAGGAGAGAAGAAGATCGCTATGGTGAGCACAGATAACTGCTCACACAACGGAGACAAGCTTTTTGATGCTGTTCACGCATTCGCAAAAGAGTGGGTGGCAAATGGCAAGGCAGAAGCAGGATTCGTTGCATATATCGAGGATGACAGCAAAGTCAGCTTCCCTTGGTCAATGATCGATAAGATCACACCAAGACCTGATGATTCAGTTAATGAGATTCTTAAGAACGACGGCGTAGAAGAGCTTGAGCCTGTAGTTACATCCAAGAAGACTTGGGTTGCTCCTTTAGTAAACGCTGAGGAGAGCGAGTACCTTGTAATCGAGGACAAGTTCCCCAACGGAAGACCTGCTCTTGAGAAGGTTGGTGTTATCTTCACAGATAAGGAGACAGTTGATAAGGTTGAGCGCATGAAGGTTTGCACATGCCTTAATCCTCTTCACACAGCACTTGCTGTATACGGATGCCTCCTTGGTTATGACAAGATTTCAGAAGAGATGAAGGATGAGGAGCTTGTTAAGCTCGTTAAGACTATCGGATATGTAGAGGGACTTCCCGTTGTTACAGATCCCGGAGTTATCAAGCCTCAGGAATTCATTGATACAGTAGTAAATGTAAGAATACCTAACAAGTTTATGCCTGATACACCTCAGAGAATTGCAACAGATACATCACAGAAGCTTGCAATCAGATTTGGTGAGACAATAAAGGCTTACATGGCTTCAGATGAGCTCAATGTAGCTGATCTTAAGTGCATCCCTCTTGTACATGCAGGATGGCTTCGTTATCTCATGGGAGTAGATGACAACGGCAATAACTTTGAGCCCAGCCCCGATCCGCTTCTTGAGAAAGCTAAGGCTTATGTACAGGATATTAAGCTTGGTGGAGAGTATGACAAAGAGACTCTTAAGAATAAGGTTCTTCCTCTTCTTAAGGATGCAACGATCTTTGGAACAGATCTTGAAGCTGCAGGACTTTCAGATATCATTATCGGATATTTCGAAGAGCTTATCGCAGGTACAGGTGCTGTAAGAGAGACTCTCAAAAAGCATGTTTGATAAATTATAATCGTTTATTGTTTAAAATACCCCATAGGAAAAGGCTGTCACGTGCATTTTGCATGTGGCAGCCTTTTAACATGTGATGCGCAACTCGCAAAGCGTCAGATAATTACTTTACAATACCGCTTGCGCATTTATTCAATATATCAGTTTTTCTTAAGAGCGCTCTTTCTGTAGATGATATCTGTTCTTGAAGGGCCGTTACTTACCATTGTGATGGGATAACCGATCTGTTCTTCGATGAACTCGATATACTTTCTGCAGTTCTCGGGAAGCTCTTCGTAGTTCTTGATTCCTCTGATCTCGCATTTCCATCCGGGAAGAGTCTTGTATACGGGCTTAGCCTTGTCAAGGAGGTAAGTTACAGGGAATTCTGTTGTAACTTCTCCGTCGATGTCATAGCCGACACATACAGGGATTTCATCAAGATAGCCGAGTACATCAAGTACAGTGAAAGCTACATCTGTTGTTCCCTGGAGTCTGCAGCCGTACTTACTTGCTACGCAGTCATACCAGCCTACACGTCTGGGTCTTCCTGTTGTAGCACCGTATTCGCCGCCGTCTCCTCCGCGTCTTCTGAGTTCGTCAGCTTCATCGCCAAAGAGCTCTGATACGAAAGCACCTGCTCCTACGGCTGAAGAGTAAGCTTTGGAAACTGTTACGATCTCTTTTATCTCATAAGGAGGAATACCTGCTCCGATTGCACCGTAAGCTGCAAGAGGAGAAGATGAAGTAACCATGGGGTAAATTCCGTGGTCGGGATCTTTCATGGTTCCGAGCTGTCCCTCCAAGAGGATTGTCTTTCCTTCTTTTATTGCATTGTCGAGGTAGAGAGATACGTTTCCGATATAAGGTTTAACCTGTTCTCTCCAGTCAACAATCTGATTGAAAAGTGCTTCCTTGTCGATAGGCTCTGCATGATAGAGATTAACAAGGATAACATCCTTGATCTGTGCGATTCTGTCGATCTTCTCTTTGATAACTTCGTCATCCTGGAAGAATTCGTTGATCTGCCAACCGATCTTTGAATACTTATCTGAATAGAAAGGTGCGATTCCTGACTTTGTGGATCCGAATGACTTTCCGGCAAGTCTTGCCTCTTCGAGAGAGTCGAACTGCACGTGATAAGGCATCATAACCTGTACTCTGTCTGAGATCATGATCTGAGGAGCTGGAACGCCCTTTGATGTGATCTCTTTGAGCTCATTCATGAATTTAGTGATATCGAAAGCGACACCGTTTCCGATGATGTTCATTATGTGCTGATGAAAAACACCTGAAGGCATTGTGTGAAGCGCGAACTTACCGTAGTCATTGACGATTGTATGTCCCGCATTGGCACCGCCCTGGAAACGTATAACGACATCGGCTTTATCTGCCAGAGTGTCGGTGATCTTTCCTTTTCCTTCGTCGCCCCAGTTTGCACCTACGACTGCTTTAACCATTATCTGTTCCTCCTTACATAGAAAACACATTTATGTACATTTTTGAATTTTTCATAATTCATCTAATTGTATAATATAGGAATTGATGATATAAGTAAAATCAATATTTTTTATATTTGCCATAAGTATTACTTATTTTTCGAAATTTTATATAAAATTATACAGTTTTTTGACACATTAATAACTAAAAAGCATAAAATTAAACATATATCACTGTTGTGGTGTCGTCTATTATTGGAGGTCTGTATGGAGAAAAAAAGAGACGCTGCCGGAAGTTTTGAACAGGACGAATTCAAAAATCTTTCAGTAGCCGGTAAGCTCAAAAAAGTTTTTGCAAAACTGAGAGCAAATCTTATTGTGATTTTCATTGTTATAATTCTGATAGATATTGTCTCAATTTTTAATCTTAACAGTATCTATAAAATATACTATGAGCAGAATACGCAGCAGGGAGAGCTTAGGATAACCATCCAGGCGCTTGCCAAGTATTATCTGTGGGCATTAAATGCTGAGACGGACGACGACAGGGCGTCGCAGATGGAAGGCGCCGATGAGAAAATTGCGGAATTAAATGAAACTCTCGTTTTGCTTGGTAAAGTTTATAAGGGAGATCTGGCTAAGATTTCTCAGCATATTGCCGACATTGCCGCTGCGGGGGATACTCTGAACAGCATGTTTTCTTCGGGATCGAGCCATGAGGAGCTGTACGCTTACTATGTAAGCACTGTCAATGAAGCAATAAAGACGGTTGTAGTTGATTTAAAAGAGGTTGGAATCGAGGCTAAGGATCAGGCGCAGAAAGCATACACCGCAGCTCTTACCATAGTTATAATGATCACGGTACTTACGGTGCTCGTTGTTATCTATGCTTTCCTGTATTCGGGAAAAGCAGGACAGACACTCGCAAGAAATATTCTGGAGCCTATCGAAGCTCTTTCCAAAGCGGCGGACGACATGGCGAAAGGTAAGATTGAGATCAGAGTTCCGTCTTATTCGGAGGATGAGCTCGGTAAGCTTGCCAAAGACATTACGTATTCAACAGATGTTATAGAATCCATCGTAAAAGATATAAGTGAAACGCTCGACCGCATGTCTACAGGAGATTTTTCCTGTGGATCAAAGAATGAAAAGATATATATCGGAGATTATGTTCAGATCAGAGATGCGTTTAAGAAAATCTCGAAGAATCTGAGTTCGACGCTCCTTGAAGTTAAGAATTCCTCCGCGCGTGTATCAAGCGGAGCTATGAATATGTCGCAGGATGCAACGAGTCTTGCGGAAGGCTCGACCGATCAGGCAGCTGCGGTTCAGGAGCTTACGGCTTCTGTCAACTCTGTTAATGAGCAGACCAAACAGCTTGCCGACGTCGCTCAGAAGAGCCGTGACATGGCGGGAGAAGTTAAAGATAAGGCGGAGATCGGTGCAAGGAAGATGCATCTTGTTACCGACGCTATGACAAGAATTACGGAAGCTTCCGCAGAGATTGAGCAGGTTACGAACTCAATCGAAGAAATCGCAAATCAGACATCGCTTCTTGCTCTTAACGCATCCATAGAGGCTGCAAGAGCGGGAGAGACGGGAAAAGGATTTGCGGTTGTTGCGGATCAGATAGGAAAGCTTGCGGATCAGTCCAGCGAAGCTGCCAAGAATACGCATCAGCTCATTGCCGATACGAGGGAAGAAATCGAGAACGGAAATGCCGTTGTTGCAGAGACAACAGAAGCGCTTGACGAGATGCAGCACAGCGTTGAAGAGATCACCGAGATGATTGAGAATACAGGAAGTCTTGCCAAGATGCAGGCTCAGAGTATGGATGAGATCGACAGAGGAATCGAGATGATTTCGGGAGTAGTACAGAATAACTCGGAGACAGCCGAGAAATCCAGCGAAATATCAAGAGAACTCTCGGAGCAGTCGGAGAGTCTGAACGACCTGATCGGAAGATTTACGATCAGCAGATAAAATATAACAAGTGCCAAATCCTGAAGGTCCTTTGCGTAGACACAGTCTGCGTGAGGGACTTTTTCATATTAACAGGGAAAATTCTGTTATACTATAATAAAAACATACTTGGGGTGCTGCTTTATGAGAAGATCAATATCATGTTTAGCTATAGTACTTATCTTTTTCAGTCAGATTTTTATCACAGGTTTTGCACAAAATAATACAGGAGATGTCGACGGTATCGTTTCTCGCATGTCGATGGACGAAAAGATATCTCAGATGATAATTCCGGCTGTCCGCACATGGAACGGACAGAATATGACGGATCTTAATGCCGTGCCTGAACTTAAGGAAATACTCAGAAGACATCAGTATGGCGGCATTATTCTTTTTGGCACCAATATTACGGGAACGGAGCAGGTTACAAGACTGGTAAACAATCTCCAGGATAACAACATGCAGATAGATAACGTTTCAAGTCATATTCCTTATCTTACAGCAGTAGATGAGGAGGGTGGCAAAGTCATACGCTTAAATACCGGAACACGAATGACGGGAAACATGGCGATCGGGGCAACGGCGAATGCTGCACAGAATGCGCAAGATACAGGACTTATTATAGGAAAAGAACTGTCGGCAGTAGGATTCAATGCGGATTTTGCGCCGAATATTGATGTGAACAATAACCCGGCAAATCCGGTAATCGGCACCAGATCTTTTTCCGACGATCCGGGACTTGTTGCAAAACTTGGAGTATCGTATGCGAAGGGACTTTCAAACAGCAATGTCATCGCAACTTACAAACATTACCCCGGACATGGCGATACCGGGATAGACAGCCATATAGGAACACCTTCGGTTGCAAAGACATATGATGAACTTATGAAAACAGAGCTTGTGCCATTTAAGAATGCGATAAACAGTGGCGCTGATATGATAATGACGGCTCATATAACATATCCGAAGATAGATGAAGAAGTGGTATTGGGCGACGGCAAAACAAAAGGTTTTTTCCCTGCAACGATGTCAAAGAAGATGGTGACGGGAATACTCAGGGGAGATCTTGGATTTAACGGAGTTGTTGTGACGGATTCTCTTGAAATGGAAGCTATCCGCAAGGCAAAGCTTGTTCCGGGTGCGGAGAATTCCACCGAGTACAGGGTTAACATAGCTGTGCAGGTAATAAATGCCGGAGTCGATATGCTTCTTATTCCTACAGATTTAAATGGTAGCAGTGTCGCAAAGTTCTATGATGACTACATTGCTGGAATAGCTGCTAAGGTCGAGTCTGGAGAGATCAGTCAAAAGAGAATTGATGAGAGTGTAAAGCGTATCCTTAAACTCAAGGCTAAGCACGGAATATTTAATATGACCGGAAATAAGGCCGACTTTGGCAATGTTGAAGAAAGAGTTGCAAACAGCAAGAAGGTAGTGGGATGCGCTGCTCATCACGAGAAGGAAAAGAAGATTGCAAGGGACGCTGTCACGGTGGTTAAAAACGACAGCGACTTGCTGCCAATCTCAAGAAATGCAGGGAAAGTTAAGCTCCTTGAAAACGCGGAAAAAGATGCGGTGGATTCTTCAGCTGAAGTTGTGATAGGATTCTCTTTTGCTTCCGGAAACGGTGATCTTGATAAGAATAACACGCAGCGTGCCGCGCTTAAAAAGGCTATTGAACAGACGCATAAAAACGGTGGCAAATTTGTTCTTGTAAGTACGAATCTTCCTTATGATGCGGCTTTTTATCAAGATGCCGACGCGATTGTTCTTGCATATCTTGGATACGGATCAGCGATCGATCCCACGGGAGAAAAAGCTACGAACACATCTTCCGCCAATGCAAATATCGTTGCCGCAATTGATACCATTTATGGAGATAATAAGCCTACGGGACGGTTGCCTGTCAATGTCCCGAAAGTGACGCAGCAAGCTGACGGTTCTTTGAAATACGGAGCTGAATACTTGTATAAAAGAGGGTTTGGACTTACATATAAGTAAATTGTTGTTTTTATAAAAAACCTCCCTTATAATGTTCGTATTGCGAATTTGTTTGAATGAAAGGTATTTTGTGATGATTCACATTAAATCACTGGAAGAAGGGCTTCTTCTGTTTAAAGCACTTGGTTCTGATATAAGGGTTGAGATTGTGAAGATCCTTGTTGAAGAGGGCAGTTATAATATGAATGACCTCGCAAAGCGCCTTAATATCACAAACGGAGCGCTTACCGGGCATATAAAAAAGCTTGAAGAATGCGGAATGGTGCAGGTTACTTCGGAGGCACTGGGGCATGGAAATCAGAAGATGTGCTCTGTCAGACAGGACAATATTCTGATCGATATAGGCGGACCGAAGAAGAACGAGAAGGTTTATGAGACCGATATAAAAGTCGGACATTTTTCGGATTGCAAGATAGAGCCTACCTGCGGACTTGCTTCCTCTGAGAAGGTAATAGGAGAGGTTGACGATCCCAGGTATTTTGCGCACAGCGATAGGTTCGACGCTGATATCCTCTGGTTTACAAGAGGATATGTGGAATATGACATTCCGAATTTTGTTCCTTCCAATCAGAAAATAGATGAACTCAGCATAGCTGCAGAGCTGTGTTCCGAGGCGCCGGGATATAACAATAACTGGCCTTCGGATATTTATTTCTATTTAAATGATACATTTCTCGGAACCTGGACTTCACCCGGGGACTTTGGTGATGTGAAAGGTCTTTTTACTCCGGACTGGTGGTTCCCTCTTTGGAATCAGTATGGACTTTTGAAAATGCTGGTTATAAATCATGAGGGAGTTTTTATAGACGGACAGAGGCTTTCCGGTGTTACAGTTGATGAGCTTGGACTTGATTACAAGAAGCCTATGAAGTTAAAGCTTGAAGTTCCCGAAAATGCTGAGCATGTTGGCGGACTTACGATATTCGGCAAGGGCTTTGGCAATTACAACAGGGATATCAATATCAAGATGAAGTACAGCTCGATGGAATAAGCATAATAAAGGATGGTTTTTACAATGACAGAAAACAGCAAGACACCAATGTACAAAAGAGTTATAGCGCTGATAGGAATTATCGCACTGTTATCGACATATTTTATACTTTTCGTGATGGTGATAATGGGAGCGGATATAGATTACTTTATGGGAGCCCTTGCGGCTACGATCGCGATCCCGATTTTTGCATGGGTATGTATCTGGGCATTTGGAAGTATGATGGGAAGGCACACGATAGCATCGCTTGATCCTCTGACTTCCAACAAACAGCACGATAAAAACGGCAATTTGGTCCCTGAAGGCAAGATAGATACCATTGTTTTTGATATAGGAAATGTGCTTGCAAACTTTGCTTATAAGGATTTTATAGCAAAAAAAAATCCCGATAAAGAGATTGCACAAAGAGTTGAGAACGCATCTGTTCACAGTAAAGACTGGACAGAGTTTGACCGCGCGGTTTTATCTATTGAAGAAGTGGTTGAGAGATTTAAGAAAAACGATCCCGAGATTGCCGATGAGATAGGCAAGACTTTTGAAGATTTCGATGAGATCCTTACAAAGAGAGAAAAGACAATCCCTTGGATAAGAGCACTTAAGGCAGCAGGATACAGAGTGTTGTACCTTTCAAATATGTTTGAGCGTGCCGTTGAGTGCTGTCCAGATGCGATGGGCTTCCTTGATGAGGCTGACGGCGGAATCTTGAGCTATACTGTTAATCTGGTTAAGCCCAATCACGATATCTATGAGCTTTTGGCTGAGCGTTACAATCTGGTTCCCGAGAAGACAGTGTTTATCGACGATACGCAGAAAAACATAGATGCTGCCAGGGAACTTGGCTGGAACGGCGTTGTATTTACTGATTATAATGAAGTTAAGAAAGAGCTTGAGGCTCTCGGCGTTAACTACTAATTGGAAAACGCTGATCAGATCAGTGTTTACTTAGAAATGTCTTCCTTTATAAGTTCATATAATTTACTTGCAGCAATTGAGAGAGGTCTTGTGTCATCCGTTATGACGCAGATCTCTCTTTTTGGAATCATCTTATTGAAACGAAATTCGAAAAGAACTCCGCTTTCAAGGTATTCTTCCGCGAAATTCTTTACAACGCAGCCGACGCCCAGGTTTCTTAGAGAGAACTGGACTATCATGTCGCTTGTTGCAAGTTCGAACTCGGGTCTTATATCGGCGCCGTTTTCTGCAAGGAATGAGCTTATATAATTCTTGGTACTTGTCTTTCCTTCGAGCATGATGAGAGGAACCTTTTCAAGATCGGAAAAATCAAGCATTCTGTTTTTGTATTGAATGAATTTTCTTCCTGCGACAAAGATGTCCTCGATCTCTGCGACGGGCAAAACCGAAATGTCTTCTTTCCTTATAAAAGGAGTCGAAACGACACCGAAATCTATTTTGTCATCCGAAAGGTAATCCATGGTCTCGGGAGTGGGGCCGTTGGTTACGGTGACCTTTATCTGCGGATACAGTTCGTGGAATTTCTCGAGATAGGGGAGCAGAAAGAATCTGAGAGTCATGTCACTTGCTCCGATCCTGACTTCTCCGGCATCGAGATGGAGGAGCTGCTTGAGGCGCTGCTCTCCGAGTTCTATCTGATTGTAGCCTCTTTCTATATATCTGTAGAGAAGGCTTCCCTCTGTTGTGAGGCGCACGCCCTTTGCTGTTCTGCGAAAAAGGGTGCAGTTCAGGGCTTTCTCGAGCTGGTGTATGGACTGGCTCACAGCGGGCTGCGAGATGGAGAGCTCTTTAGCCGCGAGGGTTATGCTTGAAAGTTTTCCTACATAATAAAATACTTTGTAATATTCGAGGTTGTTAGTCATAGAAGGGCTCCTGAGGGGGCTTCGCAAACTGTGCGAGTGCCACATATTGTGATATGCGCATTGCTAAGCAGTGGTAGCGCTAAAAAAATTGTGATATACGCATTGCTTCGCAATGCTACAGCAATTCGGAATCCGCTATTTTGCTGCGCAAAATGCTACTTCCTCATTGCCGTTCGATCCGCAAATTCACACGAAATCCCAAGCGAGCTTGGATTTCGTGTGAGCTTGCGTCTCTATATCACAATTTTATCAAATTCATATTGCCATTAGCAAATTGGCTTGTTATAATGTTTCAAGAACTCTGACAGGGAGTTTTTTGAATGCAAAAAGCAGAGTGTCATATGGCTGTAAGCCAGAACAGGAGCGAGTTTTCATGAATATCGAAAATGACAACAATGTCAACGGAACCAGTGTGGAAGATATTGTGGCTAAATATCGTCCGGAGCTTCAGAAACTGATTCCATACCTTAGATGGCTTAAGGAACACGCCAAGGTTGACGTTGCGCAGACATATTCCGGTAATGACCTCAAGTCAGTACCTTTTCCGGTATATGATTCCAATCTGTTGGCTTTCGTAAAAGCGGCACAGAGCACCAGCTTGCTTGACCGCAATTATGTCTATGTTTACAGCAGAAACCATCTTAACAACTACAAAGACGAACTTCTTTTTATCGAAGGAGCCGGAATTGCCGATATGGAGGAACTTTCCGGGATTTTGTCCAAATATATCCTGAAGGGTATGACCAAGGGATCGGTATGGGCTGAAGGTGTTAACAACGGAGTTCTTTATGCGGTTATCACCAAGATGGATGAGCTGATAAAACTGTGGGGACAAGAAAAACTGTCTAAAGATTAATAAAGTTCTGGAGTAAGGATAAAGGGAGAATGGGAGAAAAATCCGATATCAAGAGAAAGTTCATTCTTGATAAGGCAAGAGAAGTTTTTTCTGAAAAAGGCTACAAGAATGTCACAATGAAGGATATAGTTGATGCCTGCGACATCAGTCGTGGGGGTCTTTATCTCTATTTTTCAAGTACGGATGAATTATTCCTTTCGGTTCTTTCCACTGAGAACGAAGAGGACGATGAAGAGACCATTACAGCCGCTCTTACAGGTACTGCAACTGCCGGCGATATGTTGGCTCTTTTTTTGAAGGAACAGAAAAAAGAAATCCTCAGGAAGAAGAACGGTCTGATTGTCGCTTCGTATGAATACTTTTTCGCTAAAAAAGTATCGGTAAAAGACAATCCGCTTAAGAGCCAGTTCGATACAGCTGTCAGGATTATTGAAAGGCTTATCGAGAACGGTGTAGAGAGTGGCGAATTTTATTGCGAGAACCCTTTGGGCTGTGCTCGCAATCTTATGTACGTTGTTGAAGGGCTCAAAGTCACTTCCAAAGCTGTCGGCATTTCGGAAGAAGCTATCGACAATGAACTTATGTATGTTTTACAGGGATTAGTGCCCGAAGAATTAAATAATATTAATAATCAATAGAGAGTGCTTTTATTTTATTTAAAGCACTCTTTCTTTGAGGATATACAAATTTTTAAATGATTTAACAAGGAGAAATTATGAGCGCTGTAAAAAGAATCTATGTTGAAAAAAAAGCACCTTACGCAGGAAAAGCTAAGGAGCTTAAGGCTGAGATCAAGGGATATCTTGGAATAAAGAGTGTTGAGGACGTTAGGATCTTTATCAGATACGATGTTGAGAATGTTTCCGACGAAGTATTTGAGAAGGCTTGTACAACAGTATTTTCCGAGCCTCCGGTAGATATTCTTTACAGGGAAGAAATTGAAGTTCCCGCAAATGCCAAGATATTCAGTATAGAAGCTCTTCCCGGTCAGTTCGACCAGAGAGCGGATTCTGCTGAGCAGTGCGTTCGCTTTATAAAGGGAGACGAGGAGCCTGTCATCAAGACAGCCGTTACCTACATGCTTATCGGTAACGTCTCCGACGAAGAAGTTAAGAAGATCTGCGATTACACAATGAACCCCGTTGATTCAAGAATCGCAGCTGCACAGAAGCCCGAGACATTGGTTTCTGTATTTGATGAGCCCGAAGATGTAAAGATCTTTGACGGTTTCAAGGATATGGCAGAGGCAGAGCTTAAAGCGCTCTATGAGTCTCTCGGACTTGCCATGACCTTCAATGATTTCAAGTGGATACAGCAGTACTTCCATGATGACGAGAACCGCGATCCTTCAATGACAGAGATCAGAGTTCTTGATACATACTGGTCAGATCACTGCCGTCACACAACATTCGGAACAGAGCTCACTGAAATCGAATTCGGCGATGGCTTCTACAAAGAGCCCATCGTTAACGCATATAACGAGTACCTCGCTGCAAGAGAAGACCTCTATAAGACAGATGAGAAGAAAAAAGAGAAATTCATTTCTCTTATGGACATTGCTCTTATGGGAATGAAGAAGCTCAAGAAAGACGGAAAGCTCACAGACATGGAAGAGTCTGAGGAGAACAACGCATGTACAGTTGTTGTACCTATCGACGTAGATTACGGCGAGGGAACAAAGAGAGAAAACTGGCTTGTATTTTTCAAGAACGAGACACACAACCATCCTACGGAAATCGAGCCTTTCGGTGGTGCTGCAACATGTCTTGGCGGCGCTATCAGAGATCCGCTTTCAGGAAGAGGATATGTATATCAGGCTATGCGTGTGACAGGAGCTGCAGATCCTACAGTTCCCGTTGCTGATACAATGAAGGGTAAGCTTTCACAGAAGAAGCTCGTTCGCGGAGCAGCTTCGGGTTATTCTTCATACGGTAACCAGATCGGTCTTGCAACAGGTTATGTAAAAGAGGTTTATCACCCCGGCTACGTTGCAAAGCGTATGGAGATCGGTGCTGTTATGGGTGCCGCTCCTCAGGAGCACGTTATTAGAGAGTCAGCAGATCCCGGAGATATCATCATTCTCCTTGGTGGACGTACAGGTAGAGACGGCTGCGGCGGAGCTACAGGTTCATCCAAGGCTCACGACAGCAAGTCACTTACAAGCTGCGGTGCTGAAGTACAGAAGGGTAATGCACCTACAGAGAGAAAGCTTCAGAGACTGTTCAGAAGACCTGAAGTAAGCGAACTTATTAAGAAATGTAACGACTTTGGTGCCGGCGGTGTATCCGTTGCAATCGGTGAGCTTGCGCCCGGTCTTGATATCAACCTTGACCTTGTACCCAAGAAGTATGCAGGTCTTGACGGAACAGAGCTCGCAATATCAGAGTCACAGGAGAGAATGGCAGTTGTTGTTGCTCCCGCTGATGCAGAGAAGTTCCTTGCTTATGCTGCAGAGGAGAACCTCGAGGCGGTTAAGGTTGCGGTTGTAACAGAAGATCCCAGACTTGTGCTCAACTGGAGAGGCAAGAAGATCGTAGATATCAAGAGAGCATTCCTTGATACAAACGGAGCACATCAGGAGACAAAGGTTAAAGTTGACCTTCCTAAGGAAAACGAAAACTACTTTAAGAAAGTAGCTTCAGATAAAGTTAAGGCAGCACTTTCAAACAATGATACAAAGGCTGCATGGATAGCACAGCTTCAGGACCTCAACGTATGCTCACAGAAAGGTCTTGTAGAGATGTTCGACTCATCAATCGGTGCCGGATCTGTACTTATGCCTTACGGTGGTAAGTATCAGCTCACAGAGACTCAGGCTATGGTAGCTAAGCTTCCTGTACTTTCAGGAAAGACAGATACTGTTACAATGATGAGCTACGGATTCGATCCTTATCTCTCAAGCTGGAGCCCTTATCACGGAGCAGCTTATGCGGTTACCGAGTCAGTTTCAAGAATAGTTGCAACAGGCGGAGATTACAGAAAGCTCCACTTCACATTCCAGGAGTACTTCAAGAGAATGACTGAGGATGCTCAGAGATGGAGTGAGCCTTTCACAGCGCTTCTCGGAGCATTCGAGGCACAGCTTCGCTTCGGTATCGCATCAATAGGCGGTAAGGATTCAATGTCAGGAACATTCAACGATATCAACGTTCCTCCGACACTTGTATCTTTTGCGGTAGACATCGCACAGCTTAAGGATGTGATCACACCTGAGCTTAAAAAAACAGGAAACAAGCTTGTACAGTTCAAGCTTCCCAGAGATTCATACGACCTTCCCGATTACGACAAGGTCATGGAGATATATGGCAAGATTACAGAGCTTATGCGTGAAGGCAGCATCGTTTCCGCATATGCTGAGGACAGCTACGGAATTGCAGCTGCAGTAAGTAAGATGGCATTCGGTAACGGCCTCGGAGTTAAGATCGATGCAGGCATCAAGGCTGAAGAGCTCTTTGCAAACGATATGGCAGATATCGTTGCGGAAGTTGCTGCAGATAAGCTTGAAGATGCACTTAAGGTATCCGGAGCACGCCTTGTCGGTGAAGTTACGGATAACGGAACATTCGAGGTGCAGGGAGCAGTCATCACAATGGATGAAGCACTTGCAGCATGGAAAGGAAGCCTTGAGAAGGTATTCCCTTCAACAGTAAACGAGGAAAAGAAATCTGTAGAGAGCCCTCTGTTCAATGCAGACAGCATCTATGTTTGCAAGAACAAGATTGCTAAGCCCACAGTATTTATCCCGGTATTCCCCGGAAGTAACTGTGAGTATGACGGTGCTCAGGCATTTGAAAGAGCAGGCGCAAATACAGAGATCAAGATATTCAAGAACAGAAATGCAGAGGATATCGTAGAGTCTGTAGCAGAGTTTAAGAAGGCAATAAAGAATGCACAGATCATCATGTTCCCCGGCGGATTCTCGGCCGGTGACGAGCCTGACGGAAGTGCTAAGTTCTTTGCTACCGCATTCCAGAATCAGGAGATAAAAGAAGCGGTTGAAGATCTTTTACAGAACAGAGACGGTCTTGCACTTGGTATCTGTAACGGATTCCAGGCTATGATCAAGCTCGGACTTGTTCCTAACGGAAAGATCACAGGACAGACTCAGGATTCACCTACACTTACATTCAATACCATCGGAAGACATATTTCCAAGATGGCTTACATCAAGGTGGTTTCAAACAACTCACCTTGGCTTCAGGAAGCTAAGCTGGGCGGAGTTTACACAAACCCTGCTTCACACGGAGAGGGAAGATTTGTTGCTCCCGACGCGGTTCTCGATGAGCTCTTCAAGAACGGTCAGATCGCAACACAGTACTGCGACCTTGATGGCAATGTAACAATGGATGATGAGTGGAACATCAACGGATCATACAGAGCGGTTGAGGGTATCCTTTCACCTGACGGAAGATGCCTTGGAAAGATGGCACACTCAGAGAGAAGAGGAGACGGCGTAGCTGTAAACATCTTCGGAGATCAGGATATCAAGATATTCGAGTCCGGTGTTAAGTACTTCAAATAATCGGTTTGATTGTTGACGGTAACAGTGGGACCGGAGTGCTTTAACAAGACAGAACTTTAGCATAGAAAATCGGAGGTAGTAATGAAAGCTTTTTTGATATTAGAAGACGGAACAGTCTTTGAGGGCAAGCACATAGGTGCGGATAAAGATGTGGTAAGCGAGATCGTTTTTAACACATCTATGGCAGGATATACAGAGGTATTTACAGATCCTTCCTATGCGGGACAGGCAGTATGTATGACATACCCCCTTATAGGAAACTACGGAGTGTGCCTTGACGATATGGAATCGGAGAGACCTTGGGTTGATGCGATCATCGTCAGAGAGCTTTCACACATACCTTCAAACTTCCGCTGCGATATGTCCATTCAGGAGTTTATGGATAAATACGAGATTCCCGGAATCGAGGGAATCGATACAAGAGCGCTTGTAAGAATCCTTAGAGAAAAAGGAACAATGAACGGTATCATCACAACAAACGAGAACTTAAAGTATGATGATATCAAGGATAAGCTTCATGCGTACACAACAGGTGACGTGGTAAGCATAGTTTCCTGCAAAGAAAAGAAAGTACTTAAGGGCGTTTCAAGCCTTGAAGAGAACGGACCTCTTTCCGGAAGCGCCGTATTTAATGCGGATAACTATAAGGCAGACCTTGCGGGTGACCACTCAAAGAGAGAAAGAAAGCCTGCAATTGTAAAAGAGCTTAACGGAAAAGGGCTTAAGGTAGCTCTTTTGGATGTCGGAGCCAAGAAGAACATTGCGGAGACTCTTGCTGCAAGAGGATGCGATGTGACAATATATCCTTCAAACACTTCTGCAGAGGAGATCTTAAAGGATGCTCCCGACGGAATCATGCTTTCAAACGGTCCCGGAGATCCGAAGGAGAACGTTGCCATCATCAAAGAGATCAAGAAGCTCTATGATTCCGAGACACCTATTTTTGCGATCTGCCTTGGACACCAGCTCATGGCTCTTGCAACAGGTGCGGATACATTCAAGATGAAATACGGCCACAGAGGTGGAAACCATCCTGTTAAGGATCTTTCGACAGGAAGAGTTTACATCTCATCACAGAACCACGGATACGTTGTAGATACAGACAAACTCGACAAGAATATCGCTGAGCCTGCGTTTGTGAACGTAAACGACGGAACAAACGAAGGACTTGCATATGTGGGCAAGAACATCTTTACTGTTCAGTTCCATCCCGAAGCATGTCCCGGACCACAGGATTCAAGCTATTTGTTTGACAGATTTATAGATATGATGAAAAAAGGAAAGTCAGAAGGAGGTAAGAACTGATGCCAAAGAATAAGGATGTAAAAAAGGTACTGGTAATCGGTTCAGGACCCATTGTAATCGGACAGGCTGCGGAGTTTGACTACGCCGGAACACAGGCATGCCGTTCACTTAAAGAGGAAGGTGTTGAGGTTGTTCTTGTAAACTCAAACCCTGCTACGATCATGACCGATAAGGATATTGCCGATGAAGTATATATCGAACCTCTTACAGTTAAGGTTCTTGAGCAGATAATAGAAAAAGAAAAGCCGGATTCAATTCTTCCTACCCTCGGAGGTCAGGCAGGACTGAACCTTGGTATGGAACTTGATGAGTCGGGATTTCTTAAGTCTCACAACGTAAAGCTCTTGGGAACAACAGCTGAGACGATCAGAAAGGCCGAGGACAGACAGGAATTTAAGGACACCATGGAAAAGATCGGTGAGCCTTGCGCAGCTTCTCTCGTAGTACATAACGTACAGGACGGTGTTGAATTCGCAAACAAGATCGGATATCCGGTTGTTCTTCGTCCCGCATACACACTTGGTGGATCGGGCGGCGGTATCGCTCACAACCAGCTTGAGTGCGAAGAAATCCTTGAAAACGGACTTCGTCTTTCACGTGCCAACGAGGTACTTGTTGAGAGATGTATCGCCGGATGGAAAGAAATTGAGTACGAGGTAATGCGTGACTCTGCAGGAAACTGCATTACTGTATGTAACATGGAAAATATCGATCCCGTCGGAGTACATACGGGTGACTCAATAGTTGTGGCACCTTCACAGACACTTTCCGATAAGGAATACCAGATGCTCAGAAGTGCGGCTCTCAATATTATCGATGAGCTTCAGATCACAGGTGGATGTAACGTACAGTTCGCACTTCATCCCACAAGTTTTGAGTACTGCGTTATCGAGGTTAACCCCCGTGTAAGCCGTTCATCGGCTCTTGCATCCAAGGCTACGGGATATCCTATCGCTAAGGTTGCGGCTAAGATCGCACTCGGATATACACTTGATGAGATCAAGAACGCAATTACAGGAAAGACATATGCAAGTTTCGAGCCTACACTTGACTACTGCGTAGTTAAGTTCCCGAGACTTCCTTTCGATAAGTTCATAACAGCTAAGAGAACTCTTACAACTCAGATGAAAGCAACAGGAGAAGTAATGAGTATCTGCACAAGCTTTGAGGGAGCTATGATGAAAGCTATCAGATCCCTTGAGCAGCATGTTGATTGCCTTACAAGCTATGACTTCTCGGAGCTTGACGATGACGAGCTCAGAGAGCGTCTCAAGATTGTAGATGATATGAGAATATGGGTTATCGCCGAGGCACTCAGAAGAGGAATCAGCCACGAGGAAATCCACGATATCACTCTTATTGATATCTGGTTTATTGATAAGCTCCACGCTCTTGTTAAGATGGAACTTAAGCTTCTCAGAATAGGTGAGAAGAATACTGCGGGAAAAGACGGCGATGTTGCGGAAGCAGCTAAGATAATCAGCTACGAGACACTTCTTGAAGCTAAGCGTCTTGAGTATCCCGATGCTGTAATCAGCAGATTTACAAGATTTAAAGAGGATGTTCTCAAAGAACTCAGGTATAAGTACAATATTCAGGCTACATTCAAGATTGTTGATACTTGTGCGGCTGAGTTTGCAGCTGAGACACCTTACTACTACTCGGTTTACAACGGTCCCGATTCGGAAGATGAGGCGGCACTTAAGAGCAGTACTGATAAAAAGAAGATCCTTGTTCTCGGTTCGGGTCCTATCAGAATCGGTCAGGGTATCGAGTTCGACTACTGTTCCGTTCATGCAACATGGGCATTTAAGAGAGCAGGATTTGAGACTATCATCATAAACAACAACCCCGAGACTGTAAGTACAGACTTTGATATTGCCGATAAGCTTTATTTCGAGCCTCTTACACCCGAGGATGTTGAGAATATCGTTAGACTTGAGAAACCCGACGGAGCGGTTGTTCAGTTCGGTGGACAGACTGCTATCAAGCTCACTCAGGATCTTATGAAGATGGGCGTTAAGATCTACGGAACAGATGCTAAGGATGTAGATGCGGCAGAAGATAGAGAAATCTTCGATCAGATTCTTGAGGAGACACAGATCAAGCGCGCTCAAGGTGCTACGGTTTATACAGCGGAGGAAGCAAAAGAAGTTGCCAACCGCCTCGGATACCCCGTACTCGTAAGACCTTCGTACGTACTTGGCGGACAGGGAATGCAGATTGCTCTTTCCGATGAAGAAATCGAGGAGTTCATGAACATCATCAACAGATATGCTCAGGATCATCCTATCCTTGTAGATAAATATCTTCAGGGTGTTGAGACGGAAGTTGACGCGGTTTGTGACGGAGAGGACATTGTTATCCCCGGTATCATGGAGCATATCGAGAGATCGGGTATCCACTCCGGAGATTCAATCTCTGTATATCCCGCGCAGTCTCTTTCTGACAAGGTAAAACAGACTATTGCCGAATACACAAGAAGACTTGCAAAGGCTTTGCATGTAATCGGACTTATAAATGTACAGTTCATCGCAGTGGGCGACGACGTATATATTATTGAAGCTAACCCGAGATCATCACGTACGGTTCCTTATATCAGTAAGGTTACGGGAATCCCGATCGTTGACCTCGCTGCGGAAGTAATGCTTGGTAAGAAGTTAAAAGACCTCGGATACACACCCGGACTTCAGCCTGAAGCAGGCTATGTTGCTATCAAGATGCCTGTATTCTCATTTGAGAAGATCAGAGGAGCTGAGATCAGCCTTGGACCTGAGATGAAGAGTACCGGTGAGTGTCTCGGAATCAGTAAGAACTTCAACGAAGCTCTTTATAAGGCTTTCCTTGGCGCGGGAATCAACCTTCCCAAGTACAAGCAGATGATCATCACGGTTAAGGATTCCGATAAGGGAGAGATAATCGACATAGCAAGACGCTACGAGAAGCTTGGATATATAATCTACGCTACAAGATCCACTGCGGATACGCTCACAGAGAACGGAGTAAAGGCTAGAAGGATCAATCGTATCAGCCAGGAGTCACCTACAGTCATCGACCTTATCCTCGGACACAAGATCGACCTTGTAATCGACACACCTACACAGGGAAGAGATAAGAGCCGTGACGGATTCCTTATCAGAAGAACAGCGATCGAGACAGGTGTAAACGTTATCACAGCCCTTGATACAGCGAGAGCACTTGTTACAAGTTTGGAGAACGAGAGCACCGAAGAAGGACTTGAGCTTGTAGATATTGCAAAAGTCTGATATATAAGTACAAATAGCAGAATTCCCGGTTTTAAGCGATTAAGACCGGGGATTTCTTTGTGCAGAGCAGTTAACATATATAGCATTTGAAGCGTTATTTTCTGAGCATTATCCCGACAGGTCATAAGTTATGCTATAATTAGCCTTAAGTTATGGGGAGATTATATGTCAAAGCTAATCTATAATAATCCGCTTGAATCAAGTGCAGATATAAAAGATTTTGTTTACGATCAGAATGCCGAGATTTCTTTTCCGGATGACGCTATGCGGATAGTGGGGAAAAATGGGGAAGATAAGCCGGTAATTTTGTGGTGTCCTGTTACTTTTCCGGCGGATGTAAAGATCGAATGGGAGTTTAGGCCTTTAAAAGAGCCGGGGGAAGCAGAATTTATCTTTGCGATCAAAGATGAGAACGCTTATTATGTTTCATTTTTTAGAAGAAAGAGTAAAAAAGACAGAGCCTTTCACATGTGCAAGCTCATAAAGGACAAAGGAGCGCATATGGTTGCGGAAGGACCGGACCCGTTGCCAACGGCATCGGACAAATTACCTTGGTACAAAATGTGTATCATTAAACAGGGAAACAAAGTTACTTTTTTGGAAAACGAGACAGTAATTTTTGAATATAGAGACGACGGTATAAGCACCGGAGATATTCTTACCGGCGGTAGCATTGGGGTTAAACAGAGCAGTACACTAACGGCTGAATACAGAAATCTTAAGGTCACATGGATCTGAATAGGGAGATGAAAATGAAAATACTTGTTATTAACGGACCAAATCTCAATTTTCTCGGGATAAGAGAAAAGGCAATTTACGGAAATCAGGATTATGACTATCTTTGTAATATGATAAAAGAGAAAGCGGCAGCCGAAAATGACGAAGTTATTCTTTTTCAGTCAAACCATGAAGGTGCCATTATTGACAGGCTTCAGGAGGCGTATTTTGACGGTACGGACGGGATAGTAATAAATCCCGGCGCTTACACGCATTACAGTTACGCCATCCATGATGCTTTAAAGAGCCTTGAAAATGTAACCAAGGTGGAGGTACATATTTCAGATATAAGCTCACGAGAGGAGTTCAGAAAGGTGTCTGTGACGGCTCCTGCTTGCGATAAGCAGATCTACGGTCATGGCCTTCAGGGCTATCTTGAAGCTATAGACTTTATAAAAATGTAATCATTATATAATTATTGGATAAGCTTTATTGACTATAATTATCTATATAACTTTCGCATATTGTCAGTGTTTTTTAATATGAAAGGAAGTGTAGATATTGAGTAAGGCGCTTAACAGATCAATAAAGTTTTTGTTTGTCTTTTTTGCATGCCTGATAGTTTTTGTGATCCCGGTAAAAGCCGGTGATTTCGATGCAAACTATTATGCGGAGAAGTATCCGGATGTTGTTGCCGTATATGGCACGAATCCTGCAAACTTGTATGATCACTATCTCAATTACGGCAGAGCGGAACACAGATTTAAGAATGCCGAAGAAGAACAGAACGGAATAAGTTCTGACAATCTTGATACTTATGTTGATGTTGATATAGCCAATCAGACGATGACTTATTATGTAAACGGCGAGATTGCGATCCAGTCTCCGTGCGTTACGGGAACTCCCGGAGGTAATTCCACTCCGAAAGGAAACTTTGTTATAAAGACCAAGATTCCCGGAAAATATCTGGTTGGACCTACCTGGAATGTCTGGGTGGACAGATGGATGAGATTCACCGGCAACTGCGGTCTTCACGACGCAAGCTGGAGAAGCAAATTCGGAGGAAATATATATAAGACGGACGGTTCTCACGGATGTGTAAATCTTCCTAAGGACGTCGCTTATCAATTGTATGATTCGGTGGATATAGGAACCGCTGTTATAGTACATTAAGGGGGAAAATATGGCTTTTGACGTGACTGCACTTACAGGTGCCGTAAACAAATATCTCAATTCCATTTCGGATACGGCAGCGTTATCATCAGAGGAAAAAGATTCGCTAAGTCCCGAATATGGGGAGATTTTCAGGAAATACTTGTCAAAAGCAATAGATGACGAACTCGGTACAAATTCTGTGGATTCTGATAGTGGAATACAGTCTGTTATGTCTGCAGATGCGCTGAACATTGCGGGTACAGTAGGTCTTCCCGATGTTAAAGATGTGCAATCGGAGAATGCCAAAAAATCCGCGCCTTCCGAGTTTAAGATTCCCGATATTAAGAGTGAAGTCGACAGAGTTTTTATGAACCTTGATATAGAAGGGCAGATAAGGAACAGCATGGAGGCACACTCGAGATTTAATGACAGGCAGATAGGAGCCTATACTTCACATGTGGACTCATTCAAGAAGCACAACAAAGGATCTTCCTTGAGGGAATTTGAACTCTGATATATATCAAATTTCGTTATGCATCAAAAAAACAGTTGAAAAATCATATTTGATAGTTTAATATAAACTAGTTGTTTGATGTAAAGTTTTAGGAGGATTTTTATATGATTTCTGCAAGTGATTTCAGAAATGGTATGACCATCGAGATTGATGGTAACGTATGTCAGATTATTGAATTCCAGCATGTTAAGCCCGGTAAAGGCGCTGCTTTTGTAAGAACAAAGCTCAAGGATATCATCAACGGCGGTGTTAAAGAGACAACATTCCGTCCTACTGAGAAGTTCCCTGCAGCTCGTATCGACAAGAAGGATATGCAGTATCTTTATCAGGATGGCGATATTTATAACTTTATGGATTCTGAGACTTATGAGCAGATTGGACTTACAGCCGATCAGATCGGAGATTCACTCAAGTTCGTTAAAGAGAACGAGATCTGCAAGATCAACTCTTACAACGGAAACGTATTCGCAGTTGAGCCTCCTATGTTCGTAGAGCTCGCTATTTCAGAGACAGAGCCCGGATTCAAGGGTGATACAGCAACAGGTGCTACAAAGCCCGCTACAGTTGAAACAGGCGCTACAGTTTCTGTTCCTCTCTTCGTAAACGAGGGAGATGTTATTAAGATCGATACAAGAACAGGCGAGTATCTTTCAAGAGTATAATCTGGACATAATACCAAACTGACACGTAAAACGGTCATATTAAATTATTATTATAAAGAAACTAATGTAAGACAATAGGTCGTCGCATTTTTATGCGACAGTCTGTTGTCTTATTTTTTACGCTTTTTTTGATTTGTATAGGAGAATATCATGGATAATAAAAATATAGAAGAGTTCGGAAGAACATTGGCAATTAAAACAAAAGACAGGCTTGGAGAAGGATATGATACGAAATATAAGGTCATGGAGAAGAATAACGGAACCGTAAAACATGGCATTGTGATCAGGAAGGAAGAACTGAATATTTCACCTACCGTATATATCGATGCATTTTATGAGGATTATCGGAACGGTAGGAATATATCGGATATTTTAGATGGTGTTATTGCTTCATATGAGCAATATATGCCGAGCGGAAATGTTGACGTGAGTTTTTTTGAAGAGTTCGAATCAGCCTCGGACAGGCTGGCGTTCAGGCTTATGGGGATCAGGGAGAACAAAGAATATCTTAAAAACATTCCGTACAGGAAGTTTGAGAACCTTGCGATGGTTCCCGTTTGCATTGTGCGGGATGATATAATAGGAGAAGGAATGATCACCATAAATGATTCACATTTGGAGTCATGGGGAATAACGAAAAGAAAGCTCTGGAAAAATCTCAAGGAGACCGCTGCAAAGGTAGCTCCCGTTAAAATGATTCCGATGGTTGAAATGCTGGATGATAGGTTCTTAGGAGATGTGGGAACTTTAAAAGATATTATTATCGTTACAAACCAAAGCAAGAACTACGGGGCCGGAGCTGTACTGTATCCGGGAGTGTTGAAAAGCATCGCTGAGAAATGTGGGAGAAATCTCTATGTTCTTCCTGCATCCGTGCATGAAGTTATTGTTTTGCCTGAAAGTGACAAGGCAGGTGAGAAGGAGATCCTTGAAGAAATCGTCAGAAATGTGAATGCGGATGTTCTTGGAAGAGACGATTTTTTGAGTGATATGGTATACTATTATAATAAGGATGAAGAGACTTTCGGACTCTGCGGTTGAGTGGCACTGCCTTTGCGGACGCGCGTTTGTTGGACATTAAAGCGTCTATATGTTATTATAAGTGGTACGCACCCGTAGTCTAATGGATAGAACGAGGGCCTCCGACGCCTTTAATGCAGGTTCGATTCCTGTCGGGTGCATGTCACCTATGATATTTGGTTGCGGTCTGACAACATATTTTCAGCAACTTGATAAGTTACATATTAACGATGACATCTTTTGATTTGATCTGTATTAATATTTAGTTGTAATATCTGCTTTTTTATTATCTTTATTGAATTAAAAAATCAATTTTTTAACTAAGACATTAAGATGTACTACAGCAAGGCTATTGATATATTTAAGCAGTGTTTCGGAAGTGATTTCGGATATTATAGAGTAAATGATACGGCAGTTCAGGGGAAGTCGCATGGCTTCTCTTTTTTAATTCCGGTAGAGCTTATCAGATTAAAAAGTTCCGCAGAGTATCATAATATACGCGATAAATTACGATTTACTTAACCACGTTCCTTGACTAATAAAGCGCTTGCATTTAAAATCTAAGTATTGCGTAAAGTTAAAAAAATGCTAGTGAACATATTTTTTGTTTGCCGAACCACATATAAATTTTTTTATTATGAAGAATTAGCGGAGCTATTGAGTCCGCTAACAATAAATAAGTAGGGGTTATACAATGGGTAAAAAAAAGAGAAGAGACGTATCAGGATGGGAAAGCAGAAATAGGGCAAGTGTGTTTGCAATATTGGCTGACAATAAGAAGTTTCTTATGCCGGCAATGTTTTTTATCGCTGTGCTCGTAACTGTAGTTATTGCGGTTAAAGCAAATACAATAACGAAGTTGACGGGAAGTGACTCTGAAATTAATGAAGTTCGGGAAGTTCGTATGGAGGCAAATACAAATCCCGAGATAAATAACCTTTTCAAAAAATATTTTGAAGCCAATGCAAGTGGTGATATTGAAGCACTCAAGAGTGTTTGCAGAGGCCTTAATGATACACAGATACTTAAGGTTCAGACGATGGCAGAATACATCGAAGGTTATGAGAGAGTAGAGGTATATACCAAGCCGGGACCGTATACGGGAACATATATTGCTTATGTTTATCTTAATGTTAAGATCAAGGATTATGACAAAGCACTCCCCGGACTTGAAACTTTCTATATCTGCCCCGATGAAGACGGAAAACTCTTTATAAACGTAGATCAGCTCAGTATGGAGGCTCTTAACTATATCAGTGAGACCAACTTACAGTCTGATGTCGTAGATTTAAATAATAAGGCTGCATCTGAGTATAATGAAATGATATCTTCCGATGATGAGCTTGCTGAGCTTGTTGCAAGAATGGATGAAGATATCAAGCAAAAAGTCGGAGAGCAACTTGCAATTTCGGCAGGAGCAGATGACGCGGAAGAGGAGACTCCTGCAGAGGAAAATCCTGAAGAACCTGAACAGGAAGAAGAACCCGAAACAGAAACTGTGAAAATACAGACCATCAGAGCAAAAGATGTTGTATTTATCAGAAAGTCCGATACAACCGAAGCTGAGGCTATAGGTAAGACTGAGGTTGGACAGGAATTTAAGCAGCTTGAAGCTCTTGGAAGCGGTTGGAGCAGAATTGAATACGAAGGTCAGGAAGCTTATGTAAAGACTGAGTATTTCGACGTTATCGGTGAAGAGGAAGTTGAAGTTGATAAGACTGCGGAGCAGGAAGAAACTGAAGAGAATGCTACTGCGCAGGATAATAACAATGCCGATACCGTTACTAAGGATGATTCTGCAAACAAGGATCAGGCAGCATCCACAGGAAAAACCGGCAAGTTGAAAGTAACCGATAATGTCAACCTTCGTAAGGGACAGGGAGCTGATACTGCAAAGATTACTTTGATTGAAAACGGCTCAACTGTTGATGTAAAAGAAAATTATTCCAACGGATGGTCTAAAGTTGAATATAACGGACAGACGGGATATATAAAGACTGAGTTTATCGGTAATTGATTTGGAGGTTACAGACTATGTTTGGACGATCTAAAAGAGTCGCTATTATGGGAACCGGCAAGATAGCTGGCGTAATGGCGGAAACACTTAAATCCATGAGGAATGTAACTTGTTATGCCGTTGGTTCCAGAACGAAGGAAAATGCAGATAATTTTGCTTCGAGATACGGAATTAAGAAGGTATACAGTTCATACGAAGATTTGGTAAACGATCCAAAGATAGATCTGGTTTATATTGCAACACCTCATTCCGAGCATTTTAATAATGTAAAATTAGCTCTTTTGGCGGGCAGAAACGTATTGTACGAAAAGGCTTTTATGCTCAATGAGGATCAGGCTGAGGCGGTATTTAAATGCGCTGAAGAGAAGAAACTTCTTCTTGTCGAGGCTATGTGGACGAGATTTCATCCCATGCGTAAGAAGCTCGACGAGGTAATTGCCAGCAACGTTATTGGTGAGCCTATAATGCTCACTGCGAATCTTGGTTATAATATTGCTGTAAAGGATAGAATCGCTAAACCCGAACTTGGTGGTGGAGCGCTTCTTGATCTTGGAGTATATACACTGAATTTTGCTTCAATGGTATTTGGAAACGATGTAACTGATATTGCTTCCTTATGCACTTTTAATGATGCGGGAATGGATCTTAACGATAGCATTACTTTGAGATATAAGGATGGCAAGATGGCTGTTCTTAATTCTTCGGCTATGTCTGTCAGTGACAGAACCGGTGTCATTTACGGAACCAAAGGATACATTATTGTAGATAACATCAACAACATAGAAGCAATTACGGTTTATGATGACGATCATAGGGAACTTGCATATTACAAGAGACCCAAGCAGAAAACCGGTTATGAATACGAAATTGAAGCATGTATGAAGGCTTTGTCGGAGGGATGGATTGAATGCCCCGACATGCCACATTCTGAAACGCTTAGAATGCTCAATATTATGGATTTTATAAGACAGAGCAATGATATATCTTTCCCGGGTGAATTGGACGGAATAGATGAATTTCTTAGCGAAGAACCCTGGAACAACGATAAAAGTGAGGACGCTGCAAGAGGAAGCATAAGCGAACAGGATGAATGAAAAATAAGTATTTATTGGGGATGTTGGTATTTACCTTGGTGTGGACGAATGTTCCTGTATATTGTTATGCTGATGAGACGGATGATGCTATTGAGCAGACTCAGCAGACAATTTCTAATCTGGAGAAACAGACAAAGGAGACCAGAGATGCTATTAACAGCCTTCAGGGGCAGAAGGAGCAGACTCAGGCGAATGTCAATAATCTTCAGAATCAAAGCGCCAGTCTTCAGAGCGAAATCAAGGGATACAATAACCAACTGAATAATCTGAACAGTGAGATATCCGATACCGAAGAGAAACTTGCCCAGGTATCGGCTGAGATCATCGAACTGGATAATCAGCTTTCCGAAGCAAAAGCTATGGAAAAAGAAAGATATGAGCAGCTTAAGCTTCGCCTTAGGTCAACCTATGAACATGGCGGGGACAAGGGGCTTCTTAAGATTATTATTCTGGGATCTTCGACTTTGAAAGATATTCTTACAAAGGCAACATATCTTGATGCAATAATGAAGTATGACAATCGAAAGATTGATGAATTGCAGGAATTGCAGCAGCAGATAAGAGAAAAGACCGATGAAGTCAAGGCAAAAGAAGCGGAGATAGATGCTTATCAGGAACAGCTTGATGAAAAGTACGACACGATATCGTCTTTAACGAATACTGTAAAGGGTAAGCTTAATACTACCAATAGTACTCTTACGTCAGAGCAGGGAAAACTTGCGGACTACGATAAGAAACTTGCGGAACTTGATGCGAGAATGAAAGAACTGGAAGCTAAAGCTGCGGCGGCGCAGGCACTTCTTGCTCAACAGCTCGATGCAAGACTTGCAAGAAATAAGGAAGATACATCGGGATCTTACGCTGCTTCGGGCGATGAGCTTACATGGCTTGCGGCAACCATTCAGGCTGAGGCCGATGGCGAAAGCTATGAAGGAAAGCTGGGCGTAGGTTCTGTAATCATGAACAGAGTTAAGAGTTCGGCATTTCCGAGTACCATTATAGGAGTCATAACTCAGAATAAGCAGTTTGCATCTTACCGTTCGGGTAAGGTTGAGCTTATTATGGGCAGAGGACCCAATTCAACCTGTATTCAGGCTGCTAAGGAAGTATTGAACGGAAAACGTACCGGTGATTATCTTTTCTTTATGACCAAGTATTGGGCTGATTACTATGGAATCAGCGAGTATACAATGGTTGGTCATCATGCATTCTTCTACAGATGGGTTGTTAAGGAGAAAGCTCCGGAGGAGGAGCATCATGAGGATGCACCTGCCGAAGAGCACCATGAGGAAGAACATCATGAAGAGGAGCATCACGAAGAAGAGCATCACGATGACGATGATGATTCGGATGATGACGACGATGATGATGAAGATGACGACGATTGATGAAAATTTTTTTGATTTAATGTGATAAAGACTATTGCACTTTAAAATTCTAAAGCGTATAATACCCTTCAGACAATGATGTTTGCGCAATGGGGCGTAGAGACCAGATGGTTTTCTGCGCCCATTTTATTTTTTATGTGCTTTTGCACAGGAAGGAGAACTAAAAATGTCATATGTAGATGAGATCTACAACTATGTTGTAGAAAAAAATCCTGCTCAGCCCGAATTCCACCAGGCTGTAAAGGAAGTACTTGAGTCACTTCGTGTTGTTATCGAGGCAAACGAGGAAGAATATCGTAAGGATGCACTTCTTGAGAGACTTGTTACTCCTGAGAGACAGATTCTCTTCAGAGTACCTTGGGTTGATGATAAAGGACAGGTTCAGGTTAACAACGGTTTCCGTGTACAGTTTAACTCAGCTATCGGACCTTACAAGGGAGGACTTCGTTTCCATCCTTCAGTAAACCTTGGTATCATCAAGTTCCTTGGTTTTGAGCAGATCTTCAAGAACTCTCTTACAAGTCTTCCTATCGGCGGTGGTAAGGGTGGTTCAGACTTCGACCCTAAGGGCAAGTCAGACCGCGAAGTTATGGCTTTCTGCCAGAGCTTCATGACAGAGCTTTACAGACACATCGGTGCTGACACAGACGTTCCTGCCGGAGATATCGGTGTAGGCGGACGTGAGATTGGATATATGTTCGGTCAGTACAAGAGAATCAGAGACGTATACGAAGGCGTTCTTACAGGTAAGGGCCTTACATATGGCGGATCACTTGCTCGTACACAGGCTACAGGATACGGACTTCTTTACATCACAGAAGAGCTTCTTAAGTGCAACGGCTCAGATATCAAGGGCAAGACAGTTGCAGTTTCAGGTGCAGGTAACGTTGCTATCTACGCTATCGAGAAGGCACACCAGCTCGGCGCTAAGTGCGTAACATGTTCTGATTCAACAGGTTGGATCTATGATCCCGAAGGAATCGACGTTGAGCTTCTTAAGGAAGTTAAGGAAGTTAAGAGAGCACGTCTTACAGAGTACGCAGCTGCTAGAAAGTCTGCTGAGTACCATGAAGGCAAGGGTGTATGGTCAGTTAAGTGTGATGTAGCTCTTCCTTGTGCTACACAGAACGAGCTTCTCATCGACGATGCTAAGCAGCTTGTTGCTAACGGCGTTCAGGCTGTATGTGAGGGTGCTAACATGCCTACATCTATCGAGGCTACTGAGTATCTTCAGGCTAACAAGGTTCTCTTCATCTGTGGTAAGGCTTCAAATGCAGGTGGTGTTGCTACATCAGCTCTTGAGATGTCACAGAACAGCGAGAGACTTTCATGGAGCTTCGACGAGGTTGACTCTAAGCTTAAGCAGATCATGGTTAACATCTACCACAGCATTGATGACGCAGCTAAGAAGTATGGCATGGAAGGCAACTATGTTGCAGGTGCTAACATCGCAGGCTTCCTTAAGGTTGCAGACGCAATGAAGGCTCAGGGTATTGTTTAATAAATAAAGACTTTAATAAGAGCTTTAATAGATAAAGAATCTAATAGAAGCCGGCAAATGCTGATTGTTCAGTGTTTGCCGGCTTTTTTTGCGCTTAGGCGAACCATACAAATTCACTTAGCGAGGTTTTATCGAGCTTAGTGCGAACCGTACAGATTCACTTGGCGAGGTTTTTGGCTCTTTTGTGGGGAGAAACACTCGATATAGTAATTGGTTGCGAAATGAGTGCCTAAAACCGGGGGTGCGAACACTTGTAAATTGATGCAGTGTTTTGACAAGTGTCGATTTTACAGAATTTTATGGATTTTGCCCCGAAAATGACACTAGAATTGTAACTGTTTCCTTATTCGAGTGTTGTATGAACTCTTTGTTGCTTTAAAAACGAGATTGTCGATGTGAGTCAACCGTTGAAGCAGAAAGGTATGACTCATATAATGAAATCAAGAGATAGGGTCAACCCGGAAAAAATCTAAAAAGAGATCCCATATAAAATACAGGATCTCTTGAACTTTAAGACTTTATTTTATGCGGTTTCCAATTAAGTAATGCGTATGTAGCTTGACGATTCTTTAAGTGCACATCGAAGGAATTAAACTTTAAATCATTATCTGCGGAATATTTCAATTCTTCTAAATGATTTGCTCTTTCGTTCAAGTCTTCATTTTGGAGGTTGGGATTAGTTGATAAGTTGACAAACTATGATGAGTTTGTGCTGGATAATTTGAATACTCCTCTACAGATTGGAATTAAGCATTCCTAACATGCAGAATTGTGCTGAGGCTATACAAGATTTGTTTGGCAAAGAATAATGAGGAATATGATATATGAATATTTGCAAAAAAGCAGAAAGAACATTTGCCGGTGATGCGTATTTCCTGGAAACTCTTAATGATAAAGTTATTGTAAACAGTAACTATAATGGGCTTATTGTATTAAACGATAATATAGAACCAATAAAGACAATTGAGATTGATCAAGATATATGTATCTATAATGCAATCGTAATTGATGATGAAAGAATTCTTCTTAACTGCATTGATAACAAGAAACTATTCGTTGTCAATATTCAGACATCTGAAGTGAAAAGTTGTTATATGCCTCAGAACTTGGTGGAAGAAGTTCTCAAGGAGAAGGTACCGTCGGAAGATAACCGCATTGTTCTGAGAACATATAAAGGGCATGATTTTGTTCTCGATTTAAACAATATGATTATTGATCGATATGACTTAAGCATCGAACAAGTTAGAAAAGATTCTGAAGAGATGCCAAGAGATTGCATTGACTTTACTAAAGTTGGAAATAATACCGTATTTCTCTTTGAAAAGGAACTGAAAATAATAGGTGATGAGGAAAATGTTATTACTCCGGACCAGGGGGATTATTTCATCAAGATAAAAGCGGTAAATATTGGACTTGAAAAAGGTTTGTTTGTGTTGGAAAGCTCTTTTGACAGTGGAATGTACAAAATTCTTTTTTATACGATTTAATGGAATGGATAAGGATGAATGAAGATATAAGAAGAAAAAAACAGGAGATAATAAATAAAAAAATATATCAAAAGTATAATGATTTGGACTGCGTAAGGGTTCTAAAAGTAATAGAATATGCGGATATCGACAAATTGTTCATTGATGCTTTGGATGAGATGAGGAAGATTGAATATAGCAAATCGTTTTCAACAGAAATATTTGCTAAACCGCATGAATAGTGAAGAGACTATAGATTATTATATAAAAAGTACGATTGATCTAAGGGCGTAATACATGAATGCTCCTATTAAAAAGTGAAAAGCGGAGAAGATGGTATGTTCATTAAATATGATGAGTATGAGTTGAATAGTTTTTTTGAAAATGAACCTATTTCTATTGGTGATATTTCTTCCGGGAAATATATTTATTCATACGTAGATTGCGATTTTAAGTTGGTGATGACTGTTTTGGTTTATGAGCAGATTGTGGATATTGCAATTAGCTACTGTGAAAAGACTATTTGTAATATAGAAATCACGGATATAGATAGAATAGAGCGTAGCGAGGATGTGATATATATCTATACTAATGAAAATAAAGTATATGTACTAAAGAAGAAACCAATAATAGGTCTTGTACAAGAGTAGTGCTGATTACGTGATTGCATATAGGATAATCAAACTTCGTGAGGGTTTATTTAAATAATGGTATTTGTTTTGGGAAGCTTTGTAGAAATGCAGGGCTCCTCGTTTTTTTGTTTGAGAAAAGTAATAAATGAATGATACCTTTTCAAAGGTAATGCGAGTATGGCATATCGCACATCTATGCACTCCTCAGAGTGTTGGGTGTGGTATAATTATAAGTATTCACATAGTATGAATTCTCAAGGAAAACACTTTTGAATTCGCTATGAAGAAAGAGGGAGAGTCACAATATGATTACCGGAGATTTAAAAAATAAAATTGATAAAATATGGGAAACTTTTTGGACAGGCGGAATTACAAATCCGCTCGATGTCATAGAGCAATTTACATATTTGCTGTTCATAAAGCAGCTTGATGATGTAGAGACAACAAAAGAAAATGAAGCGAACTTTCTCGGAGTTCCTTACGAGTCGATGTTTCCGGGAGACTGTCAGAAGTTTAGATGGAGCAAGTTCAAAAATCTTGGTTCCGCAGATGAGATGTATGAGCTTGTTATGAATGGAGTGTTTCCGTTTATAAAGAATTTGCATCAGGATGGTGATTCAGCTTATTCGAAATATATGGGAGATGCTATTTTCAAGATTCCTACAGCGGCAATGCTCACAAAAATAGTAGATGGTATTGATCAGCTTGAACTTGGCAATGAAGATACCAAGGGAGATTTATATGAGTATTTGCTTTCGAAGGTTGCAACGGCAGGTACTAACGGTCAGTTCAGAACTCCCAGACACATTATTGAAATGATGGTTGAACTTACAAAGCCGCAGCCTGATGATGTGATTATTGATCCTGCAATGGGATCTGCCGGATTCTTAATAGCTGCACAGACATATCTTCGAAAGAATCATCCTGATATGTTTTTGGATGAGAAAAAGAGAAATCATTTTAATAATGATATGTTCTACGGAAACGACATGGATAGAACAATGCTCCGTATCGGTGCAATGAATATGCTCCTTCATGGCGTTGATAATCCGAATATTTCATATAGAGACAGCTTGTCGGAACAGAATACCGATGTAGAGATGTACTCACTTGTTCTTGCCAATCCGCCATTTAAGGGAAGCCTTGATTATGAGGCTGTATCAGCTGATCTTTTAAAGATTACGAAGACAAAAAAGACAGAGCTTTTATTCTTGGCGCTGTTCTTAAGAATTCTAAAAAAAGGTGGTCGTGGCGCTGTAATTGTTCCAGATGGAGTGCTTTTCGGATCCAGTAAGGCTCATAAGCAAATTAGAAAAGAGATTATTGATAACAACAAACTTGATGTTGTCATTTCAATGCCAAGCGGTGTATTTAAACCATACGCCGGAGTTTCGACTGCAATACTTGTATTTACCAAGACCGGAAGTGGTGGAACAGATAAAGTTTGGTTCTATGATATGAAAGCAGATGGTTACAGCCTAGATGATAAGAGGCAGGAAATATCAGAAAACGATATTCCGGATATTATCAGCAGATTCAATAATCTTGATGCGGAAGTGGATAGAAAGAGAACAGAGCAAAGCTTCTTTGTCCCTGTAGAAGATATCGTTGCCAATGAGTACGATTTATCTATAAACAAATATAAAGAAGTAGTATACGAGAAGGTTGAGTATGAACCTACTGAAGTAATCATGGGGAAAATTGAAGCGATTGAGTCGGAGATACAGACTGAGTTTGCGGAACTTAAGAAACTGTTGAATGTAAAATAAATTGAGATTTGTAGGGATGATAGATGG
>JAGAAO010000036.1 GCA_017615275.1 Butyrivibrio sp.
AATTTTTTAATAACTTATGAAGTAAACTCTAAAGATTTGATGAATCCATGGGTGTGGAGAGCAGTAGATACAATGGGCAAGGATATCGATTTGCCTAAATATGTTATTCCTGCAGAGAGCTGCGAAAGAATATGGAAATAGTTGGTAATACAGGGCGTTTGAACCGGAAGAATGTGAGGAAATAAGTGAAAAAGAGAACACTATTTGGAATATTATGTGTGCTGTTGCTTGTTGGCTGTGGAGATAGTATGTTTCCGGACCTTCCGGATGATGCAATTGCTTTTGTCGGCAAAGAATATTTAGATAAGGGAAGGAGTTTTGATCATTATTTTTCTGAATTTGAGTATAACGGCAGGAAATATGTTGATTATGGTGATTTTGAGGGCTTTTTTCATAAAAAGGATATCGATAAGTGTATAGGGTATATTCCTCAACCTGATGGCAGTACTAATGTAAGAATGTATACGCTTACTGAAGATAAGGAATGTAATTTTCTACTAACTTATGAAGTGAATTCTAAAGAATTGATGAATCCTGGGGTGCTGAGAGCAGTAGATACTATGGGCAAGGATATTGATATACCTAAACATGTTTTTCCTGCAGACTATTGCGAAAGAATATGGAAATAGGATGAATACAGGGAGTGTGAACAGTACATTGTTTATGTCGGGAAAAGAATATGTCACGCGGCGAATTGAACGCGGAGATTTTGGCAGATTTATTTCGGCGATTTACTTGCTCATATGCATGATCCTTTTTTTAAAACCGCAAGATATTCGCGGTATAGCGGCATTTTATCTGCGGATTATTTTTTATAAGGTTTACAAACTAAAATAGTTTTACCTATTCAGTGAGGCGTAAAAAGAGATTCTATAATAAAATATAGAATCTCTTGAACATTAAGATTTCAGCATGTTGGGTTTCCAATCAAGTATTGCATAGGTGGCTTGGCGATTCTTTAAGTGTACATCGAAGGAATTATACTTCAAATCATTATCCGCAGAATATTTCAATTCATCTAAATGATTTGCCCTTTCATTCAAATCTTCATTTTCGTAAAGGATTGAAATAAAATTTGCAAGTACATTTTCAGACTCTCCTTGAGATACCAAATATTGATCTAAAGCCAGCATTTCAATAAGACTTGCATTTGAGGGTTGAACCTCCATGGGATCTATGGAGTGATGCTCTAATATCTCATGGTTCTTTGGAGATATGACATCAACAGTTACTGTGCCATCATTTTCCGGAGTTACATTTATAAATAAATTACGACGTACATCATAATGTTGTAATGTAGCACCGTTCATTGGTGGGCTAGGGGGTTCAGTAAATGTCTCTAAGGACGATTGAACGTTATGTGTGATTTTGTTGTAATTAGAGTTATATGTAGTGTTATATATTCCAATCATTTGATCCACCTCTAAAAGTTATGGGTTCTTGTTATCGTGTTCCATGGGCGATTATGCGATGTTGTTCTAAAAATAAATTGGTGGGAACCGTTATTTAGTACTCCACAATCAAATGTATATATAAAGGTATGTACAGGATTTCCTATGAGTTGTGTATTGTGCGTTGGGATGCTACGTCCATCAATGGAAGCATATACACTTCCGTATCCTACAACCCGCACTGTTATGAAAGTATGTTGGTTTGAAACTGATCTTCCTGTAATAGTTACACTGCTAACAGGTGGTGCAGCTTCAGCTTTAACGATTAAAGGTTGCATAAACTGAATTGTTGTGAGAAGAACTGCAAAAACACATAAAAACTTTAAACTTTTCTTTACTGTTTTCATAACACATTTCCTCCTGACAAAATGCATATATCAACGGTTTCAAAAATATATTAACACTCTTTTTTGTTTAGTCAAACGTTTCCTATAAGGTTATAAATCATTCAAAACCTAGATGATTATAATTTAGCCAAGATTCTGATTGTTAACAGCCGCAAGAATGATATCAGTATCGATACATTTTTTATCTTGTTGAGCACCGATTACCAATGCATCACTCATCAGGTTATCAATGAGACGCGGATTTCCATGAGTATGACTTGCAACAGACCGAAGTGCAGCGTCTTCGATTATAGCTTTGGAACTTCCTGCACAATTTAGCTTGTGTATTACATAATCAACTGATTCTGCATCTGAAAGTCCCTGATAGTTGTAATGGATGGTTATTCGTTGACGCAGTGCTTCATGTATTTGCTTTCTCAAGATGTCATTGAGGTATGACTCTCCGCATAAAATCAGAGTGAAACAATTGACTGAATCATAGCCATAGTTCAAAATCATCTTCAGGTCATTGAAAATGCTGTTTGAAAGGTATTGAGCTTCATCTATTGCAAGTATGAGAGGTTGCCGCTTTTCATGATATAGATAATAAATCTGTTCCTGAATGGCTTTAAACATCGCAGTTTTTCCGCCTCTATCGCTTAGTCCGAGGATAGAGCAAAGTTGCTTATAGAAGTCGGAAACACTGATTGTTGATAAGCATATGTATTCTACATGATATAGGTTAGGATTAAGGCTTTTGGCGAAGCATCTAAGACAGTAAGACTTCCCCATTCCGGGGCTGGCTGTAAATAGTCCGATTCCACGCGAATCTTTTAAAACATTTAACCGTGAGGTCATTTCATCAAAATCTTTTGATCTAAAACAATTCTTTTCGGAAAGCTGTTGTTTATCAAATGGGTTAAATGCAAGGGAATAATAAGCGTTATACATTGTTTTCTCCAATCTTTGAATAGTCAATGGGCAAACTATTTTGGCGTTTTGTATGGCAGTTTTCGTTTTTGTCAGTAATTCGGAGAGGATAATGTTTTCCTTCAAAGAGTATGAAGGCAGAATCCATCTCGCCTGGACGGAACCGTATCTCGACTTTTTGATCAATGAACTGCATAGGTGCATCATAAGATACTTTATTTATTGGAACGGTGGCATCTTTTCTCACTTTTCTTGAAATACGGTTTAGGAAACATTCGTTAAGCCATTCACGAGATTTTGGAACCAGAGTGTTTTTAACAGAGTTTTGATACCTTTCAAATGGAGTACAGTTAATACCGGTATGTAAGGTGGTATTATAATCGCGTAAATATTCGTTGAAGAGTATATTGAATTCTTCCAAGGAAGGGATTGAAGCAATATCAAGTCCGTAAAGCCAACGTTCTTTGGTGGTTCTCCAGAAGCGTTCGATTTTTGCTTTACTTGCACCATCTCTAACCTTAGTGTGGAGTAATACAGTACCTATTGAGCCACATATCAGAGAGAGCTGTTCGTTTACATAAGGACTGCCATTGTCAGTATAAAGCTTTGTGGGAATGCCGTAGGTTGATACCGCATTTTTGAAGACGGATTGAAAGTTTTCAGCAGAGTCATGATAAAAGAGTTTTCCGCCAACGACAAGCCTTGTATGGTCATCGATAATACAGATGGCAAAAACTCTTCTTGATTTTCCGCCTTCAGTGATATAAGGGAAGTAGCAGGTGTCTGTTTGCCACATTTTCCCGAAAGCGTCTTCTTCAAAAGCTTTTCTATCACGCATGTTTGGGTTCCGTGCTGATTTAAGATTGTTGTGTTTGATGAAGCGTTGAACGGCACAAACATTGACAGTTGAAGAGATGAATCCGTTTTGAATAAGCTGCGCATGGATCTGAGTTGCGTTAAGTCGAGGAAAATCCTGTTTTAATCGGAAGATTTCTTCGATGGCAGTGTCAGAAAGCGCGCGTGTGCTTCCTTTATCGGAGCGTTCTTTTGGTAATAGAGAATCAAAACCATAACGTTGGAAGTTTGATACCCATTTTTCAAGGGTTTTGTACTTTATTTGTCTCATGGTGCCATCAGGAAAAGACAGAGGCTTTTCTGTGACTCTTTTGTAGTAGGCTGTCCTTGAAGCGTCGGGAAAAAGACCTTGAATTACCGGGGCAATCAAAGCAAAACGGAATTGTGCGATTTCAGTTGCGGTTGCAGTTTTTGTTTTTTTGTTCATGATGAATTACCTCCTATGAAGGAATCATAAATCATGAAAATGGCTGATTCTATTCACACGTTGTGTGGGTGGTGATAAATGCTTTATGATGAATTTCCTCTCCGCTTTGATTGCGTCGGATTTTTGTGTGACTGCATAAAAGAAATACCGGTGGATTTAAAGAAAGTATGAGAAAAATCGCTGAAAGGATTTTTGAGGATTAAGGTTTTTATAGAAGAAAAGAGGCAGTCTTCTGCAGACTCCAGAATACCTTTCCAAAAGCTCCAGTGCTCTCGATATAATTTTAGCCAGCGATATAGAGTGGCAGGTGGAATTTTAAAAATATCACAGAGTTTTGACACTGTCTTAATACGAAGCGCGTATTCTGTAATGGTACGTAGTATAAAGAAAAGGCTATATGAAGTATAAGGAATGATAGGGTCTGGAAGAATGGCGTGGGTATGCCCACAAGAACAGATGACGCGAAGGATCCTTATCCTTGTAGAAATGATGCGACCATGTATAAAGTCAATGATATAACGGTAATAGTAAGCGTGGCGCTTGCAATCACCGGTTCTTTTGCATGACGGACAGGTTTCTTTTTCGATACGGAATGATTCCATGCAGGAATCAAACAAAGATTTTGTTCCATTTTTTTCACAAATAAGGTTGCAATTTATAAGATTCTTTCTTATCATAACGAGAGGCTGTCTAAGTTGACTGTTTATTTTAGGTTTACAGCACTTGGAGCTGTTTTAGAGAAAGAACGGGTCTTTGCACGGATGAGTTCTTTCTCTTTTTTTATTTAATAGGAAATTTCGCCTTGACGGCGAAATCTTGAATTAAAAGACCCGGCAAGACCGGGCCACGCAAAGTAGAGGTACTCGATTGTTGAATAATGTATAATAAATCATAGCGAGAAGGAGTAGTATAGGAAGTGGTGTAATTTATTACACCCCTTTTTTATTGCTTCGCAATACCGCTCGCGCGTTAGCATTTCACGAACGAAATGCTTTTTCATTAATTCGAGAAAAAAGTATTTGACAAATTCCTCAAATAGAGTTACTGTATTATTGTACTAAGGACTTAATACAGTAATACAATATTGAAATAGACAGAAAGGAAAGAATACTATGCCGTGGAACCTTAATTCGGATATTCCAGTTTTTATTCAGATTGTTGAGCATATAAAGAATGAAATTGTTACAGGAAAATATAAATTGGGTGAGAGATTACCGAGTGTTCGTGATCTGGCATTTGAAGCGGGGGTCAATCCAAATACTATGCAGAGAGCACTTAGTGAACTTGAGAATACAGGACTTGTTCACTCGGAAAGAACAAGCGGACGATTTATTACGGAGGACGAAGACATGATAAAAGAAATGAAGACATCACTTGTTAATAGACAGATAGAAGAATTCTTTAAAAATATGGAAAAATTAGGATTTACTAATGAAGAGATATTGAAACTTGTAAAGCAATATGCAGATAAATGATCTAAGTAAAATATTTATTCAAATAGATACGGCAAATAATTAGCCAAACATTTTAAAACTACAATTAAGGAGAGAGAAAAGTATGAGTAACTTGTTGGAAATACAAGGTTTGACAAAAACATATGGAAAAGTCAAAGCACTTGACAATATAGACCTGTCCATTGCTCCCGGACAAATTACGGGACTGCTTGGACCAAACGGAAGCGGTAAAACAACGCTTATCAAGCTTATTTGCGGATTATTACGTCCCGATTCGGGAACAATAAGCGTTGATGGTAATCCCGTCGGAGCTGAGAGTAAAAAACTCATCGCATATCTTCCGGATCATTCGTATCTTGATGATGATATGACTATTGAAGAAATCATTGCAACGTTTGTAGAGTTCTTTGATGATTTTGATACAAACAGAGCAGATGAAATGCTTTCAAATCTGGGAATAGATAAAAAGGCAAGATTACAAACGCTTTCAAAAGGAACAAAAGAAAAAGTTCAGTTGATCCTTGTAATGAGCAGAAGAGCAAAGCTGTATATTCTTGATGAGCCTATCGCAGGGGTGGATCCGGCAGCGAGAGATTATATATTGAGAACCATAATAGGAAATTACGATCCTTCCGCTTCAATTCTTTTTTCAACTCATCTTATATCTGATGTGGAAAAGGTGCTGGATGACGCAATTTTTATACAATATGGCAAGATCAGACTTCACAAGTCTGTGGATGATATAAGAACAGAATTCGGTAAATCAGTCGATCAGGCATTCAGGGAGGTATACAAATGCTAGAGAAAAATAAAATGCTTAAAAAGCTTACTATATATGAATTAAAGAAAACATGGAAAAAATATGCACTTATGTGCGGAATTATTTTAGCAGCAGGTCTTTTTATGGGAGTATTCCAGATTTATAAGAATACAGAAATTCATAGTACTATGCGTGATATAGCGAATAATATTGTGGTGCTTTATATGATGGGTATTCCATCGATACTTGTGCTGATAACGACATCTCTTTCTAAGCGTTATTATAAAAGTCTGTATATGTCGGAAGGATATTTTTCTTTTACATTACCTGCAAGCATAAAAGAAGTTGTTTCCTCGAAGCATTTAGCGGGCATTGTCTTGATGATGGCAGGAATGGTGGCCACATATATCAGTTTGTTTTTTGCAGTGATTGTAGGCGGTGGTCAAGTAAAAGATATTACAGCAAATGATGTGGGCAATGGGTTTGTGGCATCGGTACTATTTACGGTTTTAGCCATTGTAAATCTTATGGTATGTAATTTATCTGTAACAGTTGGAAGATTGTGGACAAAGCATAAACTTTTGGGAAATGTATTGTGTTTTGGTTGCTTATGGGCTGCTATTGGTATTGTGGCATCAATAGCTAATTACATAATGATCGAGATTGCATGTCTTGTAACCCCGGGACCTAGTTACGTTTGGCCGGAAGAAGCGGCTTATGTTATTTTCGCAGTAGACTTTATTTGTGCAGGTGTCCTTTGCTACATACTTGACCGTGTAAGTATAGCGATAACAGAGAGAACGCTGAATCTTGATTGATGAAAAGGAGCATAAAATTTAAAATACATAAAAATTCTGAAGACTTTTTCCCTCCGATACGTTCTATTAAGTATAGAAGTAGTTGGGGCGGGGGGAGAGAGTTTATCAGAAATGGAGCGACAAGATAGAAATGAAAAAAGAAATATTATTTGGAAAGCGACAAGTGTAATTCTTGCATTTACGCTATGTGTGACAGCGTTTACCGGATGCGGTAAAAAGAAAAGTGCAGAAGATGCTATTGAGGAAGCTAAAAAGATTGATAAGAATTGCATATTTAAAGAGGAAAGCTATGAAAATATCCTTGGCAATGGTGACAAGATAAAATATATCGGTCATGCTGGCGAGAGAATAATCGCAATCTGCCAGTCGGTAGGAGGAACGTTTAAATACACTTCATTCAAATCAGATGGATCAGATGTTCAATCATATGATTTCGGTGGAAAAGAAGATGACTATATAGTTTTATGTGACTTCGATAAAGAAGGAAATGCTTATATGATATATAATGAGCAAAAAGAAAAAGAAGAATACACTAGATTTATTTTAAAAGTCGGACCTACCGGAGAAGTGGTTTATAAAGAGGATATTTCTCAAGAGTTCCCTTCTGACGATTATAATAATTTGAGGTGTTTGGCTTGGACTGATAAATACGGTCTTGTATGTGGAACATCGGATGGAGTTCAAACTTTCGATGAGAAGAATGGTTTCAAAGTTCTTGTGGACAAAAAAGTTTTGAAAGGCTTAGATGGGCTCACTAATGTTATTGAATTTTCGGATAATAAGCTGTTTGTGAATTATATTGACAGCAACTATGAGATGTCATATGTGATAGTTGATGCTGAGAATAAGAAAATTGAAAAAAATATCGGAGGGGTTGGCAAAAACGACTATTACAATTTTTTTGCAGATGTGAACGGTAATTTGTATGCAGAAGGTATAAGCGGAATTTATAAATATAATCAAGAGGCTGATAAACTGGATAAGTTGCTGGATTTTACGGATTCATCTATTGGCTCCGATGAGATAAACGTGTATATGGGAATTGTAGCTTTAAGTGATAAAGAAATTATTGCAACTTCTTCTACAGATGAAGGTGCAAGCTATTCGTTTGTCAAACTTACCAAAGTGAATCCTGAAGATGTGGCTGATAAAACGGTTATTACTTTATCCGGTATGACAGTGGATTCTGATGTTAGAAACCAGATCCTGAAATTTAACAGAACAAATGATAAGTATACAATTAAGATAATAGATTACGCCGAACTGTACGGATATGATTATGATACGATAAAAAAGCAGTTTAATCTTGATCTTACATCCGGCAAGGCAGCAGATATCATTTGCTTTTCCGGAATGGATTCTTCGGTGAAAAAGTATATCGATAAAGGAATATTGCTTGATCTTACACCGGCTTTTGACAAAGGGGGACCTTTGGGGGATATGGAAATTCTTCCGAATATAGCCGAAATGATGAAGTATGACGGTAAAACTTATACATTTATACCGACGTTCGATGTTAGCACATATGTAGTTAAATCCGAATATGCAAACGGAAAAAACTCTTTGACATATGATGATTGTGATGCTCTGATCAAGAATGCAGGTATGGATTACAAGTCTGCGTTTGGTTCATTTGAAGATAGGACGACTTTTTGTACTTATGGATGGGCGTACTACGGTGATGAATTTATTGATATTGAGAATAAAAAGTGCAATTTTGATTCGCCTGAGTTCGTTGACTTTTTGAATTTTGTAAATAATTTTTCTGAGAATGAAGAAGAAATTGATTGTATTAATGACTATGAGATAGATGAATATTATGCTGAAGGAAGAGGCATATTCTATGGTGCGGATTTTAGGAATATATGGGAATATGCAAAGCTTAAGCAGAATATATTTAACGGAGACGTTGAACTTATCGGATATCCCAATAACACGGGCAAAAACATGGCGATGATCCAAGGAACTGCAATGGCTATAAACAGCAAAACGGAACATTTGGATGTTGTTTACGATTTGATCAGAAGTCTGATGAATGCGGATAAGCAAAGATTTACCGGCTTTTCTTCCGTAAAGTCAAGATTTGAAGATGAATTACAGGAAGCTACCAAAGAAGCAAGTGATAATAATGAATTTGCGGAAGCATATGACCCTGCAAGCGGGGACTATGTAAAATTAAAACCAATGTCTCAGGAAGATGTTAAGAAGTTTTATGATTATGTTGTTTCTATAAACACATCTTTTAATTTTGACATGGAAGTTTCAAATATTATTAATGAAGAGGCATCGGCATTTTTTGCGGGACAAAAGAGCGCAGAAGATGTTGCCAAGATAATTCAGAAGAGAGTAAGTGTTTATATTAATGAGACACACTGATATCCTCAAAAAAGCATTTCGTTTTTGAAATGCTTTTTTCAGACTGTAGACAAAGTCTGAGCAAGCGAAATCTAGGATAATCAAACTTTTTGAGGGTTTGTCAAGCGTTTTTAGGGTCTGACTTGAGGGTCAGGCCCTTTTAGTATGGGGAGTTTTTGAGGGGTTGGTTTGAGGGTCTAGTTTGAGGGTCTAGTTTGAGGGTCTGGTTTGAGGGTCTGAATATGAGAGCCATTTTAATAGCCCACGGATTACTCCGCGGGCTGGGACATTCGTCAGAATGGTAGGTCTGTTGCGTTGAAAAAGTCTTCTGGGAAATCATCAAACTTATCTCCATCAGGTATAGCGGAGAAAGCTTGCGCTCCATCATCACTTGGCCGATTGCTGTATTCTCGTATATTACTCCAGCCACGAAATGTATTTATAAAGTCTAAAGGCCAACCATCATCATCAATAACACCATCGCCATTGGTGTATGGACTATGGCCGGAGTAAACCCATTCTATGAGAAGATCCCACTCTTCTTTGGACATGCGTCCTATTTCTCTTTTATACCTGTGCAGCTCAATAGCAAGGATTTCTTGGAGCTCTACAGAAACGTTTTCATTAAACATCGTTATTCATCCTCACTTTCTTCAAGATATAAGACTGTATTGTACTCATTGACTGCATTAAGTATTGGTGCGGATCTGGTGGCATAAAGGAATCTGTTCCGGAAATGCTCAAAGTTTCTAAAACCACGCCCAAGTCTTTTTAAATCTTTTATCTTGCGATTCATGGATTCTATGGGACCATTGGATAGCCGACTGTCATATATGTTCCCATCACCGATCTTTTCAACCATGATAAATGAATTGATGATGGAATCCTCAAATTTCACCAGTAATGATGCAAAATCACGGAATATCTCATGCTCGGAGCTTCTGTATTCTTGGATGAGTGTCTGTATTTCCTTTCTGGCTTCCGAGGGATTACCTGCGTTGCGTAAATTAAACTGGACGTATTTCTCTTTAAGTTCCCTGTATTCTCGAAGCTTTGGATCTATACGGAACAAAGCATCTTCATAATCAAATGTGTTCATAAGAGCATGGAAGTGATTATCCATGCGAGGATCATTGTGATATTTGATGTTAGATTGATTAGCCAGAATAAGCCACCTGTATTTCTGGAGCAGATATACTTCATTGGAAATCGGGATAGAGAAGGGCGGCTGAATTTCAGGATGCTGCTTTAAAAAGTCTTCCCTGTCGCGCTGTTTGAACTTTTTTATAAGTGTCCGTATGTAGTTATCAATAAGCCTCACAATCCACTGGATGACGTGGAAGGAATCCACAACCGAAACAGCATTTGGAAAGTATTTCTCAACGTATGCTATGTAAGGATTGTACATGTCTGAAATCAGATATCTGACTTTCAAGCGTTCTTCTATAGGAATAAGTGTGAAATAGGGTTCTGTGACGTTGGTGCGACGACTTCTTAGTAGGTCTATGGGATCGCCGGTATGAAAATCCTGTATGACAAGGGCGTATTTACAGTAATCATCCATATCCAGAAATACCTCATCAACAGATATGGCATCTGTCAGAGAAAGCCTGTCTAACTTAACGTAACGATCGAATACCTCATGTGCAAAGGTGTCTGAGACATTAAAACGTTTGGCAATAGATGTGGATGTTTCCATGAGATCTTTATAGGAGCTAACTATAAGCATTTCAGTAGCGTTAGACATCCTGCGGCTCTTGTTAACGAATTTAAATGATTCGTTAGTGCTTGTAGTGGCAGTCAGGGTTGATACAGCGCCATCTTCGCTGCTTAAGGATAAGAACAAGAGAGTAATTATCTTGTAAGATTGGATGATTGATGGTTCTTTTTTTGATGCCTCGTGAATACATCCTAAATCCGCAGATAGGACAGAAATGGGCAGTGGGGTGTGTTTCGAGAGTAAGAACTTTTGTCTGACCTTGGATATCAATGCTTTTGATGATTACATCGTTATCTTCAAGGTCCAGTAAATCTGTGATACTATTCATGTATCCTCCTCCTTTGATATTTAGTCCAAGAAACATCATAAGAGACGGAGGAAGTGCAGGAAATGATTCTTGCATAAAAAACCGGGATTAGTCAGTTTCAATAACTGATTAATCCTGGTTCTATTTATTATTACTGTAGACCCTCAAACCAAACCCTCAAAGTAGCCCCTCACGATAGCCCCTCAAACTAGACCCTCAAAATGATTGACCCTCAAAAACTTTGAATACCCAAAATCTATGATTTCGGTTGCGGAGCGGCTCAATGAATAATAAATACTGGTTTTAAGAAGCTTCAGGCATTGTGCTTGAAGCTCCTTTTTGCATATAATAAAGAAATATATTGGAATTATATGAGGAATAGGTGTTGCCATGGGATTGGAATTATTACAGGCATCTACAGCTGATGCTTTAACAATAACCGGGATATCGAGACGGGCTTTTCACAGTGATGTGGAAGTTGGTGCCAAGAAAAAAGAAGGACCGCCTGGATACATGTCAGTTCCATATTATACGAAGATTGCCAGATTAAATCATCTTTTCAAGTTGGTAGATAACGGCTTAATCATTGGCGGAGCGGTACTCTTTTTGGATAATGAAAAACTTAATATTGGCAGGATTTTTATCGGACCGGAGAATCATAGAAAAAGCTATGGGGAATTTATGATGAGGAAGATAGAAGCTTTATATCCGTCGGTAAAGGAATTTACATTGGATACACCTGTCTGGAACATCAGAACAAACTCTTTTTATACGAAGATGGGATACACGGAAGTAAGACGTGATAATGATTTCATTTATTATTCAAAACAACGATAAATTATTTAGATCTTGTGCTAAGAGAGGCGGAAAACCATTATGTTAAGGCTTGAAAAGGTTAATGGAAAAAACGTATGGGATATAATAAAGCTTTCTGTTGATGAAAGCCAAATAGAATTTGTAGCAGCAAACGATGTGAGCATTATTGAGGCTTATACAACCATTACAAATAATGGATATGCTTTTCCTTTTGGGATTTATGATGATGATACTCTTGTGGGATTCGTCATGATAGGTTACGACAAAGATGACTATTGGGATGATGCACCTAAGATAGCGGACAACAACTATAATATATGGCGTCTGATGATAGACAAGAGATTTCAGAAAAAGGGCTATGGGAAAAAAGCTATAGAATTTGCCCTAAAGTTCATTAAGACATTTCCCTGTGGAGAAGCAGAATACTGCTGGCTTTCATATGAACCGGAGAATACGGTGGCAAAAGCACTTTACAAGTCTTTTGGATTTGAAGAGACTGGTGATATGGACGGAGAAGAAATAATAGCGGTTTTGAAATTAGAAGGTTGATGGGGATAATTGGACGGTATCGATTAAATGAGAGTAGTTGTAATAAGACATGGCAAAGTGCTTTATGAATGGAAAAAGTGGTGTACATCAGCAGAGTTCGATGAGCAATGTACATTATATGATCGAGCTCAGGTTGACACTGCGTCTATATACGTAGTAGCTAGTGATGCAAAGAACATTTATATAAGCGCATTGGATAGAACATTACAGACTGCAAAAAGGATGTTCGGAGATGTTGACTTCAAGATAACATCAAAACTAAATGAGGTTCCGCTTCGTTCAGGATTTGATACATCGGTCAGAATGCCGTTATGGTTTTGGATTGCTATGGGGAGGATACAGTGGCTGACAGGAAATAAAAGGCAACCTGAAAACAGGAACCAGACTGCAAAGAGAGCAGGTCAGTTTATAAACATGATAATAAATCATAATGATGATTGCACTATAGTCACACATGGCTTTTTTATGCATACATTGATTAAGAAGATGAAGAAAGCAGGCTTCAAAGCAGATAAGAATCGTGTTAGTTATAGGAATGGAGAAGTAATTGTACTAAGGAAAAAATAGAAAAGTGGATTTGGAGGAGTGATTGACATAGTAAAGAAGAATGGTTCGGAGGCTGTAAGTGTGGATACACCAGAACGGAAACACTTAATAGAAGAACTTGCGGATGTTCTAATGTATTATAACGACGTTTTACTCTGCTATGGAATAACTGCAGAAGAGCTAAAAGAGACTTATATAAACAAGTTTCAAACAAACATGAACCGCTGGTGAAGAAGGCTGGATTGATGTTAAATGATAATCACACTCATAAAAAGCCTTAAACAATTACTGTATTATGCCGATATAAAAGATAGCAACGGAAATGCGTGTCTTTTCAATGGATTGACTATCCTTGAAAGGGCACGTTTTTTATATGATAGGAATTTCTTTGAAATTCCTATCATATAAAAACGCTTCGCTATGATGTGCAGCTCGCGGAGTTGTAAGCAATTGCTTCGCAATACCGCTCGCGCGCGAAATAGTCGCAAGCGACTATTTTATATGGAGGAGGATACATATGGGAATAAGTGCAGTGTTTACAGATTGCTATTGTGATCGAAACATTCAATACGCGATGAATCAGAAGTCTGAAGCAGAAACATCATTTGCTGATGAGCTGACAGAAAGCTCATCAGCACCGCAGTTTCCAGGAAGAGGTAAACGAATAGGAGTTACAACCATAGGAGATAAGGGCTATATTGCTATGTATGCTGCCTCCTCGACAGAGGAAGACCCTGTGGTTAAAGTTGGGAAATACGAAGTTCACGTAAAAGACGTTAATCCCAATCATGCCACTGAATTGGAAATGTTTGCTCTTTTATCATATATGGATGATCAGGAACTTACAGACAATCATGGCATGAGTACATACAGCAAAATGAAAGCTTATGCCGGTCAGGCTGAGTACAATGGATTTGTTAGTGGAATCGGAGATGCATATCTCGCTTTAAGCGCAAAGCGCGATTGGATAGGAATACTAAGGAATGCAAAAGAAACTTTTTTGAATATTCCTGAGACGTACAGGCAGGCGGTTGATATAGATAGAATTGTATTTTCGCTTTTAGAACGGAGGTAAAAACTGTTATTGCACGAAAATTTTCATTTTTCCAAAAAAAATTTTTAAAAATCTTGCAGACTTTTTTATTCTTAATTCGTTTTATTAAATGCAAAGGGATTTAAGACTTAAATTACAGCGGAATGGAGGAAAAATGAAAATAAAGAAAATCGTGGGGAAAGTTACAAGTGCAATGCTTGTATTTACAATATGTACGACTGCGTTAGCGGGATGCGGTAAAAGAAAAATAACAGATGAAGATATTGCGAGCGCCAAACAGATTGATAAGAATTGCATCTTTAAGCAGGAAGGTTTTACAGGGATCCTTGATGAAGGAGACAGTGTGGAAGGGCTTGGACGAAGCGGCGATAAGATAGCGGCTATTTGTAAGACAGGAAGTGGAGGATTTAAATATATCACTTTTAAACCTGACGGATCCGATGTTCAGACCGCAGATATCGGGGGCAAAGAAGAGGATTTCATAGAGGCTCCCACCTTTGATGATGAGGGAAATGCCTATCTTATCTATCGCGAATTCAAAGGTGAGGATGTTATTTCCGACGCTTTTCTTGAAAAGATCGATCCCACAGGAAATGTGGTTTACAAATTCGATATTTCCAAGGAGTTTTCGGATGATCCGTTCTTTATCAGATGTCTTGAGTGGAGTAACAAGTACGGACTTTTGTGCGGTACGTCGGCAGGTATTCAGACATATGATGAGCAGAATGGATTGAAAGTACTTGTGGATAAAAAGCTTATAAGCGGTATGGATGGAATCAAGAGCATTGTTGAACTTCCGGACAATAAGATGTTTGTATATTATTTTGATAGTAATTACCACCAATTATTTGTGACAGTTGACGCAGATAATAAGAAAGCGGAAAAAAAGCTTGGAGATGCCAAAGAAGGTTACTACGATTTATTTTTTGGTGATAAAGACGGTAATATCTATACAGAGGATTCCTACGGAATCTATAAATATGATAAAGAGGCGGACAAGCTTACAAAAATTCTTGATTACAGAGACTCATCCATTGTTTATGATGAGATTGAATGGATATACAGGTTGGGATGCGTTGCATTAAGTGAAAAAGAAATCATTGTGCCTTATTCTAAAGATGAAGGTGGAAACACTTCTTTAGTAAAGCTTACAAAAGTAAATCCTGAAGATGTGGGAAATAAGACTGTTATTACTATGTCGGGTATAGCTATCGACAGTGATATTGTCAGTCAGATCATGGAATTTAACAGAACAAGTGATAAGTATGCGATCAAGATATTGGATTACAGCGAGTACTATGATTATAGTGATTATAAAGAGATGATAAAGCAGTTTAATCTTGATCTTACATCGGGAAGAGCGGCGGATATTATTTGCTTTTCAGGTATGGATTCTTCTGTAAGAAAGTATGTTGATAAAGGAATATTGCTTGATCTTACACCTGCTTTTGAAAAAGGCGGACCTTTGGGAGATATTGAACTTCTTCCGAATATAGCCGAGGTGATGAAGTATGACGGCAAAACATATACATTTATTCCTTCTTTTGAAGTTAGTACATATGTAGTAAAATCAGAAAATGCAAACGGAAAAAATTCTTTGACCTATGATGATTATGACAAATTGATAAAGAGTGCGGGCACAGATTATAAGGACGCATTCGGATCCATCATGGACAGGACAGACCAGTGCTCATACTTATGGGCATTCTACGGGGATGAGTTTTTTGATCTGAAAAATAAAAAATGCAATTTTGATAGCCCCGAATTTATAAGCTTCTTGAATTTTGTAAATAAATTTCCGGAGGTAGAAGAGGAAGTCGATTACGTTAATGAGGGTGATATCGAGCAGGTATATATTGAAGGAAGAGGAATCTTTTACTCGGCTGAGTTCAGGAATATATGGGAATATGCGAAACTTAAGCAGGTTGTGTTTAACGGAGATGTCGAATTTGTCGGATGCCCGAATAACAGCGGCAAGAATCTGGCGGTAATCGATGCGACCACACTTGGAATAAACAGCAAAACAGAACACAAGGACGTTATTTACGATCTGATCAAAGAGTTGATGAATCCTGATCCAAAATCGGATGGTTTTTCTTCGGTAAAGCCTAAATTTGAAGAAGAATTACAGGAAGCTACCAGAGAACCAAGTGATAATAACCGGGATGCACAAGTATACGATCCCGTGAGTGGCGATTTTGTAAAATTAAAACCTTTGTCACAGGAAGATATCAAGAAATTTTATGATTATACCGTTTCAATAAATTCATCGGTTGAATTTGACAGTGAAGTTTCGGGTATAATTACTGAAGAGGCATCGGCATTTTTTGCAGGACAAAAGTCGGCGGAAGAGGTTGCCAAGATTATTCAGAAGAGAGTCAGCATTTATATTAATGAAACCAGCTGATAAAATGGTTACTGCAGGAGAAAATAGTTGGGGACAAGTGATTCAAAAGAAAAAATAATATACCTTATGAATCAGTACAAAAATCTGGTTTTTTCAGTCTGCCTTAAAATGACCGGTGATTATTTTACTGCTGAAGATATCACTCAGGAAACTTTTATTTCTGCATACAGTCATCTTGAAGATTTTGACGGACGGGATGAAAAGGCCTGGATCTGCAGAATCGCGAGTAACAAGTGCATTGATTATCTAAGAAGTGCCAAAATGCGGGAGGTTGCTTCAACAGATGAAAGCATTGAAGCTTCAATAGAGGCAGGAAGAGACGGACCGCTTGAAACATATATTGCAAAAGATGTGGAAAAAAGATTTGTCGACAGCTGCAATGAGCTTGATGAGCCATACAGAACCGCAGCTGTCGGGCATTTCATTCGAGGGAAGACTGCAAAAGAGATAAGCTTGGAAAAAGGAATCCCGCTTAAAACGATGCAGTCCCACATATACAGAGCGCGGGAGATGCTTAAGAAAAAAATCAGGAAGGAGGAACTTTTGACATGAGCCGTGAATATTTGAGTGATGAAGAATTACAGAAGCTTATATCCGATATAGAGCTTGGAGATATGGCAGAAGCACCTGTGCATCTCGAAGAAAAAGTGCTTAGGGCCATAGATTCCTCAAAGGGAACAGGAAATAAAGAGCGGATAAGAAAGAAAAAGATAGTCGAATACAGAATGTACCGCATGAAAGTTGCTTTGACTGTTGCGGCTGCGATAATCGTGATGTTCCTAGTTCCGTACAGTCCTGTTACAGACAAATTTATTTCCATGAGAGAGGAACATGTTTCTCAGAACATCAATTCTGAAAGAGAAGATGCATCAGATAAATTCTATGCTGAAGAATTCAGTGAAAAGAAATTATGCACAATCATTTCGCAGAAAAGGGAAGAAACTGAAATGCGAATGATGAATATGTTTAAGTGATAAGTTGGAGGTCAATGATGGAATATAAGAAAAGAAATGGTTTTTTTGTTTTTTGCTTTTCATTTGTGCCCGGAGCTGTTGAAATGTACATGGGATTTATGAAAAACGGTGTGTCACTCCTGGCATTGTTTATATTGTCAATTGCGATTGCATGCCAAGGCTGGTTTTTCTTTACATCCCTTTTTATGGGAATAGCTGCGATTATATATATCTATGCCTTTTTCCATGCATGGAACAGATACAGATTAAGCGGAGAAGAACTGCTTAAAATGGAGGATAATTATATCTGGACGGAATTTGGTATCACACAAATGCCTGACCTGAAAGGGGAGAAGAAGCGCAAAGCAGTGGCGCTGGCGATGATAACCGTTGGCGGATTGTTGGTGTACGGCTTTGTCGGTGATTTTATCATGGAATTTGTTCCCGGAGATTATTGGGGACCCGTGCATCGTATAATAAGAAACGGCGTTCCGCAAGCCGCTGTCGCAGCCTGCTTAATATTGCTGGGAATAAAGCTTAATAATGATAAGAAGGCTGAGCTTGGAATAGATACAGATATTGTTGCGGAAATTGCTGCGGATCAGGATAAGGATAAGAATAAAGACGCTGAAGCGGATCAGGATAAAGATGCAGATCCCGTGCAGGAAGATAAAGAACGTGACGCCTGATATTATATGAGACAATTTGGATATTTGAGATGATATCTTTGTCAGAAAGTTTATAAATCGTTCATAGAACGTTTAATGTCTGTTGGTATACTGAAGATGAGAAATAACAATGAAAGGACAGGATGGCTATGGCAGTTAAACGTGTTGACTACTCGAAGATTGATTTTTCCATCGACTCAGGCGGAGGTGATTCAAAGGATCCCGAAGAAATCACATATGCGGATATTGAGAAAGTTTTGGAAAAAAAAGATATCATCAAAGATTTCCAGATTCTTATGATGAAATATGAATGTGCTCTGTCGGAAGTCAGGACAAAGCTTGATGTATTAAATAAAGAATTGTCGCTTCGAAATAACAGAAATCCCTTCGAAGCAATAAAGATGAGAATCAAGACTCCCATGAGCATATACAACAAGCTCAAGCATAAAGGCGCTGAGTTCGATCTTGATAATATAAGAGAAGAAATATCGGATATCGCAGGAATCAGAGTAATTTGTTCTTTTGTTGATGACATCTATATGTTGGCTGATTGTCTTGCCAAGCAGGATGACATAAAAGTCCTTGTGAGAAAGGACTATATCAAAAAACCTAAAGCGAGCGGATATCGAAGTCTTCATCTTATAATAGAGATTCCGATCTTCCTTACGCAGGAAAAAGAATATATGAAGGTTGAAGTTCAGTTTAGAACAATAGCTATGGATTTTTGGGCGAGCTTGGAACACAAGATGAAATATAAGAAGAATATAAAGAATCAGAGCGTTATTTCGGAAGACCTTAAATTCAGTGCAGATCTGATAAATCAGTTAGACCTCAGAATGCAGCAGATACGCTGCAAAATTGATGATGAAGAATAAGCTGCTTGGCGGCTTCTGATATACATGACAGCCCCTGTGTGTTTACATTAGTAAATGCACGGGGGCTGTTAGTTTTTTAATAGATTAACTATTAAAAAACTAACAGCCAGGGTGCGCAGCTCGCGGACAGGTAATTAATTGCTTCGCAATACCGCTCGCGCGCCAGCATTTTGCAAGCAAAATGCTATCTATATATGTACTTGGCATCCCGGTGAAGTTTACTAACGTGCTGTCCAGCGGCCGCTTGCTCCGCACGGAAGCACAAGTCCGTTAGATTTTACGGGAAGTCCTATCTCATCGGCTTCAATCTTGCCGGGATGAATGGGATCAAGCACGGTGTGAAGCATGTATGAGAGAACAGCCGGCTGAAGACCTGTAGTATATGAGTTTATAAGGAAGAAAAGAGGATTATCCGACAAAAGCTGTGATGTAAGCTTTATAAAAGGAAAAACAGATTCCTCGATTTTCCATATCTCACCCTTGGGACCTCTTCCGTAGGAAGGAGGATCCATTATTATTGCGTCGTATTTGTTGCCTCTTCTTATTTCGCGTTCAACAAATTTTACACAATCATCCACAAGATATCTTATAGGTGCATCCGCAAGTCCCGATGAAGCGGCGTTTTCTTTTGCCCAAGCGACCATACCCTTAGCGGCGTCAACATGTGTGACTTTTGCGCCTGCCTTAGCGGCCGAAACCGTAGCGCCGCCTGTGTAAGCAAAAAGGTTTAAGACTTTGATCTCGCGACCTGCTTCTTTTATTAATGAAGAAAACCAATCCCAGTTTGCAGCCTGCTCAGGGAAAAGCCCTGTGTGCTTGAAGCTGAAAGGCTTCAGATTAAAAGTAAGTTCCTTATAATTAATAGTCCATTCTTCCGGAAGCTTTCTGAACTCCCATTCACCGCCGCCTTTGCTGCTGCGGTGGTAGTGACCGTTCCATTTTTTCCAGCCGAAATGTTTTTTGTCCGTATTCCATATTACCTGAGGATCCGGCCTTACCAGCATATAATCGCCCCAGCGCTCGAGCTTCTCGCCGGCAGAGGTGTCTATAACTTCATAATCGTTCCATCCGTTTGCAATCCACATATCATTATCCTTCTGACTTAAAATTTTCTTTTGCTATTATAATATAAAAAGCCTGTTATTGATATATGCGATTGAAAAGAGGGCAAAACAAGGATTGGTTAAAAAACATCAAGAAAAAAGGTTCAAAAACACTGATTTTGATATAAAAGTGATTAATTTATAAAAAGTGGTTGCATATATTTTTAAAATGTTTTACTATTATAAACGCTGTGACATGATAGCTATGAAGCGTGAGGTTGCTGCTTTATCCAGTTAAGCAGGTTTTCCGTGGAGCGAATGTCTAGAGACCACTGCGGTGGTCAACCAAACTGACGACAAGTCACTGTACAGTAAATTTAAGTCTGCCGACTAACCCAAGGCAGAAACGACGTGTGGGATTTCTATGGGCACTAGTTTGTGTTAATGCATAGGACACACACGGGAGAGTGTACAGTCACCGCTTGTCGTACTTATATATAAAAGTGCGAAAAGGAGGCGACTTTTTTTATGGCAAATCAGGTAATGAGAATTACACTTAAGGCATATGATCATCAGCTTGTTGATGCATCTGCCAAGAAAATTATCGAGACAGTCAAGAAGAACGGATCTCAGGTAAGCGGACCGGTGCCCCTTCCTACTAAGAAGGAAGTAGTTACTATCTTAAGAGCGGTTCACAAGTATAAAGATTCCAGAGAGCAGTTCGAGCAGAGAACACATAAGAGACTTATCGATATCATCACACCTACATCAAAGACTGTTGAGGCTCTTCAGAGACTCGAGATGCCTGCAGGTGTAAATATCAATATTAAGATGAAATAATTCATCTATAGAAACAAACAATGACGACCTCTACTAGTATGATGCGAGACGCATGATGCCGTGATAACTGGAGAATTGCTTATAAACGTTGCAGGCAATTGAAGCGACATTGCGAATGAAGTAAGCATCCGCTGTAGACGTAATAAGGAGGTAAAAACATGAAGAAGGCTATTTTAGCTACTAAAGTCGGAATGACTCAGATCTTCAAGGAAGATGGTTCATTGGTACCTGTAACTGTTCTTCAGGCAGGACCTTGTGTGGTAACACAGATCAAGACTGTTGAGAACGATGGTTACAGTGCAGTTCAGGTTGGCTATGTTGACAAGAAGGAAAAGATTGTTAACAAAGACAAGAACGGCAACAAGACAATCATCCACCGTCACGGAGCAACAAAGGCTGAGCAGGGACATTTCAAGAAAGCCGGAGTTTCTTGCAAGAGATATGTAAGAGAGTTCAAGCTTGAGAACGCTGCTGAGTATGCACTTGGTGCAGAAATTAAGGCTGATATCTTCGCAGAAGGCGATAAGATTGATGCAACAGCAATTTCAAAGGGAAAAGGATTCCAGGGCGCTATTAAGAAGAATGGTCAGCACAGAGGACCTATGGCTCACGGTTCCAAGTTCCACCGTCATCAGGGTTCAAACGGTTCAAGTTCAGATCCCAGCCGTGTATTCAAAGGTAAGGGAATGCCCGGACACATGGGAAGTGTTAAGGTAACAGTTCAGAATCTCGAGGTAGTAAGAGTAGATGCAGACAAGAATCTCATTCTTGTTAAGGGCGCTATTCCGGGACCTAAGAAGGGGCTTGTTACAATTAAGGAAACCGTTAAGGTTATCGGATAATAGAACGCGAAAGGAGGACCATACAGATGGCAAATGTATCTGTTTACAATATGGAAGGCAAAGAAGTTGGCAAACTTGATTTAAGCGATGCTATCTTCGGAGTTGAAGTAAATGAACATCTCGTACACATGGCAGTTCTTCAGCAGCTCGCTGACAAGCGCCAGGGTACACAGAAAGCTAAGACACGTTCTGAAGTTTCAGGAGGCGGAAGAAAGCCTTGGAGACAGAAGGGAACAGGTCACGCAAGACAGGGTTCTATCAGAGCTCCTCAGTGGAAAGGTGGCGGAGTTGTATTTGCTCCCGTACCGAGAGACTATTCCTTCAAGATGAACAAGAAAGAGAAGAGAGCTGCTCTTAAGTCTGCTCTTACAGATAAGGTTCAGAACAACAGCATCATCGTTGTTGACGAGCTCAAGTTTGATGAGATCAAGACAAAGAAGTTTGCAGAGGTTATGAACAACCTCAAGGCTACACGTAAGGCTCTTGTTGTTCTTGCTGACAACGATCAGAATGTTGTTCTTTCCGCAAGAAACCTTGCAGAAGCTAATACAACACTTACAAATACACTTAATGTGTATGATATCGTAAACGCTAAGACACTCGTTCTTACAAAGGACGCAGTTGCAAAGATAGAGGAGGTGTATTGCTAATGGCAGCATTACAGTATTATGACGTAATCCTTAAGCCTGTTCTCACAGAGAAGAGCATGGCCGGCATGGGTGAGAAAAAGTACACTTTCCTTGTTAATCCTGAAGCAAACAAGACACAGATCAAGGAAGCTGTAGAAAAAATGTTTGAAGGAGCTAAGGTTGCTAAGGTCAACACTCTTAATGCCAACGGCAGAAGAAAGAGACGTGGAATGACAATCGGTTTCACAGCTAAGACTAAGAAAGCAATCGTTCAGCTTACTGAAGACAGCAAAGATATAGAGATTTTCCAGGGACTTTAATATGAGTAGAGCACTTGGCGAGGTACCTTCAAGCTTAGTGCGAACAATGTAGAAAACTATACGTGCGAATCCAATATAAGTCCGGGATTCAAGTGCAATAAGCACCATGCACGTGATAAACAAAAAAGGAGAAATTATCATGGGAATTAAGAAATACGGCCCATACACCCCATCCAGAAGAAACATGACCGGATCAGATTTCTCAGAGATCACAAAGAAGACTCCCGAGAAGTCACTCATTGTTTCAAAGAATAGCAAAGCTGGTCGTAACAATCAGGGTAAGATCACTGTAAGACATCGTGGATGCGGCGGCAGAGTTAAGTACAGAATCGTAGATTTCAGAAGAAATAAGGACGATATGCCTGCAAAGGTTATCGGTATTGAGTATGATCCTAACAGATCAGCAAATATCGCACTTATCCAGTACGAGGATGGAACAAAGTCATACATCCTTGCACCTAACGGATTGACAGACGGAATGACAGTTATGAACGGAGCTAACGCTGAGATCAGAGTTGGTAACTGCCTCCCTCTTTCACAGATCCCTGTCGGTGAAAACGTACACAACATCGAGCTTTATCCCGGAAAGGGTGGCCAGATGGTTCGTTCAGCAGGAAATGCTGCACAGCTTATGGCTAAAGAAGGCAGATATGCAACACTTCGTCTTCCTTCAGGCGAGATGAGAATGGTTCCCATCGAGTGCAGAGCAACAATCGGTGTTGTAGGAAATGGTGATCACAACCTTATCAACTATGGTAAAGCCGGAAGAATCCGTCACATGGGTATCCGCCCTACAGTTCGTGGTTCTGTTATGAACCCTAACGACCATCCTCACGGTGGTGGTGAAGGTAGAGCACCTATTGGACGTTCAGGCCCCAGCACACCTTGGGGTAAGCCAGCTCTTGGTTATAAGACACGTAAAGCTAAGAAGGCTTCCAACAAGCTGATCGTAAGAAGAAGAAACGGTAAAGCCATCAAATAAGGAGGAATAAGATGTCTAGATCACTTAAAAAGGGACCTTTTGCAGACGCAAGCCTGCTTAAGAAGATAGATGCTATGAACGCAGAGGGCCAGAAGCAGATAGTTAAGACATGGTCACGTCGTTCTACAATTTTCCCGTCTTTTGTTGGACACACAATCGCTGTTCATGACGGAAGAAAGCATATTCCTGTATATGTTACTGAAGATATGGTTGGACACAAGCTTGGTGAGTTTGTTCCCACAAGAACATTCAGAGGACATGCTGGAAGTTCTCCCGTTGAGAGAAAGAGCAGCGTTCACTAAGAAGTGCCAATGAAAGGAGGTCAAATCCATGGAAATGGAAATCAAGCATAGATCTAAAATTAAAAGAGAAAGAAATCGTGACAATAAAGAAACAAGACCTTTTGCAAAGTTATCTTACGCAAGAATACCTGTTCAGAAGGCATGCTTTGTCATGGATGCTATCAGAGGTAAGGATGTTGAGACAGCACTCGCAATCCTTCAGTATAACCCCAGATATGCTTCAAGCGTAATCTACAAGCTCCTCAACAGCGCTGTAGCAAACGCTGAGAACAATAAGGGTATGAACAGAGCAAATCTTTTTGTTGCTGAGTGCACTGCAAGCAACGGCCCTATCATGAAGAGAATTCAGCCTAGAGCACAGGGCAGAGCATACAGAATCAACAAGAGAATGAGCCATCTGACTGTTATTTTAGACGAGAGATAATTGAAAGGAGAAGCGAAAAATGGGACAGAAAGTTAATCCTCATGGCCTCAGAGTCGGTGTTATCGCTGACTGGGATTCCAAGTGGTACGCTGAATCTGGCGATTTCGCCAATAATCTTGTAGAAGATTACAATATCAGAAAATTTCTGAAGAAGAAGTTATATGCAGCTGGTGTTTCTAAGATCGAGATCGAGAGAGCATCAGACAGAGTAAAAGTTATCGTTTACACAGCTAAGCCCGGTGTTGTTATCGGTAAGGGTGGTGCTGAGATCGAGGTAACAAAGAAGGAGCTTTCAAAGCTTACAGATAAGAAAGTTCTTGTTGATATTAAAGAAATCAAGAAGCCCGATAAGGATGCACAGCTTGTTGCAGAGAATATCGCTCAGCAGCTTGAGAACCGTGTATCTTTCAGAAGAGCTATGAAGTCATGCATGAGCAGAACAATGAAGACAGACGCTCTTGGTATCAAGGCTTGCTGCTCAGGCCGTCTTGGCGGAGCAGATATCGCTCGTTCAGAGTTCTACAGTGAGGGAACTATTCCTCTTCAGACACTCAGAGCAGATATCGATTATGGATTTGCAGAAGCAGATACAACCTACGGTAAGGTTGGTGTTAAGGTATGGATCTACAAGGGTGAAGTACTTCCGACCAAAGCAGGTGAAAATTCAGATAAGGAAGGGAGCGATAAATAATGTTAATGCCGAAGAGAGTTAAGCACCGCAAGCAGTTCCGCGGTACGATGGCTCATAAAATTACTCGTGGTACTAAAATCACTTACGGTGAATATGGAATTGTTGCGCTTGAGCCTTGCTGGATCAATTCAAACCAGATTGAGGCAGCCCGTGTAGCTATGACACGTTTCATCAAGCGTGGCGGTCAGGTTTGGATTAAAATTTTCCCTGACAAGCCTATCACATTAAAGCCTCTTGGAACACGTATGGGTTCAGGTAAAGGTGCAGTTGATAGATGGGTAGCTGTTGTTAAGCCGGGTCGTGTAATGTTCGAAATCGGTGGTGTTGCCGAGGCCGATGCAAGAGAAGCTCTTCGTCTTGCTACACACAAGCTTCCTTGCAAGTGCAAGATCGTTTCAAAGGCTGATTTGGAAGGCGGTGTATCTAATGAAAACTAATAAGTATGTAGACGAGCTGAAAGCTAAGACTGCTGATGAACTTCAGACTGAGCTTGTATCAGCTAAAAAGGA
>JAGAAO010000037.1 GCA_017615275.1 Butyrivibrio sp.
TGGAGTTTTCCAATGCAACGAGTAAGTTTATAGCTCATAAGGGCGCATATACGCGGAAGTGTCGGAATTGGCAGACGAGCAAGACTAAGGATCTTGTGATAGTTATATCGTGAGGGTTCAAGTCCCTTCTTCCGCACGATTTAAAAGGTTGTTGGTGATTATTCACCGACAACCTTTTTTCCTATGAAATCAATGCCTTCAGGAGCTCTAGATTGAGTTCATCATTTACCGCGGTCTCTTTTGCAACATCAATGCCCTCCTGGTCCGGAGAACACTCTCCGCAGATATCTGCACCGATAACTTCAGCGGCACTTACAAGCTCTTTTATAAAAGAAATAAGCTCATCCACGGGCATTTCACCCTGATCCCAGTTTGTTACAAGTTCTTCTCTCCTGACCACGTCTTTATCTACAGATAAAAAAACCGGATATTGCGTTTTGGGGAGTTTATCACGTACATCGGAAATATCGTAGAAAGACACCTTCGCCCTGTCGCTTTCATCAAGCTTATCGATCAAAGCTCTATCCGCACCTATTATATGGACGTCCCTGACATACGGATTATCTTCAAGTACCTTTAGAACCCAGCCTCCGCAAGATAATATAGCGCCAAACATAGGCGCCTGCATATCTGGATGGTGATCGAGCACAACAAGAGAAAACGGCTCAGTTATCATCCCTGTAATAATTGCGGACATATAGTGATAATTTCCTGAGTCGATAAAATGAATTCCTTGGGCAAATGCTGTGCCTGCAGCACTCTCTTCGATCCTCTTTTTAATCTCGGAAACAGCCGCATCATCGCACATGCAATTGGTTCCCGGAATTTCTCTGCAATCTATTCGCTCCGTCTTACAAAAACAAGAGCTTTTATCTTGTTGATAAAAGCTCTCTTCTTCATATATTCCTGAAAAATTAAATACTGTAACGTTATTATTCATGCCTTAAATTCTGCTTCCTTATCTGGAAAGATCGGTAAGATGTATGATCGCATCGGCTTTAAGAATACAATCGCCGTGTTCTCTTACATACCTCGTCTCCAAAGCGTTAACTACAAGCATATTTGAGTACTCTACTCCTGCTCTTCTCATGTCATATATAACGCTCTCATCTGCCGACATGAGACCTACCGTCATGTAGTAGCCACCTTCAAGCTTGTAAAGGGTAGAATCAACTATAGGAAGTTTATGGACAACCTTAGAGAAACGCTTTGCCTCGTCAAAGGTATCAAATTCAACCATGTACTCCGCATATTCGGAAAGTGGCTGATAACTGCTTTCAGGAGTTGTCTCTTCGGTATGAGTAGTTTCAATAGCTTCTCTTCCATAAATCCTGTTGATTGTCTCACTGACGTTGGTTATGACCTCGTTCAGTGCAATGCCCTTATCTCTGCCGCTTTTCGCTTTAATCTCGTCAATTTTTTCCTGCGTAAGTATCCTGAGAACAGTCTCTGCTGCTCCTTTTATGCGGTCACTAGCCTTCTGAATATCATCGTTAGTCATCTTAACCGCAAAAATTCTGATACTGCCATCCATCATCATGTTCTTGCTCATCATCATGACCTCAGTCTCGGGATTATAACCAAGCTGCTGTCCTACTTCTCTGTTGAGTTTTGCAAAAAAAGATGTGGTGTTCTCCGCACCGTTTATAACCGCTTCGGGAGTAAGTCCGATCTCATGAAGCTCAGATGCGGCAATACTGCATTCTACAGTTGTATCATTCATTTTTACTATGATCATTACGCATCATCTCCTCTCCATGGGTTATTGTGTACTGTCATTATATAATGTCTGTTTAGCACTGTCCACAACGGAGTGCTAAAATCTTTATGAACTCTATAAAAAATAAGCTTACCTTTTGTTATATTTTTTATATCGGAGTGATGCGGAAAAAACTATAGACGGTTTATTTTTGTTTTATTTACGTTTTCTAATATGTTTACTTTCTTCGGCAGCCTTGATAACATCAGGAACTTCACCAACCTGTGAAGCCTCTCCTGTGGACTCGCAGCGGATAGTTACTCTGTTGGCTCCACCTATAGTACATGTGAAAAGAGTAAGATCCCAATCTCCCGACTCCATCTTCTCGGTATCATAAGCTCCGAGAGTCTCCATATTGGAAACCTCGAAATAAAAGCTTCTTCCATTCATATCGGTAACTATAACTTTATCACCTGTATGTAATTCTTTAAGCTTTCCGAAGTGTTCAATGTAATTATGTCCGGCAACGATCAGATCGTTGTCGTATACAGATCCCATGTATCTGCAGACTGAAACCTTAGCATTGTCGTTGCTCCATTCACTCTGAATAGGAAGTAACAGACCAAGACTGGGAATCTCTACCGTTCCGATAAAGCTCCTTCCGTCCACATCTACTATCGGCATATCACCACTTAATTCCGGCTCAAGCGTCCTTCCGGGCATCTGTTCAATAACTCCGCCTAAAAGTTCATCAGAAGCTTCTCCCGCTTCCGCATTCTCGTCAAAATTGTTCTTAATAATGAGTACCGCGATAAAAATCAGCGCTGCACCCAAAAGCATGTAGATATAACCTGAAATCTTCTTCAATTTTTGTCCCCTCACTTATCTTATATAGTATTACCCCATGAGTTTAATATTCCTCATGGGGTATATATAAGCCGTTAATTATTATGAGTCTTCCTTATTCCCTTAATGATCAGTGCAAGACCGGCAATAATGAGTATAGGAAGAGGCCACCACAACTGACCTGTCTGTGGAAGTCTTCTTGCGCCCAAAACTGCAGGAAGCTCAGCGAGCTTTCTTACTGCACCGAGTACATCCGGAACCGGAGTCTCATCAGGTGTTGTATCGCCGCCACCGGAAGGTGTTTCGTCATTGCTCGGCGGAGGTGATGAAGGAGGATTATACGTATTGGTAATTGTATAAATCTCCGAAGCAACATCTGCATTATAAATTACAGAACTTGAAACAGAAGCTGAATATCTGGAGTTCTCAGGTAATACCTCTTTAAACTCCCACTTAAATCCGGGCTTCTCCTGCCACTTATATGTCCAGTCATTGGATTTATCCAAAGTAACTGTTGCATAGTCAGCGCCGTCCTTTAAAATCTTTACATTGATGGATGAAGGACGCTTATCTGAATATCCCTCGTCATTCCATCTCTTATGAAGTTCAAGATCGACCATTCTGTCGAATCTCTCTGTCTTTGCGGTAGCGCTTCCGCTGTATACCCAGCTGTCATTATCATCAAGCTGAGGGACTGCAACTAAAAACGGAGCAAACACATATGTACTATCTGTCTCAAGATAGTTATCTGCGCAAACAAGATAAATACCAAGATCAACATTGCTAAACTGAGCCAATCCTCTGGATGACACAGCTGACTGATCCGGTTGATGCTCCTTTACAGCATAGTCCTTAACATCTTCCAAAACCTGTTTCCACTCCTGCTGAGCAGTGGCCTCATCTGTGATGCCATTCAGATCCTTAATGGAAGATTTCTCGTCGTACCCGGGATCAAGAACGAAAGTTCCATTCTCCGTTGCACTAGCGATCTTGTAGATGTGTGAATTAACACCATCAAACAACTTGTCCTCACCGAATTTGTACGTAACAGCCAAAGATCCTTTCTTTGACGTGTCAATACTCTCTCTGGCTTGCGCTTTTACAGATGCATAACCGAAGGTCATGACTGTAGCCATGAGCGTAACCGCCAATCGGCTTAAGATATTCTTTCCCTTAATCATAAAACTATTCCCTCACAGAGCAATTACTGTTTCTTTGCTCCCTTTGTCTTCTTAGGCTTTGAAGTCCTAACAAGAAAAACTATAAACGCTATTATAAGAATCGGTGCCCCGATGAACGGTGCCACTATCATGTTGTTGTACCTTACAGCATCTGCAGGTACTATGAGTTTTGTTTCCTCGCTATAATCAACACGTTTTGCCCTGACAAGTAACCTATGTGTATTAACTCCGTATGGAGTACAGGTAACAAGCGTGACGTATTCTTTTCCATCGACTATTGCCAGATCATTGGTCTCCTCAGGGAGAACAATATTTATCTTATCAATCTGATATGCAAAAGTCTGATCCAAAATATGAAGTAAAAATGTGTCTCCGACGATCATCTGATCAAGATCGGAAAACAGTTTCGAGGACGGAAGTCCTCTGTGTCCCGAAAGTACCGCATGTGTACTTTTGGTACCGGTGGGAAACGATGTTCCCTCCAAATGTCCTATACCAACCTGCAAAACAGATTCTGTAGTTCCGTGATAGATAGGAAGATTGACCCCAATATTTTCAATCTCTATATACCCCATAATGCCGGTTCCGGTTACATCCAGAATACTGTTGTATTCTTGCAATTCTTCTTCTGAAAGATCTATATTCAGCGGCTTTTTGGCTAATTCCTCATTGTAAGCCTTTGCCTCATTCCATAGTCTTGTGTAATCCTCTTCGGAAATGTTGTTAACCATTTCCTCGTAGTTGGAAATTGCTCGACTCTGATTTCGTGAATTGATGAAATTACTGACTGACGGATATAAAAAGATCGCTATACCTGCCACAAATATCAATCCAAATATTATGTTGGGTAATGTTTTCTTTAAGTTACGTTTCTTCATCTGAGCAATTCTTATCTTTTCACCTTATCGGAATTTTTCCACCTAATCTTTAGTAAAATGAATATTATATTCTTCAGGGGAAGTTCCCTTCCCCCGAAGAATACATCTTATTCTACAAGATTCAAAACTTTTTTATTTTTTCCTACCGGATCTTACTCTGCATCAGCTTTTCTACGAACGATGAAATATGCTACAGCAGCGATTATAAGAATTCCACCAATGATGAAGAAAATTGTTGTACCAATTCCACCTGTTGAAGGAAGTGTAAGACCTGTTCCATCTTCGATCTTAGCTACCTGCATTGCATCAGTTGTAGAAGTTGTTGATACTGTAACCTGCTGAGCGTGCTTATACTCTGTTCCGTTTACTGTTACAGAGCTCTCAAGAAGGTTGTATCCCTGAGGTGCCTTTGTCTCAACAAGAACATAGTTCTCTGCGTTAAGACCTAATACAGCGATAGGTGTCTCAGCAACTGTAACGATTGTATCAACAGTTCCTTCAGGATCTACCTTGTACTCAGTATCAGAAATCTTTGTGAACTTAACAGGTGAGTTGTCGAATTCTCTAACAACTGTAAACTCTGCACCGGGAAGAACCTTCTCGGTTGTATCACCAACAGCCACCTTCTTGATCTGAAGTGGATATGTCTTTGTAATTGTTGTTACATGAGTTGTCTCTGTGTTGTTACCATAGATGAGGTAAGCTTCGTTGATGTTCTCATCTGCAGAGATAACTGCATCTTTATTTACAACTGCCTGGTATGCTACTGTTACTGTTGTGTCAGCAGCAGGCTGTCCGTCAAATGTAATCTGGAAACCTTTGTTTCCGTCTTCGCCAACATAATCGTTGTTAATTGTGTAACCGATCTTTGCATCTGTTGAGAATGAAATGTTGCTCTCCTGAACAGGTACAAGTGTAAGTCCGGGTGTCAATGTATCTACGATAACGTATCCTTCACCACCAACCTTGAGCTCAGCAGCGATTTCGAAATCTACTGTATCGCCGATCTGTGCGTCGTTTCCGGTCTGATCGCTGTAAACAGTTGAGATGTTTGTAGCACCTTTAACCTTCTTGTCGATGCTGGGAACGCTGTTCTTCTCTTTGATAGATACATTAGGTGTAGTTGTATCAACTGCTACCGCACTACCAAGTGAAGAATCTACTACATAGTAACCAAACTCATCTACGGAGATAGTAGCTACTCCATCTTCGCTAGCTAATGTTGAACCATCATTAGCAATTCCGTTTGCTTTTGCGTAAGCAAGTACTGCCTTACCAAACACTTTTACGTCTTCTTCTGTTGCAAGACCTGATGTATCAAGGATATCATTGTCTCCAACTGTAAAGAATGAGCTCATTGCTACACTGCTACCGTCATCGGTATATGTGTAAGATGTGAGTCCCGCAAACTTAGGAGCAAGCTTATAAATACCACCACTCTCTGCGTTTGCTTCATCAGCAGGTATATAATCAAATACTCTATAAGCGTCGTAAGTCTGACCTGCTATTGCATTTCCAACTGTAATTGTTCCACCAGCCGCATAGGCTGTAATTGCCATTCCAAGCACCATAGCTGATACAAGGAATCCCATTACCAGTTTCTTGATTCTGTTCATTTTTCTCTCCTTCTTTGAATCTTGTGTCACTTGTTGTCAAACACGATTAGTATATCCGGCGTTACTAGCGCCTGTTTTAAAGCATTTTTCTGCCCTAAAGCCATTCATATAACACGATCTTATTCAAAGTTACTCTTCAGATTCTTCTTTCTTACGTTTGATCCTGTATGCTGTTCCACCCAAAAGTGCTGATACAGCTGTTCCAAGACCTGCGATAAGAATAGGAAGTTCTCCGATTCCACCTGAGTTTGGAAGCACATTTCCGCTTCTCTCATTAGCAACTACCAGCATTGCGTTACTACCTTCTGTAAATACGCTCTGCCAATCTGTTCCGCTCGCGATCTGAGTATCCTTACTATAGCTGAAGTATGTGATCTTAGGAGCATCACGGTATTCTGTCTCACCTGTCGAATCGCACTCTACGATGTGGTACTTACCAGCATCAGGTACTGCTACTTCTGCCGTCCACTCACCACCGTAGCTGAGTGTTATAGGTCCTTTGTAGAGTTCCATCGATCCGCCGTTTGACTTATAAAGGTTAACAAATACACTTCCGAAAGCTTCTGTATCCTTATATGCAACTTCGCTGCCGTTTACAGTCCATACCTTCTTGATCTTAATATAAGGTGTATTTGTAAGTTCAATCTTAGCGTTTCCTTCTTCGTCGTATGATGTCTTGCTCTCTGTAAGCTTGTATCCGTTTACGGTTGATACTGCATCTTCTGCTTCAGAAGCCTGCTCAACAACATTACCTGCTGCATCGTAAACTACAAGACTTATAGGAGTTAACTTAACGAGTTCGGAACCGTTGTTGTAATACTCTTCTGCAACGTACTCATAAGTATTTCCGTTTGCATCACAAGAGTCTACATTTTCAATGACATGCTCTGTTGAACGAACCTGTCCGTCGTGTTCACTGCACTCGGATGCGCTTATTACGAACTGCTCGAAGTCTTCGAACTCGCCGCCTTTAACGCGTCTCTTTACCTTAACGTTTACATCCCAGATGTTATCTGTTGATGTCTGTGCCCACTTCTTAACAACAACTATCTTCATAGAAGACTTGTTGTAGAATCCGGCTTCGTTCTCAGGTATTGCATTTGCCTCTGTGCAAAGATCTGCAAGACCTACACAGCTGTCAAAGTTTTCGTGAATAGGTGCTACAGTTGCTTCATCAGCAATTCTGTAATATGTCTTCTCAACACCGTCACCGTTTGTATAGTAGTCAACTTTCGCAACAATGAGTGCCTTATCACAGCTTATTGAAGCTGAATCTGAAGCTTTCTCACCGAATACGAAGTAATATGTATTTCCGGGCTGAAGTTCCCAAGCTGCTGCATCTACAGGATAGTTAATATTGCTTCCGTTATTGGTTACAGTATTTACTGCTCCGTATTTGCCCTTGTCTCCGCCTACAACTGTCTTTGTTCCATCCTGAGCAACACTGATCATTCTTACCCAGAAAGTGAACTTGAGGTTGTTATCCTGGAGAGGACTTCCGTTAAGGAACTTAGTCATATTGAGGTCAAAGCTCTGTGCCTTACCGTTATTGAATGCCGGATCGCTTACAGCCTTCTTGAAGTTCTTATCACTGATTCCTTCATTGAGAGCCTTTGTTACGCCCGCTGCATCAACAACAGCATATTTAACGTTAACATTGTCGCCCTTCTTGCAATATTCAACCTTTGCAAGGATTCCTGATGCATCCTTAATATAAGGAGCCTTTGTATCATTCTCGGTAAACATGAAGTAGTAATCATTCTTTGCTTCAATTCCGAGTTCTGCGGGATCCTCTATCGCATACTTGATAGATTCGCCTATATTCTGGATATCATCTGCAACAGTCTCCCAGCCTTTATCTTTACTGTACTTTCTCAATGTGAATGAGAATATTTCCTCATCTGTAGGAGTCTGTCCGTTTACAAGCTTTCTTGCGCCAAGTTCTACAGGAATAATAGCTGCATCAGTATTTGTAATTGTCAAAGATGCCTGCATATCAAGGTGCTTTCTGATTACGATCTTGTGAATCTCACACTGCTTTGTAACCTTGTTTGCAATAATTGTTCCGCTGTAAGAACCTGTTGTTGTAATATGCGCATCAGGTGCAATAAGTGTTCCTGATAATATATCTGCTGTAATGCTTCCTGAATATGTAGAAACACCACATCCGTTTCTGTTGATAAGGTTGATAACTATCTGATTGGCAACTTCGCTCCAATCACCTGTTCCCTTACCATTAACTTTAATTTTATCGAGCTTATAAGTTCTTGCATTTGAAAGATCAACATTTATTACAAGAAGCTTATCTCCGATATCGATACCACTATTTACAGCAACATTCTCATCGCCGCCTAAATAATACTTACTAAGGTCATAACGAAGGCTTCTGCCGTCTGTTGCTATGATATTAGCTACTTCAACATCACCTGTTGATGCTGCATTGGCAATCTTGGATGAAGCATCTCTTGCCTGTGAGAGCATTGCACCGATATTGATCGGGAAGTCTCCTGTATATGTATTCTCAACATACTGATTTGTCTTAACCTCTGTTACACTCTTGTATGTTGATCCTGACTTAAAGTAAACAGTGTTACCGTCAATGTGCTGAAGAATCATCTTAGGATCATGACCGTTAAGGTTCTCAACATAGTTATCTGAGTAACATGCCATACCGTCACTTACACCGGTAAATCCGTTTCCACCGTAAGAAACAGTATATGATCCAAACTGTCCGTCATTCTTTATAGCGTTTCCGCCCTGCTTATCAAGCTCAAGAACGTATCCTCTTGCAGCATTCTTACAAACTTTACTGAAATCAAAAGTATAAGAACCTGTTCCGTCCGCTCCTGTTGTGATACTGAAATCACTTCCGTTGATCTTGGACTTTCCTTCAGGATCTGAAAATACTGCAAAGTAGAATGTTCCTGCTTTTCTGGGACCATTTACAACCTTATTTACTGTTACTGTATATTTTCCTAAATGCTGATATACATTTGCAGAATTACCAAGTGAATAATTGTCTACATTGTAAATATTACGTACTGCAATATTTGCTTCACTGTGGTTCTTGCATCCGTCATAATCATTTCCGACAACACCAAAGTATGTCGAATCACCAAGCATTCCGATAATATCGCCTGCTGAGTATTTATCTGTACCCTTCCAAGTATGTCCGTTATCACATTTTACATATGCATATACACAGAATGATGATGTCTGGAATGAAACAACGTCACTTGAATCTCCAAGCTTAACAGAACCGTTGTCGATCAATTCAAAATCAATCTGGCTTGCTGTGATATTGGTTGCATCACTTGTCTTGTCATAGTTCTCTTTTACGCCTTCTGCAAGAGGAAGGTGTACGATTGAAATATCTTCTGCATTCTCTGCTTCAAGATCAGAAGAAATTCTGTTGTCATTATATTCAATAGAAACAGCTACTGTTCCTTCTGTAGGATCATACTCTACTTCATCGAGGATGAATGCGATATCAAAGAGTACTGTGTTCTCCTGAGTGTACTCTACTGCCTCTTCTTCACCTCTCTTTTCAGCGATTGCATCAGCGTTATTATTAAGTGCATCCAAATAAGCTGAGTAATTGTAACCACTTGTAGTAGGTTCTACATCAGTAACAGAAAGTTCGATTCCCTCGGGGAACATCTCGGGCTTTGACAAAACAGCCTTAACGGTTATTTCGCCATTCTTATATACGAACTCTTTCTGAGTATTTGCAGCATTGTATACGAATCTGAGCTCTGCATCTTCTGTGATCTCTAATTTCTTACCTTCCTTGGTTGTTGCTTCGTAATACGAATACTCTGCAACTTCGCCCTCTTTATCGGTAAGAAGTGAAGCGCTGTCTTCATTTTCTTCGTCTGCCTTAGAAACTGAAGCTTCCTTTGTCTTCTTAGCGATCTTTACGATCTCTTCATCGTCAATAAGTGCTTTGCTGAAGAAGTAACCATCAAATTCCTCGACCTCTTCTTTTTTGATCTCTAAGGATTCATTAATGGAAAGTTCTTTTGACTCAGCAATCTCCTTATCATGCGAATCTACATATAATTCTTTTATGACTACATCTTTTAAGTCTTCTATTGAAGATTCGGTAGAAGATGCTGCCGTTGATGCGTCTGTAGACATTGCTGATGAAGCCATGCTTGACGCGTCTGAAGATGCTTCTGTTGTTGCTGTTGAAGCGCTATCAGAAACTACTTCTTCTTTTTCCCCATCTTTTTTCTCTGATGTTACATCTGTAGCGGCGCTGTCATTTCCGTCAGAGCTTGCGGAGAGATTCTCGGCATTCTCATTGTTATTGCCGTCTCCGTTTTCCCCATTCTCTACGGGAGCATTTCCGCCTTCGTCAGTTACATCATCTCCACCTTCGCCGTCATTCGCTACCTCACTGACTTCTTCTTCCTTGTTGTTCATCTCTTCGATGAGCTCAGCCTCAAAGTCGTCATCCGCAGTATCGAGCACAACACCAATGGACTGTGCGCCTTCCTCTGTCATCGCAGCAGCAGGTTTATTAAGCATGTATAATGTAATAGAACCTGTTAACATAGCGATGCACAAAACAAATGCAATCCATTTTTTGTGTCTCAAATGCTTCTTGATGTAGTTTTCTGCGCGGTTTTCATAAGCTTTGCGCATATCTCTTTAACCTCTTACCCATAAATTGTCTGCCAGTTACTTTTTTATATTTTTTAAAGTCCTCCAAATTCCGCCAAGGGATAGACTCTAAAAAACACTTTACCAATAAGCTGTTCCTTGGTCACACATCCGACTACACTACTTCTTGAATCAATAGATGCGCTTCTGTGATCGCCGAGAACGAAATATCTGTTCTCAGGAACCTGATACGGAAAAGTTAGATCGGTCGGTTCAAAACTCTTTTCTGCATAAGGCTCGTCCAATATTTCCCCGTTTATTGTGACGTTACCATCTGCATCGATGTTGATCCAATCGCCAGGTGAACCAACGACTCGCTTTACCAGTACCTTGTTGTTATAGTAGAAAGCAATCAGCTCACCCGCCTCAAAGGTTGAACTGTTCTTAGCCACTACTATGTGTCCGGTCTCAAGTGTCGGTGTCATACTGTCTCCCGTCACTCTCAATACCGTTATGAAAAAGCTGGAAATAAGAACTGCAAGTGCTGCAACCACAACGACTACTATCAATGTGTTTCTCAACACTTTCTTATATTCCGATTTGCTATTTTCCCTGTTTAATTCTTGTTTAAGCTGATCCAGAGAAGGTTTGACCTGCTCCTGTTCCTCTTTTTCTTTTTTGCCTTTTTTTTCTTTTTCCTCTTTATTACCCATCCGTACTCTCAGTCTTTTCTTTGTTGTAATGCGATTCTTCGGTGCTAATTACATTTCTGCAGCTCTGAAGTTGTCATAATCATCAAGGTCGTCATACTCATCTTCGTCATCGTACTCTTCCACATCGTCATATTCCTCTGCATCATCGTACTCATCTGCATCGTCATATTCTTCTGTGTCGTCATACTCATCGGAGTCATCGTATTCTTCTTCCTCTTCCGAATATTCCTCCTCTTCAGTATCTTCTGCATACTCTTCAGCTTCAGCTTCTTGTATATAATCATCAGATTCTGCTTCCTGTTCGACTTCTGTCTCGTCGTCCGTGTAAGCTTCATCTGTATATTCCTCTGCTTCCGCATACTCTGCCGCATCCGCTTCTTCGTCTACATCTGTGTGAAGTTCCTCAACCGAATACCCTGTCGCTTCAGCGATTCTAGCATCTATGCTCTGCATTTGAGCTTTTTCATAAAGTGCTATTCTCTGTTTGCTCTCTTCGATATCTTTCATAAGAGCATCGTATTCGACTTCAGCGTTCTTCTTTACAGTTTCAACATAAATGTTTGCTGCTCTCTGAGCCGCTTCAAATATGCCACCAAGTTGTATGGACGCTTCGGCAAGTGATTGTGAATTCTCGATCTTCTCGAGTGAATCATCGACCTGCCGTTGCAGCTCTTCCTTCTCTCTTGAAAGTCTGGCTTTTAAACCGGAAATGTCCTTATCGAACTTTTCCTGCATCTCCGCTTTCTGTTCATTGAATTTTGCTCTCATCTGAGCTTTTTCTTCATCGAAACTCTTCAGCAGATTACTGCGCTCTTCAGCCATTTCCTTAAGGAGTTGCTGCTTTTCCCGTTCAGTTTCTTCCTTCATTTCCTTTTCATGTTGCTTAGCTGCCTCGGCTTCTTCGGAAAAGTTAATCATCATTTCCAAAAGTTCTGTTCTGCTGAGTTTTTTTAAGTTGACCTCTGCCATTTTCCGTCCCTACATTTCTGTTGTTGAGGAATCTTATACAAGCACTTCACCAACGTAATAAAAAAAAGCTATCCTGCATCCGACTCCTTGTCTTTACATGATACCTTCGTTTACACACAGGCAGTCGCAAAGCTTGAGTCAGTAGTTGATGAAATTACGCTCCCAAGTACGCACCGCGCTAATCTGCGGAGGTTCATCCATGAACAATAGCCGTACCGTAACTTGCATAAAATTAGACCGTCTGAAGAGTTTCGCAGCCCGGTCCTCATTTTGGCGCTATCAACTCAGCGCCAGCAACTGGCTGTCTGTCACGTATTTGTGATTAAGACCCTCTAGTTTTGCGTCACCGCTTTCCAGCGGCTTTGCCCCTTTATTTGCTAAGTTAAACACGTTATAACGAAAACGCTTACATTGAAAATACTATATTTCGTCATGTCGTAAAATGAATATAACGCATTGAAAATCAAAACGCAACTACTTTTTCACAGAAAAAACACAGTTTCCACACAAAAAGGGCTGAACCCACGTTCAGCCCTATGTTACAAAATTTCACTTTCGCAAAAATTTTTTAAAGTTTCCGTAATTTTATCGCTTCAAGCCCCTAAGGATTTGTAGCATTTCGTCAGAAGTCGTGATTACACGGCTATTTGCCTGGAAACCACGTTGTGTTGTTATCATGTCGGTAAATTCTTTTGCCAGATCGACGTTACTCGTCTCCAATACACCGGATGAAATGTAGCCTCCGTCTGCTGTAACGTCCATGATCTGTGCGGCTCCCGAGTTAAGTGACTCGGCGTACAGATTATCTCCAACCATCTCAAGACCCATGGCATTATTGAACTCCGCCACAGCTATCTGAGCGATTTTTACCGTCTGACCGTTGGAATACTTGGCGTATATCGATCCATTGTCCGTTACCGACATTCCGGTCATACTTCCGTTCGCGTATCCCTTGTTAAGCCCGTTCGCATCTCCCTTGTAACCGTAGATCGAAGAGCTGTGAGTTGCAGTTGTGCCTGCGTAGTTCGTAGTATTTGAAAGGTCGATATTAAGAGGACCTATCATCGATGCTTCGCCTCCGAATGTCAAAGTAACCATTCCGCTCGCATTACCACCGGCGCTTACAAGCTCGCCCGAACTCTTGCTATATACAAGATTGATATTGGTATCTGTTGTGTTTGTAAGAATTTTTCCCTCATCATTTTGAACAGTTGCAAGAGATAACCTGAAAGTATTGTCCGCGCCATCTCCGCCGTCTGTAAGATTAAATTTAAGAGTGTATGTTCTTCCGTCATTTCCGAACACTTCAACTCTGAGATTCTTGCCGTCTTGCTCTTTTAAAGAACCGTCAAGACTGTCTATATTTCCTCTGAAATACGATGCGGAAGTTGCCGTTCCGCCTATTGTCTTAGTTGCATCTGTTATAAGATCGAGTCTCGTTACGTTTGCTCCCGGTGTGATACCTCCGTCGCCCATTACACCCATAACATAATAACCGTTGTTCTGTGTTACGAGACTTCCGTCCGAATCAATCGTGAACGCTCCGTCTCTGGTATAGTTCCTGGTCTGACTGTCGGGAGTGATCATGAAAAATGAATCTCCGGTGATCATGAAATCAAAAGCATTGCCTGTTGTCTGCATAGAGCCCGACTTTGATATATTCGTATATATCGACGCAACTTTAGATCCCAGTCCTACCTGAGACGCATTAGTCGTAGCAACGTTATCTCCCGCTCCCGTACCATTCTTTATTGTCTGGTAAAGAACATCCGAAAATCCCGCTGCCTGTGATTTAAATGCTGTAGTATTAACATTGGCAATATTGTTACCAATGACATCCATTTCCATTTGATGGGTTGTAAGTCCGGCCACACCTGACCAAAGAGATCTCATCATAGATACACACCTCCAAGCACCACTGCCTTATATGAAAGCAATGGTTCCTTTTCTCCAATGTACTTCCGTGTACTATGTGAGCGAGCCTCTCCGTGCTCCAAAGAAGAAAAGTAATCCGATAGACTACCTGCTATTACCTTTATCGGACACTTTCCTCATTTCCTTTAGAGCAATAATAAAAAAATTAAAAAAGTAAAAAATTTTCGACATTGACGTTTTTTGTAACTCAAATTTGCTTATATTCTGTTTTATCCCCCCTTTCGACACGACACTAACATAATATTTCCAAATATTTTATTAACATCTATTAACATACTAACATGTTCTTTGTAACCTTTCAAGATGTCAATGCATAAAAAATAAGATCTTCATTCTCATGATCGCGGCTTTTTCTCACCATTTTGACCACAGAACAAAAATCTTATTTCGCAATGTCGTACTATTAACAATTCTCTCAAACGTCAGGAATTCTTCATGCTTATCCTGCTTTTAGCCGGCACGGATGCAGTAATAAAGGCATTTGCGCCTATAACACTTCCTTCTCCTATCACGGTTTCTCCACCAAGTATCGACGCTCCGGCATAGATAGTGACATCATTTTCGATAGTGGGATGTCTTTTCACCCCTTTGAGTGCCTGTCCGCCTCTTGTTGACAATCCACCGATAGTCACTCCCTGATACATCTTGACGTGTTCTCCGATGATAGACGTCTCACCGATAACAATTCCCGTACCGTGATCTATCATGAAGTACTTGCCTATCGTTGCACCGGGATGGATGTCGATTCCCGTCTTGGAGTGCGCATACTCCGTCATCATTCTGGGAATAAGCGGCACCCTGAGAAGATAGAGCTCATGTGCGATCCTGTTTACCGTCGTGGCAAAAAGTCCCGGATAAGAAAGGATTATCTCCTCCTTGCTGTACGCAGCAGGGTCTCCCGCGTAGCATGCCTGCACATCAGTATCAAGATACTCACGTATCTTGGGAATTCTCTTAAAGAACTCATGTGTGATCTTCCTTGCTCCGCAATCAAGCGTCTCGTCGCTTGAAGGCGTGAACTCATCACTGTGCCTGAAAGCTATAGCTATCTGCTTGTTCATGTTGTATATGACATCCTCGATGACGATGGAAATTCTGTTTCCGTCACTGTAGCTCTTATAAACCTTGTCCCTGTAATATCCGGGAAATATGATTCTGATAAGCTTGATGACGATGTCTTTTACAGCATCTCTGTCAGGCTGATTGTAGATATCCATATTGTCGATATCCCTGCCGTTCTCATAATCACTCAGGATCAGCCCGACTATCTCTTCTATCTCGTTCTTCAAACTGCCTTTGTCATACTTGTAGTTGTAATCCATAGCATTCTCCGATTTAAATTATTTTTTGCGTTTTGCTTGACGCTCATACCATATAATACCATAATAATCGGGAAATGTAGGATATTTTAGGAGAAAACCACAGATGAATTTGTATTTTGCACCCATGGAGAGTATAACAATGTACCCTCTCAGAAACATCCACAAAGAAATGTTCGGAGACGGCATCTCCAAGTACTACTCGCCGTTTGTGACAGCCGCCAAAAGTAAGCACTTTAAGAACAGGGAAAAAAATGACATTCTCCCGATCCACAACACCGCGTTTGAACAAGAGGGCGCAGAGCTCGTGATCCAGATAATGTCAGGGAACTCCGAGACCTTCCTCTGGGCAGCTAAAGAGATAGTCGCACTCGGCTACAAAGAAATAAACTTAAATCTCGGCTGCCCCGCTGCAACTGTAGTAAACAGACATAAGGGCGCAGGGCTTTTGGCAGATCCGGATTATCTTGACTCAATGCTGGAAGAAATCTTCGAGGGTAAAAAAAATGAGCTTGCGGATACAGACATCTCAATCAAGACCCGTCTTGGCATCACAGATGAAAACGAAGCAATAAAGCTCATGGAGATATATGCCAAATACCCCATAAGTGAGATAACCGTTCACGCAAGAGTAAAGGATGATTTCTACAAGAACTCACCAAGACTTGATGCTTTCTGCAACAGTGTAAAAAGATACAGAGAATGCGGAGGCAAAGCTCTTATAGGCTACAACGGCAATATCTTTTCAAAAGACGACTACGAAAAGACAATGGATATTCTTGATAGTTCAAACATCGAAGATGAGATCAGCTCTGTCATGCTGGGAAGAGGCCTTCTTGAAAATCCCGCACTCGCAAGAGAAATAAAGGGCGGCGATAAGCTCTCCGCATCAGAACTCAAAGAGTATCTAACCAGACTCTACGCAGGCTATGAAGAATTTATCCCCGAGGACAGAAACGTCATCTTCAAGCTTCTTGAGCACTGGGCATTTATACATACGCACTTTAAAAACTGCGACAAATATTTAAAGGCAATAAGAAAAGCCCGCAGCAAGGGTGAGTACCTCGCTGCGGTCCGAAATATTTTTGCAAGCTGTGAGTTTAATTAATATAGAAGAAACTACTAATATTAATTATATAAAGAAGAAACTCTAACCAATTATGCTTCTTTATATTTATTCTCAAAAGTTTCCACTGTCATGGGTCTGTCGAAATAATACCCCTGGAACATTTCGCAGCCCATGCCTTTAAGGAATTCAAGCTGTTCCGAAGTCTCAACACCTTCGGTAATAACTCCCATTCCAAGTTCGTGCGCCATATCAACCGTATAGTTGAGGATAACCTGCGCCCTCTTAGGATTCTCTGTTTTTCTCAAAAATCCCATATCAATCTTGAGAATATTGGCATTTATATCTTTAAGCATGTTAAGAGATGAATATCCGCTGCCGAAATCATCGATCTCAACCAAAAATCCATCCTGCTGAAGCCCAAGTATAAGCTTCGCGCATTTTGAAACATCAGTCGTTACCGCAGTCTCAGTTATTTCTATGTTGAGATGACGCGGATTGATGCAATATTTCTTTACAAGGTTATTGAACTCTTCTCTGATATCGAGATAATAAAGATCTTTTGGCGATACATTCACCGATATGGAAATACCCTCTCTCGGAGTACCTCTCCACAGAGCAAGCTGCTTTGCCGCAAGTTCCCAGATATATCTGTCGAGCTTATAGATAAGGTCTGCCTTCTCGAGAACGTCGATAAATACTCCCGGCTGAATTATTCCGTTTTCAGGATGTATCCATCTTGCCAGCGCTTCCGCTCCAAACACCTTACCGTCGGCATAAACCTGCGGCTGAAGGTAGATTCCGAACTGCCTGTTGATGATGGCAAAGTCAAAGCTGGATAGGATTTCTTTTTCCAAAAGAGCGTTGATAAGCATATCATCACTGTACCACGCAATCTCACAGACTCCGTCTTTGGTTATGGACTTGCACGCCATATATGCCCTGTCGCACATAAGCGAAATGTCCATATCTCTGTCCTTAATTTCATATACGCCAAGCTGAATATGTATGGAATATGAAGCACTGGTAAGGCGCCTTGTTGTCTCCCTTATAGCCTGTTTGAAAACTTTATCGTCAAATCGCGACTTAGGCATGCAGAGGGCAAACTGGTCGCCGTTTATTCTTCCGTACACATCATTTTCTTTGACCCCCTGAGAAAGAGAATCCGCGATATTTACAAGGATATCGTTTCCCTTATCAATGCCAAAGAGCTGATTTATCAATTTAAAATCTTTAATATTGGAATATACGATCACGTATTCCTGATCGTCATTTGAATTTTGCAAAAGATTTCTGACTGCACCAAAGAAACCTTCTTTGTTATAGAGCTGAGTCAGACTGTCGTGTGTGAGCCTGTATTGTTCGCCAAACTCTCCGCCAAGCGAATCCGACACATTTTGAATAGAATATACATTTCCTATGATCCTGCCGATTTCATCATGAACCCTCTTGTATCTCACACGATAAAGGCGCTCTTTGCCCGCCGAAACAAAGATCCTGCACCAAGATGTCGCATCCTCTTCTATGCCCAGTCCCGTTCTCCAGGAATCAAACGTCTCATAGAGAAGATTCAGATCATCCATGATATAGAACATGCTGAAAGCTCTCCTGTTCGCATAGACGCACCTTCCATCCAGGTTCACAAAAATATATCCGTTCTCGTCCTGCTGAACACCGAATGAAATGAGCTTTAGAAGCGCTTCGGGATCATATTCTTTATCATAAAAATATGCATTTTTACCAAATATATTTTCAGTATTCATACTCAAATTTTATAATACTTTAGCTTTTTATTCCAGCAAAATGATAAATAATAAACCTAATTTTGTAAAAAAATTAAGCAGATATAAACTTTAAATATTTCCTACGTTCTGAACCGTTCCGACAGAAACATAGTTATCAAGCACCGCTCTGTAATCGGTCCCCTCTTCCGCTTCAGGAGTAAAAACTCCGTCGACCATATATCTTGAGCCTCCGTTTTCAAGCTTTTCAACTTCTTTATAGCCGTCTTTGTAGACCATTCCGCGGGAAACTTCCCTATCATAAAGAATGCCTTTGCATTCAGCAAGCGGACAGAACGGGAAGTTTACATTGTATATCCCGCCCGGCATAAACTCAGTATCTATGAGCTTTTCCAAAATCTCAAAGAGATATTTATCCGAAACCTCATGACACTTTCCTGCACCTTCCGAGAACGCTATCGCAGGAATTCCTTGAAATTCAGCTTCAAAAGCCGATCCGCATGTGGCTGAATACTGAATATCCGATGCCACATTGTACCCGAAATTGATTCCGCAAAGAACTACCGTCGGTTTGTTCGGGACAATCGTCGTACACCCCAGTCTTACGCAGTCTCCCGGAGTTCCGCTGCAAGAATACGCATGAACACCGTACTCACTTTCAACATCATATTCCACCGGAAATATATCTATCTCATGCCTTAATGTAATGCTGTGTGACGCGGCACTTCTCTCGCTTTCAGGAGCAACCACCCAAACTTCTCCGAATTTCACCGCTTCTTTTACAAGTCTTAAAAGTCCCTCGGACTTTATTCCATCATCGTTTGTTATGAGAATTCTTCTTGTCATCCGTTTTCTCCGTCACTGATTCTTTATTGCCCATCTCATCTTGGTCGATCTGCTTCTTGGATTTATTCTGCACTCCTCCGCAGAGGGTCTTATAACATCTTCCGCTATCTCGCTGTAGACTCCTGCTTTTTTCAGCTCTTTAAAAGACTTCTTTACAAGTCTGTCTTCTCCCGAATGGAATGTAAGTACCGCCACTCTTCCACCCGGCTTAAGTATTCCGGGGAGTTTGTCCAGAAAGGCATACAGCACCTCAAATTCACTGTTTACGTCTATTCTCAGTGCCTGAAATACTCTTGCGCAGCTCTTTTTCACAGCCGCAGCCTTCTCTTCTTTCGGAACCTTCCAGAGCGCTGATTCAACAGCTTCTCTAAGCGCCGTCGTAGTGTCCATGGGATTTCCTTTTTTCATCAGATTGAATACTTTTTCCGCGATCTCTTTTGCATAAGGTTCATCGGAGTTTTCTATAAGCATCCCCATAAACTCTTCTTTGGTTATATTATGCAGGCGCTCCGCCGCTGATTCTCCGCTGTTCGGATCAAGCCTTAAGTCCAAAGGCCCGTCTATCTTGTAAGAAAAACCTCTTTCCGGATTGTCGATCTGCATGGAAGAAACTCCGAGATCCGCCAGAACAAAGTCGAATCTGCCTGCTTCCTCACACACCTTATCTATATTCTCAAAGTTGATGCGTCTAAACTTGAATATCTCTTCATCATAACCTGCATTCCTGAGTCTTTCCACAGTCTTAGCAGATTCTATGGGATCAATATCAAGCCCGTAGATACACCCGCTTCCATTAAGCTTCTTGAGCATCTGCGAGGTGTGGCCTCCGTAACCCAAGGTACAGTCAAGCCCCTGCTGCCCGGGCTGTATATTCAGAAAATCCAGAATCTCTTTTACCATAATGGAAATATGCATACCCGCAGGCGTAGAGCCTTTAGCTATGACATGTTCAACCACATCCCCATATTTATCGGGATTGTGCTCTTTATATTTTTCTTCGAATTTCTTGGGATATTTTCCGGAATAATGAATTCTTCTCTTGTGCTGTTTTTCTTCCACGACTTCTCCGCCCCCGTAACTTTCTTTTCACCAGTCAAGTTTATCATAACAACAAGCAACTTGCCGAGTGAAAAAAATAACGATGACGGTTTAATAGTTTTTTTAGCATTGATTTAGGTCGTTTATAGTATTATATAAGTACCCCTAATCGAGGGGTAAGGATGGAGGTTTTATGCACGAAACGACTCAGATATCTTATGGGCTGGGAACAGTGGATATCATCCTGAATTCAGAAAGTTCGACCGGTATATCCGACCCGCACTTTCGCTTTACCGACTATGATCAAGTGCTGTGTTCCTGCTTTACTCCAAAAGAATTAGAGCAGATTTCAGAGGGTGAGCACGCCGGTATCACCTTTAATTTAGTATTGACCGACGCACCCGACAGCGAACTCGAAAGCTCACTGTTCAGATTTGAAGAGATTTCGGGCAAATTCTATGCCGACCTGGAAGAAGGTCTGTTTATCAATCTTGAGGCATATAAAACGCTTGGAGACAGCGAGCCCAGAAAACTTGAAATGTTCTCGGAAAAAACAGAGTTTCGTCTTAACATTCCCGACAATCTCAAAGAAAATGACAGAGAATATTTTCTCTACACGACTTCACTCGGCGGCTCCGAATTATACGAAGACACAGACAGAGACGCCGACACGATATCTATAAACGCCGGTACTATAGGCAACAGTATCCTTCTCTACAGAGAAATTTCATTCATGTCCTCATCCGCAAAGCAGCCTCTCGCAATTCTCAACCCACAATATATCTGCGTGGTTGGGATAGTTTTGCTACTATTGTTGTGGAAGAGAATTGATTTTTTGCATAAGAAGGAATAATTTGCAATCCATTTTATCTCAATATCTCATCGATGGTAGACACTGTACTAAAACTTCCTGAATGTACTGAAATTATCTCTTTCATGAGTGGAAGTTCAAAATAACTGATATAGCAGATCAATGTGTTATTCTCACCTGCGATTGCTCCGCGGGAATCCATGATAGTACATGTCTTATTCAACTTATCCTTAATGTCTTTTATAATTCCATCAGGATCCTGAGTAATTATCGTAACCTGTTTGATTGATTCAAAGTGATCGGTATAGTGGTCTATTACCGCTGTAGCAACCACGTAAACAAGCAAACTCATCAGTGCCGCTGTGGCATCGATCACAGCAAAACAAGTAATATAGACTAGAGCATTAAACGCAAGCAATATCGGCGTAAGACTATAGTTTCGTCCTGTCTTATCAGACAGCTTTTTAACCACAATATTGGCAAGAATTTCCGATCCATCGATGCAGCCGCCATTACGAAGTATAAGCGCCAAACCTGCCCCAAGGATTGCGCCTCCGAACGCTACCGCCAAGAAGTGTTCTGTGTTAAGCTCAAACGGGATATTCTCAAAATAGTCAAGGCCGACCATATAAACAACAGAACCCACAGCAGCTTTTACCGTCAATCTTTTTCCCAGGAATATGTAACCGGCAACCACAAACGGCAAAAAGACAGCCAGCACACAAAGAGATAATTGGAATCCGGTAAGCTTGCTTATAATAATAGCAACGCCTGCAGTCCCGTAATCTATTGCATCATTTGGAAGCAATATAAGCGCAACAGAAAAGCTCGCCATCAGCGCTCCCAATATGATCCATACGTAAGATAAGATTTCTTTTTCCTTCTTCATTCACACCTGCCTTAAACATCTATAAACCGCCTCACGCATGCGCAAGACCGTCATCATATGCAACTTACTCTTATTTTATCAAACCGACATAAAAATGAGCAAAGAAAAACCGCTCAAACTGAGCGGTTTTAATAGTCGGAGTGACGTGATTCGAACACGCGGCCCCTACCTCCCTAAGATAGTGCTCTACCAACTGAGCCACACCCCGACGACGTTTTCCATTATATAACGTTGTTTTGAGAAAAGCAACAGGTTTTTTCTTTTTTTATGCAAAAAAACAATTATCATCCGCCATTGAGCAGTTACGATCAAGTCAATCCCGCATAAATACTGAATTTTCGAGCGCAACCTGTGCTTTTACAAATTCATTAAATCTCGGAAGTTTAACTGCGATCACACCTCTTGTGCGAACATCTATTATGCCTTTCTCGCTTAGACGTGCTCTGGGTATTGACCATTCACTATGCTTCTTCTTAGTTATTTCAAGCAATTCATTCGCTGACATTTTATCTTTTTTTACAAGAAAACTCATGAACCATTTATCATTGGGCGCAAGTTCACTCCAGATCTTCTTGTATACTTTTTCTGCGAGTACATCATCAAATTTCATGAGAATATCATCGGTAAGCTCTTTCTTTCCGGAATCCCACATATATTTTCCAAGAACCTGATATGCAAAAGCATACCCTTTTGTTATGAATGCCAGCTTTTCGGCTTCTTCGCGTGATAAGCCAAGAGTCTTCTGATAATCACCTGTGATATATGTAATATTAAGCGGTGTCATCTCATATTTGGTCGCGCGCAGGAAAAAAGTCAATCCGTCAGTATTCTCTATACTCTCTATATCTTCATAAAGTCCTGCAAAAATAACGTTGATGGGAAGCTCTTCTCTTATCAAAATCTGAAATTCCTGTATGAAATCCGTTACTCCCTTTGTCTTTCGCGCTTCATCAATAGTGACAAGAAGCCTTTTTCCATCCGAGGCAAGCTCTCTTAACAGAACCTTCAACACATAATCCATGCTTGTTGCAGGACTTTTTTTGGACACATTAAGTCCTATACCAAACGCCGAAAGATTAAGATTTGCATCAACGAATTTAGTAATAGCAGGAACAGTACTGTATAGATTTGAAACAAGATCTGACATCACATCAGAATCCGGACGCAGTCCTATTACAATCCAGTCTTTTCTTTCTCTGAAATAGCGCTCTATCGCTGTCAAAGTTACCGTCTTGCCTGTACCTCTTATTCCGGTAAGCTTAAAAGCCTGTTCATCGGGCACATCACTGTCAAGAGCCTCTGTAATACTGTCAATTATGCTGTTTCTGTTTATAAACTGTGTTGGAATCTTACCAAAGCTTATTGTATACGGATTCTTTTTAGCCATACTCTCATCCTTTATAAAACTATATAATTCAGATACATCTATATAATACTATATAAAACTATATAATTCCATATAATCTATATAATCCTATATAATTCAACCCAAACTATATAAAACGATATAAATTCTCCCCAAAACATGATAAGACCCAAAGAGTGTAATCCCTTTGGGTCTTAGAATCTATATACACAAGCAGAATTCATGGATAATTCATCCATCTGTTATACGAATGCTGCCTGGAGCAATAAGTGGAGGTATTGCTCACTATATGTATATCACTTTATTTCTCAGGCAATCTTAGCTTCAACATTCTTGTTAATGTACGTCAATGACGCCACATGATCGTCTTCCATCTCAAAAGTAAGCACACATCCGTCGAACTCATATTTTATGAATTGTCCGGACAGTGTATCTCCGTTACTTATATCTGCTTCGCCCGAAGCAAGATCCTGGGAATCCGCAGTAAATCCTTCAACGGTATCATTGGGCGTTCCGTACGCTGCAACAACATCATTTCTGGAATCTCCGATTCCGACGTTGCGCGAAGTCTTTACTTTAGAATATGAACCTATACTGATCATAAGCGGAGACTCAACACCGTCTACCATACAGGTATTATATGTAAGATCTCCATCACCGTAACCGTAAACTGCCACATCGGCACTTTTAACGCTTTGATCGGCGTTGGGAGTACCAAGCTTCTCAAGCGTATTAGGAACATCGCTAAGTACCGATATTTCCTTTCCGTTATATGTAAAGCACGCATCTTTGTTGATTCCCTCCATATCGGCTGAATCATCGGAAGATGCGCCCAAGTTATCCGTTTTAGTGCTTACGTCAGTCTCCTTATCAGTTGCTAAACTGTTTTCGGAAGCTGCCTCTTCTCTGTCTGACTTAACACATCCTACAAGTGCAATGACAAGTACAGATGTGATTATTGCTGTTGATAGTTTTTTCATTTTTTCCTCCTCTTGTATAAATGGAACTATAAGCGGAGGTATTGCGCAAAAATTATTCGTCCCCGAGTCCTTCGATCTCGGTTTCTGCTTTCTTTTCAAGTATTGCGCGAACTTTAGCGTTCATATATGTTATATCCGAAACTTTATCATCTTCAATTTGGAAATCCACCATGAAGTCTCCAAAGTCATATTCATAAACCTTTATTCCCCACTCCTCGGTTTCCTCAGAGTCGGAAAGTTCTTTGGGTTCTCCATAAGCCGCGATAACATCACCTGCCGGATCCCCTACACCGATATTACGTGATGTCTTAACATCTGCACTATGTATAGACAACATGTTAGGTGACTCAACACCGTCAACGATATAGGTGTTAAAATATATATCGCCACCCGAATAGCCGTAATATCCTCCTTCATCATATTTACCTGTAAGCTCTGAATCGGCTTCGCCCAGTGCTTCAAGTATCGCAGGAACATCGTCTACGATAGATACCTCTTTTCCGTTGTACACAAAGAACGCATCTTCGCCGGTACTTGCAGAGTCTGTTGCAACCTCAGAAGCTTCAGAATCCTCATTAGATGATTCTTTTTCTTCCGCATCCACATCGGTCACCTGACTGTCTTCGGCAATTACCTCTGTTTCTGTCCGTCCACATCCCATAAGTGCGAGCACCAATGCAGATGAGACAATGATGGTTGAAATACTTTTTTTCATAACTTTTCCTCAAAAGCCGCATACCAATTTGCAGCTCACGTAGTGTCACCGGCTTCAACAATACGGGAAGTCTATATATTGAAGTCGGAGAACTACGCATAAAACATTAGTGTCCCGATTCTAATAATGTCATATTGATCTTGTCGTCCGCCAAGGAGGTTACGTACAATATGTCAATAACCCTGATGTCTGTAATCGTAAATTAAGTAAAACCGTAAAACTCATAGCACAGCTCAACTCCAAAGCCGGCAAGACCTTTTCTGCGTATGCCTAAAGAACAACATCCGCAGGATCTCCAATACCAATATTACGGGAAGTCAATATATCGGGAATGTAATATATACCAAAGTAATTGGAGACTCAACATTAAAAATATCCAAAAGCAGCATCGACTAAGATTGTGTGTTGTATCCCGTTGTGAGTAATAGATGCTTCAACGTGTATTAATAATGTTAATACAGTTATATCACAGTCCAAAGCCAGTGTCAAACTCTATTATTTAATAAAAAAACTCCGAAAATTAGTATATTCCACTAACTTTCGGAGTACCATTTAAATGTATTCCACTATTCGTCAAAACTTCTGATATCTTCCAAAATCGAAGCCGCATTTTCACTTGTAACTTTTACATATTCACTTCCGTTAAAATAGGGTACGCTCTCTCCGTTTGCATACGCACGTGCCGCCGATGCGGTAAGATGTGCCTGTACAAAAAGATTGTTAAGCACCGTTCCTGCCATCTCTCCGTTCATTACGCTTTCAACAGCTTCTTCAACGGCGTCGACACCTACGATATACACGTCTTTTCCGGGCTCCAGACCATTCTTTTTGACAGCATCTATTGCCCCCAAAGCCATCGAATCATTGTTGCACAAAATAACTTCTATATCCTGACGCTCCGCATATAATCTCGAAACAATAAATTCAGAAACATTCCTGTCCCAGTTCCCGATCCTGTTTGCCACACATTCAAGTGTCCAGCCGGCTTCATTCATTGCCTCAACGGAATATCTGCTTCGATAATATGAATCGATATTCTTTTTATCGCCTCTTATTACCACGTATTGAATGACACCGTCCTTATTCTTATCAAGCTTCTCTTTGCCGATGTCTACAACGATATTCCCCTGTAAGATTCCGGACTGCCTTGCATCACAACCCACATAAGTGACTTTCCAATTATTTTTTTCCCATCTCGACTCTTCAACGCCATCAGGCTCGCGATTTATATATATCAGAGGTATATGTGATTCCACCGCGAGATCTGTTATGTTTCCCAAACCGGAAGTATCAACAGGATTAATGATAAGGATATCAACACCTTGTTCAATAAACTTCTTTACCTGAATATTCTGATATCCCTGACTTCCACCGGAATCGACTATTTCTATGTTTTCTGCGCTAAATCCTGCTTCCACAAGCTTTTTTGCAATCTCATCCTTGTACAAAGACATGAATTGATCCGAAAACTGATATATACAAACCCCGATCTTCATGTCAGCAGGTTCGACATATTCCTCCTCTTCGGTAGTTGCAGCGGTCGCCTTAAATGTCTCTTCGTGTTCGCCTTTGTATAAACCCGCGCATATCGCTGTTATCAGCAAAGAAATTACCACAACAGCGATCAATTTCTCCTTCATTTATTTTTTGTCCTCCAAATAATCACTCAACCGCAGTACTTCCGTCTGAATAAGTGATTACCCAGTAACCGTTTCCGGTTCCGCAATCCTCGTAATAAGTCTTATCAACGATCGTAAGCTCTGCCCTTTCCTCACACGCTTCTTCTGTACATTCCATACAGGAAACATCATATTTCTTCTTAAGTTCTTCAAGCGTCATCTTATTTTCTTCAACAGGCGCTTTTTTGTCAACTACCGGTTCAGATGCCGCTATAACAGGCACTGAAGAATCCCCCGAGATCGCCTCACGCAAAAAGTTCCTGTATCCGGGAACCACCGCGTATAAAAACATATTGAAAAAAAAGACACAAACGATGAATCCCATGAAAATTAATGATGTTGCTACTACTGCTTCCCTTCTCATAAAAAACCTCTTTCCTTTAATAATGAATTGTCCAAACAGCCATCTTTTCTATAGGGCCCGCAGGATATTTGTCATACGTCTGCTTGTAATAGCCGTTCCCCTTTGCATCCTGCATTTCCGTATCAAATATGTACCATTTGTCTTTTATCTTAACTTCCGTCCACGCATGTGGCGTTGTCCCGCCCTTAGCTGACGCAACCGTTCCGCAACACACCTTGGTATCAAAGCCAAGTCCCCTCGCTATGTATCCAAAAGCCGCTGCGTACTTGTAACAGTTCCCCTTTCCCGAAAGAAGGATCTGACGCGCATAATCACTTGTCCAATCTCCTCTTGGGACATCCGTTTCTCTTTCATAAGAAACTTCGTTTATAAAGTAATTAAAGCACCGCTCAAGCTGCTTATTCTGAGTCATCGTTCCGTCTGTACACGCTTCAACCACCGAAGCGGTAAGCCTCATTATATCACTGTACGGTTCAACAATATTGCCCTTGGAATCCTTCCACTTGACGCCGTACTGTGTATGAACGAAGTGTTCTCCCGGTATCTTGTCCTCTGTAAGGCTTCCGCCCGCCTGTGATTCGATTACACTTTTTATCTGTGCCTTAAGCTCAGGTCCCACTCCGCAAAGAGCGTTTTCTCCTATCGAAGTAACCGATGCGGGTATCTCCGCTCCCGAAAGTGCCGGCGGAAAGCATAAAAGCTCAGTTTTATTCTTGTTGTACAAGCAATCACTGAAAGATGAATAAAAAGGATTCTTTTCGCTTACAGTTATCGACCTTAATTTAAACAGCCCTTTGAACGCATCTGATGTAATGGATGTCACGTCACTTCCTATATGAACAGTCGTTACATCCGGATCTTTTCTGAATGTCATCGCATTTATCTCAGTAAGCCCCGTAGCTTCTGCATCGACGGTCACTGAAGCTGCCAGTGCAAAAGAAATCAGAACTGCCGCGATCTTAGCGCCTTTATGTATTCTGTTTTTATTCCTTGCAGATAAAATCATAGTCCTTTCCCCGGGATGTGTTATCTTGTCAGTTTTGGCTTTTCCGTCGCCACATCAAATTTATATCTTATCTTGGCATAAGATACGGCGTCTTTTTCCTCTCCGCCTTCATTCGGATGCTTCCCATATCCAGCCATGGCGTAGATACCGTCTCCGTAGCCTTCTTTGCCGTCAACGATAACCTGACACCACTGGTCTTCCCACGAATTTATATTCTTGTGAACCCATGAGATTCCAAGATAATCAAGTATAAGTCCAAGCGCCCTTGTTGCACCGGCACATGAATATTCGCCGCCTATAAACACACCGTAAGCTGTGCGGTAGATCTTGCCCTTAGTCGTGTATGTTCCCTGGTCGCAGTACGCCTTTACTATTCCTGCAGCGTATGCAACTTTCTCTACATCCTTAATGTTCTTCTTTTTGCTTGATTTCTTGGAAGAGCCCGATGTATTTCCTGCATCTGCCGCATTATCAATAGCTTCCGCTATCTGTTTTGCGATATTTCTTGCCTGAATCTCCTGGTCGTATGTCATTCCTCCGTTGTCATGCTTGGTCTTTGGAATAATTATTACATCCTTCTCACCTGTGGGAACAATCGATTCGGTGCTGTCTCCGATAAGCCTGTCTGCCACTCGCTTTTCTTTCTTTCCGAAAGTAGCATAATGTTCAACAAGTTTATTGGGATCTGCTCCGAACGCAGCCCTGAGATCCGCATAATTTAAATAATAATACAGAGGATTGTATTCCGCCTTGTAATCTACGCCGTTATAAACCGTAGTAGCCTTCGAAAGAGCCGTATACGGATCATCGGCAGCATAAATTCGTACAGATGTAACTTCCGTAAAAAAAATACATATCGGCAAAACAATCGCCATAATAGCCGAAAGCACCTTGGTTGACGCATTTCTCATATATCAATACCCCCGAATAGGAAAAATTTATAATTCTACATAAAATTTATCGACATATTTTACAAAAAGTTTAGTTTTTATGATATCATAGTCGGGTATATTTTGCATTTTGAACATTTTAAATATATTACAGGAGTATTTTTATGCATAAAAGAGGTATATCCGCGATAGTCTCAACGATGCTCATCACAGCACTTACAATCGCGGAATGTTTCTGTTTTTCGATTCCTTCTCACGCTGAGAATGCTGCGGAAGAATCTATAGATGATACTAAAATAGATGAAGATATCTTGAGAATTGATATTCTTCCGAAAGTTGAAGATATGCCGGAACCGGTTGTTCTGCCGGAACTTGCCCCCCCGGTTAAAGACCTGATCGAAATACCGCTTGATGTCCCATCGGACGATCCATCCAACGGCTCAACGAGTGATAATACCGAGGAAGAAGACGATGACAGAGAAAAAGTCGACGAAGAAACCGCCACCATGTATTCCGTTTCTTTCAGGCTCCACATGAGCTACGAAGAAAACGAAGATTCAGCCAATTCAGGTTCAACAGGCGATCTGTATTTCGATGAGATAATAATAGACGATGCCACAGATTCAACCGAAGAACGTACTGCCGGATATGAAGACCGTGATGACTCCAAATTGGAAGGCGACGAATTTACAGTCAAAAACAATGTATCCGATTCAATGTCAGCGCTCCCCGGTATAAAAGAGATAGCAACCGTTTATCCTTCTTTTAATCCAATCAGGCAGTACATTGTATGGTACTACGTTTCAAGCGATGACTCGGGCGTATATGCTGAGGGCGAAGTCAAAACAAGATCTAAAAAAATAGAAAATCAGGATGCAGGAGTTAAACAAGATGAGCCGAAACCTGTGACTTTTACCCCCGATGTTACCATCGATATTCAAGCAACCTGTGACACTTCAAAATTTATAGATAACGGTGAAGTTCAGACGCTTGGTGGATTTTCTATCACTGTTAACGACAACAATCCGATTGTCAACGTAATCACCAGTTTCTTTTACGATGCATTCGGTAAGTTTATTGAAATGAAGGAAGTACATGCAGGCGAAAACGGACAGGGAACATTTTTTGATCACAACGGTGTACATTACTGGGTAAATATCGATGCAGCTTATGTTAGAACCAATACTTTAGACAATCTCAGAATTCCTTTTATCTTTGATAATAAAGAAATCGAGCCGAAAGACATCAAAGTATCCGTAATTGACGACAATGGTAACATAATATCATCCGTTAACAACCTGGTCATCAACAACGAACCACAGCTCTTCGCTCCAACGAATAAAAGAGTAGTAAAGCGAGATATCACTCTTGAAGCCGGCTCAACTGTCCAGAATTACGACGGAGAGACAATAACAAACGACGATATTAAAGTCATTAAGGGTTCTCTTCTTGAAGGGCACGAACTTGTAGATGTCGTAATAAACGGAAGCCAGAGCAGCATAGGTTCATCTTCAAACGAGATCACAAGCTACAGGATAGTAGATGAAGAAGGTAACGATGTGACCGATTACTACAACGTAAAATGCGTAAAAGGAAAACTGATCCTTGTAGACGGAAATAACGGCAATCCTCCGACAACAGTTTCGGAAGAGCTGAAAAAAGATAAAAAAGACATTTTAGAAGATAAGAAAGCTCTTAAAAAATACGGTGCAGCCAACACAGTCCTAGGCGACAACCGTGTAGCAAGAATATCAAAGACCTCAGATACTACCTTTATCGGTCTGAGACTTATGATTATTCTGATAGCAGCAACCATCGGCACTTACCTTCTAAAAACAAACAAAACCGAATTTTAATATCAAAACGGCGCGAAGCAAGTAAATTGCTCCGCGCCGTTTTTAAATCATATATAATTCATAGCGTCAGCCACAGATGCGACGCCAACAATATTTATTTTTGTATGACTCTTTTTAAGCTTACTCTCAAGTGCTTTCGGCACTATACATGTCTTAAACCCAAGCTTCTCCGCCTCCTGAACTCTCGAATCCGCCATATTCACGGAACGAACTTCACCGGAAAGTCCCACTTCGCCAAATGCTATCACATCATCCCCTATAGGCTTATTCTTAAAACTCGAAATAAGCGCCATACAGATTCCCAAATCCAGTGAAGGCTCTGCAAGCTTCATTCCTCCCGCAAGATTTACATAGGCGTCAAATTCTCCCATCTGAAGCCCTATCCTCTTTTCAAGAACCGCCATAAGCAGATTTACTCTGTTATAATCCGTGCCGTTCGCCTGTCGCCTTGGAAAACCGAAATTACTCCTGCATACAAGTGCCTGTATCTCAATAAGTATAGGTCTTGTTCCTTCCACAGAACATGTAACGATAGATCCACTGGCATTTTCGGGCTTGCCTTCCAGCATAAACTCGGAAGGATTGGTAACTTCCGCAAGTCCCTTGTCCTGCATCTCAAAAACACCTATCTCATTTGTAGATCCAAAACGGTTCTTTACGGCGCGAAGTATCCTGTAAGATGCATGTCTGTCTCCCTCAAAATAAAGAACCGTATCAACCATGTGCTCAAGCACTCTGGGACCCGCAACCTGTCCCTCCTTGGTAACATGTCCCACTATAAATACTGTGATGTTAAGACTCTTTGCTATTCTCAGAAGAACCGCGGTGGACTCCCTCACCTGAGAAACGCTTCCCGGCGCCGATGTCACGGCATCGCTGAACATTGTCTGTATGGAATCGATTATGACAACTTCAGGTTTTGCCTTATTTATTGTATCTTCTATGATCTCAAGGTTGGTCTCACACATGAACTTAAGTGTTTCGGAAAAATCACCTATCCTGTTTGCTCGGAGCTTTATCTGCCTTAAAGATTCCTCACCGGATATATAGAGGACATCCTTTTTATCTCCTGAGAGATTTCCCGCAACCTGCAAAAGAAGCGTCGACTTACCTATTCCGGGATCTCCTCCCACCAATATAAGTGAGCCTCTTACAAGCCCTCCGCCGAGCACTCTGTTAAGTTCATTGATGTGAGTATCCGCTCTCTCCTCATCTTTCATTTCAATCTCAGAAAGTGACTGTGGCTTATTACGTTCACCTTTTGCAGCCCCCGCAGATGTAAGTCCCTGTTTAGTCGATACCGGTTTTACGGTCTCTTCAACAAAAGTATTCCACTCCTTGCATCCGGGACACTGCCCCATCCATTTCGATGATTCGTAGCCACATTTTTGGCAATAAAATACTGTCTTTATCTTGGTTGCCATTTTTTCTCCCCTTACTCAAAAAAATTCCCTAAGATATAAAAAGAGGGCTCTTCATCGAAAGCCCTCAGCTTATAATTTACTTCTCAACTTTAACGTTCACAACGCCGTTTCCGGACAACTCAACACTAAGGTTAAGCTTTCCACCAAGATTGGTACTCATTTTACCGATGCTGTTACCGTTCACATAAACACTGTACTCTGTATTCTCGAGAAGTCCGAGTGTAATCTGCGCATCCTGTGTACCTTCCACGCTGAACTCGACTCCTCCTTCTGTCTCCTTAAAACCGGTAACCGCAGTTCCGGGAACGGATTCATATACGAAATTGTCATTACACTCGAGCTTTGTAATGTCCTTAAAGGTCTTTACTTTAAATACATCACCGTTGTGTTCAAAATTTTCAAGTTTCTTTTTTTCTTTAAGCTCATAGTTACCGAAACTGATGCTACCATCCTGCTCGGCACGTATCAACTGCTCTACGACAGCCATAATAACCCTCCTGAGAATTGGTGATAATAATAGTTATTATTATTATAATTCAAATCCGTCCAATTATAAACTAAAAATTCACTTATTTTTCAGTCTTCTTTTTGGCACTTTTTTTGGTCGTCTTTGAGGCGGGTTTCTTAGTTGTAACTGTAGTTTTTGTCTTAAGTGCTTTCTTAGGTTTTGTAGTCTTTACGGCAACCTTTTTTACAGACGTTTTCTTTCCGTCAGCAGAAACAAATACGATCTTGTTGTCCTTCAAAGACACCGTAACGTCCTGTCCTGCCTTTATATTGCCCTTTAAAAGCTCTTCTGCCATTGCATCTTCAATCGCCGACTGAATAGCCCTCTTAAGAGGTCTGGCACCCATTTTGGCATCAGAATGCTTCGTGATAAGGAACTTCTTCACCGCAGGAGTGATGGTGAGATTGATCTTCATCTGCTCCTTGCATCTCTTACTGAGATTACGTGAAAGAAGAGTGACGATATCCATCATTTCCTTCTCTGTGAGTGTATGGAATACCTGTATCTCATCGATACGGTTGATAAACTCAGGTTTAAAGAGCCTCTTTACTTCCTCCATAACTCCCGACTTCATATCCTCATAGTCCTTCTTCGCATCGTCTCCGGCTCCGAATCCGAGCTTCTTGGGATCCACGATCTTCTGAGCACCTACGTTGGAAGTCATGATAAGGATCGTATTCTTAAAGCTTACCTTACGTCCCTTTGCATCCGTGATATGACCGTCATCAAGTACCTGTAGAAGTACATTAAAGATATCCGGATGTGCCTTCTCTATCTCATCGAAAAGAATAACAGAATAAGGATGTCTTCTTACTTTCTCGCTGAGCTGTCCACCCTCATCGTATCCGACATATCCCGGAGGTGATCCGATCATCTTTGATACCGAGTGACCTTCCATGTATTCGGACATATCAATCCTGATAAGAGCATTCTCATCTCCGAACATAGCCTCCGCAAGAGCCTTGGAAAGCTCCGTCTTACCTACACCCGTAGGACCGAGGAACAAGAATGAACCTATAGGTCTGTTAGGATCCTGAAGTCCGACTCTTCCTCTTCTGATAGCCTTGGATACCGCCTTAACGGCATCTTCCTGTCCGATAACTCTCTTGTGGAGTACCGATTCAAGTTTAAGAAGCTTTTCCGATTCCTTCTCAGCTATCTTCTTAACGGGAATTCTTGTCCACTGGGCAACAACCTCCGCTATATCATTCTCATTGACGATAAGACCTGTTGTAATATCTCTCTTCTTATCGGCGTTCTTTGCTCTGTTAAACTTGGTGATGAGCTTCTTCTGCTCTTTGTTGAGCTCACCTGCAAGGACAAAATCTTCGTTTCTGAGAGCATCTTCGATCTTGCCGTCATAGGCATTGATCTCGCTCTCGAGCTCAATTATCCTTGGAGATCCTCCCACACTGCGAAGTCTTACCGCAGATGCAGCCTCGTCTATAAGATCGATAGCCTTATCGGGAAGATTTCTGTCATTTATATATCTCTCAGACAATTCAACCGCAGCCTTAAGTGCTTCAGGCGTAATGGTTACTTTGTGATGTTCCTCGTACTTGCCGACAACGCCCTTAAGAATATCTTCCGCCTCTTCCTTGGTGGGTTCGTCCACATTAACAGGCTGGAAACGTCTTTCAAGAGCCGCATCCTTCTCAACATACTTGCGATATTCCGTGATGGTGGTCGCACCGATCATCTGAATCTCTCCTCTTGCAAGAGAAGGCTTAAGAATATTGGAAGCATCGATTGCTCCCTCTGCTCCGCCGGCTCCTATAAGAGTATGCATCTCATCAACAAACAAAATAATATTTCCGTCATCAGAAACTTCCTTGATGACTTTCTTTATTCTCTCTTCAAATTCTCCTCTGTACTTTGAACCTGCGATCATTCCCGAAAGGTCCAAAGTTACAAGCCTCTTATCCTGCACCGTAAAAGGCACATTGCCTGCGGCTATTCTCTGAGCAAGTCCCTCTACTACCGCAGTCTTACCTACACCGGGCTCACCTATAAGGCAGGGATTGTTCTTGGTCCTGCGACTAAGGATCTGAATAACTCTCTTTATTTCTCTTTCTCTTCCGACAACGGGATCAAGCTTATTCTCTCTTGCAAGTGCAGTCATATCACGGCTGTACTGAGCAAGTATCGAACCCTTCTTGCCTCCCTTCGGATTCATCTTTTTGCCGAGGTCTTCTTTGACCAGATTGGGATCCTCTCCCATTGCCGCCAAAGTCTCCGCATATATTTTCTGTGCAGGCACATTAAGCGTGCTGATAAGTCTTACAGCTACATTCTCGCCCTCTTTGATAAGAGCCAAAAGAATGTGCTCCGTTCCGGTCTTATCTGCTTTAAAACGCTCTGCCATCTTATGAGAATCTTCAAGAACCTTCTCCGCTCTCGGGGAAAAACCGTCTCTGTCAAGAGTTCTGACATTGCTTCCCGGAACGATAAGGTCTTTTATCATATCCATCATTCTGGCTTCGTCTATTCCGTTATCGATAAGGATCCTGGAAGCCACACTTCCGTCCTCAAGGATAAGTCCCATAAGAATATGCTCTGTTCCAACGTAGTTAAGTTTCAAATTTCTTGCTGTTTTCTTGGCGAGTCTGAGTGCATCATTCGCCATAACCGTGAACTGATCATTCATATCCTGTCTATCCTTTCATAATTGTCGTACAGCTTATCAACAAGTTCGTGTATCTCGTCGCGACCTATTCCCTTGCATATTGCTCGCGCAAGCACGACGGCCAATTCCGTTTGAGCCTCCTGAAGTGCCTGAAGCCTATTGATATCAATGGCGATTATGGCTCCTCGCCTTCTGTCAATCTTAACAAAGCCCTCCTGCTGAAGAATGGAGTATGCCTTGTTGACCGTATGCATATTGATCCCGATGGTATCTGCAAGCTGCCTCACACTCGGAAGCTGTTCACCCTCTCGGAATTGAGACGTAGCTATGCCCAAAATGATCTGATTGCAAAGCTGTACATAGATAGCTTCATCACTGTTAAAATCAATTTCTATGATCATCTCCGCCTCCGTTTAAAATACTTGTTACACTGTTGCATACTTGTGATATATTTAGTATAACACGTGATACAGATACGTCAATCAAACGAATATGAAAAAAGACGAAAAAACACCTATCTCTCTGATATGTACCCAGAATTCTGGACACATATTTATGAACTAGGCTGAACACATGGATGCTATCCTGTATTGTACAGGTGGCATCCATTTTGTTTTTGCCTGAATTCTTTTATTATTATAGTAATCTATATATTCTTCAACA
>JAGAAO010000038.1 GCA_017615275.1 Butyrivibrio sp.
CTCCGAAACACTGATCTCATCTGCCAGTAAGCGTTCAACTATCTTTACTTTTTCTGCTGAGTCAATCTTACTTTTTCTGGACATAAAAATACCCCCAAGTAGGTTTTATATTTCAGTGTCCTACTTGGGGGTAGCATATCAGTCAAATGTCCGGTGCTGTTTTTTAATGCTATGCTTCTATTAGCCAAAAATGAAAAAATATTGAAAATGGCTAATAGACATGATAGAATAATCTCATCAAACAGAAGGAGAGAAATGGATATTATGAGGCTCATCCCAAGAAATTCCTATATGGAGAAAATAATCAATGTAATAGGAACTCCGGATATAAAAGTCATTACCGGTGTAAGACGATGCGGAAAGTCAAAGCTTTTGGAATCATTAAAAAAATATATAGATGAAAATATACAAGATGCAAATATAATCCATATCAATTTTAACCTGCCGGAGTTTGAAGAACTGCTCACTTTTCGAGCGCTGTATGAACATATAAACTCTTTGTATAAAGAGAATATGCAGAACTTTGTTTTGATAGATGAAGTTCAAATGTGTGAGGATTTTGAAAAGGCCATCAATGGACTGCATGCATCCGAAAAGTATGATATATATATAACCGGTTCAAATGCTTTTTTGCTTAGTTCAGATCTTGCCACACTTTTTACTGGACGAACATTTGAAATAAAAGTTTTTCCATTTTCCTTCAAGGAATATGTCAGGTATTTTGATTTGAGCGACAGATATGAGGCCCTATCATCATATATTAAAGAAGGTGGAATGGCAGGCTCTTATCTATATAAAAATCCGGAAGCAAAGTATGATTACATTGCAGATGTATTTGACACTCTGATTGTAAGGGATATCAGACAGAAATATAAAATAAGAAATACTCAGTTGATGGACAGAATTGTAGATTTTCTTATGGATAACATTTCAAATCTTTCATCGGCCAGGAATATTACAAATGTCCTTGGCAGCATGAATGAGAAAATCCACCATACAACGGTTGGTTCGTACATGCAATACCTATGCAATGCATTTGCGTTTTATAAAATCCGTAGATACGATATCAAAGGGAAAAAATATTTATCAAGTAATGATAAGTATTATCTCAGTGATCATACATTTCGGTACGCAAAGCTCGGCACAAGAAATATGGATTATGGAAGAATCCTTGAGAATATTGTGGCTATAGAACTTCTTCGCAGAGGGTATGAGGTTTATGTCGGGGGATTATATAAAAAAGAGATAGATTTTGTGGCGATAAAACGTAGCGAAAAAATCTATATTCAAGTATCCGATAACATAAGCGATGATAAGACTTTTGAGAGAGAAGTTTCACCACTTTTGCAGATAAAAGATGCATATCCCAAGATGCTTATCGCACGTACAAGAAATGATGAATACCAATACGAAGGTATAAAAATTGTCGATTTAGCTGATTGGCTGTTAGAAGCATGAATTAGCCAAAAGCAGAAAAAAATTAAAAATGGCTAATAGAAATAAGGTTCCGAACTTAAATGTAAATTATTTCTTATGCGGTCAGGGATGTGCCCGAAATGAGGCGGCTGATGGAAATGCTGGTAGTCGCAGAGAGGGAGCGGAAGTTTGTGATACATTTTGGGGTGTAGAATATGGAATAATGGCTTGTGTAAAGACCTTCGGAAAGTCAGTTTTTTGAAGGTCTTTCTTAATGGCTGTTGTCTCGATGGTTGTGGTTTGAAAATTTTTTTGATTTTAACCGCACATTTATATGGACGAATCCGTTATACATAGTGGAAGGAGGAAAAATCGACCATCCATGGATATAGAAGAGCATTACGACAAAATATACCGGTTTTGTTATTACAAATTACAATCAAAAGAGCTTGCAGAGGACTTAACCCAAGAAACCTTTTTGCGGTTTCTGGACAGTGAGTATAGAGAGCAGGGAATGTGTATCAGATATTTGTGAAATAACCGGCAGTTCGAGGTTTGCGTTGACTATCTTGGAGAGCACAGAGGCGCAGACGTAATTCCTGGACCTTTTGCCACAAAAGAAGATGCTACAATGCAGATATTTTAAATGTTTTTTAGGAGTGACCTTGCGGTCACTCCTTTTTTTCTTGGTAACTTTTGCAATTCTACAAGCACTTTTGCGTGTTATTATAAAAAAGTGTTCAAAAAATAGCATATAGAAGGAGCGGTAAGAATGAGACTTGAAGATATCAATATAAGAGATCCTTTTGTTTTGCCATATGGTGGAGTTTACTATATGTATGGAACTAGAGCGAAAACCTGTTGGGGCAAAGCAGATGGTTTTGACTGTTACACCAGTAGCGACCTTGTGTCCTGGGATGGCCCATTTGAGGTATTTCATAAGCCGGAGGACTTTTGGGCCGACAAAAATTACTGGGCACCAGAAGTACACGTGTATAAAGATTCTTTTTACATGTTTGCCACATTTAATTCTGAGGCACTAGACAAAAAAGGAACAATGATCCTTTCTTCAAATAGTCCACTAGGCCCCTTCAAGATCCACAGTGAGGGAAAGATAACTCCTGATGAGTGGAACTGCCTTGATGGAACATTCTATCTTTCTCCTGATCAAAAACCTTATATGGTTTTTTCCCATGAGTGGATGGATGTGGGAGATGGACAGATCTGTGCAGTTGAGCTTTCAGATGATCTGAAAAGACCTTTATCTGAGCCTAGGACTCTCTTTTGCGCTTCAATGGCCAGTCCCTGGGTAAAGAGCATAACCCACAGGCTCTGGAAGGGCCCTGTATATGTCACCGACGGTCCCTTCCTGTACAGACTTAAAAGCGGAGAACTTATCATGCTGTGGGCTACTATGACGGATGCAGGATATGCAGAGGGAATCGCAAGATCAGATAATGGCGATATTAGTGGCAACTGGACAGTGGATAACAAGCCGCTTTTTGACAAGGATGGTGGACATGGAATGTTGTTTGAGACCTTTGAAGGAGAGCTTCTTTTGGTGCTCCATCAGCCAAACGAAACCCCTCTAGAACATCCGGTTTTTATCAGAATTGATGAAAAAGATATTTCTTAAATACGTTCATTATGGTAGAGGTGGAGAATGTTTAAAGAAATTTACAAGGGTGATTTTGATGGTATAGCTGTTGGAAGAGTATCGAGAAATCAGGACTTTACCAAGGCTCTTGGCTTTTATCACAATGAATATCAGATACAGTATATATTCGGCGGGCAGAGGAATTTCTTTTATGAGGGCGCGTGCTATCGCATGGTGCCAGGAACTATCACTATCATCGACAAAGCCAAGATTGCCAAGACCAATATAATAGGCGGAAACAGTCATGACAGGCTTTTGATCGAGCTTAAGGAAAGCTTTATTGTTCCGATGTGCGCCATGTTTGGCATAGATGCTAAAAGCTTTTTTTCCAAGTATCATGGTGTTTATCAGGTGGGAGAAGATGACTTGATACAGGATGTATTGGCTAACATAGAAAAACTTGCCACTGGTAAAAAAGACAAAATGACAGCAGGCAGGATAAAGCTTGAAATCCTAAGATTATTTCTCGATGCAGACAGATTTGAGCAGAGAAAACTTGGCAAACTGGATGATGTGGGAGTAAAAACTCACATAGAAAAGCAGAAAAGAGTCCATCAGGTTGCGGACTATATTGCAGAGAATTATGACAGGATCAGTTCAGTAACTGTACTAGCTGAACATTTCTACATGAGTAATGCGTATCTATGCCGCATTTTTAAGGAGGTCACAAACTTTACGATTTCTGAATACATAAATCTTTACAGGATAGCGGCCAGCAGACAGTATCTTATGGATGAGAGTATGAGCATGGCTGAGATTGCCAACAGACTTGGATATGACAGTCTTACTTACTTTGAGAGGGTGTTTAAAAAGCAGATGACAATAACTCCACTTCAGTATCGTAAGTCTATTCTGAAAGGAAAGGTAAATATAGTTTGAAAATTCTATAGGTTATCACTTTATTGTCACAATTGCCCTAAAATATTGAAAATATCCCTTTGCAGTTATAAGATTTTTACAACAAAAGACGTCTTGAGGGAATTAAAAAATTACTTGTGAGAGAAGGTAATGTCGTAAAAGTTCTATTTTTGGATGATTGCGACAGGGATATTGGAGGAAAAAATGAAGAAAAAGTTAGTTGGCATAATGATGGCTGCAACAATGATCGTAGGCTCACTTGCGGGATGCGGCAGCCAGACAGATAGTACTACAGCAAATGACGCACAGACTAAGGATGTTGCTGAGGCTTCAACCAAAGAAGAAACGGCGGCTACAGAAGATAAGGCTGATGATACCAATAGTGATGAGCCAATTACCTTGAGAATGGCATGGTGGGGATCTCAGGATAGACATGACAAGACTATAGCAGCAATTGAGTTGTATGAAAGCCTTAATCCTAACGTAACTATTGAATATGAGTATTATTCATTTGATGATTATTTTACCAAGCTTAAGACTTTAGTCGCTTCTGATGAAGTATGGGATGTATTCCAACTTGGCGGAAACTTCCCTATGTACCTCGATAAGATCTATCCACTTGATGAGTTCATTGCCACAGGTGTTGTAGATGTTTCCAAGATATCGGAGGCTAACTTAAAGACAACAAGAGAAACAGATGGAACACAGCTTGGGCTTACCAATGGAATCAACACATATGGCATTGCTTATGACCCTGCCATATTTGAAGAAGCCGGAGCTGCAATTCCAACAGATGATTGGACCTGGGAAGATTACCAGAAGGCTGCAGATACTATTACTGAAAAGCTTGGTATATTTGGTTCATCTACATTCCTTACATCAGACTTCATAGCAGGTTGCTCTACATACATCGGACAGCAGGGAGACCTGGGGCAATACAGTTTCTTCAATCTTGATCTCACAGGAATGGGATTTGATAATCCACAGATGCTGGCACCTTTTATCCAAATGAGAGCAGATATGATCAAAAAGGGTTCGTATCCTGACGCAGGTGCTTCTGCAGAGGTCACAAACATCGAAAATGATTTCCTGGTTACAGGAGAAGCAGCAATGACTTGGGTTGCTGTAAACCAGTTTCCTACAATTTACAATGTTTGTGCTGAGCAGGGAAGAGAACTTGCTCTTGCACCTCTTCCAAAGGTAGTAGCAGGTGGAAATAGCGGAACATTGATCCAGTCTTCACAGATGCTGTGTGTATCACAGGATTCTGAGCATAAGGAAGCAGCTGCAGCATTTATCAGCTGGTTTGAAAATGACGTAGACTGCAATAATATTCTTCAGGCTGAAAGGGGTATCCCAGCCAATGAGAATGTAAGAGAAGCACTTTCAGCATCTTCAACCAAAGGACAGCAGATCATGTACAATTACGTCGACAGTGTCAGTAAGAATCCTACTCCTAAGGAATACAATGTTCTTTCTCCTGATGGACAGGATCAGGTACAGGATAATTACCTTAACTACATCCAGCAGGTTGCTAGTGGTGAGATTACAGCAGAAGAGGCAGCAGAAAAGACCTATGCTGATGCCCAGGCAATTTTTAAGTAATGAATTTTTAAATCCTGCTCGTGTAAAAACGGGCAGGATTTTTTAGGACTTGAAAGGGGAGTTTTTTACATGGGAGATAAGACGAAAACAAAAGCAGATTCCCTAAGTATGCTTATAAATAATGACAATGTTGTAGGGCATATCTTTGCCGCACCATTTATCTTTGGATTTATTTGCTTTTCATTTATACCGATCTGCATGTCTTTATATTATGCATTCACGGATTATTCTCTTGGAAACAAAGTGGCAGTTTTTGTAGGGCTCAAGAACTTTTTAATGCTATTTAAGGATGAAGTATTTTTGAAGTCGATCAGTAAGACACTGCAATATGTGTTGATAGCTGTGCCTTTGAAGCTTACCTTTGCGCTACTTGTGGCTTTTTTACTAACAAGGAAGAGCAGGATGGTAACATTCTACAGATCTCTTTACTATGTGCCTTCTCTTGTTGGTGGTTCAGTGGCAGTGGCACTTGTGTGGAAACAGCTCTTTGCCAGAAAGGGACTTTTTAATTCAGTTCTCATGGACCTGGGACTTAAAAAGATAAACTGGTTTGGAAGCGAAGCTCTTGCTATCTATCCGCTTATTCTGATGGCAGTATGGCAGTTTGGCTCATCCATGATCATATTTGCGGCAGGTCTAAAAGAGATACCTACAACCTATTATGAAGCCTCTGAAATTGATGGAGCAAACGGCTTTCAGAGATTCTTTAAGATTACTTTGCCATGCCTTTCGCCCATTATCTTATACAACCTTGTGATGCAGACAATTTCAGCATTTATGACCTTTACGCAGGCCTTCATCATTACAGGTGGTGGACCTAATAACTCAACCATGCTCTATGCACTTAACGTGTATAATCAGGCCTTTAAGTACAATAACATGGGATATGCCTGTGCTATGAGTTGGGTCATGCTGATAGTTATGAGTCTTATTACACTTGTTATATTCAGAACCTCTAAGTTCTGGGTATTTAGTGAATCTGAAGGTTAAGGGGGCAGCAGGCTATGAGAGAAAAGAAAATAGTAAAAAAGGTGTTCTATCACCTGTTTGTCCTTCTATTTGGCTTTGTAATGATCTATCCGGTTTTGTGGATGATAAGCGGTTCATTTAAGGATAACGGTGAAATCTTAAGGGGAACATTGAGCCTTATTCCACAGTCCTCAAAGATTTCCAATTATAACACCGGCTGGAAGGGCTTTGGCGGAACTACATTTGCAACATTTTTTAAGAATTCACTTTTTGTAACTACAATTGCAACCTTTGGAACAGTGATCTCATCTTCATTGGTGGCATATTCCTTTTCCAGGATAAAATTTAAGGGAAGAAAGCTTTGGTTCACCTTTATGCTGGCAACTATGATGCTTCCAGGGCAGGTTATCATGATCCCTCAGTACCTTATCTATTACAGATTTGGACTTGTGCCCGGATATGTGCCGCTTATACTTCCATATTTTTGTGGACAGGCATTCTTTATCTATCAGATGATGCAGTTCATGCAGGGAATTCCAAGAGAATTGGACGAGGCAGCTAAGATTGATGGATGTAGCAAATATGGTATTTATAGCAAGATCATTTTGCCACTCTTAAAACCTGCAATTGTAACGACTATAATAATTCAATTTTATTGGAAGTGGGACGATTATATGGGACCTTTGCTGTATCTTTCAAGACCTCAGTCCTATACTGCGTCCATAGCTATAAAGCTCTTTGCAGATTCCACGTCTGTTACTGACTATGGAGCAATGTTTGCTATGTCCACATTATCTCTGATTCCGGTTTTCCTGATATTCCTGTTTTTTAACAAGTATCTGGTAGAAGGTATTGGAACTAGTGGGCTGAAGGGATGAGTTTATGGGAGAAACAAAAGTAGTTTTTAAGATTTCGGATAGATTATTGCAAAAGCTTTTCGACTCTGCAGAAGAAAAATGCAGGCAGAATATAAAGTCTTTTGCTGGGATAAATGTCCTTATCGAAGGTGGTGGCTATAACAAGGTTTGGATCGAGACTCAGCCTATGGGCGGTGCAATGTATGGAAAAAGAAATCTTGAAGTAGCTTATAACAATCAGAAAATATTTATGGATAATCAGAGAAGTGACGGAAGACTTCCTGGAAGCATTGAATATACAGGAGAAAAGTTGATCCCGCAGTATGATAAATTTCAGGGGTTCTGCTTTCCAGATCCTGCTTTGGATGTCTACTATATGACAGGGAAGGATCCTGCTTTTCTTGATCAGCTCTATGATGTGCTAAAAAAGTATGATGAATATCTGTGGAAATACAGGGATTCAGATAGTGATGGCTGTTTAGAGAGCTGGTGCAAGTATGACACTGGTGAAGATAACGCAGCAAGGTATGGAGATGCACCTGATTACTGGGAAGAAGAAACAGCTCCCCAGGGATATGAAGTTGTACCAATGGCTTCTATGGATTTTATGAGTTATTCATATGCTGCCAGAGATACAATGGCAGAAATCGCCAGAATCAGGGGCGACATGGATTTATATGCCTGTCATAGAAAAGATGCTGATTCTCTGCAGGTTCGCATCAGAGAAATTCTCTGGGACGATGAAAAAGGAGCCTTTTTTGACAGGGACAATAAGCATAGAAAATTGGAAACACTGATCCACAACAATCTTAGGATGATGTACTGGAAAAGTATGACCAAGGAGGATGCCAGGAGATTTGTTGAAGAACATCTATTAAATGAAAAAGAGTTCTGGACTCCTATGCCACTTCCATCAGTTGCTATTTCGGATCCTTTGTATAGAAATGATGAGCTGAATAACTGGAGCGGGCAAGCCCAGGCCCTTACCTATCAAAGAGCTATCGCAGCCCTTGAAAACTATGGATACTACGGACTTATTCCAAGGCTTGGAAGAAAGCTCTTTGAAGCAATAGGAGAAGACTGTATATTTGTGCAACAGTACGATCCGATGACCATGAAGCCATCACTGATCGGAGTTGAGGGGGAGCAGGATGCCTATGGACCAGCCATGCTGGCTGTGCTTGAGTATATCAGCAGAATGTATGGAGTGGTGGTCAAGAGAGACAGACTCATCTGGAGCAGCGTAAAGGATTACACTGGCTATTATGAGCAGCATATGAATGGGCATGTTTACAGGATTGAGCATATAAAGGATAAAGTATATGCATTTATTGATGACAGGCAGATAGGTTGCTTTGACAGGGGGATAAGGCTTGAGACAGATATGAATGGAAAGGAATTGTATAGATATAATGGTCTATAATATTTTGGACTTTGGAGCTATCCCTGATGGAAAGACAGTGTGTACTGGGGCAATCCAAAGAGCGATAGATGAATGTACAAAAACTGGCGGAAGAGTTTTGGTTCCAGCAGGATTTTTTTTATCTGGAACTTTAAGACTGAGGTCTGAAGTAGAACTATATTTAGAGCATGGCTCTCGTCTCATATCAAGTCTTGATGAAAGAGATATCATTGATTATTTCAAGGAAAATAGCGATGACAGCGAAGTTGATGGCTGGGAAGGTGGATGCTTTCTGTTTGCTCTTCATGAAAAGAATGTTGCAATAACTGGAACTGGAGTAATCGATGGTCAGGGAAGAAAAGTCTTTTTTGACGATGATCCCGAGCATTCTGAAGAAGGAAGTCCACTGGCTGTTACCGGATTCAGGCCAAGAATGAGTTATCTGGAAGATGTGGAAAACCTTCTGGTATCTGATGTTACCTTTTTAGATTCTGCTTTTTGGACTCTTCATCTTGCTGGTTGCAGGAAGGTGAGAATAGAAAATATTGTCATTGAGAATAACAAAAGAGGACCCAATACTGATGGCATTGATCCGGATTGCTGCCAGGAAGTGATCATAAGAGGCTGCAGGATCGTAAGCGGGGATGACAGTATTGTTATTAAGTCTACAACGCCAATGTATAAAAGATATGGGGATTGTAGGGATATTATTGTAAGCGACTGTATCTTGTCATCAAACTGTTCTGGAATAAAAATAGGAACTGAGACATATGGGGATATTCACGATATAACAGTTAGCAACTGTATTCTTAAGGACTGTATAAGGGGAATAGGAATATGGTCTAGAGATGGAGGGGGGATATATAATGTTTTCATAGATCACATCGTAGGCAATACAAGGAATTTCTTTGACTCAAGAGTAAGGACTACTGGTGTCTGTAACTGGTGGGGAGAGGGTGAGCCTATAGCTATCACAGCAACAAAAAGAGAAGGCACCACAAGACTTCCGGGTAGAGTTCACAATATACGTATGAGCCATATCAACATCACCTGCGAATCCCCTCTATTGTTCCTTGGAGAAAACTATGCTCCTATAGACAATATTTCCATTACAGAATCTTCTTTTCACTTCACAAATCAGTCTGGAAAAACAAAGATGGTAGTCGATGAACGTCCGTCTGAAAGGGGGAGATACCCCGTAAAGGCAACCTGTAAAATGCTAAGAAATGCGCAAAACATCGAAATAGACGCTAAGATTGTAGTTGATGACAGCATGAAATCTATGTTTGATATGATATAGATTGCTGAAACGGTAAAAAATGGTTTTGGAACAAAAAAGAATTATGAATGTCTGCTGTATTTTTGGATACTTCCGATTGCAGCAGACTTTTTTTTAGAAAGTGTCTGATCAGATGGAAATATATTGAATCACTGCAGACTATGAAAAAAGTTAGCGGCAGCTAACAGAAAGTGATATCATAGGATTTGAATCTGGATAAATTGTTTTTGATAAGGGAAAAAATATGGAGAAAAATGGTAGGGGGAAAGTGACACAGATAGAATTCAAGATTCCGGGAGATAGTAGTGAGCGAGAAAGGAAGATGAAATGGATCGCGGTAGATGAGTGCCTGTATATTGGATATATTACAGCGTTGTCCGCCATGTTGGAAAAAAATGGAGAGATGATCTTTTCTATTATTCATCCGGTGTATTCTGCGCAGTATCCAAAAGCTCATGGCGAGAGATTTCCTGAGGATGAGGAATGGGTAGTGGACTATTTGAATCACTCAGAACGTGCATATCCCAACCGATACTGGTCTATTTTAATGAAATATGATAATATACATTAGATTTGTACTAGATAAAACATAAAGGCTTATGAAAGTCTTTTAGAAGGAGAAATATATCATATGAAACTAGGCATTGTGGGGCTTCCGAACGTCGGAAAGAGTACCCTTTTCAACTCACTTACAAACGCAGGAGCGCTTGCTGCGAACTATCCGTTTGCGACTATAGATCCTAATGTGGGTATTGTTGCTGTTCCGGATATAAGACTTAAGCAGCTCGGTGACCTTTATAATTCAAAAAAGGTTACTCCGGCAACAATAGAATTTGTTGATATCGCCGGACTTGTAAAGGGGGCATCCAAGGGAGAAGGACTCGGAAACCAGTTCCTTGCAAATATTCGTGAAACCGATGCTATAGTGCATGTTGTACGATGCTTTGAAGATCCAAACGTAGTGCACGTTGACGGAAGCGTTGATCCTGCAAGGGATATTGAGACAATTAATCTTGAGCTTGTGTTTGCAGACCTTGAAGTACTTGAGCGTAGAATCGCCAAGGTTTCCAAGACTGCAAGAATGGATAAGGCAGCAGCTAAGGAACTTGACATTTTAAATAAGATAAAAGAGGTTCTTGAGGCCGGAAAGATGGCAAGAGAACTTGAAGTGGATGACGATGAGGAAAGAGCATTTATTAATACTCTCGATCTCCTCACATGGAAACCAGTAATCTACGCGGCAAATGTTAAAGATGAGGATCTTGCCGATGACGGAGCATCCAATAAGTATGTTGCCGCTGTTAGAGAACTTGCATCCAAGTCGGGAAGTGAAGTGTTTGTTATAAGTGCTCAGATAGAAGCAGAGATTTCAGAGCTTGATGAGGATGAAAAGGCAGAGTTTCTCGAGAGTATGGGACTTTCGGAGTCAGGACTTGATAAACTCATTGCAGCAAGTTATAAAACACTCGGACTTATGAGTTTCCTTACATCCGGAGAGGATGAGACAAGAGCTTGGACAATCAAGATCGGAACAAAGGCTCCACAGGCAGCCGGTAAGATCCACACAGACTTTGAGAGGGGATTTATCAAAGCGGAAGTAATCAACTATCAGGATCTTCTTCGTGAAGGATCTCTTGCTGCGGCAAGAGAGAAGGGACTTGTACGTATGGAAGGAAAAGAATACGTTGTCCGTGACGGTGATGTTATCCTGTTTAGATTCAATGTTTGATTTGGAGGATCAACATGACAGAGATGGGAAGAATGGACATCTGGTTTCCTAATTTAAATATGTATATCAGCGATGTCCCTAAAAATTTTGAAATATTCGGATTCACTATTGCACTTTATGGTGTGATCATAGGAATGGGTTTTTTACTTGCGCTTTTCCTTATCGCCAGACTGGCAAAAGTGAACGGCCAGAATCCCGATACATATTGGGATCTTGCGGCTTATCTGATTGTTTTTTCAATACTGGGTGCGAGGACGTATTATGTTATCTTTGCGTGGGATAAGTATAAAGACGATCTTCTCAGTGTGTTTGCAATCAGAAACGGCGGACTTGCCATTTACGGCGGAGTTATCGCAGGATTTTTGACTATATTTATTTTCTCAAAGATAAAAAAACAGAATTTCTTTGAGATTTCCGATACCATTATGCCGGGACTTTTGCTCGGTCAGGCTATCGGTAGATGGGGAAACTACACTAACAGAGAGGTCTTTGGTGAGTATACCGACGGACTCTTTGCAATGCGTCTTCCTGTAGAGATGGTAAGAAGCAGTGATATTTCCGAACTTATGAGACAGCACATGCAGGGGGTTAACTACATTCAGGTTACACCTACATTCCTATATGAGAGTATGTGGAATTTTGCACTTCTTATAATAGTGCTTGTTTATTTTAAACATAAGAAGTTTGATGGTGAGATTGTTCTGTTATATCTCTTTGGCGAAGGAATCGGAAGATTCTGGATCGAGGGTATCAGAACCGATCAGCTTCTTGTTCCTGGAACCGAGCTTCCTGTATCTCAGCTCATCTCAGCACTGATGGTTATCTTTGCGGTTGTGGCAGAGACTATGGCTCGTTTGAAGCTGCAGAAGGCAGGTGGTGAACTTTCGGCTCCGAAGCAGAAAAAGAGAAGGGCAAAGGCCAAAACAAAACAGTCCAGAGGAATCAGAGAATCTAGAGAAGCCGGAGAAAATGGAGAACCCAGAAGACCCAGAAGATTAAGAGAACCCGGAGAGGGTAGAGAACCAAGGGAATCAAGAGATTCAAGAGAGGCAAGAGATCCCCGAGGTGTTAGAGAAACGAGAGAACAAAGAGAAGCAAGAGATCCCAGAGAGCTCAGAGAGGGCAGAGAACCAAGGAATTCAAGAGAGTCTAGAGAGTCCAGAGAGGGACGAGAAGCAAGGGATCCGAGAGAACAAAGAGAACCTGTTGAACAAAGAAGATTAGATAGAAGAAAGACTGACGACAGACGTAGACAAAGACCTGCAGAAGAAAATGAAAATGTTAGAGCAGGCAGAGAAGAGAACTTTGCCGGCGAAGAAGGCTTTGCAAGAGCGGAATTGGAACATGATAATCATGCGGAAGATGTGACTGTACAGGAAAATCCCGGCGGTGATGCGGCTTCACGAGATGAACGCGGAAGGGAAGAAGCTGTGCAGGAGAGTCGCAGACGTGTCAGAGTTGCGAGAGTTAAGCGCGAGCGTGCTAAGGCAGAAGCTGAAAGCCCCGAGCGTGTGGAAGTTGAAGCTGAAAACCACGAGCATATAGAAGCTGTACAGGATGATCTTGACAGAAACGAAGCAGTGCATGAGGAACGTGGCAGAGCGGTTCCGCTACAAGAAGAACATGTTGAGGCTCAAGTGACGCATGAAGCGCGTAGCCGTGCGGTTCCCATACCGGATGATTTTGCCAAGGTAGAGCCTGTACATGAAGATTTTGGCCGTGCAATGCCTATGCCGAACGATTTTGCGGGAACTGAACCTGTGATGGAGAATCATGTTAAACCGGAAGCTGTACAGGAAGATTATGCCCAAGCGGAATCTGAAAGCGACAATTATGCCGAAGAACCTGCGCGCAATGTTCGTGCTGAAAAAGAGCCTGTACGTGATGAGTACGTTGAAGAAGAACCTAAGCGCAGAGTTCGCGTTGAAAAAGAAACTGTGCTTGACAATTATGTTGATGAAGAGCTTGTTCACGATGATTATTTCGAAGCAGAACCTGTAGATGATAATTATGCCGATGAATCTGCGCGCGATGATTATGCCGAAGAAGAGCGCGACGATTATGTTGAGGCAAGAGCGACACGTGACGATTTTGGCAGACCGGAAGCAGCTAAGGATGATTTCGATCAGGCGGGATTTGATAAGGATGATTTTGATCAGGTTGAGATTGAGAAAGATGATTTTGATCTCAAGCAGGTTGAGCAGGATGATTTTGATACCGTTGTGGGTGAAGAAGACGATTTTGATCATGGAGAAACGGTTCGGACAAGACCTGTGCGCAAGCGCGTGGCTGCAGAGAAAGCTTATCGCCAGGATGCAAATGTAAATGCTGAGCAGCTTAGTGCTCCCACGCAGAGGTTTGATGATGACGTTACCGTTGATGTTGAGCCCAATATTGATGATGAAGAAATAATTATTGAACCGGTTTTCGTTGATAAACAGAAATAATATATGCAAAACTGATTAATGAAATACAATGTGGTGAAGATTAACTTTACTTAATAACGATTAAAAAAGAGTCCGAAAAGGGCTCTTTTTTATTGCTTAAACAGGAAAAATTCGCTTTATAACGAGACTTAGCATTTTATTAATTTTTTATATAATTTAGGTTGTTTAATAAAAAAAAATGATTTATAATTAGCTCAGGTGGTAAAAAGTGTTAAAAAGTGGTTGAAAGTGGTAGAAAAGTGGGAACAGCATTTAAAGGTGAATACAGTCATTCCATAGATGCTAAGGGAAGACTCATAATTCCTGCTAAATTCCGTGAACTCCTTGGCGAGCAGTTTGTAGTCACCAAGGGATTTGACGGATGTCTTTTCGTGTTCGCTGAAGAAGGCTGGGAACAGTTCGAAGAGAAACTTCAATCACTTCCTATGGATAAACCCGAAGCCAGAATGTTGGGACGTTTCTTTATTGCCGGTGCAATTGATGCAGAGGTAGATAAGCAGGGAAGAATACTCATTCCATCTAATCTGTTACAGCATGCCAAGATCGAGAAGGAAGCGATCATTGCAGGAGTGGGTAACAGAGCTGAGATCTGGAGTAAGGCGGAATGGGAGAAGGCTAGTACCTTTGACGATATCAATTTGGTAGCAGCCAAGATGAGTGAATACGGACTGAGTATTTAAGGGAAATACATGGAATTTAAGCACTATTCTGTACTCCTTGAGGAGTCACTTGAAAATCTGAATATTAAACCGAACGGAATATATCTGGACGGAACACTTGGAGGAGCGGGACATTCTTATCATATAGCGGAGAAGCTCACCGAAGGCGGTCATCTGTACGGGACCGATCAGGATGAAGATGCTATCGCCGCAGCGACTAAGAAACTCGAACCCTTCAAGGACAGAGTAACTGTCATCAGAGACAATTACGAGAATGCAGTGACAAGACTCAGAGAACTTGGTGTTACAGGAGTGGACGGAATATTACTTGATCTCGGAGTGTCATCTTACCAGCTTGACAACGCCGAGAGAGGTTTTACCTACAAAGAGGACGTTCCTTTGGACATGAGAATGGATCAAAGGCAGGAACTCACAGCAAGAGATATAGTAAATGAGTATTCGGAAACCGAGATTTTCCATATTATAAGAGATTTCGGCGAAGACAAGTTCGCTAAAAATATTGCAAAGCATATTTGTATCGAGAGAGCAAAGAGCCCTATCGATACTACTTTCAGACTCAATGAGATCATCAAGGCGGCAATCCCTGCCAAGATGAGGGAAAAGGGCGGACACCCTTCAAAGAGAACTTATCAGGCTATACGAATTGCTTTAAACAGAGAGCTTGACGTATTATCAGGTTCTTTGGACGGATTCATAGACTTTTTGAATCCGGGCGGAAGACTTTGCGTTATCACATTCCATTCTTTGGAAGACAGAATAACCAAGAACAATTTCAGAACAAATGAGAATCCGTGCACATGCCCATCTGATTTTCCGGTATGTGTCTGCGGCAAAGTCTCAAAAGGAAAAGTAATAACAAGAAAACCCATACTCCCGAGTGAGAAGGAGTTATCCGAAAACAAGAGGTCACAGAGCGCAAAACTCAGAGTTTTTGAGAAAGCGCAGTGATGTGCAGATTTAAAAGAAAATAGAAAGGAGAATGAACATGGCAAATGCATACATCCATGGAAACACAGCTAGAAGAATATATGAGCCCGATTACGTTCGTAGAAGAGTTCATGTTCAGGAACCTTTAAGAAGGAATAACAGGCGTCGTCATATGAGCCTTGGCTATTTGATGTTTTTGTCTTTTGCAATGCTTCTTATGGTAGGAGCACTGGCTTTTTATATTTCACTTCAGTCACATATCACTAACAGTGTTAAGAATATAGCCAATCTTGAAAAAGAATTGAATCGCATGAAACAGGACAATGACGAAGCGTACAACAGAGCTAACGGCAATATAGATCTCGATGAGATCCAGAGAATTGCTATCCAGGAATATGGTATGGTCCATGCTACAGGAGACCAGATTGTTACATATTCCGACGGAGGCGGAAATGACTATGTCAGACAGGTTGCACCCGTTCCGTCTACGCCAAGTAAGTAATTGAGGAAATGTCTTTTGTTATGAAACCAAGAAAAACGAAGAATGCACAGAAGTTTACAATTGGAATGAAGAAAAAGCTGGTAGTACTGTTTGTATTGGTATTACTGGCTTTCATTGGATTAGGACTCAGGCTTATCAACATCACGACCAAGAATGGTGAAGAGTATGAAAAGAAGGTCCTTTCTCAGCAACGGTATGAATCAATAACCATCCCGTTCAGAAGAGGAGATATATTGGACCGAAACGGCACAGTCCTTGCCCGCAGTGAGAAAGTGTACAACGTTATACTTGATACAAAACTTCTTTTGAGAGATCCGGATTTTCTGGAGCCCACTCTCAGTGCATTACAAAGTTGCTTTGGACTTGACGCCACGAGAATGGGAGAAATACGTACTTATATAAGTAACAATCCGACATCTCATTACTATGTGGTTGACAATAAAAGAGAATATGCTGATGTAAAGAAGTTTCAGGACCTGACCGACAAGGAATCGGAAACCTACAACAAGGATATTGCTGAAAATATTCAGGGAATCTTTTTTACGGAAGACTACAAGAGAATTTATCCAAACAATACGCTTGCGTGTGACGCCATTGGTTTTACGACGAGTGACAACATCGGATTGAATGGTCTTGAAAAGCAGTACAACAGTGTGCTCAGCGGAACTTTCGGAAGAGAGTACGGATATCTCGATGAGGATCTGAACCTTGAGAGAACGACTATCCCCGCTGTTGACGGTAATAATATAGTAACAACTATAGACGGCAAGCTTCAGACAATAGTTGAGAAATATCTTGCTGAATTCAATGAAGAAAACAAGGATAAAGCCCATACGGGAAACGGTGCCGTTGACGTCGGCTGCATAATGATGGATGTTCATTCAGGTGAGATACTTGCCATGGCAAGCTATCCAAATTATGACCTGAACAATCCCAAAGATCCGTCGAAACTTCTCGGAATGAAGGGAAGAGTCATCGATCACGAGAAAAAAGAGGAAGACGAGAAAGAAGCCGAGAAGAAAGAGGCTGAGGAAAAAGAAGCCGAAGCTGCTGAAAACGAAGAAGATGATGATTCGGAATATGCAGATGTTACAGGTGGCGCAGACGAGGAAGAAGAAAAAGAGGAAGAAGAAAAGGAAAAAGAGAAGATTCCTACTGTCCCGGATTACATCACACAAGAGAAACTCGATGAGCTGTCTAAGCCGGAAAATTATGAAGTGCTTCTTGAAAATTACAATGCACTCTGGAAAAATTTCTGCGTATCTGATACATACGAGCCGGGATCAGTATCAAAGCCTTTTACGGTGGCAATCGGACTTGAGACCGGATCGATCACCGGAGATGAAGTGTATCAGTGCGGCGGTTCCATGGAAGTTCCCGGATGGAAAAAACCTGTCAAGTGCCATGGTGTACACGGTGCAGTTACAATAGATAAAGGAATAGAAGCATCCTGCAACGTATGCATGATGAATGTTGCCAGGGCAACGGGAAAAGAGAAATTCAGTAAATTCCAGAAGATTTTCGGTTTTGGACTTAAGACCAATATTGATCTTGACGGCGAACCCATCGCAACACATCTTGTGCATAGCGCAGATAAAATGGATGGTTCTGACATTTATACATATTCTTTCGGACAGAGTTATAACTGTACCATGATCGAGATGATAGCAGGCTTTGCTTCATTAATAAATGGCGGAAAATATTACGAGCCGCATATGGTAAAAAAGATTGTTTCAAGCAGCGGCGCAACGATCAAGAATATTGAGCCCAGAGTACTCAGGCAGACTATTTCCGAAGATACATCCAAGAGGATAATCCAATGCTGTAACAGGGTTGTAACAGGAAAAGACGGTACAGGTGGAAGTGCAAAACCCATCGGCTATACGATAGGTGGTAAGACAGGAACAGCGGAGACATCTCCCCGTGATAAAAGAGACTATGTAGTATCATTTATGGGATATGCGCCCGCAGACAACCCAAGATATCTTATCTATGTTGTTGTTAACAGAGCTAACGCAGTAGATCAGGCTGATGCTAAGTTTGCAACCAGAATCGTTAATAAAGTTCTTCAGGAAGCACTTCCTTATCTGGGACTTGAAATGACGGAAGAGTTATCTGAAGAAGATCAGGTTAAGTATCAGGAATTTATGGAACAGAACGGATATGTCCAGAAGGTAACGGAAGAGAGCGCGGAAGGTGAAGAAAACGCAGAGAATGCGGACGGAGAAAACACTTCCGAAGATGAGCAGAAACCTGAAGGAGAACAGAAAACGGAAGAAGAGAAAAAAGAGACGGACGAATAGTGCTAAGGAATCGGAATCATTTGACGTAGGCACTGCAACAGGGTATCATATTGACCCGAACACAAGTGATTTTTCGCTCCAAAAATCGGAAACGAAATAACAATTTAAAGTCAGTGAGGATAAGAACGTGAATGATTATGTTGTAAGAACTTTGATCCCGACATGTGTATCTTGTTTAATTGCAGTACTTGCGGGACCCAAAATAATAGCGCTTTTACGAAAACTTAAGGCGGGACAGACCGAAAGAGAAGAGGGACTCGAATCTCATCAGAAGAAGACGGGTACACCGACAATGGGAGGAATAATTTTTTTGCTTCCTTTCCTTATTATAGGTGTTATTTATTCTGCTTCTCATAAGGAAGTAATACCTATCCTTATTCTGACATTCGGATTTGGAGTGATCGGATTTATAGATGATTACATCAAGGTTGTAAAAAAGCATAATCTGGGCCTCAGAGCCTGGCAGAAGATTGTCGGTCAGCTTATTGTTACTGTGATATTCGCCTTGTATGTTCAGAACTTTACCGATCTTACGCTTGAAATGAATGTTCCGTTTTTAGGTAACACTATCAATTTTGGAATTTTCAACATACCGATACTGTTCTTTATCGCACTCGGAACAGCGAACGGAACCAATTTCACGGACGGAGTTGACGGACTTTGCGCATCGGTAACGGTTGTTGTTGCAGGATTTTTTGCCCTCGCAGCCATGCGATATGGTTCAACCGGAGCTGAGGTTATGTCAGCATCCATGATGGGTGCGCTCCTTGGATATCTCGTATATAACGTATATCCCGGCAAGGTTATGATGGGCGATACGGGCTCTCTTGCAATCGGAGGTTTTGTAACCGGAGTAGCATATGTTATGAATATGCCGATATTTATTGCAATTGTCGGATTCATCTATGCTCTTGAAGTTATCTCCGTAATAATGCAGGTTACATATTTTAAACTTACAAACGGAAAAAGAATCTTCAGAATGGCGCCTATTCATCATCATTTTGAGAAGGGCGGCTGGTCTGAAACAAAGGTAGTAAATGTATTTACAACGGTAACACTTATTTTGTGCCTTATAGCATATGCAGGGTTATAACAGAGGTTAAATGATATGAATGCAAAAGAAATTAATGGAAAAAAAGTACTTGTTATCGGAACAGGATTGTCAGGTGTCGGATCGGTAAGGCTTCTTCACCGTGTCGGAGCCGTTCCGGTAATGCTTGAAGAAAATACGAAAGTAACAAAAGAAGATATAGTAAAAAAGCTTCATGATGAGGATAAGGACAATACAGATATTATCATCGGAGAGATATCAGATGATATGCTTGATGAGATTGCGCTTGTTGTACCAAGCCCTGCGGTTCCTCTCGATGCTCCTACGATAATGAGAATAAAAGAAAAGAATATTCCCATTTGGAGTGAGATCGAGCTTGCATATAATTTCGCAAAAGGAAAGCTTGTTGCGATCACAGGAACAAACGGAAAGACAACAACTACAACGCTTGTCGGAGAGATCATGAAAGCTCATTTTAAGAGTAGCTATGTTGTCGGCAACATCGGAGTGTCTTATGCAGAGAGCGCTCTCGATATGACAGATGATACGGTTACAGTAGGAGAGATCAGTTCTTTCCAGCTTGAAGCGGTTGATAATTTCCATGCGCAGGTTTCTGCAATCCTTAACATAACACCTGATCATTTAAACAGGCATCATACCATGGAATGTTATGCGCAGATGAAGCAGAACATTACGCACAACCAGACAGCTGATGATACCTGCGTACTTAACTATGACAATCAGTATACAAGAGAGTTTGCAAAAAAATGTCCTTCAAAGGTGGTTTTCTTTTCAACTACCGAGAAACTTGAAGACGGATTCTATCTTGACGGCGAGGAGATTTATATGAGTATCTCCGGAGAAGCTGTTCGGGTTATGAATATACATGACATGAACCTCGTTGGAATGTGCAACGTGGAAAATGTCATGGCTGCGATAGCTATGTCTGTTGCAATGGACGTTCCGCTTACAACAATCCTTAAGGTGATACGTGACTTCAAGGCTGTTGAGCACAGGATAGAGTTTGTTGCGACCAAGAACGGAGTAGATTATTATAATGATTCCAAGGGAACCAATCCCGATGCGGCCATTCAGGGTATCAAGGCTATGTGTAAGCCTACAATCCTGATAGGTGGCGGATATGACAAGGGAAGCGAGTATGATGAGTGGATAGAGAACTTCGGAGATACGGTAAAGCTTCTCGTACTCATTGGTCAGACCAAGGAAAAAATCGCAGAGTGTGCCAAGAAACATGGCTTTACGAAATATGTATTTAAAGATACCTTCGAGGAAGCACTTGAATATTGCAGTGCGAATGCTGATGAAGGTGATGCGGTGCTTCTTTCTCCTGCTTGTGCAAGTTGGGATATGTTCCCCAACTATGAGACAAGAGGAAAGAAATTTAAGGAGTACGTAAATAAACTCTAATCTAATATTTTTGAAACGATGAGGGGAACAACGTGGAAAGAGTAGCCGGAATTTTACGAAGACAGAGTATAAGAAGACAAATAATGGGAAAGCAGAAAGAGGAGACATATGTTGATTACAGCATGATCTTCATAATACTTTTTCTGCTGGCTTTCGGACTTGTGATGATATATTCAACAAGTTCTTACGGAGCCTATATGACACAGCAAGGAGATTCGGCATATTTCTTTAAGCACCAGTTTGTGTCGGTACTTATCGGTATTACTGCAATGCTATTTATGTCATATTTTCCGTACAATATATTGAAGCAGCTTTCTTTCCCGATATATGCGGTTTCCGTAGTTCTTCTGATCATGGTCGGCCCGTTTGGTAAAAGACTCAACGGTGCCAAGAGATGGCTCAGGATTTTCGGAGTGTCGATTCAGCCGGCTGAGATAGCCAAAATCGCGGTTATTATATTGACGGCGACGCTCATTATCAAGCTGAAAAAGCAGCTTATGACGCAAAAGGGATTTTGTGTTGCGCTTGGAGTGGCGGCGCTGCCTTCTTTTTTGATCTACGCGGTAACGCATGACTTAAGTTCCGCCATTATTACAATGGGAATCGGTGTCGTAATGCTCTTTATATCAACACCGGGATATAAGAGATATGTTTTGGCGGCGTTTTCTGTTATTGCTTTTGCGGCAGTTATAGTTCTTATTGTAAAAAATGCGGATCCTTCAAGCAAAATGAATTACAGATTTGAGCGTATTCTTGCCTGGCTCGATCCCACAGCTCATGCGAGCGGAAGAGGATTCCAGACGCTGCAGGCTCTATATGCGATTGGTTCCGGCGGATTTTTCGGAAAAGGTCTCGGAGAAAGCATGCAGAAGCTTGGCTTTATTCCCGAGCCTCAGAACGATATGATCTTTTCTATCATATGTGAAGAGCTTGGACTTTTCGGAGCAATCGCTGTTATGCTTATGTTCCTTATTCTTATCTGGAGACTTATGATCATTGCAAACAATTCACCTGATATGTTTGGCGCCCTGCTTGTTATCGGAGTTATGGGACATATTGCTATTCAGGTTATTCTTAATATAGCGGTTGCTACCAATACGATTCCCAACACGGGAATTACACTTCCTTTTATCAGTTACGGTGGTACTGCGGTTATTTTCCAGCTTGCAGAGATCGGTATAGCACTCAATGTGGGAAGAAATATAGGAAGATAGTTTTGATATGGCGAAGAAACGCAGGAAAAAGAGAAAAAAACGTTCATATGTCGAGAGACGCTCGTATAGCATGATAGATAAAATTAAAGACTCCTTTATATATAAACGGAGTCTTTATATTATTGCAGGTATTGTCATTACTATACTTGTCCTGCTGATCGCGGTGATCAAGTATATTCTGGATAATTACACCATCGAGAAAGTCTATGTGGAGGGATCTACTCACTACACCAACGAAGAGATCACCGATATGGTTATGGACAGCAAGCTGTGTCGGAATTCTATTTTTCTCAGTATTAAGTACAAGAATAAAAGCATAGACGGAGTTCCTTTTGTTCAAAAGATTGATGTGGACATTCTTTCCAAGGATACGGTAAGGATCAATGTTTATGAAAAAGCAATTGCGGGATATATTTCGTATCTTGGCCAGTATATGTACTTTGACAGGGAAGGTATCGTAGTCGAAAGTTCGTCTGAGCCTTCGGACGATGTACCGCAGGTTATGGGACTTAAATTTGATTACGTGGTTCTTCACGACAAGCTCCCTGTGGAAAAAGACGATATTTTTGATGAGATACTTGATATTACCCAATTATTGGCTAAATATGAACTTCATGCGGACAGAATTTTTTTCGACAGTGAGTATAATCTTTATCTTTATTTTGATGAGCTGGAAGTCAGCATTGGAAAAAAAGATAACATTGACGAAAAAATTATTCAGCTCAAAAGTATGTTCGAGACGACGAAACTTGACGGAAAAGCGGGAATTTTGGTGCTTGAAGAATATTCGGAAGATAATAAGACAATAAAGTTCAAAGAGAGAACACAGGAAATTACACCTGAGTAAGATAAAATTAATCAAAAAAAACGGGTTGATAATTAGCCCAAAAAATCGTATCATAGCTAATAAGGAGTCTATTGGTTATGAAGGAGGAGTTAACTTGCTTGAAATAAAGTCAAACGATGCTGAGAGTACTTGTAAAATCATCGTGGTAGGGGTTGGCGGTGCAGGTAATAATGCTGTCAATAGGATGGTAGACGAAAATATTACCGGCGTTGAGTTTGTCGGTATTAATACTGATAAGCAGGCGCTTCAGCTCTGTAAGGCGCCCAAGCTTTTACAGATTGGAGAAAAGCTTACAAAAGGACTGGGAGCCGGCGCAAAGCCCGAGATCGGTCAGAAAGCTGCTGAGGAGAGTGCGGAGGAAATTTCTGCAGCTCTTAAGGGTGCTGACATGGTCTTTGTTACTTGCGGAATGGGCGGCGGAACCGGTACAGGTGCAGCTCCTGTTGTAGCTAAGCTCGCAAGAGAGATGGGAATTCTGACGGTAGGCGTTGTTACAAAGCCTTTCGCTTTTGAAGCGCGCGTACGTATGCAGAATGCTATGCTTGGTATTCAGAATATCAAGACTAACGTTGATACCCTAATTGTGATTCCAAATGACAAGCTTCTTCAGATAGTAGACAGACGTACAACCATGCCCGACGCACTCAAGAAAGCAGACGAAGTGCTTCAGCAGGCAGTACAGGGAATTACAGATCTTATCAATGTTCCTGCTGTTATCAACCTTGACTTTGCCGATGTCCAGACTGTTATGAAGGACAAGGGCATTGCTCATATCGGTATCGGTAACGGTAAGGGAGATGAGAAGGCTATCGACGCTGTTAAGATGGCGGTAGAGAGCCCTCTTCTTGAGACAAAGATTAACGGAGCTTCCAGTGTTATCATCAACATTTCCGGTGATATCACACTTCAGGATGCATCCGATGCTTCAGAATATGTTCGTCAGCTTGCAGGAAATGATGTAAACATCATTTTCGGTGCAATGTATGATGAAGGCAAGACAGACACATGTACGATAACTGTTATCGCGACAGGTATTGATGATAAGGCTACGACTGCTTCGCAGCCGAAGGCTGCTCCTGCACATTCTACACCGCACATTTATACAGCACCACAGCCTACACCGATACCTACACCCGTAGCTGCAACACCGGTTACACCTATAACCCCTGTTCAGCCGATAATTTCACCTATCAGTGTGGCTGCCGATACAACAGCTGCAGGTACATCTGCAACATCATCGAGACCCGGCTTTTCGATCAATCGCCCAAGCGAGATCAAAGCCACAGTGGAACCGAAATCACTCAAGATTCCGGATTTCCTTCAGAGAAAGTGATAGAAAGCCTTCCGCATTCTGCGGAAGGCTTTTTTCCATCCGGTGTCGACAATAAATTGTGTGGAAAAATACGAAAAATGATGATACAATAATTTGTGGAAAAGTTTTTTGTATAGGCAATATATTGTGGACATTATGGAGGATTCTATATGAAGTGCCCGTTCTGCGGTAAAGATGATACGAGAGTAATTGATTCCAGACCTGCCGATGAAAATACTTCTATTAGAAGAAGACGTGTATGTGATTCGTGTGGTAAGAGATTTACAACTTACGAAAAGGTTGAGACAATTCCTCTTATTGTTATTAAGAAAGGTGATATTAGAGAGCCTTACGACAGAGCTAAGATTGAAGCGGGAGTTTTCAGGGCATGTCATAAGAGACCTGTAAGTGCAGAGCAGATTACCAAGATGGTAGATGCGGTAGAAACAGAAGTTTTTAACCTTGAACAGAAAGAAATACCAAGCAGAGCTATAGGTGAGATAGTAATGGATAAGATGAAGAATCTTGATCCTGTAGCATATGTAAGATTCGCATCTGTATACAGAGAGTTCAAGGATGTAAATACATTTATGGACGAGCTTAAATCTGTCCTCAGAAAAGAGGCTGAAGGCACCATAACAGATACAACTGATAAGAACACGCCACTTCTTAAAAAGGAGTGATTTCGAGCCTTGACAAAAAGTTGTCAAGGCTTTATATTTGAGCAGTATAGCACAGAAAATGCTGAATAATCCTAAGGAGGAAGATTGTGACATGATGAAAAGGAGTTTTGGCAGAAAGCGTATCTGCTCACTTCTGATGGTTGTGTTTGCAACACTGACTGTTGCATTGAGTGGATGCTCAAGTGATAAGACAGGGAATTCCGCTGACAACTCGGCCGCAGGTACATCTGCAGCACCTGAGTCTGCAAATGCGGGAGATACTTCCAAACTTATCGTAGGAATACCTCAGGACATCGACAGTCTTGACCCACATTATATGACAGGGGCAGGAACGAAAGAGGTAATGTTTAACGTGTTCGAGGGACTCGTTAAACCTGATGAGAACGGTAATCTTAACCCTGCTGTAGCCAGTGAATACACAGTATCAGAGGACAATAAGGTATATACCTTTACACTCAGAGACGGAGTGAAGTTCCATGACGGAACCGAAGTTACAGCGGAGGATGTCAAATATTCTTTGGAGCGTAACGCGGGAACAGATGGCGGAGAACCGCTTGTTTCTTCTTTTTCCGAGATTGAAAGTGTAAATATTGTTGATGATAAGCATATAGAGGTAGTTCTTAACAAGGCTGATTCGGAGCTTCTTCCGCAGTTTACTGTGGCAATTATCCCTGCAGCCAACGAACATCCCGAGACCAATCCAATTGGTACGGGCCCTTACAAGTATGTTTCAAACGCACCGCAGGAGAATCTTATAGTTACAAGATTTGACGATTATTGGGGCGAGAAGGCATATATCAAGGATGTGGTGTTCAAGATTGAGGCTAACTCGGATGCGATCGTACTTGACCTTGAAGGCGGTTCTATAGATATGTATGCGAGAATTCCTTCTGCACAGGTCGCTCAGCTCTCAGACAAGTTTGAGATTTACGAGGGAACAATGAATCTTGTTCAGGCTCTTTATCTCAACAATGCAGTTAAACCGTTTGATGACGTGAGAGTTCGTCAGGCGTTGTGTTATGCGATAGATCCTCAGGAGATTATGGATTTTGTATCTGACGGAGCAGGCACAGAGATTGGAAGTGCTATGTATCCTTCATTTGCAAAGTACTATATGCCTGAGCTTAACGACACATATAATCACGATCCCGAGAAGGCTAAGGCGCTTCTTACAGAGGCCGGATATCCAAACGGGTTCGAGTTTACAATAACTGTTCCTTCCAATTATAAGCAGCACGTAGATACGGCGCAGGTTATAGTTGAGGAACTCAAGGCAATCGGTGTTACAGCCAATATTCAGGAAGTTGAATGGAATACATGGCTCAGCGATGTATATACGGACAAGAAGTACGAGTCTACGGTAGTCGGATTTGATGCTTCCACTGTATCTGCGGGAGCTCTTCTTGCAAGATATGAGTCGACCAACAGCAAGAATATGTTCAACTACAGCAATAAGGCTTATGATGAGGCACTTCAGAACGCCAATGCGACAGCCGATGATGCCAAGAAGACAGAGTACTATAAAGAGTGTGAGAAAATCCTTTCCGAGGATGCCGCAAACGTATATATTCAGGATCTTCCTGAGTACGTAGCGCTCAACAAGAAGTTTACAGGCTATGTGTTCTATCCTATCTACATTCAGGATATTGCCAAGATCAGACCTGCACAGTAAGAAAACGCCGAAATACGGCATTTCCCATATTTGATGATTTGCGAGGAATATGCACATGAAATATATCATTAAAAAAATTATTTCTATGATAATTACTTTAGTGGTGGTTTCGCTGTGTGTATTCCTCGCTTTTAATATTATTCCGGGAGATCCGGCACTTAGAATGCTGGGAACGGAGGCTTCTCCCGAACTTATTGCTCAGACAAGAGAACAGATGGGGCTTAACGATCCCGTTATTATCAGATATTTCAGATGGTTCATAGCTTTTTTACATGGAGATATGGGAAAAAGCTACAACTACAGCGTTCCTGTTGCGGGAATGATATTAAATAAGATACCGATCACGCTTACAATGGCTATTATGTCATTTTTGCTTACAATTTTGGTTTCAATTCCCCTTGGAATTATCACAGCCAAACATGAGGGAGGAGTGTTGGACCGTGTGGTTACGGTTATAAACCAGATAATCATGGCTGTTCCGCCTTTCTTTTCGGGAATCCTGATAACTTTCATTTTTGGCATGGTTTTAAAAATGTTTAAACCCGGGGGATTTATTTCATACAGTGATGATTTTGCGGGATTTGTGGGATATCTTGTGTTTCCGTCCATAGCAGTGGCGCTTCCAAAGATTGCCATGACGGTCAAGATGCTCAGAGGAAGTGTTATCGATGAGGCACAGAAAGATTACACAAGAACCGCTTACAGCAGAGGAAACAATACTAACGGCGTTCTCTACAGACACGTTCTTAAGAACGCGCTTATTCCGGTTATAACCTTCCTTGGTATGATCCTTGCGGACATGATCGCGGGAAGTATTGTAATAGAGCAGGTTTTTGGAATTCCGGGAATCAGCAGGATCCTGCTTACCAGTATAAGCAACAGAGATTATCCCGTGGTGGAAGCGATAATCATGGGAATTGCAATGATAGTTATTATGACAAATCTTTTGGTTGATATAATTTACAGAATAGTTGACCCGAGAATAGGGATTGAAGAATGAAGAATAAGTACTCAGTTTTTTTAAAGAAAATAAGAAAAGATCCCTATATGTGCGCAGGGGTAATAATTACAGGAATAATCCTGCTTATGATAATCGTGGGATTGTTCTGGATGCCCTACGAGCCTACCAAGATGAATGCGGCAGAGAAACTTAAGGGAATCTCTTTTAAACATATAATGGGAACCGACAACATGGGAAGAGATGTGTTCAGCAGAGTTATGTACGGAAGCAGAGTGACTCTTTTGATCGCGCTTGGAACTGTTTTTATCGGAGCCTTTGTCGGAACTATAATAGGAGCGCTTACAGGCTATTACGGCGGTATTTTTGACGAAGTTACCATGAGAGTCATTGATGCCATGTTTGCTTTTCCCAGTATCTTGCTTGCGCTTGTTATTGTCAGCGTATTTGGCACAGGATGGATACAGCTTCTTGTTTCTCTGGGAATTGCTTTTATCCCGAGCTTTGCAAGGATTGTGCGAGGCGAAGTGCTCAGATGCAGGAATACCGACTATGTGGAAAGCGCCAAGCTTCAGGGCGTGTCGGATGCGAGGATGATATTTGCACATATTTTGCCCAATATTAAGGGAGTTTTGGCGTCATCGATACTTATCGGTTTTAACAACGCGGTGCTTGCGGAAGCGGGACTTAGTTACCTCGGAGTCGGATCACAGCCTCCCTATGCAAGTCTTGGTAAAATGCTCTCAGATGCGCAGCAGTACATGTTTACTACGCCGAGCTATTGTCTTTGCCCCGGACTTGTTATTGTTTTGATGGTTTTGGGCTTTTCGTTTTTGGGTGAGGGTATCAGAAGATGGGAGTAATACTTGATGTAACTGATCTTCATATAGAATTTCACGATCACGGATTTCCTGAGGTTGCGGTTGAAGATTTTGACCTTATGCTTGAGGAGGGCGAGATTGTTGGTATAGTTGGTGAGTCGGGCTCGGGAAAAAGCATGAGTGCGCTTGCGATAGCAGGTCTTTTGAGCAGACATTCCATCACCAAGACGGGCAGGATAATGTTTAACGGAGACGATCTTCTTACCTGCGACAGAAAGACTTTGCGGTCTTATCAGGGAGATGAGATCTCGATGATCTTCCAGGAGCCTATGACGAGCCTGAATCCCGTAAAGAGGATAGGATGGCAGGTTGAAGAATCTCTTTTTATCCATCATCCCGATATTGACAAGAAGAAGCGCAAAGAGATGGCGATAGATATGCTGAAGGCCGTAGGACTTAGCGATGCGGAGAATGTTTACTATATGTATCCGCATGAGCTTTCGGGCGGCATGAGACAGAGAGTAATGATCGCGGCAGCAATGATAGGAAATCCCAAGATTCTTATTGCGGATGAGCCTACGACGGCGCTTGATGTGACGGTGCAGGCGCAGATTGTAGAACTTCTTAAAAAGATAAATAAAGAGCGCGGCACGTCCATAATATTTATCTCGCATGATCTCAGTCTGGTAAATCAGCTCTGCGAGAGAGTCATAGTTATGCAGAAGGGAAACATAGTTGAGAGTGGGGAGACGAGCAGGGTGTTCGGCGCTCCGCAGGATATCTACACCAAGAAACTTATTGCGGCAATTCCAAAGATCGACATAGGAAACTGAGTATGAGCGAAGATAAAGTTTTGAGAGCTTCCAATCTCAATGTTTTTTACAAGAACAGAAAGAGAAAGCTCTTTTCCAAGAATAAAAAAATACAGATCCTTCATGATGTGACCTTTGATATGGAGGAGGGAGAAGTGCTTGCGATAGCGGGAGAGTCGGGCTGCGGAAAGTCGACTCTTGCAAGAGCGATAGTCGGTATCAACAAGGACTACACGGGAGAACTCAAGCAGAAGTATGAGGGGCCGCAGATGGTCTTTCAGGATCCATACAGCTCGTTGAATCCTTCCAAGAAGATAGGCTGGCTTATGGAGGAGCCCCTCAAAGTCGATAAGAAACGTAAGTGGACCAAGGAAGAGCGCCTTGCGAGGGTAAAAGAGGTCATGAAGGAAGTTGAACTTCCGATAGAGATGATGGACAGATATCCTTCGCAGCTTTCGGGCGGACAGAGGCAGAGAGTGTGCATTGGCATCGCTCTTATGAGATATCCAAAGTTGTTGATCGCGGATGAGCCGGTTTCTGCGCTTGATGTGACGATACAGTCGCAGATAATGGAACTTCTCAGGACTCTTCATAAGAAGCTTGGCATTTCAATTATCTTTATCTCACATGATCTCAGAGTTGTTTATCAGATAAGTGACCACGTTATGATCATGAAGGACGGAAAGATAGTAGAACACGGCAAAACGGATGATGTTTACAGAAATCCTCAGGCTGAGTATACAAAGAAACTTTTGAAAGCCGCAGGAATAAGAAAATAGCGGGTTTTGCAGAATGATAATCTGCAAGACATACTTTTTAAAGCGATTTTTTATAATTATTTTATGATATGTGCTTAATTTATGGACCTCGTTTCCGATATATATAGTGTAATCACAGATATAGTAAGAAAAAGGAGGTAAGGTGTTATGGCATATAGCAGAATAAGTGGCTTTGGCGGATACAGTGCTTACAACATCCCCACAGCATACGACAGTGACATAAACAATAACACCGAGACTCTTACACCTGGTAAGGCACAAGAGCAAGATATAGTAAAAAAAGCAGAACTTAAAGATGAGACGACCGGTCTTAAGGGCAATGCTTCCATCGAAAACGCAGCAATTTCTTTCGGAATATTCGATGATTCCGCAATAGATCTTTTCAAAGCCAGCGGAATTGTCTCAAATGATATGAGAAAAGCCATCTCGGGAATGCAGAAAGATCAGATCCTCCATGAGTATCAGTACTTCGTCGGAGAAGATCTTGCAGGAAACAAGAGCAATATCATCGCAAGCACCGAAGACGGAATGGTAATCAAAAAGAATTGAGGAAAAAGAGTGACAGCCGCATCAAAATTTGATGCGGCTGTTTTTTTTGCTACGAGTCGCACAATAGCTGAAACGATGTAACTACATAGGAAAGTTATGACGATTCCAGATTAAAGTGATGTAAATGAACCTATTTATCTGGGATTCTTTGAAGATTTTGCAAGAAAAACCGCGGTGATTCCAGATAAAAGTGGTGAAAGTGGTCCTATTTATCTGTGTTTTTATAAAAATTTTGTTAGCAAAGCTGCGATAATCCCAGATAAAACATGCAAAAGAGGCGTTTTTATCTGTGTATTGCTTGGCTTTGCAATATGGCATAGGTCAATCGACGAAATGCTCTCAATTCTCTGGTATGCCGTGCTCCTTGAGAAGAGCTTGAAGGCGTGATACTTCATCCTTGAGGCTTGAGTTCTCGTCCTCAAGATTATCTATTATAGGTTGCATCTTCTTCTTGGTATCAATGACTCCGTAGAAGTCGGCAAGAATGACCGGAATCGGTCGACCGACAAAGACTATGTTATCAGAAAAATCTTAAGATATACCGTCGAAATTTCTTAAGATTTTTTGTATCGCGATGGGATATAATATATCTTGTGGGGGAAGTGTGATGAATTACGATGAATTGCGCGCAGGGTTTGAAACAGCATATATTGACGGCTCGGTGGCATCCGGTGCTGTGTAGTGTAGGAGGAGAATCCTAGGATGTTTTTTAGGATGTTAAAAAAAGACATAACGGACAAAAAAGGATTGAATCTGATCCTTTTGCTCTTTATGTGTTTTTCTTCGGTACTGACTGTAAGCAGTGCCGTGATGCTCTATGCCAATACGGTAGGCTTTAAGAAGAATAATGAGAAAGTAAATGCAGCGGAAGAAAAAATTATTACAACCAGAAGTTTTGGGGATACCTCCGATAAACAAGAGGCGACAATTAATTGGTTCAGGAATCGGAAGGAAGTCGTTGATATTGAATGCGTCGATGCTATCAAATTCATGTGCGATGCAGTTGATTATTCCGAATGCGATGAGAGTTCAGACGAAGTTTTTGCAAATGGAATATACTATTACGCTTTCGATTTCTCCTCTGAACATGACAGAGTAACAGATTATGACAGCAACTTTTTTGACCTTCCTTGCGGAACGATAGCAATACCTGAGTGTATCGGTAGAAATGCCAATGTTAATATCGGTGATACGGTCAGGATTACGACTCAAATGGGGAATATATATGAGTTCAAAGTTGCCGTTATAACAAAAGATCCTGCTATGGAGGGAAGTAACAGACTTATTTTTAATAACAAAGATTTTGAAGTGTTAAAGAATGACAGCCCTGTGATCAATAGTTTCTATATGATAGATCTTGTCGATGAAGCAACGTTAAACGATACGCTTAATCTTGCCAACGATTTTTGCGAAGCGGGAGATAAAGGCGTTGTTGAAAAATTTGTTGAATTTTGCGTTGCCGCAACTATCTATCGCAACGAGATAACGCCAATTGTAATAAATATTTTTATGATCATCTTTTCTGTTTTGTCTGTGATCATGGAGTTTTTGTCGATAAGCTTTACGATCAAGACAGCTATAAAAAGTGAAGAGAAGGAGCTTGGAATAATAAAAGCTCTTGGAGTTGACTCTGCATCATTTAACTTGCTGTTTGCAACCAAGTATGTGGTGATATCGCTGATAGCGGCAGTTGTCGGCTTTTTCGGAGGCATCGTACATGCCGAATATGTGCTTAAGAATTTTGCGTACGGACAGCTCAGGCCGGAGTTTGGGCAAATAATCGGATATGCTCTGGCTGCAGCGTTTATGGGGCTTTTAATTATTTTCATCTTTGTTGTGATCGCACTAAGGAAACTTGGAAAGATCAGTATCAGGGATGCAATCTCGGGAGAAAACAGAGGCGAGAGTTATAAAAAGGCAAAAGGACCAAAGCTTTATAAGATAAAGAATAAAAATATTCCGTTTTATCTGGCATTTACCGATCTTATCAAAAGATTTAAGCAATACAGATTTTTGCTGTTTGCTTATATGATCGGAATCTCAATCGTCCTTGCCGTTTTGGAAATATTGAACACTGTTCATTCACCCTATTGGGTTGAGCGGGTATGGTCAGAACCTGAGTATGATTTTAGAATGACGCTGCCCGATGAAGTTATGGAAGAGTACCGGGCAAGAGGCGGAGGATCAAAGGGGGCATACGAACTTATAAATGAAGAACTTGCGGAAGCAAATATTCCGGCAAAGCTTTGTTATGAAATGGCTTCCGCGGGAACAGTTATATATAACGGTGACAATTATGCTTTCTGTAATTTTTTTTACGACCGATCATATGATGATGAAGTGGAATTATATGAGGGTGTCAGACCGGTGCTCAGAAATGAAGTGGTGATCGATACATTTTCTTCAAAGCGGCTTGGTATAAAGGTTGGAGATAGCATCAGAATGAAGTATCCCAAATATAATGAGGACGGACTTTCATATAGTTATATGATCGAAGATTTTATTGTGACGGGTTTTCGGGATATTACTTCGCGTGATGCATTATTTGTTTATATGAGCGACGAGTTTACGGGGGCGTACGGCGATGTGAGCGATGTGCACGGTATAATTGATGCTCCGAAGAAGATGCATGCGGAATACGTAGAACAGATGCGCGCAATATACGGTAATAACAGTATCAGAACGATGAAGGAAGATCTTGATTATCAAAATACAACATATGATTCGTTCTTTGTTTTGTGTAAGTGGGGATTTATTCCGCTTATAGTGGGCATGATGATAATGCTGACCGTTTTGTATCAGTTCGTAAATATACTTGAAGAATTACCTGAGATTGCTTTTTTGAAAAGCTGCGGTTTCTCAAACGGAAGTATAAAAGCGTGGCAGGTTTCAAGGAGTGTGTTGATTTCCGTATTGTCATCGGTTTTGGCAATAATCTGTTTAAACACGGTGACTTTTGTTTTTCACAGGAAACTCTTTGAAATGATGGGGCTTATTATGGCATATGAACCGCAAAGAAAAGTATTCGCTTATTATATCTGCATTCCGGTGGTGATAACAATCGTATTGGCAGCGGTCGTATATATGACACTCGGAAAAGTTGAAAAGGCTGAGTTGTCGCAGCTTCGCAATGATTTATAGTTTAAGCTGTTGAAGATAATAAGTTTGTACATTTGAAAAATAATGTGCAAGCTTCTTTTTCTATTTAAAGATTTTTTAAGAATTGTTTTTTATTATATGTTTAGTTGTTAGAGCAGGAGGATTCCCGCAGATGTTTTTTAAGATGTTGAAAAAAGACATAGCGAATAAGAAGAGTTTAAATTTCATCCTCTTATTGTTTATGTGCTTTGCTTCAATATTGACAGTCTGCAGCTCCGTAATGATCTATGTAAATACAATAGGAATAAAGAAAAATCAGCAAAAAGTAAACTCGGCGGAATTGATGATCTTTTGTGACCGCAATTTTAATGAGATTAAAGGAACTCGGGAAAAAAGCACAGAATGGTTTCTGGACCAAAAGGGAGTAACGGATGTTGAGTGCGTGGATGACATAGAATTATCCCCAAGTTCTGTTGATTTTGTCGGGATTGATGAAGAAGACTACAAGCTTACTGACGAAGGTTATTATTTTGCTTTCGATATTTCCATGGAACATGACCGTGTTACGGATAGTGAGAGCGAGTTTTTTGACCTGCCGTACGGAACAGTTGCTGTATCGGAATGCATACAAAGAATTGCCGGTGTCAAGGTTGGCGACGTAGTGCGTATTACTACTCAGATGGGAAATATCTATGAGTTTAAGATTGCGGTTATAACCAAAGATCCAACGTTTCCGGGGGGGGCCAGATTGCTTTTCAACAAAGAAGATTTTGAGGCACTTAAGAATGACAGTCCTGTGGTTCAAAGTTGCTACATGATCGATTTTGATGATTCAATCACAGATGCTGATGACTGGTTCAATGTTATAAAGAATTATGTTTTGGACGAAAGCGGCATGGAAAGCGCTACTGTGTATGATATGACTTCTTTAGCAGTCTGGCATTACGATAAGCTTGTTATTGTAAATGTTGCTATGATCATGTTTTCATGCCTGGCGATGGCGATGGTTTTTATGTCAATATATTTTACTGTCAAGACCGCAATAAAGGATGAAGAAAAAGAATTGGCGTTGCTAAAAGCCATGGGCGTTGATTCTAAGGCTTATAACCTGTTCTTTATGGCAAAGTATCTGGCAGTAGCACTGATTTCGGCAGTTGTCGGTTTCTTTGGGGGAATATGGATTGCGGAGTATGAACTAAAGAATATTGAAATGGGACAGCTTAAGCCACTGACAATCTATGTGGTAGGTTATGCGTTTATCGCATCGCTTTTCTGTTTTTTCCTTATTTTGATCTTTGTTGCAATTTCAATCAGAAGATTAAGTAAGATAAGCATAATAGATATTATCTCGGGAGAAAGCAGGGGCGAGAGATTTAAGAAAACTCACGGTATACATCTTTATAAGATTAAGCATACAGATGTTCCGTTTTATCTTGCGTTTACCGATCTTATAAACGGATTGGGACGGTATAAATTTTTGATTCCGGCATATGCTTTGGGAATTGCACTCATGATTTTTGTTTACGAAGTATATAACACGGTTCATTCACCTGACTGGTTTGCATGTACTCATGCAATACCAAAGTTTGATTTTGCAATGGAACTTCCGATTGAAAAAATGGAAGAATATCTAATAAGAGGAGGCGGTTATAAGGGGGCTTTTGATATCATCAATGAAGAATTGAAAAATGCAGATATCCCGGCTCACCTGGAATACAGAATTACAAACGGAGTCGATCTGATATATGGCGAAGATAAGAAGACTACTTTAGGCAATATTATTTACGGCTGTTCATATGAGGATGAATGGGATACCTATAAAGGAGTAAAGCCTGTACTGAGGAATGAAGTAATGCTTGAAGCCGTTGCTGCCAAAAAACTCGGCATCAATGTAGGAGACAATATATCTTTATGTTTTTATGAATATAAAGAGGATGATGACGCTGTTACGCAATATAATGTGACGGAAGATTTTATTGTAACGGGGCTTTGTGATTCTTTTGTGAATAGTGTTCCGGGTATATATATGAGCGATGCTTTTCCTATTTGTAGGGGTGGACATGCCGAAGCGGTCGGAGGACATATAGATGCTCCCGAAAAGATGCATGATACGTATATAGAGCAGATGCGCGAAATGTACGGTAAGAATTGTATCAGGACAAGGAATGAAGAAACAGATCGTCAGATGGCAGGATATGACACATTATTCTTTCTACTGCGGTGGGGCTTCGTGCCGATGATAGGAATTATGATGGTTCTTTTGACTGTTTTGTATCAGGCGGTAGACATGAAAAGCGGGACACCTGAAATTGCTTTATTAAAGTGCTGCGGCTTTTCAAACAGGAGTATAAAGGCCTGGCATGTTATGAGAAGTGTATTGATCTCGTTGGTGTCATCGATACTTGCAATAATTTTTTTGAATACCGGATTACATGCTTTTATCAGAAAATCATTTGAAAAAATGGAGTATATATTAGCTTATAAACCGGTTCGCAATATATTTGGTTTATATATATGTTTCCCTGTGGTTGCCACGATCGTTCTTGCGTTGATCGTGTATATGACACTTGGAAAAGTTGGAAAAATCGAAGTTTCTAAACTTCGGGATAATTAAAAGGCAAATAACGCCGTATACGATTATTGTTCGTAATCCACAGCGAATGATATTTACGGTACGGTGTTTATCCATAAAACAACGGCTGCATACCGAATGCTAGCCCGATGAAAAAGCCACACTATATGAGGCCGGTGTGGCAGTGGTGCGAAGATAGTAACTAAATATTCTTCCCATATACCTAACATCACTTGAAGCGTACCTAGTTGGGTGAAAATTAAGCGCGTTTCCTGCGTTCGGTATGATCCCACGGCCGTTGTATCCGTTCTGTATCTACAATTTTATGTTATGCACATAATAAGCAAGAAAGGCGAGCTTGCGAATGGCCTCAGCATAAAAGAATAGTACATTAATGAGGCGAAAGAGGTTATCTGTGCGGTAACCTCTTTTGTCTTGCTTTGCAATACCGCTCGCGCGCTAAAAAATTCAGAATTTAAAGACTTTTTAATAATTGGACTATTATTATGACTTTATGATATAACACTTGGTTTTGCTGTAATAACAGCGAAGACGATAGTAAAATAATATAAGGAGAGTTGTTTAATGCGGAGGAATACATGAGTAAAACAGTTTTGGAATCGAAGGAATTATGCAAGACTTATATCGTAGATAAATACAGTAATAATGTGCTTCAGAATGTCGATTTTAAACTTGAAGAGGGAGAGTTTGTTTCCATCATGGGCCCTTCGGGTTCGGGAAAATCAACGCTTCTTTATACACTTAGCGGAATGGATAAGCTCACTTCGGGAAAGGTAATATTCGACGGAGTGGACATTGCTTCCATGGATCACAAACAGCTTGCCGATATAAGACTAAACAAGATGGGATTTGTTTTTCAGCAGATGTATATGCTGAAAAAACTATGCATCTTTGACAATATAATCTTGCCCGGATATCAGGCATCGAAAAGCAGTAAAGATGAGATAAACGACAGAGCCCGCAAACTCATGCAGAATCTGGGAATAGAGGATATTGCAAACAATGAGATCTTTGAAGTCTCCGGAGGACAGTTGCAGCGCGCATGCATCTGCAGGGCGCTTATAAATTCGCCGAAGATTCTTTTTGCGGATGAGCCGACGGGAGCGCTCAATTCAAAAGCTTCAGCGGAAGTAATGAATGAGCTCAGAAAAGCGAACATCGGCGGCATGACAATACTGATGGTAACTCACAGTGAGAAAGTGGCTGCAAGTTCGGAGCGTGTCATTTTTCTTGTTGACGGTAACATAAAAGGTGAGCTTAAGCTCGGAAGACAGGAAGATGAGAACGAGGGCCCGATCAGGGAAAGAATACTTAAAAACTGGCTGGATGAGATGGGATGGTAAGATGTATGAAAAATAAAGTGATCGCACTTATTTTGTCTGCATGTTTTTTCCTGAGTGCGTGCGGTGCAAAAGCGCCTGAGCAGCTTGGACTTGATGAACCTGTAAAGCCTGTAGACAATTTAAATACAAAAGAGACAAAAGAATATACCGAAGGAGGAGAAAAGGCAACTGTTATACGTGAATACGCAGCGCCTGACGGTTTATGCAACATAAAGGTGACGGATGCATATTTTGATGTGACTCTTAATGAGGAAGATGCCATACCGTTTGAAGTCGGATTGGCATACGGAGCAGCTGTAAAAGAGGTTTGCCCTAATTATGCCCAGATACTTGAACCATATTTGTTTGACAGTATAAGAAGTGCTTTTTCGAATCTTGATGGTAACTATAAGGCTGTCGAAGTAAGAACAAATACTTTGTTCGCGGGGCTTGATAATCGCTATAAGCAGGAAATAGACGGATTTGCAAAGGGGATTGGAGCAACCGGCAACGGAATAGCTCAGGATGGAGTTCTTACCGAAACAGAGGTCAAACTTGCGCAGATTGGTCCCGATTGCCTGAGGCAAACGGCATGTTCGGGATTATCTCTCTGGGGACAAAAAACATACACGGGTGATACGCTTGCGGTAAGATGCCTTGAATGGCTCCTTGGAAAAGACAAGAGCATATGCACGCTGCATACGGTGCTTCATGTCAGAAATAAGGATAAGAGTTTTACAAGTATCGGTTTCTTAGGAATGTTGAATGTTGTATCCGGAATAAATGATAACGGCTTGTTTGCGGCAATCCTTGATGTGGACACAAAAAGAGAATATGCCTGTGAAAACAAGGCATGTTACAGCTTTGCCGTTCGTCATATTTTGGAAGAATATGACAATGCAACGGATGCGGGAAACTATATGGTTGATAACAGTGAGAATTTTACTTTCAGTCACAACGTAATGCTTACCGACGGTAAGCACTCTTACTGCGCCGAAGATACCTGCGAAAAGAGAAAAGATGATGAAAAAGGATATTCCGTTCTTCGTGATAACAAGACTCCCCTCATGAAGGATTTAAAATTGGATAATCCCGACAGTTTGTGCATCGTAAATGCTTATGTGACTGAAAACAATTACGATGCTATTTCGGGGAATGCCGTAAATGCTGTCAAATTTGCCAAGTACAACAGATGGGTGGCGGAAAGAGATAAATTCAGCATGACCGCTTTAAAAGACATGATGACTCAGGAGGTTGTAGACAGCGAGAATTCAGGCTCAAAAGTCGTTGAAAACGTGCATAGCAAGTATTTGACACAGATGATCCTGTTAGATTATCATCAAGGAAGCGTACAGGCTGCATTTACGGGAGTTGATGGTGTAACAGATAAACCGGTTTTTTATGAGATCGCAGAGTTTTAATAATGGTGGTGTATATGGATATTTTGCTTATTGAAGATAACGAAGAACTTGGACAGCTTATCTATGATTTTGTGAAAAATTCGGATTACAGCGTGGACTGGGTTAAATCCGCCGAGGAAGGATTTGATAGGATGGAGAAGAATACCTACAAACTTCTTCTTTTGGATGTTATGCTCCCCGGGCAGGATGGCTTTACTGCGCTTACTCAGATAAGGAAAGAAAACAATATGCCTGTGCTTATGATGAGCGCAAGGGCGGACGATGACAGCAAGATCCTCGGAATGGAAACCGGGGCTGATGATTATATAGAAAAACCATTTTCGATTCCTGTGCTTTTGTCCAAGATAAAAGCACTTCTAAGAAGATCATATCCGGATCAGGATAACGGAATCCTTACATATAAGAGTATTAAAGTTGATATAGGTGCAAGAACTGTGACCAAGGCGGGAAAAGCTTTGGATATTACGGGAAAAGAATTCGATATTCTCGTATGTCTTATGAAGAATGCCGGCAAAGTGGTTGATAAGAATGCACTGTTCGATGAAGTTTGGGGATATTACAGCGATACTGAGATGAGTTCGCTGAATGTATATATAAGATGGCTGCGGGAAAAGATTGAAGAAAACCCAAAGGAACCTGAATACATAATAACAATCTGGCGTGTAGGATATAGATTCGGAGAGTAATATGAAAAGATATCTAAAGTATTGCATGGTTGTAGCTTTGTATTTTCTCTGCTGGATGGCGGTTATATATGTTGTTTTTAAGAAGTGCTCCGCGAACGATCACAGGAACCGAATAACATATATGAACCGAATGACCGAGCAGATATCACAAACCGGTGAAATGCCTGATCTTGAAGATTTTCCCGATGAAGACAGGGCTATAGATATTCGGATATACAGTTCTGCTGACAGAGTCCCCGGATGGGTCGGCGGAGAAGACAATACCTACGTATGGACACTTAAGGATGAGAATGGGAACATAACCGGATTTGTAAGATATGTTTTTAAGTCCAACACAGCAAACAGGATGTTTATTCTTGCCGAGTTGTCGGCTTTTGTTTTTTTCATACCTCTTGTTGTATGCTGGCTGGTAATGGACAGAAGAGTTTTAAAGCCGTTTAGAGACTTTTCCGATTATCCCGAGAAGCTCTCAAAAGGGCTTACTTCCGACGGACTTCCCGAGACCAAGAGCCGTCTGTTTGGAAAGTATGTCTGGGGCATGAATATGCTGAGCGACAAGCTTGAATATGACAGAAAAGAAATCGAGAGACTTCTTTATGACAGGAAGAAGTTCATATCTACTCTTGCACACGGTATCAAAACTCCGGTGGCAAATATAAAGCTCTACTCCGAAGCTATAGGGGCAGGGCTTTACAGGGGCGGTGTTCCCGATGAGAATGACAGCAAGATAGCGGAAAAGATAAATAAGAATGCGGATGATATTACCGAGCTTGTCAGGGGTATACTTGAAGATCCCGGTGCGCTTAAGAGTTCTTACAATCCCAAGTTTGAGAGTTTCTATCTTCAGGATATAAAAGATAAACTTATAGAAGATTTCCAAAACAGATGTATGGTGAACAACACGCCTTTTGAAGTTGAGCTTACAGGCAATCCGCTTGTTACAAGTGATATAGGCATGGTGATCAAGTGCCTTACGCAGCTTATGGAAAATGCCATTAAGTACGGTGACGGAACGGGCATAAAGGTTAAGCTTTACAGGCAGGATGACGTCACGTTTTTCAGCGTGATCAACAATGGCGTGACCATAAATAAGGAGGAGATTCCTTTTCTTTTCAACTGTTATTACAGAGGGTCCAATTCCGCAGACAAAGAGGGCAGCGGTATAGGTCTCTATGAGGCGAGGTCAGTTGCAAGAAGTCTTGGCGGTGACATAATCATGAACATAAGTGGCAACAAAACCGAGGTTCTTATGTACGTTACAAAAGTGTGATGCCCTTTGCTAAATTCTGCAGGTAATCTATAATGGTATGTTGTATAGCATATTAATAATCTAAGACTGAAGAGGTGACCTATGAATCATACGGATGGAAATACTGTAACTTGTGGAATAATCGGAAATCCTGTGAGGCACACATTGTCGCCTCTTATTCACAATAGCTTTGCGAAGATGTTTGGCATAAATCTTGTATATGTTCCATTTGAGGTAAAAGAGGGAGCGGTAAAGGCTGCCATAAAGGGGGCGACCGCACTGAATATAAGAGGAATGAATGTGACTGTTCCGTATAAGAGCGATGTAATTCCTTTTCTTGAAGAGATTGATCCGCTCGCAGAGGGAATAGGTGCGGTAAATACGCTTGTCAGGACAAAAAGAGGCGGATTTAAGGGATACAACACCGATATGTCGGGACTTGAGCACGCTATGAAGGACGAGGGGATCGATCTTACGGATGATACCGTTGTTATACTTGGAGCGGGCGGAGTGGCAAGACCTGTTGCCTATCTGTGTGCAAGCATAGGCGCATCCAAAATATATATTTTGAACAGGACGTTTGAGAAAGCGCAGGTTGTTGCGGATGAGGTTCTGGGAGCACTTGAAGATACAGGAATTGATGCGGATATTGTGCCTATGCCGCTTGAAGATTACAAAGAAATATTAAAGACGGAAGATAAGTTTTTTGCTGTGCAGTGTACTTCGGTAGGTCTTTTCCCCGATGTGAACAGCGCGGTTATAGAGGATGAGGAGTTCTATAAGCATGTGCATTCTGTGCTTGATGTGGTATACAAGCCTCTTGAGACCAAGTTTATGAAGCTTGCAAAGGACGCGGGTGCCAAGACTTTCTCGGGACTTAAGATGCTTCTTTACCAGGGGATCGACGCGTTCGAGCTCTGGAACAAAGATGAGAACATTAAGATAAGTAAAGAGCAGGCTGACGTGGTTTATAAATCTCTTCAGATGGACGTTCTGGGCGCGACCAACATAATCCTTGAAGGCTTTATGGGAAGCGGAAAGAGCACGGTATCTGAGATCCTGGCTGAGGGACTTGATCTTGAGCTTCTTGATACGGACGAAGCTATAGAGGAAGCGGAGGGCAGGAAGATTTCCGATATATTTGAAACGGACGGAGAGGACGCTTTCAGAGATATGGAGACCGGTCTTATGGATATGATAGTATCCGAGCATATAAGAGAGACCGTTATTTCTCTTGGTGGCGGGCTTCCCGTCAGAGAAGAGAACAGAGAGCTTCTTAAGAAAGCGGGCAAGATTGTGTATTTGAGGACGGCGCCTGAAACCGTGTACGAGAGGCTTAAAGGTGATGATACGAGACCGCTCCTTAAGAGCGAGGATCCGCTTGCAAGAATAAAAGAGCTTCAGGATAAGCGCGGCAAGATCTACGAAGATGCGGCAGATCTTATTGTCGATACAGACGGCAAGACGCCGCTTGAAGTTGCTAATGAGATTGTGAAAGCTATAGGATTTGCCGTAACAATCGTATGATAAAGGTAATTTAAGTGAACAAGATAAACTATTCCAAGGAACTTGAAAAAAGAATAGAGGAATTTAGGGAAAAGAAAGAGGTGCCAAAGCTTCTTTTGCATGTGTGCTGCGCACCCTGCTCATCGCACTGTCTTGAGTATTTAAGAGAGTTTTTTGATGTTACGGTATTTTTTTACAACCCGAATATTACAGAATCTGCTGAGTATGACTATAGGCTAAAAGAGGAAAAGAGGCTTATCGAGGAGTACAACAGACAGGTTGAGGAAAGTGATTTTGAGGGCATGAACTCCGATGAGCGCGCGCGGAAGATAGACATTATCGATGCGACCTACGATGTTTCCGAGTACTATGAGGCGGTTAAGGGCTATGAGCAGTGCAAGGAAGGCGGAGATAGGTGCAGGAAGTGTTTTGAACTAAGGCTTTCTGAAACTGCGCGTGTCGCGGCGAAGGAGGGCTTTAAGTATTTTACGACGACGCTTACGATAAGTCCTTTGAAGAATGTGGATGTTCTCAATGAAGTGGGAGAGGCCGCGGCGAGGAGCGTCAATGAGAGTAAGATTTATGACGGCGAGGTGTTTTTTTTGCCTTCCGATTTTAAGAAAAAGAACGGATATAAGCGGTCTATAGAGCTTTCACAGAAGTTTGGGCTCTACAGGCAGGATTTCTGCGGATGTGGTTTTTCCAAGGCGCAGCGCGAGAAGGAAAAGGCACAGAAGTGTTGATTGAAAAGTGATATTCTGCTAAAATTTTTAAACTATAGGACAGGAATAATCAGAAAGAAGGTTGTATTTTGGAAAAAGTACTGGAATTGATATCTAAGGAAGTGGGAAATGCATTCGAGGCAGCAGGCTATGAGCGCGAACTCGGAAGGGTTACGATCTCTAACAGACCCGATCTGTGCGAATACCAGTGTAACGGAGCTATGGCGGGTGCCAAGAAGTACGGCAAAGCGCCTTTTATGATAGCTGATGATGTTGCGGCTAAGCTTCAGGACAACGACATGTTTGAAAAAGTTGAGTCTGTGAAGCCCGGATTTCTTAATATTATTGTGAGCGGCGATTTTGCTCGCAGCTATATTGTTAAGATGCTTCATGAGAAGCACATGGGAGTTACTCTTCCGGGACACGAGCCCACATTCATTCTCGATTACGGCGGACCCAATGTGGCTAAGCCTCTTCACGTCGGACATCTTCGTTCAGCGGTTATCGGAGAGAGTATCAAGAGAATCCTCAGATATACGGGACATAAGGTTACGGGAGATATCCATCTTGGCGATTGGGGGCTTCAGATGGGACTTGTTATCACAGGTTTAAAAGAGAGAAAGCCCGACCTTTGCTATTTTGATCCCGATTATACCGGTGCATATCCAAAGGAAGCACCTTTTACTGTTTCAGAGCTTGAAGAGATCTATCCCGAAGCAAGCAAGAAGTCCAAAGAGGACGAGGCGTTCAAGGCAGCAGCCATGGAGGCTACAAAGCTTCTTCAGGACGGTTACAAGCCGTACAGAGCTCTTTGGCATCATATATTGAATGTGTCTGTTACAGACCTTAAGAAGAATTACAAGAATCTTTCAGTTGATTTTGACCTCTGGAGAGGTGAGTCTAATGTTCACGACATCATCCCCGGAATGGTTGATTATATGAAATCGCATGACTATGCGCATGAGAGCCAGGGAGCTCTTGTGGTTGATGTTGCAGAGGAGACCGATACAAAAGAGATTCCGCCTTGCATGATCCTTAAGTCAGACGGAGCTTCTTTGTACAACACAACAGACCTCGCAACTATTATGCAGCGTATGGAGGAGTTTAAGCCTGAAGGACTTATCTATGTTGTAGATAAGAGACAGGAGCTTTACTTTACGCAGGTATTCCGCTGCGCAAGAAAGACCAAGCTCGTTATGCCCGAGACAGAACTTCACTTTGTTGGTTTCGGAACAATGAACGGTGCGGACGGAAAGCCGTTTAAGACAAGAGATGGCGGAGTTATGCGTCTTGAGAATCTCATTGCAGAGATTGATGAGAAGATGTATGCAAGGATAAAAGAAGGCAATGCCGATATCAGCGATGAGGAAGCAAAAGATACAGCTCACAAGGTTGCGCTTGCTGCAATCAAGTACGGCGATCTTTCAAATCAGCCTTCTAAAGATTACATTTTTGATATTGATAAATTTACTTCATTTGAGGGAGATACAGGTCCGTACATTCTCTATACAATGGTTCGTATCAAATCTATCCTCAAGAAGTACGAGGAAGCGGGCGGAAACGTCAAGGAAGCAAAGCTTGGCAATCCCGACAGCGATGCTATGAAGAGCCTCATGCTTCTTCTTACAAGATTTGCCGATTCTGTTGAAAGTGCAGCTAAGGATCTTGCTCCTAACAGAATCTGTGCATATATTTACGATCTCAGCAATGCATTCAACAGTTTCTATCACGGAACCAAGATTCTTGCAGAGACTGATGAGTACAAAAAGGAAAGCTATATTGCATTGTTATCCGTGACTTTGGGAATACTCGAGAAAGGCATCGATCTTCTCGGATTCAGCGCACCTGAGCGCATGTAAAGGAATGATATGAGAATATCCAAGGATAGTACAAATGACCATATAATCAGCAACAGGAAAATGCTCCTGTTGCTGATTCCTATTATAGCGGAACAGTTTTTGACTTCTCTTATGGGAATGGCTGATTCCATGATGGTGAGTAATGTCGGTGCGGCGGCTCTTTCGGGAGTTTCGCTTGTCGACTCGATCAACATTCTGGTGGTGCAGGCATTTAATGCGATGGCTACAGGCGGCGTTATCATTTGTTCCACTTACATAGGGCAGGGTGACAAGAAAAGAGCCAATGAATCCGCAAGGCAGGTTCTTCTGGTGTCTACGGTGATGGCTGTCACGTTGATGATCTTGGGACTTATATTCAGAGTGAGACTTCTTAGGCTTGTGTTCGGGCAGGTTGATCCCGATGTTATGTCCGCTGCGAATATCTATTTTCTTTTGACCATAATCTCGTACCCCGGCGTATCTATAGCCGCTGCGGGAAGTGCGATATTCAGATCTCAGGACAATACAAAGCTTCCAATGAACGTGGCTATAGTGTCCAATATACTCAATGTTGCGGGAAACGCTGTTCTGATCTACGGCTTTAAGATGGGCGTTACGGGAGCTGCCATAGCTACTTTGGCTTCTAGGATATTTTCGGCGGTCGTTCTGATGGTTCTGCTTCGAAGAGATAAATATGAGATTTCGGTGAGAGATTACTTCAAGATAAGGCCTGATGCAGATAAGATAAAAAGGATTCTGTCGATGGGCATTCCGAACGGCATAGAGAATTCTATGTTCCAGTTCGGCAAGCTTGCGATCCAGTCGTCGGTTTCGACTCTCGGAACGGTTGCAATCGCTGCTCAGGCTATGACAAATATTCTTGAGAATGTTAACGGTGTTGCGGGAATCGGCGTCGGTATTGGTCTTATGACTATTGTCGGTCACTGTCTCGGCGCGGGCAGGAAGGACGAAGCAATCTACTACACCAAGAAGATGGTGGGCTGGGGATATATTGCAATCCTTTTAAGCTGTCTTCTTGCCTATGCGATTGCATTCCCTGTGACGAGTCTTGCGGGTATGACTAAGGAGAGTGCAAGTCTCTGTATCTATATGCTTGGCTGGATAACGATCGTAAAGCCGATCTTATGGGCGCCGTCGTTTGTGACTCCGTATGCAATGCGCGCAGCGGGAGATGTGAAGTTCTCGATGCTTATCGCTACACTTACCATGTGGCTCTGCCGCGTATCAATGGCGGTCTATCTCATAAGAGTGGCACACATTGGCGCAATGGGCGTGTGGATCGGCATGTTCTGCGACTGGGGCATAAGGGGAATTATTTTCACTTGGAGATTTAAGAGTAGGAAATGGATTCATAAAGTGGTAGAATGAGGAACTGATAAGATGTGATTCAGTTGTGCTCCCTGCCGTAAGGCATGAAGCTTGACTGAAGGATTCTTAGTAGACAATTATTATAGTAATACACCGAAAATATTGTAAGGAGAGTAAAGGAAATGGCAGATTTTGTAAGCATTGATCCTGAGGAGGATTCACTGGCGTATCGTTATGATACACAGCTTCTTATAGACAGAAGAGACAAGGACCTTGACGAGGATGAGATACAGGAATACATCATGGAAGTTATCGAAGGCAACAGTCTTATCGTTGCGGGAGATGAGGATCTTATAAAGATTCATTATCATACCAACGAGCCGTGGCGCGTTCTTGAGTACTGCAACACGGTAGGCGAGATCTACGACATCGTAGTGGAAGATATGATCCGCCAGTCAAATGGATTGCAGGGGTAATTGTATAAGGATAAAGTATAAAGGATGATGTATCAAGGTTCTGACAAAAAGGATTGTGATGGATAGCAGACTGCGGATAGCAGATTGCTGCTGAATCCAGATAAGAATGCCGCGAGTGATGGCTTTTATCTGGGATTATTCCAGACTGTCAATATGATCTTTTATGATTTTTGCACATTCTTCTGTACGATCCATGTATATTGCATGTTTACCATGTAAAGGAACATACTCACATTTTCCGATTTTTTCTTCTAATGGAGTCCAATATGTTTCTTTGAATTCAGGTTTTTCATCAAAGGAATATGTAGCATCAATAAAGAGCTTGGGAATATCGTTTGGCTTTAAATTGTCCAGAACAGTTTTAGCATTTTGGTATGCTAAATTTACTTCAGACATATTTGCGTGTGAACCGGTTGTTTTTGAAAACATATAGACATTCATATCAAGTTCTTTATTGGTCATACTATCAATATCAGCAAGAGCTCCATATACTGATTTCATAAAAATTGATTCAAGACCAACTTTTTCTGCTACATTAAGTGTATGCCACTTCTTTTTATCTTTGCGGTTTTTTTCTTCGTCTATATAGGTGCAAAGTGAACCATCCATAAATATTACATCTTCAATTTCATCCGGATATTTGTTCTGCCAATAAGTTGAATAAAGTCCACCGATTGAGTGTGCAAGCAAAACATAAGGACCTTCTTCACCCATATTTTTAAGAACCGTTCTATAATCTTCCACAATCTGTTCTACGGTACGGTCAGTTTTTGTATCTTCACTGAAACCATAGCCCGCTCTGTCTATAAATATAAGCTGATTATCCTTTTCAATATCTTTCGTCATATTTCGCCATGCAAAATTCATGGTGCCGTCATTAAGTCCCGAACAGCATACTATTTTGTGCTTTCCGTTTTCGTTTCCAACTTTTAATGCGTTTAGTTTATAATCTCCTGCGGATACCAAATTACAATATCCGTCATTTTTCAACTGGTTCATTATGTTATGAAGTTTAATCCTGTAGTGAATAGATGTGATTAATAATAAAACAACTATAACTCCCAGAATTATTGCAAGACCTTTGCCTATTATTTTTAATACCTTCATACCATTTTCTCCATTTTCTTACTGCATTCATTATACCATGTGTGTCGTAGTACTCTATCTATCGTAGTATACTACTACGGCTTGTATGGTGTGTCAATACTTTGTTTTGGCGTATGTAGCTGTTTGGGATAAAATATATATTATTATTGAGAATGAAGGATAAATATTAAGCTCAAAATCTGACCAAAAGAAAAACTGCTAAACAGTGGCTTCTATAATCCTGTAACTGTTTAGCAGTCTGTGCATATCAACTTTTTATACTTCGGTGCGAATCAGATATGAGGTGTAGGGCGGGATGTCGAGACCGCCGCCAAAATCGATTTCGTCACCTGTTATGAGGTCGACGCCTTTACCTGCGTTTGCGTTAAAGTCAGCGTGGAAAGGAGCGCCGTCGACATTGATAACGGTAAGGACGCGGTCGCTTTCACTTTTTCTCTGGAAAATGCATTGCCTGTTGGTAAGAAGAAGTGAAGAGAAGTCGCCGTAATTCAATGCTTCTGAGTCAGCTTTTGCTTTGCAAAGCATTGAAATGTGTTCTGTGAGTTCATTCCATTTTGGCTTGTCAAAGCTTGGTCTGAGCGCAGGGTCACCCTCTGATTTCAGTGCTTTTACGCCCCATTCACTTCCATAGTAGATAGTAGGAATTCCGGGCATTCCGAACATCAAAGTGTAGATGAGCTTTAGGTGCTCGGGATTAGTGAGGATGCTTGCAATTCGGCTGACATCATGGTTATCTACAAAAGACAGAAGGTGTTTTCCTCTGTACAAAGTCCAGTTTTCGGGGCCAAATTGACGAAGGAGAGAGTGGACTATCTCAAACAGGTTCATGCTGTTAAGAGCCGAGAACATGCCTTTATAGCATTCATAGTTGGTTGCGCTGTGGCAGAGATCGTCGCCCATGATCCTGTTGTAATCACCGCCGATCATTTCTCCCGTAAGGAAGAATTCATCTTTCATAGATGCCGTCTCTCTTCTGAGAGTCCTTAAGAAGTCCTGATCGATACAGTAGGCAACGTCGAGCCTTAGCCCGTCTATATCAAATTCTTTTATCCAGAGACGAATACTGTCAAGAAGGTATTCTGTGACCTGGGGATTCTTGAGATTGAGTTTTACAAGGTCGTAGTTGCCTTCCCAGCCTTCGTACCACAGACCGTCATTGTAGTTGCTGTTTCCGTCAAAATTAATGTGGAACCAATCTTTGTATTTTGAATCCCACTTTTTTTCAACAACATCTTTAAAACCAAAGAACCCTCTGCCTGCATGGTTAAAGACTCCGTCGAGAATGACTTTTATTCCTTTCTCGTGAAGCGCTTCGCAGACTTTGGCAAAATCTTCGTTTGTACCGAGCCTTACGTCAATCTTGCGGTAGTCTCTTGTGTTGTAGCCGTGAGTGTCTGATTCGAAGATGGGGTTAAACAAAACAGCGCCAACACCGAGTTTTTCAAGGTGCGGTATCCAATCGATGAACTTGAGGATTCTGTGCTCGAGTTTTCCGTCATTCTCATAGGGTGCGCCGCAGAATCCAAGCGGATATATCTGATAAAAAGAAGTTTCATAAGCCCACATGTTTGTAGCCTCCTTTGACGAAATACTATTCATAAGCATATTATATACCGATTTATTCCGATAAATTGGAAAATTTTTGAAAAATACGTGTTGACAACGGGTATAGCTACGATGTATAGTATCTAAGTCGGCTGTTTCAAACGGCCGGTCGGACATGGCGAGATAGCTCAGTTGGCTAGAGCACGCGGTTCATACCCGCGGTGTCGAGGGTTCGAATCCCCCTCTCGCTACTAATTTAAAAACTCAGCAATCATGCAAAAAGATTCTTAAAGGGGCATGGTTGCTGAGTTTTTTAATGTAAATAGTAATTGTTATTGTTTAGATTTTAAACATAAAAAATCACTTTTTAAATATCAAAGGGCACACGAAAAGGCACACGACATTTTTGTATTATCCGAATAATTCTCTCTCATATTCTTTTGAAATTTTTTCATTAAATATCTTGGAATACTCCTCTCTTTTTTCCTTAAAAGGTCGATCATATATTGTTGTAAGAATATTTGAGTTTTTGCTCCATCCGCCTTCAGCTTCTATATATTTTGTCGGCATAAATTCGGATCTTATTGACGCTGCAAATTTTCGGAGGTCATGCAGCCTGCAATTCACACAAGAAAAATTGGAAAAAGTAAAATAAATATTGTATTATATTGTACAGGTTAGGAGCGGCGTTTTATTTTCCTTGTAAAGAGCGAATAAAAAAGACCGTCAAAAATGAACCGCTTAGCATTAAAAGCTAGGCGGTTTTTGTTTATGTAAGAAGGTAGGAAAAATAATGGATTCTATAGAAAACAAAACACCAAAAACAGTTGAAGAATTGAGGGAGTGTTGCGATTGTATCGAGTTGACGATACCTGTTATACCCGGTGATAGTAGGCGACCCAAATATGGGATATATAAAGATAAAAAAACAGGGGAGTATTTTTTATGTTACAAAAAATACTCCCCAAATGATGGTCGTGAATATGTAGAAAAAATTTCTTTTAGTGATGAAGAAAGTGTAGTTACAGAGCTATATAGGCGATTAAAAGAAGAATATGATGGACTCAGGTTTGAAAAGAATCTGAAAAAGTATTCGGCTCAACAGACGGAGCCAATAGATCCTTTTTATTATGCGGAACTTGCCAAAAAAACTATGCAAGAAGAAAAAGAAAAAAAAGAAAGTGACGAGGTTATAAAGGCACACCGTGAAAAAGCTACATTGTGGCGCAAGGGAGAATCATCTAATTCATTGAAGAAAGAAGCGTCTCACGTGTATGACGGCGGATGGATCGAGATGCTTTCTGAAAAAATTAAGGATACCGTTGCTATGATAAAAGATAGGGGGAAGGATATACTTGTTGCGATAAAAGATTGGGTTATGGATATATTTTCATAACAGGGATGCCTGTATTCTTTATCTTTTTTGTAATGGCATTCAATCACATAATATATACAACGCCGAAAAAAGATACTATAATCAATATATGGAAATACGTACACCTATTATTGCAATTTTCGTATTGGTTATATTGATGTTTATTTATATTAGAAAGAACATTCCTCAACTTTCTTCCTCAAGGATGTTCTATCTTTTCTTAGTGTTGGCAATTTTCAATGTAGTCACGGAAATTCTGGAATGTGTAGTATTTCTGTATATGGACAACGTGTTCTATAAAGTCAGAGGTCTTGTTCAGATATTTTATGTGGCGACGTTGATGTTGACAGCTTATGCGCTGTGTCTTTATACATATTCCAAATTTACTTCCAAAAGGGGCGTTTCGCTCAGCTTTATAATAATACATGCAATCCCCATGTTGATTGGAATCGCACTTACACTAATCTTCGGAGTTACGTTCGGAAGAACTATTGACGGTCATTATTTCACATCCGGAAGCACTATTCCGCTGTGTTATGCGCTTTGCCTATTATATCCCTTTATATCCGGAGTTCTGGCAATTGTTCACAGAGGAAGAGTGAAAAAAGAGGATTTTCATGCAATTCTGTTGGCTCATGCAGTGTGGTGCTTGACCGTTGCTTTCCAGTTTGTAAGAAAAGATTCTCAGGTTTCATCCGTTGCGATCATGCTGACGGCGCTGATCATATACATAGCTACTGAGAATCCCAAGGAATATTATGAAAAGTATATGCCCGGCGTAAGGACTAAAGATGCGTTCATATCCATGCTGGCAGAGCGTTTTGCGCGTCATAAATCTTTTTACATAGTGTCTGTTATTTTTAGAGGAAAGACAAATCTCCTTACGGGATCTGACAGAAGAGAGCTTGAAAACATTCAGAAGAAGATCGCCGAACTAGCACAGTCGGAGTTTGGGCTTAATGCATATCTATCAAATTGGAATACACTCAGTTTTATTACCAAGAGTACAGAGCTGGTCGAAAAATCCATGGCTGTGATAAATGGATACAAGGACGATGAAGTTGTGAATTACAGGCTTACTTTTACGGTGCTGGAAGTTCCGGTGGTTGTAAGGGAGCTTGATAAAGCTATACAGGTTCTTTCTTATGTGTCAGGGGAATATGTCTATACGCAGTCATCGCCGAATCTGGTTATTGATGAGAACATCGTCGACAAGATGGTTTACAGAAATACCATCGAGGATGTTGTAAGGCAGGCTGTAAAAGACAAGAGCTTTGAGGTATATTATCAGCCTATTCTCAGCGTTACAGAGGGAACTTTTTCATCTGCGGAAGCACTTGTAAGATTGAAAAAAGAAAACAGCGAAACCTTCATTTCTCCGGAGGACTTCATACCTGTTGCCGAGAAATGCGGGCTTGTTCAGGAAATCGACGATTTTGTATTTGAAAAAGTATGCTCTTTTATCGCAAGAGAGAATCTTTCAAGCTACGGCATCAAGACGGTTGAGGTCAATCTGTCCGGTAACGAAGTTGTCGATGAGCATACGCACGAAAGACTTATAAGGAAGATGGAGAAATACCATATTCCGCCCAAATATATCAATTTTGAGATCACTGAGACTTCTTATATAAATGACGATGAGACGTTTAAAGAGAACTTTAGGAAGCTTAGGGAAAAAGGAAGTACCTTCTCAATGGACGATTTCGGTTCGGGTTATTCCAATCTTCTTGAGATCCTTAAGATGGACTATGTACTTGTCAAGCTGGATAAAGAGTTTGTATGGAACTGCCTGGATGCAGACAAGCCGGAGAATCTCAAGATGCTCAAATATACCATTAAGTTCCTTAAAGATTACGGGCTCCATATTCTGGCAGAGGGTGTCGAAACACTCGAGCAGGCAAAAACACTCATAGATAACGGTGTCGAGTTTCTTCAGGGCTTTTATTATTCAAGACCTATTCCTGAAGATGAGTATTTGGAATTCTTAAAAACACAAAAAGGACTGGTACAGAAGAGTAACAGCTGATATGAAACTTGAGACGGAGAGATTGATATTAAGGCATTGGAAAGACAGCGATGCGGCTGCTCTTTACAAATATGCAAAAGACAAAAGAATAGGACCTCCGGCGGGCTGGCTTCCACACACGGATGAGGCATACAGCAGGGCTATAATCAGAACGGTTCTTGCCAAAGACGAGGTGTATGCAATCTGCGCCAAAAATCGTAAGGGTGAAGTTATAGGCAGCATCGGACTTACACTTGAAGGAAGTCCCGAAAGACCGATAGGTCCCGATGAAGCGGAGCTTGGCTATTGGATAGGGTACCCTTTTTGGGGCAGAGGACTGGCAACGGAAGCGTCAATGGAGATAATTAGACATGGCTTTGAGGAGCTTAATCTCAGCCGTGTTTTTTGCGCATATTTTGAGGGAAATGAGAGGTCAAAAAAGGTTCAGGAGAAGTGCGGATTTAAACCTCACCACGTGAACTGCATGACCAGAGTTGCGATGCTCGGAGAGCTGCGCGTGGAGTATGTCAACGTGCTCACATCTGAGCAGTGGAGTAGGAAAAAAGAAATAAAAGTATAAAAAATTTATAAAGTTTTTGACGGTTTTCTATTACAAAATTTTCACTATTGTGATATACTGAATAAGACTCGCGCACAGGCATTTTGCGAGCAAAATGATTTTTTTCATGTTTACTGAAAGCGCTTACACAAGAATCCGTTGACCGTTTGTGGTAATTGTAAGGAGGAACATGATGTTAAATGTAGGTGAATGCGTAATATACGGTAATCATGGCTTATGTAAGGTTCGAGAAATTCTTATACCGTCATTCCTTGAAAGAGGAATGGAAAAACCGTACTACATGATGGTTTCTGCGGTTGATGCGGGCAGTGTTATCTATGTTCCTGTGGAAGGAGCAGAAGATAAGGTTCGCGATGTAATGAGTGCTGATGATGCCGAAGGGTTGATCTGTGACATAGATGAAGTAACGGAACTTGAACTTCCCGAAGGCAAGAAGGCAGAACCGGAGATAGCGGAGATCATCAAGAGGAATCTCGCGGATGAGATGATGAGTCTTGTAAAGTCTCTTCATAAGATCAAAGCGATTCGCGAATCGGAGGGCAAGAAATTTGCCGCACTTAATGAGAAATATTTAAATATGGCTGAGAAGCTTCTTTACACTGAGATGGCATTTTCACTCAAGACTGAGAAGGATATCATCAAAAACAGAGTAATCGAAGAATTATCACACTTACCGATAGAGACTGCTTGACGCAGTCTCTTCTTTATTATTCACGTAATTATTACATGATTTGCGTTTGCTTTACGTGAAAAGGCATTGATTTTTTGTGCCGTTCACGTAAAAAGACTTGATTTTGCTTTGAATTTACGTGAATAATATCAAGCTTTTTATTCTTTTCACGTAAAAGGACTTGATTTTGCTTTAGATTTACGTGAATAATATCAAGCTTTTTATTCTTTTCACGTAAAAAGACTTGATTTTACTTTGAATTTACGTGAATAATATCAAGCTTTTTATTTCTATTCACGTAAAAAACTCGTTACTTGCTAAAATTTACGTGAATTGAATTGTTTTTACTCAAACTAGCACGTAGATTTGCCTACAACCTGCTACCGGGAAAACGTAACCACAAACAGGAACTGTGGTGCAGTTTGCTTTAATGTGTTAAAATACATGCTATGGGTAAAACAGTAGAACTTTACTATGAAAATGCATATATAAATGAATTTGACGCCGAAGTCCTGTCATGTAAGGAGGCAGGTGACGGCAAGTATGAAGCTGTTCTTGATAAGACGGCTTTTTTTCCTGAACAGGGAGGACAAACTTCCGATACAGGAAAGCTTGTGACGGAAGGCGGCGAGAGCGCCTCGGTTCTGTATACAGGAATCAGGAAGTGTGAAGAGACAGGCGAAGATGAGATATATCATGTGCTTGATAAGTGCATAGATGCGGGAACGAGTATCAAGGGCACTATAGATTGGGAGCACAGATTCAGCAATATGCAGCAGCATACGGGCGAGCATATCTTCTCGGGCATCGTGAATTCGGAGTTTGGCTACGACAATGTGGGCTTTCATCTTAGTGATACGGAAGTAACCATGGATTATAACGGTGTGCTCAGCAGCGAAGATGTGGCGAGAATAGAGAAACTCGTAAATGAAGCTATTTGGAAGAACGTGAGAGTAGTCGCAGCTTTTCCAAGTGAAGAAGAGCTTAAGGAAATCGATTACAGAAGTAAAAAAGAGCTCACGGGCGCCATACGTATTGTTACCATAGAAGGCTATGATATCTGCGCATGTTGTGCGCCTCATGTTGAAAGGACAGGAGAAGTCGGATTTCTGAAAGTTGTGGGTGTCCATAACTACAAGGGTGGCGTGAGAGTCAATATTTTGTGCGGAAAGAGAGCATTTGAGTTCCTTACTGAAGAACATGACATAATATCGGGACTTGCGGCAGGCTTTTCAACATCTTTTGACAAGGTTGTTGCATCGGTTGATAAGCTGAAAGATGACAATGCGGCTCTTAAAGCGGATCTTTTGACAGAAAGAGAAAAACTCCTTGGATATGAGCTTTCTGGGATAGACAAGAGTCTTAAAAATGTATTTCTGTTTAAGAGTGCGGACACGGATACAAATCTTATGAGAAAAACTGTCAATAAGCTTGCGGAGGATCACGAGGGATTTTGTGGTATATTTGCAGGGGACGATAAGACAGGATACAGATATATAGTAGCTTCCGGAAATGCCGGAGGCGATGCGCGGCATGTAGCTCAGCTTCTAAGAGAGAAGTTTGGAGCCAAAGGCGGTGGAAGTGAGCAGATGGTTCAGGGCAGCTTATCGGGAGCACTTCAAAAAGATATAGCGGATTGCTGTAATAATCTATAAAGTTGGGGATAGATGGCAGAGTATGAACATTGGTAAATTCAGCGACTTCAAAGAGGGAGTCAGGGACGCTGTTCCGATATTTCTGGGATATATAGCGGTTTCTTTTGCATTCGGTATAGAGAGCTCCAAGATCGGTATGACTGTGGTTCAGTCGGCGATGACATCTCTTTTAAATGTAACGAGTGCAGGTCAGTTTTCGGCTCTTAAGATCATTCACGAGAACGGAAGTTTTATTGAACTTGCGGTTTTACAGTTTATAATCAATCTAAGATATATGCTTATGTCTGCAGCTTTGTCACAAAGGCTTGATCCAAGGCTTGGCACGCTTCACAGGCTCGGTATCTCTTACGGTGTCACGGATGAGATATTTGGTGTGAGCGTTCTGAAAAAAGGCGGTCTTTATCCCATGTATTCATACGGACTTATATCGCTTTCGGTGTTTGGGTGGGTTCTTGGAACCGTTCTGGGTGCCATTGCGGGGCAGATAATGCCTCAGAGGCTTATAAGTTGTTTGGGACTGGCCATTTATGGTATGTTTATTGCAATAATAATCCCGGATACGAGAGAAAATAAGAATGTGCGCGCGGTTGTTGTGATTGCCATGGTGCTCAGCACGATTTTTGCTTTTGCACCTTTTCTTAATTGTATATCTTCGGGATTCAGAATTATAATAATTACAGTGCTTGTTGCGGCTGGTGCTGCAAAGGTCGCACCTGTCAGGGAGGAAGAGAATGAATAACGTATACGCATATATTCTTCTTATGGCAGTTGTAACCTATGCTATAAGGGCACTTCCGCTTACTCTTATAAGAAAAGAGATAAAGAGTACTTTTATAAGATCGTTTCTTTATTATGTGCCGTATGCTACTTTGGCGGCGATGACGTTTCCCGCCATATTGTCTGCAACAGACAGCCGTTTTTCGGCAATCGCAGGCTTTGCGGTGGCACTTATACTTGCTTTTTACAAAAAGAGTCTTTTGACTGTGGCAGGATGCGCCTGCGCAGCGGCTTTTTTGGTTGAATTGTTTATCAGGTAGATCGGAGGATTAAAATGCATATAGGAATGGGATATGATGTACATCGACTTGTCCCGGACAGGGACCTTATCATAGGCGGAGTAAAGATTCCGTATGAAAAGGGACTTCTTGGACATTCGGATGCAGATGTACTTTTGCATGCTATAATGGATGCGCTTTTGGGAGCGGCGGCTCTCGGCGATATCGGAAAGCATTTTCCGGACACGGATCCCAAGTATAAAGGGGCTGATTCGATTGCTCTTTTAAAAGAAGTGGGAAAAATGCTTGATGAGAACCGATATCTTATCGAAAATATCGATGCGACGATAATTGCTCAGGCGCCCAAGATGAGGCCTCACATTGATACAATGAGGCAGAATATCGCGGATGCACTCGGAATAGAGCTGAGTCAGATCAATGTCAAGGCTACGACCGAGGAAGGACTTGGATTTACCGGAAGCGGAGAAGGAATATCATCGCAGGCGATATGTCTTTTGACAAGCCCTATTGAACTTCATTCCACAAACGTTACATTTCAGAATGGCGAAGAGCCCAAAGCCTGTTGCGGCGGCTGCTCATAAAATAACACCGGAAATGAAACAGTAATGAAGTCAAATAACAAGGAGAAGATACAGATCATGGCAAATACATTTTCTTTTTATAATACATTATCAAGAAAAGTTGAGGAGTTTGTGCCGGAAGTTCCGGGCAAAGTGTCGATGTACACATGCGGCCCTACGGTATATCATTTCGCTCATATAGGAAACATCAGAACATATATCATGCAGGATGTTCTTATTAAAGCGCTTGAGTACTCGGGATACGAGGTTAAAAGAGTTATGAACATAACCGATGTCGGACATCTTGCATCTGATGCCGACACAGGCGAAGATAAGATGGTGGCAGGGGCAAAAAGAGAGCACAAGACCGTTATGGAGATCGCAAAGTTCTATACCGATGCGTTCTTTAAGGATTTTGATGCGGTCGGAAACAAGCGCCCCGACATCACAGAGCCCGCTACTAACTGCATTCCTGAATTTATTCATATGATAGAAGTGCTTCTTGAAAAGGGATTTGCATATGTTGCCGGCGGAAACGTGTATTTTGACACGGGAAAGCTTGATAATTACTATGTCTTTTCATCGGAAGTTGAAAAAGAGCAGCTTCAGGTCGGCGTCAGAGATGATGTTGAAGAAGATTTAAACAAAAAGAATAAGACTGACTTCGTTCTTTGGTTTACAAAATCAAAGTTCGAGGATCAGGCGCTTAAGTGGGACAGCCCTTGGGGCGTTGGATATCCCGGGTGGCACATAGAGTGCTCATGCATTTCAATGAAGCATCTTGGAAATACCATAGATATCCACTGCGGTGGAGTAGACAATATCTTCCCGCATCACACAAACGAGATTGCGCAGTCTGAGAGTTATCTCGGCTCAACATGGTGCAAATACTGGTTTCACAGCAATCACTTAAACGACAGGGCAGGTAAGATGTCGAAGTCAAAAGGAGCCGTGCTTACAGTTTCTGTTCTCAAGGAAAAAGGATACGATCCTCTTGCTTACAGATTTTTCTGCCTGCAGTCACATTATCGCAAGCCGCTTGAGTTCTCGTTTGAGGCGCTTGATAACGTAACAGGTGCTTTCAATAAGCTTATCAATAAGATAGCTGAGCTTAAAGAGGGCGGAGAAGTTGATGCTAAGGCAAAAGAGAAGTATGAGGGCGAATTTAGGGATGCTGTTGCAAACGACCTCAATACTTCAATGGCTATAACTGTTCTTTACGATGTACTCAAGGCAGATATGAACGATGCGACAAAGCTTGCGCTTGTTGAGAGCTTTGACAGAGTTCTTTCTCTTGATCTTATAGGCCATGCGAAGGCTCTTTCCGAAGGACCCAAAGTGGATTCGGAGCTTGAGGCTTATATTCTCGATGCCATCGATAGAAGAGCAAAGGCTAAGAAGGAAAAGGATTTTGCGACCGCAGATGCTATCCGCGACGAGCTTTTGAGCAAGGGTGTTGAGATAAAGGATACTCGTGAGGGAGTAAAATGGCAGTTGATTTAAACAAATATCTTAATGAGAGATTCAAGATAGAAAGCAAGGATATAAGGACATATTCGCCTCTTACGCTTGCGTATATAGGTGATGCGGTCTTTGAGATCATCATAAGGTCAATTCTTGTGAACAAAGGAAATACGTCGGTAAACAAACTTCATAAAAGAGCAAGCGATATTGTTAAAGCCGGCACGCAGGCTAAGCTTGCCGAGCTTCTTAGGGACTCTTTTACGGAAGAGGAGAGTGATGTTTTCAAAAGAGGACGCAATTCCAAACCGCACACGAAGGCAAAGAACGCATCGGTCATGGAATATCTTGAAGCGACCGGATTTGAGGCTCTTATCGGCTATCTGTATCTCACGGACAACATGGATAGAGCATGTGACCTTGTGGCTCTGGGAATTGAAAAGGCAGAGCTTGATATTCTTAAATGATTTTGAGGAAGTATAGATGGAAGACAATTTTGAAAGCAGAATAATAGAGGGAAGAAACGCGGTTCTTGAGGCGTTTCGTGCAGGAAAGACTATAGACAGGCTCTTTGTTCTTGACGGATGCAAGGACGGCCCCGTTCAGACAATAATGCGCGAGGCTAAAAAGCACAAGGACACAGTTGTAAGCTTTGTAAAAAAAGAGAGACTTGATCAGCTATCTGAGACAGGAAAGCATCAGGGTGTCATCGCCTATGCGGCATCCTATGAATATGCGGAGGTTGAGGATATTCTTGAAAAGGCGGCAGCCAAAAATGAGGATCCTTTTGTTATTATTCTTGATAATATAGAAGATCCGCACAACCTCGGTGCGATAATCAGAACAGCCAACCTTGCGGGTGCTCACGGCGTGATTATTCCCAAGCACAGAGCAGTCGGACTTACCGCTACGGTTGCAAAGGCTTCCGCAGGTGCGATTAATTACACACCTGTTGCGAAGGTGACAAATATTGTCAAGACAATAGAGGAATTAAAAGAAAAAGGTCTTTGGTTTGCCTGCGCCGATATGGGCGGTACTGAGATGTATAAGCTTAATCTCAAGGGACCCATCGGCATTGTAATAGGAAATGAAGGAAGCGGAGTGGGAAGACTTGTAAAAGAGAAGTGTGATATGGTCGCATCTATTCCCATGAAGGGCGACATAGATTCGCTCAATGCTTCGGTGGCTGCGGGTGTACTCGCTTTTGAGGTTGTAAGACAGAGACTTATGTGAGAATATCTATGGGAAAATCATGGGAAGATCTTAGTGATGAGCAGCTCATATCCGGAATGAGGGATGAGAGCTTTAATGAATCGGATATCATGGACTTTCTTATGAACAAGTACAAGAACCTTGTTCGCAAAAAAGCTGTGTCCATGTTTATTCTTGGTGCAGACAGAGATGATTTGATTCAAGAGGGCATGATAGGTCTGTTCAAAGCCATCAGAGATTATGATTTCGGAAGAGACGCCGGCTTTGCCACTTTTGCGGAGCTGTGTATCTCAAGACAGATGTACTCGGCAATTAAAGCTTCTAATAGGAAGAAACACGCGCCGCTAAACAGTTATATATCTCTCTATTCTCAAAATAGTGATTCAAATTCGGAAGGAGAGGTGGCGCTGGAAGATGTGCTTGAATCCGATGCGGGCTCGACTCCCGAGCAGCGTGTGATCGATAAAGAAGATCTGGAGGCTCTTGAAAAAGAGATAGACAACAGTCTCAGCAGCTTTGAGAGGCAGGTTCTGGATCTGTACATCACAGGTATGAGCATAAAAGATATTTCGGGTGTCCTTGGTCGGGATGAGAAATCAACAGATAATGCAATGCAGAGAATAAAGAACAAACTCAGAAAATATTTGAAGGGGAATGCATAAAACTGCACGTTTTCTGGTGTTAAGAAAAAGAGAAAAATATTAAAATATTTTTCAGAAACATCTTTTTTAGATTGAACTTGTGTGCTATAATCAGTAAAGTGTTAACAATTAATTTAAAAAAGAGGAATGAGAAATGATATGCAATAATTGTGGAACAGAGATTGAACCAAACGCAAGATTTTGTACATGTTGCGGCACAGTTGTATCCGCAACTTCAATGCAGGAGAATGCATCGGTATATACAGATAGCGCACATCAGGTATATAATAATACAGTAAACGCAAATCCGACTAATACAAACTCATATAATGCAAATTCGGTCAATGCGAATCCGTATAATGCAAATCCTGTTAATCCCAATCCGTACAATGCAAACCCTGCATACAACGGCGGGATGATGAATTCGAATCCTATGAATGCGGCATCTGCAGATCCGCTTGATAATATCTTGGAGAAAAAAGAAGGTCCTGCAGCTGCTTACGGTTATGCTACGCTTAAAAAGAAGGAGTTTATAAACCTTCCTGTTTTTGCGAAGCTTAAGAAAGGTATAACAGGAACAGTAATAGGCATGTATGTTATATGCGGTATTAATGTTGCTTTGATGTGTATCGGAATGGGCTCCATTGTCGATCTGCTTATCATGCTTGGATTGTCTGTGGCAATTCATCTGTTGTATAGCTTTGGCGCATCGATTGCGTATTTGGTATATGGTATTATTAACTTAATATATATGTTAATAGCTTTACATACTCCCGGAGGATGGTACATTATTATTTGCGGAATTTGTGCTGTAATCTATACGAGCAAAATCTCAAAATATTACAAAGAATATCAGAGAACAGGCTATATACCTGAATATCCTGTCGCTTAAAAAAACACTTGCATAAGAATTTTTTGTATGTTATATTTATATAGCTGTTGTAAACGGCAGACACTATAGTATTTAAGAAGATTCTTTGTATATAGAGAGGTGAGAAAAGATGAGACAGGACATTCAGCCGGAATTCCATCAGGCCACTGTTACTTGCAACTGCGGTAACACATTTACAGTTGGATCAACTAAGAGCGATATCCACGTAGAAATTTGCTCTAAGTGCCATCCGTTTTACACAGGCCAGCAGAAGGCTACAGCTGCTCGTGGACGTATTGATAAGTTCAACAAGAAATACGGCATGAGCAATCAGTAAAATGTAGAAATTAAGAGAGAGGTTGAGGCTGTTGGTCTCAACCTTTTTTATTCAATTTCGCTCGCGCGATAGCATTTCGCGAGTGAGAAGCTCTTTTGATAAATGTTGTTAATCACGAGTTTTTAAAGCGTTTATAAAAAATACGAGTGAGGTATAAGGATGAAAAAACGCAGGATAGATCACTATTCCGGAATTGGAGGACAGGCAGTACTTGAAGGCGTTATGATGCGCAACAAGGACATGTATTCTGTCGCAGTCAGAAAGCCTAACGGCGAAATTGACGTAGAGATCGATGAATTTCATGGAGTAGCGTACGGCAGTAAGCTGCTTAATATCCCATTTGTTCGAGGAATATTCGTATTCATCGATTCGCTTATGCTTGGACTTAAGGCAATAAATCATTCATCTTCGTTCTATGAAGAGGATGCAAGTAAAAAGCCTTCCAAGTTCGATGAGGAACTTGATAAAGTATCCAGTGGACATGAGGGCAAAGTGCTCATGTTCTTTACCACGCTCGCTTCTTTTGGTTTCGCTATTGCACTTTTTATGGTGCTCCCATACGTACTTTCTGAGATAGCAGGGAAATATATAAGAAACGAATCCCTTATTGCTATTGCGGAAGGTGCTTTAAGAATTGTCATTTTCATCATTTATGTACTTATGATATCAAGGATGGAAGATATAAAACGACTATTCCGGTATCATGGTGCGGAACACAAATGTATTAACTGTATCGAAGGCGGAAGACCTCTTACTGTTAAGAATGTAAGAAACAGTTCAAGGCTCCACAAGAGATGCGGAAGCAGTTTTATACTGTTTGTAATGTTTGTCAGCATTGTAGTGTTCTTTTTTGTAAGAGTTGATTCTATTCTTGCTAAGATTGTGATCAGAATCTTACTCCTTCCTGTTATTTCGGGTATTTCATATGAGATAATCAGAATTGCGGGAAAGAGCGACTTTTTCCTTATCACAATTATTTCAGCTCCGGGTCTTTGGTTGCAGAGACTTACAACCAAGGAGCCTGACGATCAGATGATCGAAGTTGCGATCAAGTCTGTTGAGGCTGTATTTGACTGGAAGAGATTTTTTATGGATTCTTTTGGTTACAATATGGAAGATGAGAGTAGCAACAGAATTGTCGAAAGACGTAAAACTGCCAGAACCGAACAGGACGATGAATATGAATCCTACGAAGATCAGAGATATTCGGAAGATACATATGCTGACGATGGGTATGCGGACGACAGATATGATGACAGATATGCTGATGGCAGATATGCAGATGACAGATACGATGATGAACCTTATCCGGATGACGCGGATCTTAATTATGATGCGGAAGATGCGGATTGGGATGACGAATATGTTGAACCCGAAGATCCTGATTGGGAATTTATTGAGCCCGAAGATCCGGATTATGACGGTATTGACGTAGAGGATACAGAGTTTGACGGATTGAATCCTGAAGACGTTGATTGGGATAGCGCAGAAGCGGGAAATGCCGAGTATGATGGCATAGACGAAGAAGATACAGAGTTTGACGGAGTTGGCTACGAAGATGCAGACTACGACGGTATGGACGCTGATGATTGGGGCGACGTTGAGGCAGAGAGACCAAGATACGAAGATGAACCCGTAAGATCAAGACGCGGCGTTGAACCGAGAAGACCCAGATGGGATGATGAAGATCCCGATTGGGACGATGACGAAGAAGATGCACATTGGGAAGAAGACGACGTCGATGACTCCGAATGGGAGAAACTTCTGAAGTAAAATATGAATTACAAACATTGTTTGGAAAATGGAACAGATAATCTGAAAAGAGCCGGAATCACAGAAGCTAAGCTTGATGCCCGGCTCCTTTTAGAGTATATATGTAAAACGGATCACAGCACTCTTTTTGCCCATCCTGACAGACCTGTGTCGGAAGAAGAAGAGAAACTCTATAATGAGTTCATAGAAAGAAGGATAAAGAGGGAGCCTGTCGCTTATATACTTGGCAGTATGGACTTCATGGGGCTTACTTTTGATGTGTCGAAGTCTGTTCTCATACCTGAGCAGGACACGGAGATACTTGTCGAAGAGGCGCTCAGGTTCTGCGAAGATAAGATGAGGGTTCTCGATCTTTGCACGGGCTCGGGATGTATTGGTCTTAGTATACTTAATTTTACAAATGAAACGAAGGTTCTCTGCACTGATATTTCCGAGGAAGCACTTGAAGTTGCGAAAGGTAACGCGGCTAAACTTGGGCTTGGTGAGAGAAGTGAGTTTATAAAGACAGATCTTTTCCCTGATAAAACAGTGGGGAAGTTCGATATATTGGTTTCGAATCCGCCTTATATCAGGACTGACGTTATAGAGAGTCTTGCGCCTGAGGTAAAAGATTATGAACCAAGGCTTGCTTTGGACGGATCCGAAGACGGACTTGTTTTTTACAGGAGAATTGCGGAAAACGTCGGAGAATACTTATATGCGGGTGCTTATGTGTTCCTTGAGATAGGATACGATCAGGCTGACTGCGTAAAAGAGCTCCTTGAAAAAGAGAGTAAGTATCACGATATAGAAGTAATCAAAGATTATGGCGGAAATGACAGAGTTATAAGAGCTTGTTATTACTAAAAAGTAGGTAGATATATGTTTGATAAGTTGGAAGACATTTTAAGACGATATGAAGATATTACCATGGAACTTAACAATCCCGTGGTTATTTCGGACCAGAACAGATTCAGAGCTCTTATGAAGGAGCAAAAGAGCCTGGAAGCTCTTGTTGAGTGTTATCTTGAATATAAGAAGTGCAAGGAGACTATTGAAGAGAGTCTTGCTCTTCTTGATGAGGAGAACGATCCCGATATGAAGGAGATGCTCAAGGAAGAGCTTTCTGAAGCAAAGAGCATGATCCCTTCATATGAAGAGAAGCTTAAGATACTTCTTTTGCCCAAGGATCCAAATGATGATAAAAACGTAATAGTTGAGATACGCGCAGGTGTAGGCGGCGATGAGGCTGCTCTTTTTGCTGCGGATATGTACAGGGTGTACACACGTTATGCTGAGAGACAGAATTGGCGTGTTGAGACAATGAGCGTGGAAGATATAGGAATAGGTGGAATCAAGGCTGTCAGCTTTATGATAAAAGGAAACGGCGCATATTCCAGACTGAAATTCGAGAGCGGAGTGCACAGAGTTCAGAGGATTCCTGCAACGGAATCGGGCGGAAGAATACATACTTCAGCGATCACGGTGGCTATCATGCCTGAAGTTGAGGATGTTGAAGTTGACATCGATATGAACGATTGCAAGTTCGATGTGTTCAGAGCGTCCGGAAACGGCGGACAGTGCGTAAATACAACGGATTCGGCTGTGCGACTTACGCATTTTCCTACGGGAATAGTTATTTCCTGTCAGGATGAAAAGAGTCAGCAGCAGAATAAGGCGAAAGCGCTTAAGGTCCTTAGGGCGAAGCTCTATGAGATGGAGCAGGCAAAGCAGCACGAGGATGCGGCTGAGCTCAGAAGAAGTCAGGTTGGAAGCGGAGACAGATCCGAGAAGATAAGAACTTACAATTTCCATCAGGGACGCGTGACGGATCACAGAATAAATCTGACTCTCTATAAGATAGATCAGATAATGGACGGCGATATCGATGAGATCATTGATTCGCTGATAGCCGCAGATCAGGCAGAGAAGCTTTCTACTATGGAGAATTGAGGAAATGCCGATTTGAGCGGTGTTTCCACAGAATAAACGAACTTGCCGAGGGTAATTATATAGTGTAAAATCTAATTAAATACTGTAAAACGTAAATCAATACGTGAAAAACAGACTTTTGGCGAGGTGCGATAATGGATGATTCTTTTAAGAAGGAACTGATAGAGTGGGGCGTAGATTGGGAAGATGTCCGCAACAGATTTATGGGCAACGAAGATCTTATAGCCAAATTTATGCTCAGATTCCTCAACGATCCCAGTATGAACAGTCTGTCCAAATATCTGGGAGAAGAGAATGTATCCGAGGCGTTCAAAGCGGTGCATGCACTTAAGGGAGTGAGCGCCAATCTGGGTCTTAAAGGCTTTTATTCGCAGGTGTTCGATCTGACGGAGATTTTAAGAGCGGGCAGTATGGAAGGCTATGAGCCTTATTATGACCATATTAAGTTAAAATATGACGATCTCATAGGCATTCTGAGCAGACATCAAAGTGCCTGAGCATCGATTTCACATGATTCAAGGAAGCTTGGGAAGTAATTGTCCCAGGCTTTTTCTATGCTCTTATCGAGGGTAAAGACGTTATATGCGGTTCCTGTAGTGATAAGAAGCTCGTTGTTTGAGAATCTGATATTTATCCCAAGAGTGATCTGAGAAGGATCGATGTTTTCACCTGAACCGGCAATCACAGTCTCTTTTGTCTTATCATCTGCATGGAAGACGAATTTGAAGCTCACGGGAGTTCTTTTCCCTTTTATGAGATTCAGGCATGTGGGACGAAGTTCCGACCAGAGTGAGAAAGTATCGGTAGGGATATTTTCGGAATCCTCCGTTGTATCTTTGTAAAATTCTCTGTTTATGTGTCCGTCGATTGAGAATGTATTGAAGGTTTCGATTGTGATCTCTTCGACCTTGTAGTGGTCAAAAGCCTCAGTAGTTAAGAGTTTTGCCATAAAGATTTTGTTGTTGGTTATTTTGAGTGCGTTCATATGGTCTCCTTAATATTAATGTCTCCCGGAAAAAATTATATGATAATTATAGCTGTTTGTGCAGTTTTTTTTTAAAATTAAATAATGCGCCATTTATAAGAAAACACAACTACTTAAATGAAGAAAAAATAAGATAATTTAAATTTTATGTATATTTTTTGATGATTATACGTTATACTATAAATAAAAAATGTCCATAGAGGGGTAAAATGGCTAAAACAGTTAGATTAAAAGACATTGCTGAAAAGATTGGGGTTAGCACTGTCACAGTATCAAAAGCATTATCAGGACAAAAAGGCATGAGCGATGAACTCAGAGAGAAGATTCATGCTCTTGCAAATGAGATGGGATATATTCCGTCTGTTTCTCGCAAAGTAGATATCTTCAGTAAGAGCTACACAATAGGTCTTCTCATTTCCGAGAATAATATGACCGAATACAGCTCATACTATACCAAGATGCATCAGAAAGTATCTCAGATTGCGATGGAGATGGGATGCTTTACCATGCTCGAAGTTGTAACCGAACAGAGCGAGAAGAAAAAGAATTTCCCGCGTATAGTTGCGGATAAGAAGGTAGACGGTATCATCGTTATCGGAAGATTGGACGGAGAGTATCTTGAATCTATCAAAGAGAATTTCTCCATGCCGATGATCTATCTTGATTTCTGTAACCATACAGGAGATGAGGATGCTGTCGTTGCAGATAGTTTCCACGGCGCATATCTTCTTACAAATTATCTTTTTGATATGGGTCACACGACCATTGCGTTTGTAGGAACCGTTATGGCTGAAGGAAATATCACAGACAGGTATCTGGGCTATATGAAGTCATTACTCGAGCACAGTCATCCTTTCAGAAAAGAGTGGATTATTCCCGACAGAGATCTTTCAACCGGAGAGATGGATTATAACAGATTCTTTAAACTTCCCGAAGAGATGCCTTCAGCATTCTTCTGTAATTGTGATGTGGCAGCAAGTATGCTTATCAAGCGTCTTAAAGAGAACGGATACAGAGTTCCCGAGGATATCTCGGTTGTTGGTTACGACAATTATATCTTCCCGGGTCTGTGTGATATCAAGCTCACAACATATGAAGTAGATACTTACGAGATGGGTAGAAATGCGATTTATAACCTTATCCGTAAAATAGGTGGAGAGCGTTACAGACAGGGCGTTATGATACTTGAGGGACACATGGTTCCCGGAGACAGTGTTAAGAAGATCAATTAATAAGCAAAACCAAAAAACTTAATATTAAGAAACTAATTAAGGAGCTGAACGCATATGCGCTTAGCTCCTTTGTTCTCGTGTGCTTGATTTAGCAAGTAACGATTATACCGCCGTCGTTTGCGTAGGTTGATGATAAACCTGCGGTGTCGACTATAATTGCCTCTTTGAAAGGTACTTTCTTGAGAATCATGTCTTTTACGACAGATGCTCTTTCAAAACAGTTTACGTGAGAGATCATAAGTCTCTTTGATTCTGTGTTCTTTACTTCGGCTTCAATTATCTCAACCATTTTGACAAGCGCTTTCTTCATACCGATTCCCTGGCTTCTCTGAACGATTTCGCCGTGAAGGGCGTAACAGACGGGCTTTATGTTGAGGGTGGAAGCTACGAAAGCTTTCATTCCCGTAAGACGTCCGTTCTTTCTGAGAGTTTCAAGTGAATCAAGTACGAAATAGGTGTTCATTTCATCGCGATATGCTTCGAGCTTTTCTACGACTTCCTCAAACGGAAGACCCGACTCAGCAAGTTCCATAGCCATGAGTGCGATGTTTCCTTCGCCGCAACTTGCTGACATAGAATCAATTATATGAATGTTTTTTTCTCCAATTTCTTCGAAATAAAGGTTTTTACCAAGAAGAGCGCTGTTGTAGCTTCCGCTCAGCTTTGAAGTAAGTGTAACAACATATATATCATCTGCGTCGCAGTCGTACGCGTTCATAAATAGATCCGGTGAAGGACAAGCTGTCTTCGGGCAATCTTCAGAGGCAGCTACTTTGGCCAGATAGTCTTTCTGGTCAAATGTATCATCATCGACAATCACGTGCCCACCAACCTGCAGGATGAGAGGAACGAACTCGAAACGAGGGTCGTGCCTGTACTGTGCGGGAAGATCGCAGCCGCTGTCTACTACAATTTTATAACTCATAAATCCTCCAAAAAACTTTGTAAAGTAGTTTTAAATACTACTTATTGTATAATACCACGTACGACTGTCTCCGTAAAGAATTCTTTAACTTGGCATATTGTGGTACATCCCGATCGGCGCAGAACAACGTGAACCCAGATAAGAATGGCGTAGAAGGCGCAGCTTATCTGGGTATTAACGAAAAGGTGTGAAAAGACTGCGTGCACTGCATCGGCGTATGGCTTGCAATATAGCTCTGTGTCTGGAGCCTTCTATCATTCGGATTTTGAATGGAGCTTATGAATCCGCGCCTTCCCGGCAGCATTTCTCTATTGCGTCGTTGATGGAATCGCGATAGTAGAGCGAGATCAGGAAAGATTCTCCGTTGTTCATCTTTACGGACAGCAGAGATTTCTTTTGTATGTGATTGACATTTATGAGTGCGTTGTCTGAAACGGGGCAGATCTGGGGAAATGCACCGCATTCGTAGAAAAAGTCGTATACCGTGGAGAGGAGGTTCAGCTTGCGGCCGTCAGCGAGATAAATATTGATCTCCTGGCCTTTTCCTTTTACGCATACGATGTCGTCGCCGCCTGCGTAGACAGTTCCGTCGTGATCGCGCAGCTCAAGCTTGGCTGCGGGAACTTCTCTTTTTTCCATAATGGTATCGACCATAGCTGTGATCTCTGCGACTTTTATGGGCTTATCGAGAAAGTACAGATTTTCTGCCTCGAGCCCTTCTTCCTTAGCTCTTTCTCTGTAATCAATGGAAGAACAGCAGAGTATGATAGGCTTTGCTATGCCCATATCAAGGAGCAGTTTTGCAATATCAATTCCGTCGTGGTCGCTCGATGTCATATCTATGAATAAAGCTTGATACATCTGCGGCTTAGACATGAAGGCATCAACGTTTCCGTAAGAATGAAGATAAATCCTTTCTTCCTTCTCTTTAAAGATCCTGTCAGCCTGTCTCTTAAGAAGCCTTTCAGACTGCTTCCTGTCGGCGATATTGTCATCACATATTGCAAAGTACATAACTACCTATTGGCGGGCATACAGCCCGTCGTTTCCTTTCTCCGGTTTCCCGGTAGGGCAAAAAATACTTAAATGAAACTAAAGTTTATGGGAGATAAGCGCATCAGTACGCAGAGCAGTATCTGCACGAGCAGAATGATCGGGATGCCGAGCTTGAATGACCAATGCTTGGTCTTGTGCCTGAAAGTGTACATTCCGATGAGCATTCCAAGGCTTCCTCCTATAATTGAAAAAGCAAAAAGGGTTGCCTCGGGAATGCGAAAGGCGTTTTTGCGCGCCCTTCGCTTATCGTTTCCCATTAAGGCAAACCCTATAATATTTACTGATACAAAATAGATTATCAATAAAGAAAGTGAATTCATAAATTATTTATTCTTGGCTACTTCCTGCATCTTCATAGCGCGAACCTTTGAAGAGAGTCCGAAGAGGTTTATGAATCCCTCAGCATCGTGGTGGTCATAAAGGTCACCTGTCTTGAATGATGCGATGCTCTCGTTGTAGAGAGAGTAAGGTGATTTTGTTCCTGCCTTGATGATGTTGCCCTTGTAGAGCTTGAATGTAACTTCACCTGTTACATACTTCTGAGTTGATTCGATAAATGCCTGTTCAGCCTCGCGAAGAGGAGTAAACCATTTCCCTTCGTATACTATATCGGCAAATTTGTTGCCCATATCTTTCTTCATTGTATAGGTATCACGATCTAAAATCAACTCTTCGAGCTGCTGATGTGCTTCATAGAGAATTGTTCCGCCGGGAGTCTCGTATACGCCACGTGACTTCATTCCGACTACACGGTTCTCGACGATGTCAACGATTCCGATTCCGTTCTCGCCGCCGAGCTTGTTGAGCGTGCGGATGATGTCTGAAACTTTCATCTCTTTGCCGTTAACTGACTTGGGCACACCTGCCTCGAATGTCATTGTTACTGTTGTTGGAACGTCGGGAGCATCTTCGGGAGTTTTGCCGAGTACTAAAAGATGCTTGTAATTGGGCTCGGTTGCAGGATCTTCGAGCTCAAGTCCCTCGTGTGATATATGCCAAAGGTTTCTGTCACGGCTGTAGCTTGAATCTGCTGAAAAAGGAAGGTTGATTCCGTGCTGTCTGCAGTATTCGATTTCTGACTCACGTGAATCCATTGTCCACTTGTCGTTTCTCCAAGCAGCAATGATCTTGATGTCGGGAGCGAGAGCCTTGATACCGAGCTCAAAGCGGATCTGGTCGTTTCCTTTAACTGTAGCACCGTGGCAGATTGCAACAGCGCCTTCTTTTCTTGCAATCTCAACGAGCTTCTTTGCGATAAGAGGACGAGCCATAGATGTTCCGAGAAGGTATTTGTTCTCGTATACGGCATGAGCCTGTACGCAAGGAACTACGTATTCATCACAGAACTCGTCAACTACATCGAGGATGTAGAGCTTGCTTGCACCGCAGCTTGTAGCTCTCTCTTCAAGTCCGTCAAGTTCTTCTTCCTGACCACAGTCGATGCATACGCATACAACTTCGTAATCAAAATTTTCTTTAAGCCACGGAATGATAGCAGTTGTATCAAGTCCGCCTGAATAAGCCAAAATAACCTTTTCTTTTGCCATGTTATTCCCTTTCTTCCATTTGATAATGGTATTTATTTTCGAATTTCTCAATTCCACTTACCATAATATACTCTCGAAAAATGCAAAAATCAATACCGAAATGAATAAATATTTAAAAATTACATCAAAAATTGCATAAATATTTAAAAACGGGTTGCATAATTTATTTTGCGGTCGTATACTGAAACAAGTTTATATACCGTATATTTAATAGTTTAAATTCATTTTATTATAATTTTGCGAGGTTGAATAAAAATGATTAAAGTCGGAATAATCGGTGCCACCGGATATGCAGGGGCTGAATTGGTAAGGATCATACAGGGACATCCTGAAGCTGAGGTTGTATGGTATGGCTCAAGAAGCTACGTGGATGAGAAGTACAGCAGTGTATACGGAAACTTCTTTAAGATAGTGGATGCAAAGTGCATGGACGACAATATGGAAGAACTCGCCGATGCTGCGGATGTCATTTTCACAGCAACTCCCCAGGGACTCTGTGCATCACTCGTAAATGAAGAAATATTGAATAAGGTAAAAGTCATTGATCTTTCCGCTGATTTTCGATTAAAGGATGTATCGGTGTACGAAAAATGGTATAAAATAGAACATAAAGCGCCTCAGTTTATAGACGAAGCCGTATATGGACTTTGTGAGATAAACAGAGACAAGATAAAGGGTACAAGAATCGTTGCTAATCCCGGATGTTATACGACATGCTCGATCCTTACGGCATATCCTCTTGTAAAAGAGGGTCTGATAGATCCGGATACTCTTATCGTGGATGCTCTGAGCGGTGTCTCGGGAGCCGGAAGAGGAGCTAAGGTTGCAAATCTTTACTGCGAAGTAAATGAGAGCAGTAAGCCCTACGGAGTAACAAATCACAGACACACTCCGGAGATTGAAGAACAGCTTGGCTACGCTGCGGGAAAAGAGATAGTGATCAATTTCACACCTCACCTTGTTCCTATGAACAGAGGAATCCTTGCAACAGAATATGCAACACTTAATAAAAAAGATGGCAAACTCCCCACAGCGGCTGATGTTATGGCTGCATACGAGAAGTATTACAAGGATGAGACATTCATAAGACTTCTCGGCGACGGAGTTTATCCTGAGACAAGATGGGTTGAAGGAAGTAACTTTGTGGATATTGGATTTAAGATTGACGAGCGCACAGGCAGGATCGTGATGATGGGTGCGCTTGACAATATGGTAAAGGGAGCTGCGGGACAGGCTGTTCAGAACATGAACATCCTCTTTGGACTTAAAGAGTCTATGGGACTTGAGTCTGCGCCTTGCTTCCCGTAATTATACAGACGAAAGATGACGGGTGATACTAATGGTTCGTGCAATGACAGTTGAGGATTATGACGACGTTTTTTCGCTGTGGATGTCCATCCGCGGCTTTGGAATCAGGTCGATAGACGATTCCAGAGAGGATATAGAGAGATTTATAAAAAGAAATCCGGGACTCAGCGCGGTGGATGTTGAAGACGGCAAGATTGTAGGAGCAATTCTGTGCGGACATGACGGCAGGAGAGCGTGTCTGTACCATGTATGTGTGAGCGAAGCGTACAGAATGCACGGTATAGGCAAAAAAATGGTTGAGTTTTGCTACGATGCGCTCAGAAAAGAGAAAATCAACAAGGTATGTTTAAATGCTTTTGTGACAAATGAAGTCGGAAACAAATTCTGGCAGAAGATGGGCTGGACATTGCGCTCTGACATGAATTATTACGACTTTATTCTAAATGAAGAGAATCTTACAGTATTTAACAAGTGATTATCGGGAGAAAAGACATGAAAGTAACAGAAGGCGGAGTTACAGCAGCAAAGGGCTTTATGGCGACAAGCTGTGAGGCAGGTATCAAGTACAAGGACAGAACGGATATGGCTTTGGTATATTCGGACACACCTTGCGTATGTGCGGGAACTTTTACAAGTAATGTTGTAAAAGCGGCATGTGTGCAGTGGGATAAGCAGATAGTCGATTCAGGAAAGCCCATGCAGGTGGTTGTTATCAATTCAGGAATAGCAAATGCTTGTACGGGAAAAGAGGGCTTTGATGCATGTGAAGCTACGGCAAAAGCTGTGGAGAAGAGCCTTGGCGTTCAATTTGATTCTGTAGCTGTTGCATCTACAGGCGTTATAGGCATGCAACTTCCTGTAGATAAGCTTGTTGCCGGCGTTGAGAAGATGAGTAAGACTCTGGACAGCAGCATAGAAGCGGGAACAGCGGCGTCCAAAGCAATCATGACCACAGATACCGTCAACAAGGAAGTTGCCGTTTCTTTTGAAATATCGGGAAAAGAAGTGGTTCTCGGCGGAATGAGCAAGGGATCGGGAATGATCCATCCGAATATGTGCACGATGCTTGCTTTTCTTTCAACAGATATAGCTATTGAGAAAAAGCTTTTGCAGGAAGCTGTGAGTGAAGTTGTTTCGGATACATTCAACATGATAACCGTAGACGGAGACACATCCACAAACGATACGCTTTTGTGCATGGCGAACGGAAAAGCGGGAAACGATATAATAAAAGATAAAAATGAAGATTACGAGACTTTTAAGAGTGCTCTTTTGTATGTGTGCGAGTTCCTTGCCAAGAAGATGGCGGCGGACGGAGAGGGCGCAAGTAAGCTCTTTGAAGCAAAGGTCATAAATGCCAAGTCCAAAGAAGATGCCAAGACGCTTTCAAAAGCAATCGTCGGATCAAATCTTTCCAAGGCGGCTGTATTCGGATGCGATGCCAATTTCGGAAGATTCCTATGCGCTATGGGATATTCGGGAGCGCAGTTCGATCAGAACGATGTTGAGCTTTTCTTTGAGAGTAAAGCGGGCAAACTTGAGGTGTTCCACAGAGGAACTCCCATCGTTTTCGATGAGGACGAGGCACTTAAGATAATGAAAGAAGATACGGTAACTGTTTTTGTAAACATGAACGAGGGCGATGCACAGGCAACAGCTTGGGGCTGCGATCTTACTTACGATTACGTCAAAATAAATGCAGATTATAGGAGCTGAGAAATGGACAAGGATATGCAGGATGTATTGAAAAAAGCGGAAGTACTTGTAGAGGCACTTCCATATATTCAGAAATTCAACAGAAAGATTATAGTTGTTAAGTACGGCGGAAGCGCAATGAGCAATGCGGAGCTTCAGAAGAACGTAATAACCGACGTTACTTTGCTTAAACTTGTAGGTTTTAAGCCTATTATCGTACACGGCGGCGGAAAGGCAATAAGCTCTTGGGTTTCCAAGGTCGGAAAAGAGGCTGAATTTATAAACGGACTCAGAGTTACCGATTCTGAGACTATGGAGATTGCTGAGATGGTTCTCGGAAGAGTCAATAAGCAGCTTGTTACCATGGTTCAGGAGCTTGGAGTTAAGGCAATCGGTATAAGCGGTAAGGATTCGGGACTTCTTCATGTAAAAAAGAAACTTTCGGACGGCAAGGATATAGGATATGTGGGAGAGGTTGATTCTGTTGATCCCAAGATTCTTTTTGATCTTTTGGACAACGATTATCTTCCTATCATAGCGCCTGTGGGACTTGATGATAATTTTGATACATACAACATAAATGCAGATGACGCTGCATGTGCGGTTGCAAAGGCTGTGGGAGCAAACAAACTTGCATTCCTTACGGATATAGAGGGCGTGTACAAAGATATCAAAGATCCTTCATCATTTATTTCAAGACTTACATGTTCTGAAGCAGATGCTCTTATTGCATCGGGAAATATCGGAGGCGGTATGCTTCCGAAGCTCAACAACTGTACGGACGCCATCAGAAAAGGCGTTAATAACGTGCATATTCTCGACGGAAGGATTCCACATTGCCTTCTTCTTGAGATCTTTACCAAAAAAGGTATCGGAACAATGTTTATGTCGGATGACGACGCGCTTGCAATGAATAATTGAGTTTGGGAGACAGAAAAGATGAGTGAATTAATGAAGCAGTATATCGATGAAGCAGAGAAGGCATTACTTCATACATACAACCGTTATCAGATAGTTCTTGATAAGGGAGACGGAGTTTATCTTTACGACCTTGATGGCAAAAAGTATCTGGATTTTGTGTCCGGAATAGCTGTTTTTGCCCTTGGATACAATTACAAAGATTATAATGATGCGCTAAAGAGTCAGATAGACAAGCTTCTTCACACATCAAATTATTATTACAACGTACCTGCCATCGAGGCTGCCAAGAAGATGAAAGAAGCTTCGGGCATGGACAGGGTGTTTTTTACCAACAGCGGAGCTGAAGCTGTTGAAGGCGCACTCAAAGCCGCAAGAAAATATGCATACTTAAAGGACGGCAAGACCGATCATGAGATAATCGCGATGAACCACTCGTTCCACGGAAGAACTTTCGGAGCTCTTTCGGTTACGGGAAATCCTCATTATCGTGAAGCGTTTGAGCCCATGATTGGAAATATAAAGTTTGCAAATCTTAACGATTTTGAAAGTGTTCTTGCTTGCGTTAACGATAAGACATGCGCTATCATTATGGAAACGGTACAGGGCGAAGGCGGCATCTATCCTGCAACTGAAGAATTTCTTACGAAAGTGAGAAAACTTTGTGACGAAAGAGATATTCTTCTTATCCTCGATGAGATACAGTGCGGAATGGGAAGAACGGGATATATGTACGCTTGGCAGAAGTTTGGCATCAAACCCGATATCATGACAACTGCAAAAGCTTTGGGATGCGGTGTGCCTATCGGCGCATTCCTCATGACGGAGAAAGTTGGCGCCAATTCGCTTGTTGCAGGAGATCACGGCACTACATACGGCGGAAATCCGTTTGCTTGTGCTGCAGTTAACAAAGTTCTTGATTTATTTAACCAAGACAATATAATAGAAAATGTAAGGGAAGTAGCTCCTTATCTTGAAAATAAACTTGATGAACTTAAGGACCGCTATGACTTTATTATCGACAGAAGAGGCGCCGGACTTATGCAGGGTCTTGTGTTTAACAGGCCTGTAGCTGATGTAATAAATATGGCTCTTGAGAAGGGACTAATATTAATTAACGCCGGAGCTGAGATCATCAGGTTTGTTCCATCTCTTATAATAACTAAAGAAAATGTGGATGACATGATCGAAATTTTAGATTCATGTCTGGGGAATTTATGAGATTAAAAAACAGACTAATTTCAACTTTACTTGCTTTTGGCATGATAGCCATAGTGGCATATAATGCGCTCTATGGTGGGAGTATATATGAATCACACTCCAACTGGCTTAATAGGGAGACAATAAGGATCTGGTACACCGACGAGGCACTTACTCCGTATATTTTCAGTAAGGCGATGGCTTATACATCGTCTCAGAAAATTGGACAGCGTGTTCGTATTGAGCCTAAGTGCGTTCCCGAAAGTGAGTTTCTTGAGAAAATAAATGTGGAGTCTTTGAATGACCGTGAGTATCCCGATTTGTACGTTGCCACAAACGACGTATTGGAGAAAGCGTATTATGCGGGACTTGCCATTGAATGTGACAATTCGGACGGATATTTCAGCGATGCTTTCTTCCCTAAAGCAGCGCTTTCTTCCGTAAAATACAACGATAAATTTATTGCTTATCCTTTCTATTTCGAGACAAGTGCTCTTGTTTACAACAAGACATATCTCGAAGATTTTGTATTGGAAGAAATACTCAAAGAAAGAGAGAGCGTTCAGCAGGCTCTTGAAGGTGACAAAGAGGAAGAATCCGAAGAAGAGAATTCCGAAGAGGGCGAAGGCGATGCTGAAAAGAGTGAGGAAGAGTCCTCTGATGATAAAGATAAAGAAGATAAGATCGATATAGCATCTTCACAGGGAGATAATGCTCCCAAGATTGCAGGCGATGATTCGGAAAACAACAATGAGGAAGTTGTTGCAACAGATGATGTTATGGCTGCAAGTAAAGAGAACGCGCAGGTTGATCAGATGAATGAGAAGCTTGCGGAAGCTGAAAAAGATCCCGAGCTTATGGCAGAAGTTGAGCAGAGGATGAAAGAAGAGATTCCTACTTCAATTCAGGATATCATCGAGTTTTCAGGAAGATACAACGCGCCCGACCAGATTGATGTCTTTAAGTGGGACGTTACAGATATTTTCTATAATTATTTCTTTGTTGGAAAATATATGGATGTAGGTGGTGAGAACGGTGATAATGCCGAGCTCATAAACATCTATGATGAAAATACGATAAGCTGTATGAAGATTTATCAGCAGCTTAGTCAGTTCTTTGCTATTGATGCGAGTACAATCGACTATGATTCCATAGTTAAGGATTTCGCTGACGGTAAGATAGTGTTTACCATTGCGACAACGGATATTTTTGACAGAATCAATGAAGTTACCAGTAACGAAAAAACTAATTTCGGAACAGCTCCTAAGAGGAAATTTGAATACGGAGTAGCTCCTATACCGGATCTTACCGATGAGTACGGGGCTAAGACAATGTCTGTTACGGATTGTATTGTTGTAAACGGATTTTCTGAGAATATTGAAGAGGCGAATCTTTTTGCCAAGTATCTGTGCAGGGATCTTAGTGGAGATCTGTATACAATGTCAGGCAAACTTGCCGCTCACCAAGGTGTACAGTACCCGATAAAGGATCTGGAGACATTTGTAAAGGTTTATGCTTCATCTGTTCCTATGCCCAAGACCATTGAGACAAGTAATCTCTGGATGGAACTTGAGATTGCGTTTATCAAAATTTGGGATGGATCTGAATGTAACAGTACGCTTAAACAAGTTTCTGAAAAAATTAAGACTCAGGTAAGCATACGGAAGACCGGAGAAACATATGAAGAAGAATACATCATGGATCCGATGGATGACGCATTGATTGAAGGACTTTCTGAAGAGGGAGATTAACATATGTTAATTTCGCTTGATAATTTGAGTTAGATGGACTAGAATAAAAAATGCATGGCGGGGACCTCTTGTTATGGAGGGATCATGCGCAAAGTTTTTATTATGCTGACAGGTGTCACGTTTATATCGCTTTTTCTTGCGGGGTGCACCTCAGCAAAGGCCGGAACAGAGCCAGTTATGAGCAATGTGCTTTGTGATGCGGGAAACGAATTATTATCAGACAGCAGTGCAGATGAAGCAATATCCGGTCAATCTGAAGATATAGTTTCCAAAGTACTTGTTGTATATGTATGTGGAGCGGTGACTTCGCCCGGAGTTTATGAGCTTTCTGTCGGAAGCCGGGTAAATGATGCCGTTAATGCCGCCGGAGGGTTTGGCGACGAGGCTGATACGGATTATATCAATCTTGCAGCGGAAATTTCCGATGGGGCAAAACTGCGTATTCCGACTCGGGAAGAGACGGAAAAGATGATGGAAAAAAGCGATGTGTTGGCGGATGGGGTATTTACCTGCGACAATACTGAACTTAATGTTGATACAAATTCAAAGGACAGCGGGCTTATCAATATAAATACCGCTTCTGAGGATGAACTTAAGACTCTCCCGGGAATTGGGGACAGTATATCGGCGAGGATCGTTAAGTACCGTCAAGAAAACGGAAGTTTTAAATCCGTTGAGGATATCAAGAAGATATCCGGAATTAAGGACAAGCTTTTTTCAAAGATAAAGGAATACATTACTGTATAACAATTTTATAGGAATGGGTGGAATATGAGTAAAAAAGTTTTGGTTGTTGATGACGAAAGAACAATAGTAAAGGGTATTAAGTTCAGCTTGGAACAGGATGATTTCGTAGTTGACTGCGCATATGACGGCGAAGAAGCTGTTGACATGGCAAAGCATCACAAATACGATATTATTCTTCTTGACCTCATGTTACCTGTGCTCTCAGGTCTTGAAGCTTGTCAACAGATAAGAGGTTTTTCAAATGTTCCGATAATTATGCTTACAGCCAAGGGCGACGATATGGATAAGATTCTTGGTCTTGAAAACGGCGCCGATGACTATATGACAAAGCCATTCAATATTTTGGAAGTTAAGGCGAGAATTAAGGCTATTATCAGAAGAGCTGCCAAGTCAACTCTTGATGACAAGTGCCTTCAGTTTGGTGACCTTAAGATTTATCAGGAATACAGAAGAGTATTCGTTAATGAGAAAGAAGTTGATGTAACAGTTCGTGAGTATGAGCTTTTGGAGTATCTTGCCGTACATGCAGGAAAGCCCTACACAAGAGATATGCTTATGGATGTGGTTTGGAATAAGGATTGGGATTTCAAGGGCGATGCAAGAACTGTAGACGTTCATATCAGAAGACTTCGTGAGAAACTTGAGATCAATCCAAGTGAACCTCAGTATATCAGAACAAAGTGGGGAAGCGGATATTATTTCCAGGCTTAAACAGAGCTGCTAAAAATCTATGAAAAAATACTTTGTTGATATTTTAAATTTTTTCAAACAATTAAAGATCAGTAATCTTTTAAAGAGTCTAAGATTTCGATTTTTCATAATAGTCTTTGCGACAGGATTTTTATCATGCATCATCATGCATATATTGATCCTGCAAAGCTATGAAGATCGAGCAGTCAATGTCAAGTCCAATGAGGTGCAGACGCAGCTCAGGATTTTGGCAGATCACCTTTTAAAATATGATAATTATTTAAATAATCCAACATCAACCGTCATAAATGCTGAGCTGGACATGCTGGCCAACCTTTATGACGGTCGTGTGATGGTTATTAATGATAACCTCAAAGTTGTAAAAGATACTTACAACATAAGTCAGGGAAAGACTATCATTTCTGTTGAAGTTGTAAACTGTCTTAAAGAGGGTTCTAAAGGTGCACTCTCCAAGTACGATCAGGGAAACGGATACATTGAGATGATCACACCCATAATCGAGACAAAGGGTTATGGAGAAGGAGATGTATCGGAAAAGGGAGAAAAAGAGGTCGTAAGAGGAGTTCTTTTGACCAGTGTTTCAACCGATTCCATTGAGACGACTTTGGATATCCTGAGTAAGAGGGCTCAGCTTATAGAGGGCATCATTACTCTTGTTATATTCGTATATGCTGCCCTTGTATCGATTGGTCTGTTGCAGCCGTTTACCAGGATTACTGCCGCAATTAATGACGTTAAAGCGGGATATACGGACGAACCCATTGTCGGACCAAACTATTTTGAGACCGAGCAGATCATAAGAGCATTTAACGCTCTTCTAAAGCGAATGAAGGTTCTCAATGATTCGCGTCAGGAATTTGTTTCCAACGTGTCTCATGAGCTTAAGACGCCTATAACCTCGATGAAGGTTCTGGCGGATTCTCTTTTGGCGCAGGACAATGTTCCAAATGAAGTTTATAAGGATTTCATGACGGATATTGTAAGCGAGATAGACAGAGAGGATAAGATCATAAACGATCTGCTTTCTCTTGTTAAGATGGATAAAACTGCGGCCGATCTTAACATCACGAACGTTGATGTTGTTGAGCTCGTTGAAATAGTCTGCAAGAGACTCAGACCTATTGCGGTGAAGCACAACATAGAGCTTACTTTGGAGAGCAAACGTGCGATCACGGCTGAGATTGACGAAGTTAAGATATCGCTCGTTATTATGAACTTGGTGGAGAATGCCATTAAATACAATAAGGATCAGGGTCAGGTTAAGGTTGAACTTGATGCCGACCATCAGTTCTTTACCGTTAAAGTAATGGATACCGGTGAAGGTATTCCTGAATATGCGCTTTATCATATCTATGAGAGATTTTACAGAGTGGATAAATCAAGATCGAGACAGATCGGTGGAACCGGACTTGGTCTTGCGATTGCGAAGAATGCGGTTCTTATGCACAGGGGTACAATTGATGTAGAGAGTAAACCTGATGTGGGAACAACGTTCACTGTTAAGATTCCGCTTATTTATACGAATCCTAAGTAAGAGAGAGATAATATGAGAATCGGCTATTTTTCCAAAAACAGAATATTGGCGTGCACGTTGGTGTTTGTAATGGCTGTGTTATCTGTTTCTTGCAGTGCAAAGAAAGAGGATTCACGTAACAAGGTGGAAATCTATTATCTGAATTCTGATGAGACGGGTATTGTGTCCAAAGAGCACGAGCTTGCTGCTGATCCGAATGATACACATGCAGTTGTGATGGAACTTGTTGAGGAACTTAAGAAAAGTCCCAGCAAGAGCATATATGGTGCGCCTATTTCGGAGGATGTTCTTCTTCTCTCGGATCCTCAGGTCATTGACGGTGTGATAGAGTTTAACTTTGGAAGTCAGTACTTTGCGCTCGGAAGGACTACTGAGATTCTTAGCAGAGCAGCGATAGTAAGAACATTTACTCAGGTTAAGGGGATTGATTATGTGAGCTTTTCGGTTGACGGAAGCCCTCTTACGGAGAATTTTAATCCTAAGGGAAAGCCCATAGGCAATATGTCTGCGGATACATTTATTTATAATGTAGGCAGTGAGATAAATACCTATGAAAAGATTGAGCTTAAGCTTTATTTTGCCAATGAGAACGGAGATAAGCTTATTCCCGTATACAGATCGGTTGTTTACAACAGTAATATTTCTATTGAGAAGCTTGCGGTAGAGCAGATCATAAGCGGCCCCAATACTTCTGTTGTCAATCCTACGATCTCAAAGGATACCAAAGTAAACAGTGTAACGATCAAGGATGGAACATGCTACATTGATTTTGATTCGGCATTTTTGAATCCTACAAACAATGTTTCAGCGGAAGTTACGCTTTATTCCATAGTTAATACCGTTGTAGAGTTCCCTGATGTAAATAAGGTATCTATATCGATAGATGGAAACTCATCGTTTAAGCTTCTGGATTTTACCATTACGGGAGCATATGAGAAAAATCTTGATATTGTAATGCAGTAAGGAGTTATAGATAATTGAAAAGACCGTTATGTCCGATTGCATTGGTCATTACGGCGATTGTCTTTTTGTATCTCGAATTTTTTTTACGAGATCTTTATTATGATATACCTGATGAACTTAACGGGGAGACGGGCTATTTGACGGGAATCGTCGCAAAGAAGGAAGAGCGCCCCGGTTCATCGGGTAATATTCTGAATACTATCTATGTGGTTCCACAGGATATTTCAATCGGAAAAATGAAATACATAATGTGCTGTTTGGAAGAGGAGGATTGCTATGTTCCTTCTGTTGGCGAACGCATTAAGGTAAAGGGGAAGATCGCTCCTTTTAAGGAGATGAGAAATCCCGGAGAATTTGACAGTCGTCTGTACTATGCAACGTTAAAGATTGCATTTAGGATGTATAATGCGAAGATCATGCAGACAGATCAACGAGAAGATGTTTTACGTGAAAGATTGTATGATCTGAAAATGTTTTTTGAAAAGAGCCTCGACAGTAATCCGATGCTCTCAGAGAGCGACTGCGCCGTTCTTAAGGCGATGCTGTTGGGAGACAGGGCTTATATGGATGATGATATAAAAGATATGTACAAAAGCAGCGGTATCATGCATATTTTGGCTGTGAGCGGTCTTCACATATCTATTATGGGAATGGGGATATATAAGGTGCTCAGAAAATGTAAGCTGCATCCTTTTCTTTATACTGCCGTTCCAATAATTGTGATGTATCTGTACGGAGAGATGTGCGGAATAAGTTCTTCGTCGTTCAGGGCTATATGCATGTTTGCCATAAAGCTTACGGCGCCTGTGGTAGGGCGTACGTACGACGTTTTGTCGGGACTTGCGGCAGCGGAGATATTGCTTATTCTGGATTGCCCGCTTTATCTGTACAACAGCGGATTTCTGTTTTCTTTTTGTGCGGTTATAGGCGTGACGGTTGTAAGGCCTAAAACAGAAGCTTTGTTTGAAAAAAGAGACAGTGGAAAGCTTAAGTTCTACGGAGACGAAGACAGGCTTTTAAATAAGATATATTTGAAAATTCATTCCGGTTTCATGCTCGGGATATCTGTTCTGATTTCTACTTTACCGATCTATATGCTTTTTTATTACTCATATCCATTGTTTTCACTGATCTCAAATATGATAATAGTACCGCTTATGAGCATTCTTATGATAGCGGGAATACTGTGTATGTTCGTACATGGAGTTCTTGGAACTGTTCCCGGGGGATTTGCGCATGGAATTCTCTTTTTCTATGAGAAAGTCTGTAATATTCAAACGTTGATTCCCGGAAATACGCTGGTTATCGGACATGCGGGCAAATACAAAATCATGTGTTATTGCCTGATGATCTGTTTGAGTCTTTTTTATTTCGAGAATAAATCTTCTATTAAAAAGCATATCGGGCGCATTCTTATACCAATCTCAATAATTATTCTTATTTATCAGCCAAAGCCTGATCTTGTCATTTCTTCGCTTTATGTGGGGCAGGGGGACGGTATTGTGATAGAAGAGGGAAGAGAACATATTCTTATAGACGGGGGAAGTTCTTCGCAGAAGCTTGTCGGGAAGTATTCGATAATTCCGTATCTGAAATACAGAGCTATAGGATCACTGGATGCCGCGGTGGTTACGCATGAAGATAATGACCATATTTCCGGGCTGATGGAGATAATGGACGATATGGAGAAGGGCGGAATTAGGATAAAGAGGCTTATTTTGCCCGACGTATCGGATAGTTCAAGAGGCGATAATTACAGAGCGCTTGAGCAAAGGGCTGCGGAACTGGAGATTCCTGTCTCTTACATATCTGCAGGGCAGACATTTAATGTTGGAAAAGCAGAGTTTTTGTGCATCAATCCCTATATAGGAATGACAACGGAGGGTGCAAATGCTTATTCTACCGTTCTGTTCATGAGATATGGGGATTTCAGTGCTCTTTTTACGGGAGATGTGGAAGAAGAGGGGCAGGAGAATATAAAAGAGACGATAAGGAACAATCCTGAATTGTTTAGAAATATAACCTTACTTAAGGTGGCTCATCACGGATCGAAGTATACGACGGATGAAGAATTTCTGAAACTGACAGAGCCTAAGATCGCAGTCATCAGCTGCGGTGAGAACAATACCTACGGCCATCCGCACAGGGAGACACTTGAGCGCCTGTCCAATGTGGGCGCCGGGGTATACAGGACCGACCAATCCGGAGCTGTTACTGTCAAAGCAAAGAGAGGGAAAGTGGAGGTTGAAACGTTTTTGAAGAACTGAGACATAAATGGTGTCGTATTAGATTCATCTTGTTACGTGGTTTGGTTGCACAGACGCTAGGGAGAGAGCATACAGCCGCATTCGCGCAGTTCTCGGACGAGAAGATGATTTGCAAATAGAAAAAACAGCTAAATGTCGATTTCTCTGAATAATATGAAATGAGACATTTAGCTGTTTTTGATATTTAGCAAAGCACGACGTAGACGAACACAAGCGAATGCGGCTGTATGCTCTCTCCCTAGCGTCTGTGCAACCGTCGTATGTATTAGGCTAAACCGTTTGCTCTGTTATATGCAAAGCAGATAGCGTTGGTGTTTTTGATGATGATATGAAGAGCAATTAAAGCTCCGACACCACAAACAAGAGATCCGATAACCAGCCAAAGAAGAACCGTTGTTCCATTCTCTGTGAAATTCATACCGTATCTCATAGCGTTTTCGTGAAGCCTGTCACCTAAAGCATAGTACCAATAGATACTGTAAATTCCACATGTGATAATTGAGAGAAGAAGGAACTTTATAAGACCTGCGGTTTCTTTTCCGTCTCCTGCGCATGCTATATTTACATCGCTTGCAAGTGAGTAGATTAAGTAGTATGAATATATACCACATGTAACGATGGAAAGAAGAATTACCATGAGAAGACTTCTGTCAGTCTTGAGAGGTCCGCCTACATAGTTCTGACCGCCGTTATTAAATGCATCTTTTACGTCGTTAATTGCATTTGTTACTTCCTGCTCGGCAGAGTTGATTGTCTGTTCTGCGGCATTTTTTAGGTTGTCTGCGATTGAATCAACAGCTGCACCGCAATTAGGGCAAGTAGTTGCTACTTCCGGGATTTCATTTCCGCAATTCTTACAAAACATAAGATTCCTCCTAGAAAAAAGTTATTATTTTGTATATTGCGCTCTGACGGGGCTCAAATGAGACTACTGAGCCGTCGGAATACAACATACGAAAAACATATACGACTAAGTATAAAGTAAAAAACAAATAAATAAAAGCGGAATATGCTTTTTTAGGTATGTTCCTTTTCAAAATAATGATAACAATTGCGGGTATCGGAACCCAGAAAAGCGGATGAAATCTGAATGCGTCGGCTATATCACCTCTTAGAAGCGCAAGCCAAGCTCTTGTAGTTCCGCAGCCAAGACACGACACTCCCGTAAGAAATTTAATGGGGCATCCTATCCCTGTAATATGAAAAATAACGTATACAATCACTATTGCGCTTATTGCGATCAAAAAGTCTTTTTTCTTCTTCATAAACACCTCGGTAATACGGAGAACATCCTTTGCTATTTTACTACAGAAACACAAAGAATTCACAACCTTTCATACTTTTGAAATGTATAATATGAGCGTTGGGTTTATGGGATTATAGGAAGGTGAAAAAATGAAAAAAAGAATTGTTTCAATTATCACTGTTTTGACTGTGTTTGCTGCGGTGGGCTGTGCAAATACACAGGAAGAAAGCGGAGCTGTAATAATCTCAGATACTGCTGCTTCTGAAGAATCTATTGAAGAAGATACAGAAGAATTAGCAGAAGAGGATGCAGCTACGACTGCAAGTACAATTGAAGAATATGATGAAGAGGATTTGGTTGCGCTTTATGAGGAATTTCATGACGCACCTGTCTTTATTGCTTCATATGATGAATTCGATATTGAGAATCCTGATGATCCTTCAAATAAACATTTCTTAAAAGGATGTATAGAAAAAATTGAATTGGATGCCGACAGTAAAAAACAATATCCGGAACTTGCAGCTTCATTGGAGAAATTAGTAGATAGCAGGTTTGAAGAGGCACAATCTATAAAACAAGATTATCTCGAAATGAGTGAAGAAGACCCGGACATACCATATGATCTGTACTATACATATAATATAAAAAGATGCGATTCGCATTATGTGAGTGTAATATGCTATGCCGGCGGTTTTGGTGGGGGGGCTCATCCATGGGATGATTATGAGGTAAAAAACTTTGATGTTAAGACGGGAAAAGAAATCTTGATCTCACAGTTTATTCCCGATAAAGAAAAGCTTTATTCATATATAAGGGATTACTATATTAATAAAAGCGAGAACTTTTATTCGGATTGGGAAGAAGAACTTTTAAAAGAGGTTGAGAATTCCTATCTTGATACGGATACAATCAATAATTCTGAAGAATATATGCCGACCTTGAACTGGACATGCAGTGCTAAAGGGATTGATATAGATTTTGATAACTACACGCTTGCACCCAGAGTGGGTGGGGATATATCTCTTTTTATACCATATTCTGCGGACATATTTGAAAAGGGCAACACACTATTAACTGTTACCGGTGATTTTTATGGAATAGGTAGCTCGGATGAGAGGTTAAGCGATGGTATAGATCTCGATGGCGACGGAAAATGCGATAGAGTTCTGGTAGAGTTTTCCAAAGATAATCCAAATGCCGGATGTAATATCAGCATAAACGATGGCAAGAGTATAACAGTTGGTGAGAACAATCCTATATCAAAAATCAGAGCGTATATGGCTATAACTCCAACAGGAAAACATTGCTTATTGTTGATATGCTACGGAAAAGAAGATCTGATATACAGTATCGCCTTGGATTCAGGAGTTCCCGAAGTTGTTGCTCAGGATAAAAACTATATTTTGGGCACAAAGAGAAATAAAGCAAATCAGGACAATGAATACCTTCTGACAAGTATGTATAACATAAAACTCAGATCAACAGATGATAACAAATGCAGAATCTACTACCTCTCCGAGGATGGTCGCTTTATGACACAAGATAAATAATGTAGTTTTTGCCTACGCGCTATTTGACTGCAGGTCAGGCTGCACCGAAGAGTCCGTAGGCAAAAAACTATTATAATAATGTGCGGATAAGCGGGTGAGTTTTTGTGACATTTGTGGTAACATAGTCTTGGAGTGTGAAAAAATGGCAGTTAAAACATCGGATTTTCCGGCGAAACAAAGACAGATAAATGAGGATATAGCAAACGAGACGTTTAAGCCGTGTTATCTTTTGTATGGCGAAGAGGCTTATCTCAGGCTCCAGAATAGAGATAAGCTTATTAAGGCTCTGGTCGGCGACAGCGCTTCCATGAATTTTACCAAGTATGAGGGTGACGGCTGCAATGCAGCTGAGATAATCGATATGGCGGAAACCATGCCCTTTTTGTCCGACAAGAGAGTAATACTTGTCGAGAACAGCGGATTTTTCAAGAGCGGATGCCCTGAACTTGCCGATTATTTGAAGAGCCCTGCGGAAACAACATATTTTATCTTTGTTGAAAAAGAAGTGGACAAGAGAAAAGACATATACAAGGCAGCCTCGAAGCTCGGATTGGAACTTAGTTGCGACGAGCAGAACGAGGACACACTTAGGAAATGGATCACGGGAAAGCTTAAATCGGAAGGCAAGTCCATTACACCTAGAGCTCTTGCATTGTTTTTGGGCCGCGTAGGCACCGATATGTCCAATATCAGCACTGAGATAGAGAAACTTGTTTGCTATTGTATAGACAGAAATGAGATTACGGACGAGGATGTTGAAACTGTGTGTGCGAACTGGCTTACGGGGCGCATCTTTGCAATGACGGATGCAATCGTAGAGAGAAAGAGAACTGCGGCAATAAATCTCTACTACGATCTGCTTGCGCTCAAAGAACCGCCCGCCAAGATACTTGCTCTTATAACGAGACAGTTCAATCTAATGCTTCAGATCAAAGAAATGACACAGAATCACAAGGACAGAGCACAGATAGCGAGTGCCGTAGGATTGGCCCCCTTCCTTGTGGGAAAATATGTGGGCTGGGCAGCCGGATATACATTTGAAGAGCTTCATGATGCGCTTGAAATGTGTGCTTCAAATGATGAAGCCGTTAAATCAGGCAAACTTGACTACATAATTAGCGTTGAGATGGTCATAATCGGCTGTACACGTGAAAAATCCAAGTAAACACTGGTTATATCAGAGTTTATTAAAATGTTATTTGAAAAAGATAATTTTAGGGCTTATACTATACTAAGTTTACGCTTTTGAGGGAGGTTATTTTGGACAGACCAAGACCACAGGAATTATACAGACATTTCAAAGGAAAAACATATCAGGTGATCACTATTGCAAAGCATTCCGAGACATTGGAAGACATGGTGGTTTATCAGGCATTGTATGGGGACTATGCCGTTTATTGCAGACCGCTTTCTATGTTTATGTCAGAGGTTGACAGGGAGAAATACCCTAACGCAGAGCAGCAGTATCGCTTTGAGAAGATCGAGAAAGTAGATAAGATCGAAAAGGTTGAAAAGAAGGAAGAAGCTCCGGCACCAAAGTTTAAGGTAGATACTTCATACGAGCGTTCCGCAGTTATGGAGAAGAGTATAGATGAGGAAGCTGAGGAACTTAATCTTGATCCGCTTGTGATCAAGTTTTTGGATGCCGACCTTGCTACGGATAAGAATGATATTTTGAGCAAACTTCGTCCTACAATAACGGATGATATGATTGATATAATGGCAACCTCTGTCGGTGTTGTTATCGAAAAAGGGGATGTATACGACAGGTACAACGATCTTAGGAAATGTCTGACCACTATGGAAAAATACGAAAGCACCAGATTAAGGAGTTAAACACAATATGAAATTACTTTCAGTTGCAATTCCCTGTTACAATTCAGAGGGTTACATGGCGAAGTGTATAGAATCACTGCTTGTTGGCGGTGAGGATGTTGAGATTTTGATAGTAGACGACGGATCAAAAGACAGAACAGCAGAGATCGCAGATGAATATGCTGCAAAGTATCCGACAATAATTAAAGCAATTCATAAGCCTAACGGAGGACATGGAAGTGCTGTAAATGCAGGAATCGAAAACGCCACAGGATTGTTTTTCAAGGTTGTCGATTCAGACGATTGGGTAAAAGAGATTGCATACAGAAAGATATTATCTACGCTTGCGGAACTTGCTGGCGGAGATACCCAGCTTGATCTTTTGATCAGTAATTTCGTATATAACAAGGTTGGTGAGAAGAGACATAAGGTCATGCGTTACAGTACCATGTTTCCTATCGAGGAGCTCTTTTCCTGGAAAGATATAAAGAGAACTCCCAAGGGACATTACCTTCTCATGCATTCGGTAATATTCAGGACCAAGTTATTGAAAGAGTGCGGATTAAAGCTTCCTGAGCACACATTCTATGTTGATAACATTTATGTGTTCAATCCGCTTCCTTTTGTTAAGACAATGTATTATCTCGATGTAAATTTCTACTATTATTACATCGGACGCGAGGATCAGTCAGTAAATCAGCAGATCATGCTTTCACGAATCGATCAGCAGCTCAGAGTAAATAAGCTTATGATCGACTATTATGTTGAAAACATAGGAATGATCCGTTCACAGGCTGAGAGACACAGATATATGTTCAATTATCTGGAGATTGTCACAGCCATTTCTTCGGTGCTCCTTATTACTGAGGATACACCGGAAAATCTCGCCAAGAGAAAAGCCCTCTTGCAGTATATTAAGGAAAAAAATTATTGGCTTTACGTTAAAATCAGATACAGTATAGAAGGCACATATATTTATTTGCCCGGAAAAGGCGGTAGAAAGATAACTTTGGCGGGATATAAGTTGTTACAGAAAATTTTTCACTTTAATTAATGACGATAAAGTGATAAAGTAGTTTGTGATACAGTAGTTACACATACCTATGGGGAAAAAATGAAAAATATATTTGAAAGGCTTGTCGGAAGGAAAGTTGACAAGGATTACTTCAAGGATGTATTCAGAATGGCAATGCCGCTTCTTATGTATGGTGCTTTGTATATTATCTGGTTTTCGATAATAGAAAAACATAGATTTTCGCATTACGCTGTTATCCATACTGCTATTGATGATAGTATTCCATTTGTAGAAGCATTCATTGTTCCGTATTATTTATGGTTTTTTTATGTGGCGCTCACGTTGGTGTTCTTTCTTTTGACACTGGAAATTGAGGACTATTACAGGAACTTCCTGTTCCTAATAACCGGAATGACATTATTCCTTATAATATCGACTCTGTTTCCTAACATACACCATCTGAGACCGGCAGTTATGCCAAGGGACAATGTATTTACCAAGCTGGTGGTACTTATATACAGCAAGGATACGCCGACCAATATCTGGCCGAGTATTCATGTGTATAATTCCATCGGAACTATGATAGCCATTCAGAGAAGTAAGAAAACAAATTCAATAGTGAAGATTTTGAGTAACATTTTGGCAGTACTCATTATTTTGTCGACAATGTTTGTTAAGCAGCATTCTGCTTATGATGTTGTCACAGCCATTGCTATGGCTATTATTTTCTATCTTGTTTTTTACAAGTCTTCATTTATGGAGGCTTTCTGCAGAAGAAGAGAAGAGAAACTTGCTTTCCGATATGAGTAAAAAATTACTCCGGTTTACCTAAAACTAAGGTAGACCGGAGTTTTTTTTACGTCATCAGCATCAGTTTTTGTTTGAGACATTCCAAGGTAATGTCGTCGGATTTTACCGAAACTTCGCCGTCTGTGTGAACCCACATCGGAAGCATGGTCTTTATGTGTATCTTGGAAGTTCTGTATTTGTATACGCCTTTGAACATGTAGTGATGTCCGAATATAGCGAAGGGGAGTGCAAGGAACATCTTTGCTCTCTGCATATCACCGACTATACACAGATCGAACTTGCCGTCCGTGAGATCTGCTTTCGGTGCAAAGTTAAATCCGCCGCCTTCGTAGTGGTGTATCATCGTAGCGATAAAAAGAAAGTGCGACAAGTGCACTTTTTTACCGTTGTCAAATTCTATGTCGCAAGGTATCTTGTCGGCTTTAAGAAGCTGCTTGATCGCGATAATTCCGTAGGTCAGCTTTCCTAGACCTATCTTGTTAAAGAAGTTCTTGGTTCCGGATGAGAGAGCCTCTTCGCAGACTGCAGCGTCAAAACCTATTCCTGAACTTACATCGAAGTATCTGACTTTTCCAATCTCGCTTTCATGAAGCCTTGAGATGGGCTTTGTCATAGTGTTGTAGGTGAGTTTTCCTATGTCGAGAGTCCTTCTGACTTTTCCCTCCGTTACTCTTTTTAACAGATCGTCGTATTCTTTTGGATAATTGAGATCTCTTGAGAAATCATTACTTGATCCGATTGGAACATAACCGACTACAACTTTATCAAAATCGGTGATTCCGTTGATGGCCTCGTTTAGAGTTCCGTCGCCTCCGAGAACTATGACCTTAATGGGAAGCTCTGATTCATCCGCTGATTCGATGAACTTAGACATGAGCTTAGATGCGTGCCCCGGACCTTCTGTGTAGGCGGGGGTGTAGTCGATACCGGCTGAGATAAATTTATTTTCAAGTCCGGTCCAGATATCTTTTCCCTTGCCGGATCTTGCTGATGGATTGACAATGCAGTAATACATATGCGTCCTCTGTTAAAAAAATAATTAATCGAGAACATTATAGCATTTTTTTTTATTATATGGTACGATATGCAAGATGTTGCTTTAGCACATTAAATTGACGAATAAACCAAGTATCCGGAGGAGTTGAAATGTATTCATTGGACGAAGTCAGAAAGATTGACCCTGAAATTGCTTCATTGATAGAAGCTGAAGTTGAGCGCCAGAACAATCATATCGAGCTTATTGCATCAGAAAACTGGACAAGCAAAGCTGTTATGTCTGCAATGGGAAGCCCTCTTACAAACAAGTATGCTGAGGGATTACCCGGAAAAAGATATTACGGCGGATGTCACGTAGTTGATGAAGTTGAAAAGATCGCAATTGAGAGAGCAAAAGAGCTTTTCCACTGCGATTATGCTAATGTTCAGCCTCATTCCGGGGCACAGGCTAATCTGGCTGTTCAGTTCGCGCTTTTACAGCCCGGTGATACCATCATGGGTATGAATCTCAGCCAGGGTGGTCACCTTACTCACGGAAGCCCGGCTAACATTTCAGGTACATATTTCAAGGTAGTTCCTTACGGAGTTGACGATAACGGTGTGCTCGATTACGATGCAATGTACAAGCTTGCTGTAGAGCATAAGCCCAAGCTTATAATTGCTGGTGCATCTGCTTACTGCAGAACCATCGACTTTAAGAAATTCAGAGAAGCTGCTGACGCATGCGGAGCAATCCTCATGGTTGACATGGCACACATTGCAGGTCTTGTGGCTGCAGGTGTTCATCCCAGTCCTTTCCCTTATGCAGATGTTGTTACAACAACAACTCATAAGACACTCAGAGGACCCAGAGGAGGACTTATCCTTTGGAATCAGTCAGCTCAGGACAAGTTCAAGATCAACAAGGCTGTATTCCCCGGAATTCAGGGCGGCCCTCTTGAGCACGTTATCGCAGCTAAGGCTGTATGCTTCAAGGAAGCACTTACACCTGAGTTTACAGAGTATGGTAAGAAGGTTGTTTCCAATGCAAAGGCTCTTTGCGACGGTCTCATGAAGAGAGGCGTTCAGATCGTATCAGGCGGTACAGATAATCACCTTATGCTTGTGGATCTTACAAACTTCGGCCTTACAGGTAAAGAGGTTGAGGCATGGCTTGATGATGCACATATCACAGCCAACAAGAACACTATCCCCAACGAGCAGCAGTCCCCTTTTGTAACAAGCGGAATCCGTCTAGGAACACCTGCCGTTACAACAAGAGGCATGAACGAAGAGGATATGGACAAGATCGCAGAGGCAATCGCTGTTGTTATCAAAAGCAAGGGCGAGAAGAACGATGAGGCACGCGCTATCATCAAGACTCTCACAGACAAGTATCCTTTGGACTGATCTTTGGATGAAACGAGGATTTGATCATCGTTCTCCTAAATTATTATAATGATTTTGAAGCCGATCTCCCGCAATCAGGAGATCGGTTTTTCTATTTCATATCATTTGCTATTTGAAATTTTTTATAAATATCAGTAAATTATTTTGAGCGATTTTTTTGATTAATTAAACTGTCGAAAGCTTTAATGCATTACAAATCCTATGGACACAGGCTTTGTATTTTAAGAAAAAATGATGGTGGAATTGTGTGAATAGCATAAACAATTAAAATAAATCACAGATTTTTCAACAATAAGAATGTTAAAATCTAAATAAATGAACCAAATTGCTAAAATGTATTGACAAATTATTGGGCGGTAAATATAATAAAAACAGATAGAGAGACATTCACATAAAAAAATACTTCCGCTTGTTCTTTAATCCTTCGAACGGGTGGAAAGAAAGGTAGGTACGGTCCAAAGGGATAGTTAATTAAAATATTCAAAGAAAGGATGGTAAACTCCACCAGACAATTTGGACTAAGAAGTTAGGTAAAGTGTAAGGATTGAAAATACAGCTCTTCCGGTACATGACGTGTGGTTATGACAATATCTACATCTTGCAACCACTGCATCTGAATGCAAAAATGAATGGAAAGATGAGGCTGGGAATATGGAGGACGGTCCGTTGTACGTAGAAAATGATAGTATAGATGGGTACTCGGTATAGGGCAGAAGCAGGTAATATGATGAAGCTTCTGCCCTTTGATTATGTCCGTTAATGTGATAGAATAATTATAAGTAAAAGGAAGAGCTTAATAATTAGCATTTCCAAAGAGTAAATTAATAACGGGGATAATATGAGTAAGAAAATTGAACAAGATTTTGATGAAAAAAGGTTGGAGAGGAGACAGAGAAGAAAACGTAATCAGATAACGGCGTATTCTATACTGGCTGTAATTCTGATGTTCATTACGGCATCTGTCTTTTCATGCATATATTCCCTTAATAAGGTGTTCGGCAAGACTAAGGACGAACAGGGAATTGAGGCGGCAGAAGAAGGAAGTTCGAAGGAAGTTGTTATCGAATCTCCGGGGGCTGTTGAGGAAGAGGAATACCTTGTTTCCAATGATGAGCTTTTGGATGGAATTGTCGACACATGTATAAAGGATATGTCCTTGGAAGATAAGGTTGCGGGGTTATTTATAGTGACTCCCGAGCAGCTTACGGGAGTATCTACAGCTGTCAAGGCAGGGAGCGGAACCAAGGATGCTCTCATGAAGTATGCGGTTGGCGGTCTGGTTTATTTTTCCAAAAATATCAAAAATGAAGAGCAGATTACAGAAATGCTGGATGAAACTTCCACAATGAGTAAGTATCCGGTATTTACTTTGGTTGCAGAGGACGGAAGTAAGAGCGGAGCAATTTCGTCCAAGATCAACATAGAAAACGTAGCAACTGTTACCGATTCGGATTCAGCACATACAACTGCTATGGCGGTCGGTAATGCAATGTACAAATACGGCTTTAATTTCAATATTTCACCTGCCATAGCTTATTCATCAAAAACATCTGATGATGCAGAGCTTGAAAAAGCTAAGGACATCGCGGTTTCTTTTTCTGAGGGTCTTATAGAGTCGGGAATGGTATCATGTTTCGATTCTTTCCCGTCCAAGGTAGACGCATCGGCAGATAAGACAGAAGTGGATAAGAGCGCAGATGATCTTGAAGCAGCTGAGTATAAAGTGTTCAAGGAAGCTATTGCCAATGACAGCGTAAATGCGATCATGGTTTCGGCGGCGTCATATCCAAATGTAGAGAATGACAATTCTCCGGCTTGTCTTTCCAAGACAATGATCACAGATCAGCTCAGAGGTCACCTTGGATTCGGAGGTATAGTGCTCACAGATTCGCTTAGTTCTCCTGCTGTAACCAAGAATTACAAGTCAGATGAAGCTGCAGTTGCAGCAATTCAGGCGGGCGCCGATATGATCTATCTTCCCGAAAACTTCGAAGAGGCGTATAATGGTGTATTGAAGGCTGTCAAGGATGGCACTATTACTGAGGACAGAATCAATGAGTCACTCAGAAGAATATATAAGATCAAGTATGCCGGAAGAATGGATGTGATCCAGGAGAACAATGACAGTTCCGACGAGCCTGCACAGGATGCGGCATCGGAGGAAGCATCCGATACATCTTCCGAAGCTGCTGATACTTGAACCTGTTGGTATACATGGTGGCATAATGAGCAAATACAGAAACGAATGGAAATACCTGATAAATTACGGTGAGTATGAAGCTTTGAAGACGCGCATGGGTCCGTATTTTCATATGGATCCCAACGCAATCGACGGAGAGTATATTATTCGAAGCTTGTATTTTGATGATATTAAGAACAGTGCCTATGAAGAAAAAGATATGGGTGTGTTCTTCAGAAAAAAATACCGCATCAGAATATACAATTTTTCCGATTCGAGCATCAAGCTTGAGAGAAAAATAAAAAAAGGCAGTTATATATTCAAAGAAGCAGCGGAGCTCACCAAAGAAGAAGTCTATAAGATAATAAACGGCGATTATGACTTTCTGCTTAGGAGTGAAAATAACCTATGCAGAGAGTTTTATTATGAGTGCATAAGCAATTTTATGCGTCCCAGAGTCATAGTCGATTATGACAGAACTCCATACATCATGGATTCTGGAACAGTCAGGATTACTTTTGACAAAAGAGTGCGGGCGGGAATCGGCAGTTTTGATATATTTGATCCAAATCTCCCTACACTGTCTGCACTTCCTGCGGATAAGATGATAATGGAGATCAAGTTTACGGAGTTTTTGCCTAAGATAGTTAAGGATCTGGCACCTCCTGACAGCAGTGAATTTGTCGCAGCATCCAAGTATGTTCTGTGCTGTGATAAGACCAAATACTTAAACGAATATGCATATTACACAGACGAGAGGAGTCTCATATGAGCATAAAAGATGTTATAAAGAAATCTATTTTAAATTCTTATTCCTATTCGGAGTTTGATTTTGTTAAGATCGCATTTTCACTTATAGTCGCACTTTTACTTGGAATTATGATCTTTCTGGTATATAAGAAGTTCTTTGCCGGAGTTGTCTTTTCCAAGAGCTTTGCGGTTACACTTATCGGTATGTGCGTTCTTACATGTATGGTAACGCTGGCAATCAGCACCAATGTGGTTATTTCACTCGGTATGGTGGGTGCGCTTTCAATTGTCAGATTCAGAACTGCGATCAAAGATCCTCTTGATCTGTTGTATCTGTTCTGGTCTATAACAACGGGAATCACAGCGGGAGCCGGAATGTATGCGCTTACGATTGTTTCTGCGATTATCATGATAGCTATGATCGCATGCTTCTATGCAAAAGCGTCTGCGGGTCAGGTGTATGTTGCTGTTATCCATTATGATGGACAGGAGACTGCTGAAAAGGTCGCAAAGGCTTTTGAGAAGACAAAGCATTTTGTAAAATCAAAGACTATTCGCGGAAATACAACAGAGCTTGCGGTTGAAGTTTATGTGAAGAACGATGTGTTTGAATTTGAGAACAATCTCAGAAGCATCGAAAATGTAAAAGACGTTACATTCATTCAATACAATGGCGAATACAACTAAAGAAATACTCATAAAATCAGCGGTTCCATTAAAAGATTATTAAATTAAGTTCATAAATCTTCCTATTTACGTTTTGTTGAAGTACAATTATTGTGCAGATATAGGATGGAATCTTTGTCGCTACTTTGACAAAGTGAAGGAGGTACTATGGCAGATTTAAGTATAAACAGTCAGATATCGAATTCGCTGAATTCATCCGTAAATACACGTGGTGTTGAGAGCCGGAAAACGGCAGATGCAAAGGATGTCAATACTCAGAACAGGAATCCCGATGAACGTTTACAGGACGTAAACAAAGACGCGGCAGCAAAAGCTGAAGAAGTTAAAGCATCGGAATACGGACCTATCATAGCGCAGTCCGGTGATGGAGATACAGTTCGTGTAAAGAATGAGAATTCGGAGTTAAAGGCAGAAGAGAAAGACAGCGCCGCTACTATTTATGATGCTGCTAAGGGCGCTAACGAAAAGAAAGAAAAAGAAGATGTTCCCAACATCGATCTTCCCGAGAAGAAACCGGAGCCCGAAGAGGTTAAACCAAAAGAGACCGAAGTTCGTAAGGAAGAGCAGCAGAGAAGTAAGTACGATCTGACAGAGGAAGGCGAGAAAGAAAAACTTGCCAGGAAAACGGCTGAAAATGCCAGAAAAGAAACTGTCGAGGAGAGAAATCCCGAACTTGCAAACAGGCAGAATCAGGAGAAGATCTCAAAGGCAGGATCGAGTACTTACGCAGGCTACACTGATGCTCAGTTGGAGCAGATGTACTTAAGAGGGGATGTTTCCCAGATAGAGTACAATAAAGAGATTGAAGCCAGAGATGCTGCAAGAGAAGCAAGAATTGCCGAAGCAACCGAGAATTCCCGCAGGATGGTAGAGAACGAGGCGGAGTCAAGAGAAGCTGAGCGAACAGCTGAGATCGTCAATACTGTTCAGAACGGCAATGTTGCAGAAGGACCGGGAACGGTTCCGCTTGAAGCAAGACTTCAAGCAATACAGAACATAGATAATATGACCAATGGATAAATAAAAAGATAAATGCAAAGAAAAAGCATAGTCGGAATGTCCCGACTATGCTTTTATCTTTATAACATAAACCTTTGGGAGGCTATGGGCTTAATTATAATAATTAGCGTGTGTAAATATGATCGCGTCTCTTGAAATACAGATAGTTAAATCCGATGAGTCCAAGCATCAGGAATATAAACACACGGCTGTAATAGTACTTTTTGTATATTGTATTAAGCATCGTAGTATGAATGATCGACTGTGCGATAAATGAAGTAAGTGCCAATATATAAGGCATTATCGCTGCTATTTTTACATATTTCTTTCTCTTAACGATAGAAATGCAGGCTACAACGATCGATACAACTATTGCAAAGGAAAAAATTGCGTTGATGAGATCGTTAAATGCCCATCCGTACGCCATTTCGTATCCTTTTTTTCCTCCTACATAGAAATGGTAGGAACTGACTAATGATGAAAAACCGGTTACCAGGTTGTGGAAGAATGCCCAAACGAACACTCCATATAACAGGAAGCATTCCCACTCGCCCTTTGCCAGTGCATCACAGAATGAAATTCTTAATTTATCTAAAAAAAGAAGCGCGGCAGAATCTTTCAGGTTGTCAATAGCTTTGGTGTAATTACTGTCTCTCTTCATAACAATTTTCCTTTCTCATATTCTTATCTATATATACATTGTGGGAACCGCTCAGCCCACAGTGAAGTTGTCTAACATTATAAGAGTCATTTTGTTTGTTTCTTTTTCAAAGACGAAAGTTAAAGCGTATCCGTCATATGTATATGTCATTACATGTGAAAGTTCTGTATCATTTGCCTCAGTAGGCTCTCCGTAAATTCTTTTTATATCATCCTGAGTGTTGTAAAAATTTATTCCTCTGCCTGTTTTGGCGTTCTCGCCTGTAATTGCCAAAGTCACTATAGGTGTTTTGTCATCTTTTTTTACTGCTTCGACATAGAAGTTGTCGTATTTGTAAAAGTAGGAGGATTCATCCGAAGAATCCTTTGTGGGAGCTCCGAGCTCCTCGGTACAGTCGTTTAAGTCTCCGAAAAGTGAGATGTTCTTTCCTTTGCAGGTTATTATCGTATCGGGAAGCGAATACAGATGATTCATATCTATCTTCCCGGAAGTTTTGCTTTCAGAAGTACCTGTGTCTGCATCAAGTGAAGATTCATGTGATGCGCCGCTTGCCGGTGATTCGGCGTCAGGCGTTTCATAATCATCAACACTCGTTTCAATAGTTTCTTCAATCTCTTTCTCGTTGGAGCCGCAAGCTGCAAGAGACAGAGCAATGGTCGTCATCAGCGCCGCTGTCAGTATATTTCTTTTTGTTTCCATATATATAATCCTTTATTGGTGAATATTTCATTAACTTATGTTCCTTTTTTCGCTTGGTGTGTATTAGTATTGTTAATACAGGTATAACATAAATGATTTTGGGTGTCAATAAATGGAACCAAGGCAGATCCTGACTGGACGGAGGGGTATTCCGAAGTATTAAATCTGACATAGGCAGAATAACAAGTTATAGAAAAATTAATATTTTTTTAAAAACCTCTTGCGATTATAAAAAAAAAGTGTATAATTGTGAAAGTTGTGTGGTGATATTGTGTTTAAATTGTGAAACGGTGGTACATAATTAATGTTTACAAAAGAGAAATTGATCATTGAATTACCCAAAGTGGATTACAATCTTTATTTCACAAAAGATTCGATCCTGTTTTTGGCAATCATCATATCGATTTTGTTTTCGGTAGTAATGTGTCTTTGGGGACATCATTATTTCAAGGTGATTGCGGAAGTTCTTGCGGGAGCCGGAATTATGGCTGCAGGAATGATTTTGTTGGATCCGATTATTTCGAGTCCTACAGTGAAAATGTTTTTGCTTGTACTTTTGGTATTTGTATCCATGAGTATTGTGTTGAGTTTAATAACACATGTATTCAAAAAGGATGACAAGAACAAGGCACAAGCGGGAACGGGGCGGTTTTACCGCGTTGTTGCACCAATTGTAGGTGCCGGATTATTGTTCGGTGTCTTTTACACATGTGTCTATTGCGACATTGTGTTTGACGCGATCGTAGCAATGGTGTTTGCATGTCTTGGTTATCTTAATCAGATACGTACCAGAGGACATGTGACAGTGTTCCGTACCTATGATGATATATATTACGGGAGGTGACTATGCTTGATGTAAGTAGAAAAGAGCTTAAGTATCTTATCGGAACCGATGAGATATACATTTACAAGAGCAAGCTTGAAAAGATCATGGACGCCGATCCGCATAATAAAGACGGTGGCTACACAATAAGATCACTGTATTTTGACACATTCCATGATAACGATTATATGGAGAAGATTGACGGACTGGATAAGCGACAGAAAATACGTATGCGAATCTACGACGGAAGCACAAGTATAATCAAGCTTGAACTTAAAGCTAAGGAGGGTGATTTCCAGAGAAAAAGATCCCTCACGCTCAATCTCGAGGAAGCAGAAAGTTTGATAGATGGGGACTATACCTTTCTGATGGAGAGACCTGAGCACTTTGCCCACGGACTGTACACTATGATGCACACAAAGGGCTATATTCCAAAATGTATCGTTGAATACGACAGAATGGCATTCATGAACGAGTTCAACGATATAAGAATAACGTTTGATATGAACCTTAGAGCTTTGGAGGATCCGTCTGAATTTTTTAAAGCCAACATTGATGCGTACCCGGTAGCTGACCCTGCTGAGACGACAATGGAAGTTAAATACAACGGATTTTTGTTCTCATATATTAAGCAGACACTTGATGTTGTGAACAGACCAAGGATATCAAACAGTAAATATGTAAGATCCAGAGCTTTTGCAAAACAGTAATAAAAAGAGAAAGATAGTAAGAGAAAGAGAGAGATTTATAAAATGAAAGAGCATCTTTACACGCAACTTATGGACACAGCAGGAACATTAACTGTTGAACAGATTATTTATAACTTTGTAGCAGCATGTATCCTCAGTATCATGATTTACATTTCATACAGAGTATCCCACTCAGGTGCGGTATACAGCAGAAAGTTTAACGTATCACTCGTTATGCTTGCGCTCGTTACAACACTTGTTATGAATGTTATCGGAAACAACATCGCATTGTCACTTGGTATGGTCGGTGCGTTGTCAATCGTTCGTTTCAGAACAGCTATCAAAGATCCCAGAGATACAGCTTACATTTTCTGGTCAATCGCAATTGGTATCACTTGTGGTGTATCCAATTACCTCATTGCAGGAATCGGAACATTTGTTATTTTCGTATTCCTTATCCTCTTCGGTGTAGTAAGAGACAATGAGAGAATCATGATCGTTATGAAGTCAGAGGCTGATAAGGTAGAAGAGCTTGACAAAGAGATCGTTTCATTCTTTGCAGGTAAGGCTACAATGAAGCTTCAGAATGTTAACAAGGACAAGAATGTAGCAGAGCTTATCTATGAGATTTCTGAGACAAACCTTAAGAAGCGTGAAAAAGCTAACGGAGCTTTTGTTCCCGGTTTTTCTACTAAGGAAGGGGTTAAGACAGTTAGTCTCGTAAGACAGGACGAGGAAATTAACCAGTAATTAAGTAGGAATGAGTGGGCACAGATGCGAAAGATATTTGAAATAAAGGAAAGAGGAGCTCTTGTTGCACTTAGCCTTTTGATGGTATTTATCATGGCATTCTTAAGCTTTTGCAATTCGGATGACAGGTATGGGATAAGTCCCGACGGAACCTATGCAAGCCTTAAGCCGGATGCATCAACTGATGATCCTCTTCTGTATATAGATAAAGATTTTAAAGTTAAGCAAGGTTTTCATACAAACCTTCCCATCGTAGTTCTTTCACTTGACACTGAACTTCCCGTATACAAGAGGTTTAGGAACGGTCAGGAAGAATTGTTGGACGAAGGAGATCCCTACACATCGGGAAGCATCAGAGTAATAGACAGCGGAACGGGAGATAATTCTCTTGCAACACCCGCAAGTTACAACAGTGCAATCCGCATCAAGATGAAGGGACACTCTTCATTCATGTATGACAAGAAACAGTTTAAATTTAAATCTGTTTACGCTGACGGAAAAGAGAACGATACAAGCATCCTTGGCATGGGCGAGGGAAGCGAGTGGGTTCTCAACGGAAGTATGGCAGATAAGAGCATGATAAGAAATTATCTTGCATATAGAATTGCATCGGAGATCGGTGGAAATAACATGGCTCCGGACAGCAGATTCTGCGAAGTTCTCGTCGAGAAAAACGGCTCATATGAGTATCAGGGCGTATACCTTCTTATGGAGACCATCTCAAGGGGTGATGAGAGAGTAAAGATCGATCAGTACAACCCTAAGAATGTATACTCCAGCTATATCGTAAGAAGAGACAGAAAAACAAATTACGATATAATGCTCAATACTTACGGCAGAGAGACAGGAAAAGTTATACAGGAAGTAAAGCCTTATGACAACTGGATCGGTCTTAAGTATCCTTCACAGTCAAAGGTTACGGACGAGACTGTTGCGTACATTGAAAAAGATTTCTCCAAGATGGAGAAAGTCGTATATTCTGATGATGTTTCGGTATTCAGAGCATACGACAAATATATAGATACACAGACATTTGCAGATTATTTCCTGATCAACGAGTTCTTTGGAAACTACGATGCAGGTAAGCATTCGACTTACATGTACAAGAATTCCGGAGAAAGACTCAAGATCGGACCCGTTTGGGATTTCGACCAGGCGCTTAACAACAACCCTTTGGTTGAAATGGATCTGGAAGATCTTGCGTTCCACACGCAGGATATTTACAAGCAGATATGTAATGACAAGAAATTTGTAAAGATTCTGAAGAACAGATTTACTTACCTTCGTCAGAATCAGTTGTCTACAGATCACATATTTGACGTTATAGATGAAACTACAGCATACCTTAAATCGGCTCAGGTAAGAGAGTGGTACAGATGGGCAGATGATTATCTTGATCCTTCAAATGAGAATCCACATAACTATCATCTTGAGTCATATGAGAAAGATGGTGTGACATTATCAAGATTTACGGATGAATATGCAGACGAGATCTATGTTATTAAGAGTTTCATCCAGAAGCACGGCGAAGTCGTGCAGCTTGACCTCGGAAATATTCTTGGTTCGGCGCAGCTTAACACTACCGTAGGAGGAATAAGAGAACTTTTGCTTATGGCAACACTTATGTTGCTTATTATTCCGTCATATTTGATTCAGAGAAAGGGGTAAAAAATGATATTTTCAAGTATACCGTTTTTAGTATATTTTTTCCCTATCGTTTTTCTGGGATATTATATACTCTCCTTCTCAAGAATGGCACAAAATATATGGCTGTTAATAGCAAGTCTCTTGTTTTATGCCTGGGGAGAGCCAATATATGTATTCCTCATGATCGGTTCGATACTGTTTAACAGTATAATCGCGATCATCATAGAGAAAGTAAAAGGTCAAAAGCTTAAGAAAGGCCTGCTTGTTTTCTCGATAGTCGGAAATATTTCGGTTCTTTTTGTGTTTAAGTACCTTATGTTTGTAGTCGGAATTGTGAATAGTGCATTTGCAGGTCTTTTACCCGAGTATAAGATCACGCTTCCTATCGGAATTTCATTCTTCACATTCCAGGCACTTTCATATGTTGTTGATGTGTACAGAGGAACAACGAAAGCGGAAAATCCTTTCTATGTAGGACTTTACGTAGCTTTCTTCCCTCAGCTTATTGCGGGACCCATCGTACAGTACAACTCGATCGCAGAGCAGATAAGAAGCAGAAAGAGCAGCATAGATAAAGTTGCACTCGGCTTATCACGTTTTGCTGTAGGTGTAGGTAAGAAGATCCTTATTGCGAATAACCTTGCTATTATTGCGAACGAAGTATTTAACTGGTCACTCATCGGTAGCGACAAGTTGGCTGTTCCCGCAACACTTGCATGGCTTGGATCTATTGCATATTCACTTCAGCTGTATTTCGACTTTTCGGCATATTCAGATATGGCGATCGGTCTCGGACTTTGCTTTGGATTTAAATTTAAAGAGAACTTCAACTATCCTTACGTTGCCGGATCTATTTCAGAGTTCTGGAAACGTTGGCATATTTCTTTGACAGATTGGTTCAGAGATTATGTATATATTCCTCTCGGAGGAAACAGAGTTGCAAATAAGGATACCATGGTTAGAAACCTTGCTATAGTTTGGCTTCTTACAGGTATCTGGCACGGTGCAAACTGGACATTCATTGTTTGGGGAATGTTCTTCTTTGCATTCCAGCTCTTTGAGAGAATTTTGGATTTTGATAATCACGTTCACAATGAATTCTTTAAGCATGTATATACCTTGCTGATAGTTAATTTCCAGTGGGTATTGTTCAGAGCTGATGATATTTATCAGGCAGGACGTTTTTATCTTAACATGTTTGGACTTAACAATAACGGAATACTCAGCCAGACGGCATTAATGTTCGTAAGAGAATATTGGATGTTCTTATTGGCAGGAATTATTTTCTCAACACCGATTATCCCGATGCTGAACAAGTGGTTCCATTCACATGAGAAAACTCCGATTCATGTAGCATATTCAATCGCATATCCCGTACTTATGTCGGTTATGGTGATCGTATGTATCAGCTATCTTGTTATCGGAAGTTACAATCCGTTTATTTACTTTAATTTCTAAAGGAAGGTGCCGTGATGAAATATTTTACAAAAAAGAGAATATTTGCGGCAGTTTTCTTACTGGGTGTTTTTTCATTCAGTGCCGTAAATATTTATAACAATAGATTTACTCTGCTTAAACAAGTAGAGAAGTATGAAAAAGAGCCGCAAAAGATTCCTGAAAAACTTGAAAAAGTTATGGAAGATGACATATACGGCAAGACAGAATTTGTCGAGACTTACGGCTTTACGCAGAAAGCCCTCGGCAAGGATGAATTCAATGACTTTGAATATGTCAAAGACAAGAAGGGATTCCTTCATTATTCGGCATTCTATCGTGACGAGCAAAAGAATATTTTTGAGTGTGCTCTCAGGGTAAAGAAACTTCAGAACTATGTTGAGAAGTACGGAACAAAGGTGCTTTTTGTAATGGCACCTGCAAAGTACAACAGACAGTATACTGAGTTTGCGATGGGAACGCCGGTAAACGATCCTTCGGAAGATACATATGAGATGCTGGTTTATCTCAACAGACTGGGAGTTCCGTGCATCAACCTCGCTGAGAATATTCCGAACAGTGAGATACCTTACGAACAGGCATTTTTCAAAACTGACCACCACTGGACAGTTCCTGCCGCATTTGATGCGACAAAGATAATTGTTAACGATCTCAACGACAGATATGGTGCAAATCTTGATCCTACAGGATATTACCTGTCGGACGGAGCATATACCAAGAAGGAATATAAGAATCAGATGCTCGGTTCAATGGGAAGAGATACCGGTATCATTTATTCCGGTCGTGAAGATTTTACAGCTTATCTTCCTAATTTCAGTGGTCATTACAAGAGAACCTATGTAATGGACGGCGAGGAAACTTTGGAAGGAACATATACGGATGCGCTTTTGGACCCTACAGTTCTTGAGCCTACCCTCAATCTTTATGAGGATTCACCGTATTCACTTTATATTAAACAGGTTACAAACCTTGAGCATATTGAGAATCTCGATAACACTGACGGTCCAAGTGTACTTATGGTAAGAGATTCATTCTTTGGACCCGTTATCTCCTTCATGGCACCTATGTGCAGCAAGATTGATGCAATCTGGTCTATGGAGAAGATGGATGACATAAACGTAGGCGAATACATAAAAGGACAGTATGAAAAAGGAGAGAAGTACGATTATCTCATAGTTGAGTACTATCCTCACAACCTTGAAGAAGATGCTTTTAAATTCTTCCGTGGAGATCACGAAAATGAAAATTAAGATTTGCTTTTGGATAAATACATTTTTTTCTATTCTGTATCTTGTATGGAGAATATTCTTTACCATTCCGTTTGGATGCGGATGGTTGTCAGTTATGTGCGGCGTTATTCTTCTTGTGCTTGAAGCTCTCGGTATGGTCGAGGCGTTTGTTCACTTTATGAATATGCATTCCGTAAGTGATTACAAGGTTCCCGATGTGCCGAAGGAGCGTTTTCCTCACATCGATGTGTATATTTCCACATACAGTGAGGAGCCGGAGCTTTTGTACAAGACCATCAACGGCTGCAAAAACATGGAATATCCGGACAAGAGCAAAGTGCATATTTACCTTTGCGATGATAACAGAAGACCGGAGATGGAAGAGCTTGCCAAGAAGATGGGCGTTAACTACTTGAAGCGTGCCGATAACAAGGGCGCTAAGGCAGGTAACCTGAACCATGCTCTTGCGCATTCGACATCACCTTACGTTCTTACATTCGACGCTGATATGATCCCTCAGAAGAGATTCCTGATGCAGCTCGTGCCGTATCTTGTTGACGCTGAGATGAAGAACGAGAACAAGAAAGAAGAGGATAAGATAAAGATCGGCTTTATCCAGTCCCCTCAGAACTTTTACAATCCCGACCTGTTCCAGTTCAACCTCTTTTCAGAGGACAGAATTCCGAACGAACAGGACTATTTCTATAAAGATATTCAGGCTGCCAGAACTAAGAGTAACAGTGTTATTTACGGTGGCTCGAATACGATTATCTCAAGAGAAGCTCTTGAGGCTATCGGTGGATTCTTTACTGATGCCATTACAGAGGACTTTGCAACAGGTATCCTGATCCAGAGAGCGGGCTTTGTCTGCCTCGGAACAAGCGATCCTTTGGCATCGGGACTTTCACCGACAGACATACCTAACCTTATCCAGCAGCGTATTCGCTGGGGACGAGGCGTTATTGCAACCGGAAGAAAGATGCACATATACACTGCAAAAGATCTTTCTCTTTCTCAAAAATTAAATTATTGGGCATCAATATGGTATTGGTATTCACCGGTTAAAAGACTTGTATACATGGTATCACCTATTTTGTATGCAGCATTCGGTTTTACTATATTTAAATGTACCCTACCGCAGGTATTGGCATTCTGGCTTCCGATGTATTTAACGTCAAATCTGGCACTGAGCCAGCTCTCGGGAAATGTCCGCTCAAACAAGTGGACAGGTATATACGAGACAATCATGTTCCCTTATATGCTGCTTCCTATAACCCTTGAAACCTTTGGAATCACTCTTAAGAAGTTCAAGGTTACACAGAAGAGTCAGATGAGCGGTAAACAGCACTATGAGCTGTATATGATTCCGTTCCTGATACTTATAGCGCTCTCGGCGCTTGGAATTATACGTTGTATCGCTGTTATTTTCGACAGTTCATCATTCGGCCCCGCAGTGGTTTTGTTCTGGATGATCATGAACCTTTACTACATGGTAATGGCTGTTCTGTTTATTGACGGTCGTGCGGCTTACAGAAAATCAGAGAGAATACCTCTTGAGATGCCTTGCACATTCACAATAAACGGAATCGAGAGACAGGGTGTTACTGTAGACGTATCGGAAGAAGGTCTTGCTGTTCAGTTTGATAAGCCTTACTTCATCGATGAAGAAGCAGAAGTACCTGTTGCTCTTAACTGGGAAAATTGTGATACAAACATCGTTACCAAACTTGTATATGTAAAGAGACACCATGAACAGTGGCGTTACGCTATGGTTATTACAAATTACAAGGATAGCTATAACGAGTGGCTTAATATCGTTTATAACAGAATTCCGCCGCTTCCTTCCGAGATCATCAAGGACAGTGGAAGTTACGACGATATCATGCTTAATACAAATAAGAGACTTGATCCTCCTTCATTCCAGAAGAGAATCTATCCCAGAGTTCTTCTTAACTATGACGGAACTATCGTAGGGGAAGAGGAGACCAAGGTACATATCAAGAACTTTAACTATGCTTGCATCAATCTTGCGATCTCAAACGGTCCCAAGAAGATGGTCATCAGACTCTTTGATGATGTTACTCTCAGCTGCAGCTTTGTATTTAAGAGCCGCGGTAAGAACTGCATCTATCGCATCGAGAACATGCAGGACATCATAGAAGACAAAGAGAAGTACGCTAAGCTTTTGGACTTCCTTGTTGTTAACAACAAAAAGGCAAGAGGAGAAGATAAGCTTGAGAAGACTGAGAAGAGGCGTAGAGAAAAAGAAGAGGAAAGACGCAGACTTATCGTATTCGATGAGCTTGATTGCGTTTAATGCTGAGCCGGCGCGTTTGCGCCGGCTCTTTTTAAGTAATCACTAGGTTCGGTCCTTTCGAACCGTAGTGTACTACTTAGTTCCGGCGAGCGAACGCGAGAGCGGAACTTCATCTATTTTTCTTAATGCGACAGCCCTATTAAAGGCGCTCCGCAAAGTTGCGTGGTTCGCGGAATGGTAGATAATTGCTTCGCGCGCGAGCAGTGTAATTACGCAGAATAATTGCGGTGAATCCAGATTAAATTACCGAATATGATGCGATTTATCTGGGATTTTAAAGCGATTTTGAGTGACAGGCTGTGATAATTCCAGATAAAAGAGATGAAAGTCATGCGATTTATCTGGAAATTAAAGGAAATATTGTGTGAAAAGTCTCGTCAATCCCAGATAAAAACGCTATAAGTTATAGTATTTATCTGGATTCAGAGCCGCGAGCGAATGCGAAAGCGGAACATCATTTAACTAACCAATAGGTTCGGTTCTTTCGAACAAATGCTATAATCATTAGTAAAGGTTGATGTTGTTAGAGTGGCGGTTTCGCAGACTCCTTCGGGGTGAGAGAAGCTTGCAAAACATATACTGCGATGCGGAGGGAAAAAAATGAAGGAAAAACTTGGCAAGCTCAATGTATTTGTACTGGCGGCTGTTATTGCGCTGGGAGTGATGGTGGCTGTCTGTATATTGAATCTGCTTCTTTATTATTCGATTGAAGAGATAATCGGAATACCTTATTCGGGTGGAGAAGTTACAGGAACAACAGGTTTTGGCATGGTTCTTGAGCATTATTACAGTCTTTCTCCGGATGCGGGGGAAACTACCAGCCTGTCATTTTCGCTGTTGTCTGCTATTATTAGTTATGTTGTGCTGTATGTGATTTCTTTTTTCATTGCAAAAGGAATTAAGGATTCACAGTGACATAAAAAAGGGCTTTCGCTGATGTATTCTACGCGAAAGCCCTTTGGTTCTTTTGTAATCTTTCTCCTTTCATTTTTTTCATAAATGAATGATAAGCGTATTAGTGATGTTAGTACAGTTATACACCAAAATGAAAAATATGTCAAATATAAAATTCACATTTTCTTAAATGCTGCGTGGTTAAGGGGAAAAATTGAGCCATAAAGTTGTTGCTGTCAGTGATGCGGGCATGGTAAAATGTTAAAGAAAAGTTAAAGAATAACAAGCCGGCAATATACGCGGCGATGACATAAACAGCAAAGGAGAAGAGCTTATGAGTGAAATGGCAGATAAAATGGTGAAATGTTTTGACTATCCATATACTTTGTTTGGTGCGGGAACGGATTGCAGCGAGATAATGAGCGCTTACGAAGAAAAGAAGCGCATCGGAAAAGAAAAAGGATTTACGCCTGTTATAGTTCCTGTTGATGATATCCTTTTAGAGTATTGGGGAATTCTTGAGGATGAGAAATATTCGGTAGAAGCAACTATTCGCGATGCGGCTTCCAAAGATGGAAAGACAATTCTTGATGCGCGTTACAAGGGATATCTTGAAGAGTTTGGAATACCCGAGAAGGATCTTGTCGGAGAATTTGAGGATGGACCTGATATTTTGGATGAGTACTCATCATTTGTCGATTTTGGTTCTTTTGATATTGTGGAAACTATAATTTTTGAAGTGCCGACAGCAAATCCTTGGGAAGTTGTGGCATATCTTCCTTTCGGTGGCTGGAATGACTGTCCTTCACCGGAAGATATGGTTGCTGTATGCAAATATTGGTTTGATAAGTACGGAGCGGTTCCTGTTACAATATCACATGATATTATGGAAATGTCGGTGCCTGAATGCGTTGGAGAGGGCAATGCGCTTGAACTTGCCAAAGAGCATTACGCCTTTTCAACGGACAGAGTCGATCAGGGAACCCGTACATACACGATCAGCGAAGTGGCTGCAAGCCTTGCAGTATCTAAGATCTGGTTCTTCTGGTGGGATTGATGTAATAAGGGCTGCCGCGTATTAGCGTGGCAGCCCGGTTATTTTATAGATCCTGTCGGAAATCCTGACTTTGAGGTAGATGTCGGCGTATTGAGAGGGCGTTACCTCTTCGACATAGTTCTGGATGAAATTTCTTTTAATCCCGTTTTTGACGAGAATGTCTGCAGCTTTGTTGTAGGCAATCGCAGCTTCGGTTTCTGAGTCATATTTTCCCACAACATAGTTGCTCCTTATGTGTATGACCGTCTTGTACTTCACAAAACCTTTTTCGGCGTATTGCCTTACGCCGTGATATCTGTTGAGAATGATGATGTTTTCATAGCGAAGATCATAGGGATCGTCGTTTGCAAAGCGGAAATCGCGTCCCGGTACGGAATAACTCTTAATGCCGTATCTTTGCAGAACAGAGAGCTGACTTCCGTAGTCCGCAACAAAAAGGTGAGATCCTCTTTTCATTATTTTGTGAGACGAATAATAAAAAAGATCGTCTATATCAAATTTTAAAAATTCATCTTTTGAAAGATAATAATTAAAAAAATTTTTTTCCAAATAAATGGGAGTTGAGATATAGATTCCTTTATCCCTGTAATTCACTAAAGAGACGCATTTTTCGAAGGGTAGCGCCATCGAAGGAGAGTATGACTCTATACTAAATGACGTGCAGTTTAAAACGTTTTTTGCTTCGCGATAAACCTTGGCTGCTTCCTTCATTGAAGTAAACGAACCAAGGGCAATATGCTTGCCACAATAGGTTATAGAAGCCCTGAAAGATGGGGTTCCGTCTTTTAAAGTTGTCTCATATACTCCGACAGAATTATTTTTTTTCACACAATCACCCGGTTTGTATGTTATAATTTTAACTTAAGGGCTGTATTGAAAATGCCCTGAAAAATATGAAATAATATTTTAAATATTGTATCAACAAAAGAGGAGTAAAAGCAATGGCAAAGGAAGTTTTGTACAGTAGCACCAGGGGAGCGCAGGGCCAGATTAAGGCTTCGGAAGCGATTCTCAGAGGACTTGCACCTGACGGAGGATTATATGTCCCCGATCATATACCGCATCTTGAGAAAACTTTGAGAGAGATTGCGGAACTCGATTACCAGGGTACTGCTTATGAGGTAATGAGACTTCTTCTTACCGATTATACAGAGGAAGAGCTTAAATACTGCATTACAAATGCATATGATTCAAAATTTGACACTAAAGAGATAGCTCCTATTTCAGAGGCGGATGGTGCTTTCTATCTGGAACTGTATCACGGCGCAACTATTGCTTTTAAAGACATGGCACTTTCAATCCTTCCATATCTCATGACAACAGCTGCCAAGAAGAACAACGCCAAGAATGAGATCGTTATTCTTACAGCTACAAGCGGAGATACGGGAAAAGCTGCTCTTGCAGGTTTTGCTGATGTTCCGGGCACAAGGATCATTGTATTTTATCCCAAGCACGGTGTCAGCCCTATTCAGGAACAGCAGATGGTGACACAAAAAGGAGATAACACTTGTGTTATCGGTATTGAAGGAAACTTCGACGATGCTCAGACAGGAGTAAAGAAGCTCTTTACAGATGATAAGCTTGCAAAAGAGATGGATGAGAAGGGATTCCAGTTCTCATCGGCAAACTCCATCAACATCGGACGTTTGGTTCCTCAGATAGTTTATTATGTATATTCATACGCAAAGCTTCTTAAAGAGGGAAGAATTGCGGATGGCGATCCGATCAATGTAGTGGTTCCCACAGGTAACTTCGGCAATATACTTGCGGCTTACTACGCTAAGAACATGGGTGTTCCGATCGGAAAGCTTATCTGTGCTTCAAACTCAAACAAGGTACTTTTTGACTTCTTTAAGACAGGAGAGTATGACAGAAATCGTGAATTTGTTCTTACATCTTCACCTTCAATGGATATTCTCATTTCATCAAATCTTGAGAGACTCATTTACCACATCTCAGGCGATAATGCCGGAGCAGATGCAGAGTACATGGGCAAGCTCGCTAAAGATGGCAAATATGAAATAACAGATGATATGAGATCGAAGCTTGTTGACTTTTTTGGGGGATATGCTACAGAGCAGGAGACATTTGACACAATCAGAAACATATTTGAGAAGACAGGCTATCTCATGGATACACATACAGCTGTTGCAAGTGCTGTATACAGCAAGTATGTCAAGGAAACAGGGGACAATACACCTACAGTGATCGCTTCAACAGCAAGTCCCTTCAAATTTACCAGAAGCGTTATGAATGCTCTTAACAAAGGAGATGATTCCAAGGGAGATTTCGAACTTGCAGACGAACTTTCCAAGGTATCGAATGTTAAGATCCCCGAGGCGGTTTCATCAATAAGAACCGCTGAGATCAGACACAAAAAAGTTGTCGATAAGACTGAAATGGAAGGTGCCGTAAAAGAATTCCTCGGTCTTTGAGCAAAAATTGATAAATGCTTAAACGGAGGTGCAGATGGAAAACGGAAAGAATATTTACTCGGAAAATACACCTGAGATAGTTGAACTTGCTAGACTGTCAGAAACCGCGGATATGATCGAGAACGATCTTTTTGTCAAATATGACGTAAAAAGAGGGCTTAGAGATTTAGACGGAAAAGGTGTGCTTACCGGCCTTACACGTATTTCGGAAATAGTGGCGAAAGAAGAAAAAGACGGAAAGAGTATTCCTAAGGACGGCGAACTGTATTTCAGAGGATATGATGTCAAAGAACTTATTAAGGCAGCATCCGATGATAACAGGTTTGCTTTTGAGGAATGCGCATACCTGCTTCTTTTTGATAAATTGCCAAGTAAAAAAGAATTGGATGATTTTAACAGACTTCTTGGTTTTTACAGAAGTCTTCCCACAAGTTTCGTAAGAGATATTATCATGAAGGCTCCCAGTAAGGATATGATGAATACCCTTGCAAGGAGTGTTCTGACTCTTTATTCTTACGATGATCTTGCGGATGATACATCATTACCAAACGTGCTCAGACAGAGCTTACAGCTTATAAGCTTGTTCCCGCTTTTATCTATATACGGATATCAGGCTTATAACCATTATCACGAGGGAAAGACATTGTTTATTCACCCTCCTCTCGAGAAGCTTTCGACTGCCGAGACTATTTTGTATTTGCTCAGACCTGACAGCAAGTACACAGAGCTTGAGGCAAAGCTTCTTGATATTTGCCTTGTGCTTCATATGGAACACGGCGGCGGTAACAATTCATCTTTCACAACCCACGTTGTCAGCTCAAGTATGACGGATACATATTCCGTTATTGCTGCGGCAATAGGCTCCTTGAAGGGACCCAGGCACGGCGGTGCGAACATCAAGGTTGTTCACATGTTTGATGATATTGAAGCCAATGTCAAGAATTGGGAAGATGAGGAAGAAGTGGCTGCATACCTCACTAAGATACTCAATAAGGAGGCCTTTGATAATGCAGGACTTATCTACGGTATCGGACATGCCATCTATTCCAAGTCGGATCCGAGAGCTACAGTGTTAAAGAGCTTTGTTGAGAAGCTTGCAATAGAAAAAGGACGTGAAGACGAGCTCAAGTTATATGAGCTTGTTGAGAAGCTTGCGCCTCAGATCATCAGCGGAGAGCGCACTATGTATAAGGGTGTAAGCGCAAATGTTGATTTTTATTCCGGATTTGTTTATCGTATGCTTGGACTTCCTGAGGAACTTTATCCAACAATCTTTGCTATGGCGAGAATCGTAGGATGGAGTGCGCACAGAATGGAAGAGCTTGCCAACAGAGGTAAGATCATTCGTCCCGCATACATGGCAATTGAGCCCAGAAAAGGCTATATGGAAATGAAAGACAGAGTTTAAGAAAAGAGGTGCTTTTATGGAAGAGAAAGATATCATAAAGCTTATTGACCACACTCAGCTTCAGGCTGACGCTACATGGGAGGATATCGTGAGTCTTTGCGACGAAGCGGTTAAGTACAAGACTGCAACAGTCTGCATTCCGCCCACATATCTGAAGAGAGTGCATGATAAGTATGGAGATGATCTTAAGCTCTGTACAGTTATCGGATTCCCTCTCGGCTACAGCTGCACTGCGGCTAAGGTTGTTGAGGCAAAAGAGGCTATAAAGGACGGCGCTCTTGAGATCGATACTGTTGTTAATGTAAGTGATGTTAAAAATCACAGATATGACGAAGTTAAGAAGGAACTCGAAGAGATCAGAAAGGCTTGCGGAGACAAGCTTCTTAAGGTTATAATCGAGACCTGTTATCTTACAGAAGATGAGAAAAAAGAACTCTGCAAGATCGTTACAGAGGTTAAGGCTGATTATATCAAGACATCGACAGGTTTTGGCAGCGCAGGTGCAACTCTTGAGGACATTGAGCTCTTTAAGCAGAACATCGGACCTGATGTAAAGATCAAAGCAGCCGGCGGTATCCGCACAATTGAGGATGCTGTAAGCTACGCAGAAGCAGGCTGCAGCAGGATCGGCTCATCAAAGGTTGTACCTCTTATCGTTAAGAAGTACGGATTGTAAGGAAATTTTTTTATATCGGGAAGTGATACAAGTGGAAACAGAAAAAAAGATTATAAAAAACAGGCTTACACAGCTCAGAAAGAAGATGAAAGAGAACGGGATCGATTACTACATGATCCCTACTTCAGATTTCCATAATTCTGAGTATGCCGCCGATTATTTTAAAGCAAGAGAGTATTTCTGTGGATTTGACGGATCAAACGGAACTTTGGTCGTAAGCGCGGATGAAGCAGGTCTTTGGACGGATGGAAGATATTTCATCCAGGCTGAGAATCAGCTCAAGGGCACAGGCGTAACTCTCTACAGAATGCTGGATGCAGGCGTTCCGACAATTGAGGAATATCTTGATTCCCAGATGGAGCAGGGTAATGTTCTCGGTTTTGACGGAAGAGTAGTGTCTGCGGTAATAGGCGACAGCCTTGCCAAGAAGCTTAAGAAGACAAAGACAGAGTTTAAGATCGACAAGGATCTTGCACAGGAAGTGTGGTCTGACAGACCCAAGCTTCCTTGCCATGATATCTATGTTCTTTCCGACGAGCTTTGCGGAAAATCTTTTAAAGAAAAACTTGTCGATGTCAGAAAGGCTATGGAAGAGAATGATACAAGCATTTATTTCCTTTCAAAGCTTGATGATATCATGTGGCTTACAAATTTAAGAGGAAACGATGTTGAGTGTAACCCTGTAGCTCTCTCATATGCAATAATAACAAACGATATGTTTATCCTGTTTGTGCAGAAAGAGGAAGTTACGGACGAGGTTCGCGCATATTGCGAAAGTAACGGCATCGTCCTTAAAGATTACGAAGAATATGCCGAGTACATGTCAGAATTTGTATTTACGGGTAATGTTCTTTTTGACAAGAGAAATACAAACTATTTCACATACAAACTTATCACCGATAAGGCAGAATCTGCGGGATTTAAGACTGTCAACATCAAAGATCCCACAGAACTTATGAAAGCGATCAAGAACGACACTGAGCTTAAGAATATCCGCGAGGTATATCTGCGCGACAGTGCCGCTTTGACAGAGTTTATTTACTGGGTAAAGGAAAACGCCGGCAAAGTTCCCATGACAGAGTATTCTGCGGCTTGCAAGCTTGATAGCATGAGAGCACAGCTTCCCGGATTTATAGAGCTTTCTTTCCCTACTATCAGTGCGTACAAGGCAAATGCCGCTATGATGCACTACGAGGCAACAGAGGATAACTGTGCCGAGATAGGCAAGGACGGAATGCTTCTTGTTGATTCGGGCGGAACATACATGGGCGGAACTACCGACGTTACAAGAACTATCGTGATCGGCGAGATCTCTGATGAGATTAAGCACCACTACACGGCTACCGTTATCGGAATGCTTCAGCTTGCCAATGCGAACTTCCTTGAGGGATGCACAGGCAAGAATGTGGACATTTTGGCGAGACAGCCCTTGTGGGATCTTGATATCGACTATAAGTGCGGAACAGGACACGGCATAGGATATATGCTCAATGTTCATGAGGGACCTCAGAATATCAGATGGCGTTTTGTGCCCGGACAGAACGAGGCACCTCTTGCTCCCGGAATGATAGTTTCCGATGAGCCCGGAGTTTATATTCAGGACAGCCATGGAATCAGAATCGAGAATATTATCGAAGTTGTAAAGGGCAATCTGAACGGAGACGGACAGTTCCTGCACTTCGAGCACCTTACATATGTGCCTATCGACCTTGATGCTATAGATACCAAGTATATGCAACCCAAGGATATCAAGGCACTCAACGACTATCACAAGAAGGTATACGAGAAAGTTTCTCCTCTTATCCAAGACGAGAATGCAAAAAAATGGCTCAAGGAAGCGACAAGAGAAATATAAGATATCTGTAAAAATACTCTTAAATCCTGCGTAAACCCTTGAAAAATGCATATGCATGAATATAATAAAGATAGAGCTACAAGTGTAGTTCTCCTGGGGTGTCCGACAACTCCTGTGTAATTTGAACCTACATTACTTTAAACGGGACTCCTACATTGCTGTTATAAATGTCACGCCTTCGGCCCTGCGCATGCGCAGACAAAGCTATGGGAGAGGAAGACAGGCATATCAGTTGCGGTAACCCACCTGGCGTTAGCTAGGAGTCAAATAACAGGAACCGGCATTTTGGGATTTAAATTGGGTATAAAAGCAGTCATATTTCTTATGGCTGCTTTTTCCATATGAGCCGATTTAAACTGCGGGGACAGAGACATGAAGATAAATAACAAGTGGTTCAAAAAAAAGTGGGTATCATATACGATTGCAACCTGTTCGGCTGTTCTTCTGTATATGTTTTTATCACACTTCACAACGATTATCGGAGCTATAAATTCATTCTTCAGTTTTCTCAGACCGATCATTATAGCGATTGTCATAGCGTACATAGTAAATCCTGTGGCACGCTTATTTGAAGGCGGGATCTTTAGCAAGATAAAAAAAGAGAAGACCAAGTGGAAGCTGTCCGTTGCCTTGGCAATTATTGTGATACTTCTTTCGGTGACACTTCTTTTCCTGGCGCTGATACCGCAGATTGTGGAAAGCGTATCGACCCTTGTTATGAGCATCGGCGATTATATCGATTCTTCGCAGAATTCATCGCACAGCCTTATTAGTGAACTCAAGAAAAGCAGTTTCCTGGCTTTCCTCGGAGTTGATTTTGCCGCTCTTGAAGATCTGGGCGACAATATCCTTAACATGATAGGCGATTACTTTACTGCAAACGCACCAAATCTTGTCAGCGGATCTGTGAGCGCCGGCAAAGGAATGGTTGATCTGGCGCTTGCATTCATTCTTGCCATATATTTCCTTTTGGACAAAAAGAGACTCATAAAGGGCATTTCCAAATTTATGAGCCTTGTGATGAAGGACAAGACTTACAAGAGAACATGCGATGTTACCGATAAATGTAATGCAATCCTTATCAGATATATCAGCTTTGATATTATAGACGGAATCGTTGTCGGTATCGTCAACTTTATATACATGCTGATAGCGGGACAACCTTATGCGGTGCTGATCTCCGTTATTGTCGGAATCACGAATCTCGCGCCGACTTTCGGACCGATCGTAGGATGCGCTATAGGAGCGTTTATCCTTGTACTCATCAATCCATGGTATGCTCTTTGGTTTATTATATTTACGATAGTGCTTCAGACCATTGACGCATATATCCTGAAACCGAGACTTTTTGGAGAAAGTCTTGGCGTATCTCCGATCATGATACTTATTTCCATTATCCTCGGAGGCAGACTGTTCCAGGTTGTGGGTATTCTTCTCGCAATTCCTGTTGCTGCCATAATTGACTTTGTCTGGAAAGACTATGTAATAAAAAAACTTGAGGAAAAGAAAAGTGAGAGGTACAATATATAGTAGTAGGTTAGTAACCGGATTCATTATACCGATTTTTTGATCGGATTTCGGGGGAGAAGTTATGATGGAATTCATTAGTACAGCAGTTGAGTTTTCTAAGAAATATATTGGAAAAGCCATGAAATTCTGGAATGGTCTTGACGATGATAAGAAGAAACTGCTGGCAGGTTGCCTGGTTGCAGCTGTAAGCGTTATCGTTATCGCTTCAATTGCATACAGCATGGGCAGAAACCGCGGAAGAAAGTATATATACAGATAATACAAAGCGCTGGTTGGCGTGTTAAAAACATATAGATTGCTTATTGGAGTCACCTTTATTTTGGTGACTTTTTTGATTGGATAGAAAGTTTCTATCCAATCAAAGCGCTCCGCTATGGATGCGCAGCTCGCGGAATGGTAAATAATTGCTTCGCAATACCGCTCGCGCGCGAAAATGGTAATGACACTTATCGCTTTTTCGAATATAATGTAATTATACTTTCGAAAGGGGACAGGAGTTATGGTGCAGAAAAAGAAAAGAAACGTAATTGTTGGGCAATCCGGTGGTCCTACCGCGGCAATTAATTCTTCGCTTGCCGGTGTGTACAGAACCGCCCTCGACCGTGGATACAACAAGGTTTACGGTATGATCCATGGCGTGCAAGGTCTCATGGAAGGTCGCTATGTTGACCTTTCCGATCACATTCAGTCAGGACTCGATATCGAGCTTTTGAAAAGAACTCCATCGGCATATCTTGGTTCTTGCAGATATAAGCTTCCGGAGATTTTTGAGAGTAAAGAGATATACGAGAAAATCTTTGAAATCCTCACGAAACTTGAAATTGATTGTTTTATCTACATCGGTGGAAATGACTCCATGGATACGATAAAAAAGCTGTCTGATTACGCCATTATCACAGGCTCTGATATCAGATTCGTCGGCTGTCCCAAGACAATCGACAACGATCTGGCACTCACGGATCACACTCCGGGATACGGATCGGCAGCTAAGTATATAGGAACTTCTGTAAAAGAGATAATCAGAGACAGCTGGTCACTTGAGACAAGCCACGGTCAGGTTATCATAGTTGAAGTAATGGGAAGAAACGCAGGATGGCTTACCGGCGCGACAGCTCTTGCAAAGGGCGAGGATTGTGACGGACCGGATGCTATCTATATGCCGGAGATTCCTTTTGATATGGATGCCTTCCTGAAGAAGATAAAAGCTCTTTTAAAGAACAAGGCATCAATAGTTGTAGCCGTATCCGAAGGTATCAGAACCAAGGACGGCAAATATGTAAGCGATCTCGACAACTCGGTTGAGTATGTTGATGCATTCGGACACAAGCAGCTCACAGGTACCGCAAGATATCTTTGCAACGTTGTTTCCGTTGAGTGCGGATGTAAGACACGTGCCATCGAGCTTTCAACTCTTCAGAGAGCAGCAAGCCACTGCGCATCTAGAGTAGACATTCTGGAAGCATATGAAGTAGGCGGTGCCGCAATGAAAGCTGCGGATGAAGGTGACAGCGGCAAGATGGTTGTTATCGAGAGACTTTCTGACGATCCTTATCAGGCAGGTACTGAGGTTAAGGATGTTCATAAGATTGCCAACGACGAGAGAGTTGTTCCGAGAGAGTGGATCAGCAAGGACGGCACTTATGTAACCAACGAGTTTATCACTTATGTAAGACCTCTTATCCAGGGAGATGTCGGTCCCATCATGGTTGATGGTATTCCCAGACACTTATACAGACCGGGATTCCAGGACATTTTGTAAAAAATATCAGGTGTAATCTGTGTTTAATTGCAAAAAATATTGAAAATCCCGCATTTTTCCGCATTTATTTGTTGTTTACAGCTTGAAATAGTGGTAAAATGGGCAATGTAGTAAAATAAATTTCTTTTTGGAGGGAAATTACATGAACAAGACAGAACTTATTGATGCAATTGCAAAAGAAGCAGGACTTTCAAAGAAAGACGCTGCTGCAGCACTTAACGCTTTCACAGACACAGTAACAAAGGAGCTTAAGAAAAAGGGTAAAGTTCAGCTCGTAGGTTTCGGAACATTCGAGACAACAAAGAGAGCTGCTAGAACAGGTAAGAATCCTCAGACTGGCGCAGCTATCAAGATTCCTGCATCTATAGCACCTAAGTTCAAAGCTGGTAAGGCTCTTAAGGATCTTGTAAACAAGAAGTAATTTAATACGATAGAAAAGGCTGTACCGCATGGTACGGCCTTTTTTGTTTAATAGGAAATTTCGCCTTGACGGCGAAATCTTGAATTAAAAGGCCCGGCAAGACCGCAATGTCATTAAGTTAAGGTGACACTAGAAGATCTCTACATCAGAAATGATGTAGGGGTCTTTTTTTCTGAAAAAAATGTTGACATAAAAGCTAAAAAGTGCGGCCGCTTTCGCTACTGA
>JAGAAO010000039.1 GCA_017615275.1 Butyrivibrio sp.
ACCACTTGCTCCTGCTTTTACTACAAAGGATGCTACACCCTTTGAGAAGTTTACGTTCTTTGCTACAGCGTAACCGCCCTTGCTGATGCTTACAGCCTGCTTGTTAGGTGTTACCATTGCGCTGTTAAGCTCTGCGGATGCCTCTGCTTCTACTGTTTCATAAGGATTTACCTTATCGCCTACAGGCTGCTCCGGATTATCCGGCTGTTCAGGTTCATCTGTTCCCTGAGCTTCCAATGCCTGCCATGCATCAAATGTTAGTGCACCCCCTTTTGCCTCAAAATATACTTCATGCTTTCCTGTGAGATTCGATGAAACTTTTACATAAGTCTCCTTAGTCATATCTGTGCCAATCGCAACTTGAGTAATAGGCGACTTAGCACCGTCAATATAAATATTCAGTTTAACTTTAGGCTGTGATGCCTGCGCATATACCTTAAATCCTGAAAGTCCCTTTGAAAAATCTACGCTCTCGGCAACGATATATCCACCGTCACTAAAACTTACAGCCTTTTTATTAGGTGTTACTCTTGAATCAGTCAACATTGTTGCTGTTTCCGCTTCAACCTTCTCGTAAGGATTTACCGCTTCACTTACAGGCTCTTCCGGCTGATCAGGCTGTTCGGGTTGTTCCGGTTGATCGGGATTTTCCGGCTGATCAGGCTCATCCGGTTGATTGGGCTGATCAGGATCTTCCGGTTCAGCAGGTTCAGAATCCGGCAAAGCACTCCACTTGTCTATAGAACAAGATCCGGCAGCTTCAACAAAAGCAAGCTCCGTTGTTCCAGTAAAGCTCTGTATCTTTCCGGTGAATTCTTTATATTCTCCGTCAGTATTGGAGAACTTTATATTACCAATAGTTTCACCGTCTACCCCGCCCTTTTTGATCACAATCACACCGGGTGCATCAGCTTTGATTGTTACTGCAATCTCTGACAATCCCTGTGAAAAGTTTACATCTTTTACCAGGAAATAGTTGCCTTGTACGAGGCTGACAACCGTCGTATTTCCATCTTCTTCTGTGAAAACACCTTCCACATCGCGTTCAAAATTAATCTCTGCTTGAACAGATCCATAGGGATTAATATGCGGTGCGGCATATGTATTCACACTTGGTGCAAACAATACGGTTGCTAAAGATAAACTTAGTAATAAAGACAATTTTTTTCTCATGTAAATTTTCTTCACCCCCATAAAATATTGTTTGATCACTATGTAAACGTTTGAGTTGCTCGAGCACATTAATTGTATCAGCTTAATATTTTTGTGCACAATACGCAATTTCGCACAAAACCGCCTGGTATTGATAGTGATATTTACTTATTGACTTTTGGCTCTAATAGAGGCTATAGCGGTTTTTAGACGTTTGCGCCGATTGATAATTTTTTGTCTATAGCAAACGAAAAAGCGTAGCAAAATGCTACGCTTTTTAAGCTCAAATTTGTATAATTTTATTACGTTATTTTGGCTTTACAGTTTGGAAATGAACTTCTCAAGTCTCTCCATAGCTGCCTTAAGATTATCAAGTGAATATGCATAAGATATCCTGATATAACCTTCACCGCAGTCACCAAATGCTGTTCCGGGAACCACTGCAAGCTTCTCTTCTTTCAAGAGTTTTGTGCAGAAATCGTCACTTGTCATTCCAAATTTCTTTATGCACGGGAACACATAAAATGCTCCATAAGGCTCAAAACATGGAAGTCCGATGCGCTTAAACTCGCTCAAAAGATATCTTCTTCTGTGATTGTACTGTTCACGCATCATCTTAACGTCTTCATCACCGTTTTTAAGCGCCTCAACCGCAGCATACTGGCTGGTTGTAGGTGCACACATTATAGCGAACTGATGAATCTTGACCATCTGTTTCATGATTTCTTCAGGACCGCATGCATATCCCAGTCTCCATCCGGTCATAGCATATGCTTTAGAGAATCCGTTTATCAGAATTGTTCTCTCTTTCATTCCGGGAAGCGAAACAATTGATGTATGTTTTCCCTTGTATGTAAGCTCTCCGTATATCTCGTCAGAGATGATATAAAGATCTTTTTCTCTTACAACTTCTGCGATTTTCTCAAGATCTTCTTTTTCCATAACAGCACCTGTCGGGTTGTTAGGGAAAGGAAGTATCAGAATCTTTGTCTTGTCTGTTACTTTCTCAAGAACCTCTTCAGCTGTAAGTCTGAACTCATTCTCTTCCTTAAGCTCGATAATTACAGGTGTTGCATCAGCAAGTATTGCGCACGGCTCATATGATACATAACTGGGCTGAGGAATGAGCACCTCATCGCCGGGATCCACCATAGCTCTAAGCGCAAGGTCAATTGCCTCTGAACCACCTACTGTAATGAATATCTCGTTGATCGGATCGTAGGTTACGCCCTGAGTTCTTTTGATATATTCTGAAACCTCTGTTCTGAGCTCCTTTAAACCGGAGTTGGATGTATAGAATGTCTTACCCTTCTCCAGAGAATAGATACCCTCATCTCTAATATGCCAAGGCGTGTCAAAATCAGGCTCGCCCACGCCAAGTGATATTGCACCCTCAGTTTCCTGAACAATGTCAAAAAACTTTCTGATTCCCGAAGGTTTAATATCAACTATCTTTTTTCCTATAGGATTTCTCATGGTGTTATTATCTCCCTTGTGTCTTCGTACTTTCTTGTCAGTATTGTTCCGTGATCTTTATATTTCTTGAGAATAAAGTGTGTCGCGGTACTGAGAACAGTTTCAAGTGAAGCAAGCTTGTTGTTTACAAAACTTGCCACTTCCTGCAAAGACTTACCTTCAAGAATTACCATAAGGTCAAAGCCTCCACTCATGAGATAAACACTTGTAACTTCAGGATATTTGTATATTCTCTCAGCTATGCTGTCAAATCCAAGTCCTCTCTGAGGTGTAACCTTTACTTCGATAAGAGCGTTAACTTTTTCAATGGATGTTTTGGACCAATCTACCATTGTGTGATAACCGCAGATTACGCCTTCCTCTTCAAGGGCTTTTAACTCGTTTGCAACTACTATCTCTTCCGCACCGATAAGCACACTGAGTTCATGTACATCAATACGGCTATTTTTCTCAATAATTGATAAAACTTCTTCTCTGATGTTCATACTTATCTCCCATTCTATAAAAAATAGTTATCCCGTCATCTATAATACTACAAAAATCGCGTTCTGCGTATTTAACCCAGTATTTTATGCACCTGATCACATTCCGGCTTCTCCAAAAACCTTGATTCATCAGCATTTGTGATAATCTTATCGTTTCCATCCTTAAGATAACCCACAACTGATGCGGGAATCCCTTCCTTCGCAAGCTCATCAACAAGTTTTTCACCGTCTTCACATGCATAGAGAAGCGATCCTCCCGAAAGAAGCCTGTACGGATTAAGTTCATAAAACTCGCAGATTTCCACTGTTTCCTGTCGTATCGGAATACTTTTTAAATCTACGCTTAGTCCGGTTCCCGCGCGCTCCGCCATATCCCAAAGAGAAGCATACACTCCTCCGTTTGAAATATCGGTCACAGCTACAGCTCCGGACTTCATGGCGACTGCAGCCTCTTTCGCAATATTCATAAAGCTTCTGAAATCAATTGCATCTCTGATGAACGGTACAGGATACTTTGTACTCAATTCTTCCTGCTTTTGTGCCGCTATCATAGCAGTTCCCTCAAGCCCTATCCATTTAGTGATAACAAGAGCTTGTCCTGCTTTAAGTTTCTTGTTCTTGCCTATATCAAATCCGCCTTTTTCTGCTATTCCAACGCAATTTGCCGTAATTACAGGTCTTGTAACCGCACCTGTTACTTCCGTATGCCCTCCGGAATAAACCACTCCATACTCATTACATGCATCGATTGCATCTCTGACAATCGCCTTTAACTGCTTTTCTTCCGTCTCTTGAGGTAGAAGAATGGATACTGTTACATGTGATGGCGTTATTCCGTGAATCACAAGATTGCATATAGCTTTCATCACAGCATAATATCCGGCATGTTCGATGTTCTCTGTAACAGGACACACCGCCGAATACAATTTTTCTGAATCAGAAAAAGCGCAGTCTGTCCCTACAGCTGCGCTTGTCTCTTTCTTATATTCCGTTTTTATCTGCTTCAGAACAGACCTCTTAAGAGCGTTTTCTGAAATCTTCCCTATTTTCATGCCTTCTCCGGGCCTTATTTTATATTTTCTGTATATCCTTAGCCTTCACTTGGCTCTTTTGAACGACCATGCTTATGCCCCGACGACGATTTAGCAACATCTCCCGAATCGGAAGGTGTAGCCTGAGTCGGCTCTGTTTCTGCGGGCGCAGCCTGCTCTGGCTGATCTGCAGGTTCAGCCTGTTCAGCCGGAGTACTCTGGTTATTCTGAGTTGCAGGAGTACTCTGCTCCTTCTTCTCTGTAGAGTTACTTGGAGCAGCTTCGGTTGTTGTACCTGAAGTATTTCTTGCCATTCCAAGTGCAGACGCTACAGTTCTGATAGTTCCCAGATCACCTGTCGCCATCGCTGTCTTAAGCTGTGACATTGCATTTTCGTCGGCACCTGATGTTCCGACTGTGATAATTCTCGGAACCATCTTATATGTGCTCTTATTTACTACGATCTTCTTTTCCTCAGATCCGTTCTCTGTGACAACCTTGCAGAGCTGAGCCTTGTAGCCAAGGTGCGGAGGCTGCATTCCAATGTATCCGAGAGCCTGCTTGGAATCTGTAACAAACTTATCCTCTGACGCAGGAGTCTTCTCAAGAACAACGGTCTCGAAATTGATCTTTCTCTCTTTAGATCTTGTCTCGTGTCCGTAAATTGTAAATGTAACATTCTTATCAGGTGTTGTTACGCCCTCGATATAGATAGGCGCATCAGTATTATTTACAAACCTGAAGTCTTTTCCGCTTTCCTCAGCAATCGCTGCATCAGCAGAAGGAGCTACATAATTCACGATCATTGAGTGATTATGTCTCTCTGTAACTTCAAGCTCTGCCAAAAGGATGGCATTGTAAAGTGTCGATGAAACCTGACAAATACCACCACCGAATGACTCTACAACAAGACCGTTCATGTAAGAACCTACCTTGTAATATCCGTTTTCCTCTGTAAACGGTGTTATAGCCTTAAGAACCGAAAACTCTTCTCCGGGATTAATCGTTACACCGTTAATAAGAGAGCAAGCTGTCTCAATATTTGCGCATCTTGAAGCATTGGATGTCTTGTAGTTTGTTGTATAAGTTCCAAGAATATCCTTCGCTTCTGCATACTCGCCCTGGTTCTCTGTGGTAGGGTCAACTTTTCTGGTCGCGATCTGAACTTCATTGTTGTTCTCAGACCAACCACTTTGAATAAAATCCTCGATAATCTGCTTTGATTCGTCAATATCAACAAGGATTACACTCTTCTTATCTTCAGTTTTTGATTTTCCCCCTTTTTTGCCCTTGGATTCTGAATCCTCCTGCTCTTCGATAACTTCCCTGTTGAACTCGGTACTGCACTTTCGAATTACAGATGCAACTGCATTATCGTCAAATCCGTATCTTATTTCGAAAATCTCGTTGTTACTCTCAAGTTCTTTACGTTCTTTATATCTATTTACCACGTTCCCCTCGTGGCCAATGGCATATGCTTCCTTGACAACGTCCGGGTTTTCCCATGTTACGCCCAAGTCAGCGCCCTTAATTTTTACTTTTCTTCCTTCTCCCGATGAAATAATTATGTCGCCTGAGCGAACACTGTTCACTCTTCTCTTCAGTAAATCTGTGACCTGCTCAACTGTCATGTCTCTTGCATCGATGTCTCCAATGTATACACCGTCGCATATTGTGTTGTCTGCTGCTGATACTTTTGTTGCCGGAACAAATGACAACATAAGCATCGTCAAAATCAGTCCTCCTATTGAATATTTCATATTACTTCCTCTGTATCTTCTGTGCTATTATGTTTCTATACTATGATGTACATGAAAAAAATATCTCATGTTGTTTATGGAAGGTAATTATAGATGAAATTTCCTGTTTTAGCAAGCATAATTTTTATTGCTTTTTTTTTCAACCTGAGCATGAACAGAGTCAGTAGGAAAGAGGCTTTGCGCGAAGAAAGCTTTTGGGAAAAGGAAAGAAGAGCCAACGAAATTCGAAAAAAAAGTTTAGAAAATCTCGATTACATTAATATTCCGGTTAATATTCTTCCGTTTGAAACTTACGGAAATAATGAAGAGCTAAAATTAGCTGAACAGGAAGTCCTGGCTTTGAAGGATGAAAAGATTGTCAATCTCACCGGAATTACCAATACAGACCTCAAACTTGAGTATGGAACAGCAAATATAACACCACTGTCAATCTATGATCAGAACTATACTTCTCTTGCCCGCGGACTTCAGAACTGGGGCCAAGTTCTCTATAATGAAGGCAGATATGAAGATGCATCTAAGGTTTTGGAATTTGCTGTAAAGACAAGAACAGATATAACAGCAACATACAGATTACTTGTAGATATGTACAAAACTAAATTACTTTTGAACGAAACTGAAATTAATCAAAAAATCGATTCATTAATTCCAATCGCAAAGAATCTTAACTCTCTGAGTAAACATACTATTCTTAATCTCTTGGGCTCCGAAGAGCCCAAGAAATGATCCACTGAATAATTTTAATCTATTACTCTCGGTCCATCACCAATCTCTACTGTATAGAAGGTGGCTTCGTAACCAATCTTTTCAAGATATTTTTTTCCGACAGTTTCTTTAAAGTTCTCTATCGCTTCGTCTTTAACTATGGAAACTGTGCAACCTCCAAATCCTCCGCCTGTCATTCTGGAGCCGATAACTCCTGGAATCTTCCAGGCTTCTTCAGCAAGTGTATCAAGCTCTATACCGGTAACATCGTAATCATCGCGAAGTGATTCATGCGACTGTCTCATGAGCTTTCCGAACTTCTCAATATCTCCTGCTTTCAGCGCTTCTACCGCATCTTTTGTTCTTATGTTCTCATAAACGGCATGTTTAGCCTTCTTCTGCATATCAGGATCTTTGAGCATATCCTTATTCGCTTCGAATTCCTCAGCACTCAGATCTCCAAGTCCCTTAATATCAAGCTTTGTCTGGAAAATAGCAAGTGCTTCTTCGCACATTTGTCTTCTGGCATTGTACTGAGAATCAGTAAGTTTGTGCTTCTTATTGGTATTTGCGATTATGATCTTTGCTCCCGCCAACTTGATAGGCGCATACTCATATGAAAGATCGGATGTATCGAGGAAGATCGCATTGTCTTTTTTACCCATCGCAGATGCAAACTGATCCATGATTCCACAGTTGCAACCATTGAAGTTGTTCTCCGAATACTGTCCGATAACCGCAAGATCGATATTTGTAAGATCGAGTCCATAAAGATCTCTCAATATAAAACCGGTCAGCACTTCAAGTGATGCAGATGAAGACAAGCCCGATCCGTTCGGGATATTTCCGAATATTACCATATCAAATCCTGTATCCGGAAGCATTCCTCTTTTTTCAAGCGCCCAAACTATTCCCTTGGGATAGTTGGTCCATCCGGCTTCATCAGACGGTGTGAGATCTGAAAGAGATGTTTCTTTTACACCGATCTTCTCGAAGTTAAGCGAAAAGAATCTTATCTTCTTGTCATCTCTCTTAGCCACCGCTCCGTATGTTCCTATTGTAAGTGCACAGGGAAAAACATGCCCCCCGTTATAATCCGTGTGCTCTCCAATAAGATTTACTCTTCCCGGCGCGAAATAGACTTTTACTCCGTTGTCATACCCAAAGACTTCTTTAAACTTTGCAAGTAACTCTTTTTTTATTTCCTGCTCTGTCATAAATTTAAATACCTCCTTATAACACGCATTAATTTTTCTTGTTTTGAATAACTATATTAATAGGAAGAAACACATTCAATTTATTTTGTAAAAGCATCCTTTAGACTAATAATATTATAATCTGAAAGGATGCTTTTACATGTATTTTTGTTTTAGAAAAACGTAATTAATTTAGATTTTGATTAATTTTTAGCTACTTGAATCAGTTTATCTTTTAACTGATTTTCGATCTGTGCAAGTTCAACTTCTGCCTCGCGACGTTTCTCCTTACCTTCGGTCTGAATCTTAAGAACCTCGTCAAGTGTAGAAATAAGAGATTCATTTGTATGCCTCAATGTATCAATATCAACAATTCCTCTTTCAGCCTCTTTTGCACTCTCAATAGTTGCAACCTTGAGTGCATCAGCGTTCTTCTTGAGGAGCTTGTTGGTCATCTCGTTAACTTCTCTCTCTGCCTTTGCAGCCTGTGTTGAATGCTCGATACCAATGGCAATTACCATCTGATTCTTCCAAAGAGGAATAGTATTAACGATAGTTGACTGGATCTTCTCAGCCATAACTGTGTCAGAACTCTGTACCATTCTGATCTGAGGACCTGTCTGCATCGCTATTGTTCTTGTAAGCTCAAGATCATATATCTTCTTCTCAAATCTGTCGCACATATTCGAGAAATCTTTTGCTTTCTCTGCATCTTCAGGAAGTCCTGACTGCTCAGCCTTCTTCTGAAGTTCAACAAGAGTTGTATTTCTCTCCTGCTCAAGCTTCTTCTTTCCTGCAAGGATATACATAGAAAGTTCTTTATAATAATTGAGATTAAGCTCATACATTCTGTCGAGAATCTCAACATCCTTCATAAGTGTGATCTGATGTCTCTCGAGCTCGTTGCTGATTGTCTGAACATTGGTCTCAACTTTGCTGTATTTAGCCTTCATAGCTTCGAACTTGTTTGCCCCCTTCTTAAACAATGCAAAAAGTCCCTTCTCATCTTCGGATATCTCAAAGTTCTTGAGCTGAGTAACAAGGTCGGTGATCATATTTCCGACTTCGCCCATGTCCTTGGTCTTAACATTGTCCAAAGCTTTCTCCGAGAAATCTGCAAGCTTCTTCTGAGTTCCGACACCATAGCTCATGATTCCGGAAGCATTAGATATATCAATCTGCTTGCTGAACTCATCTACCTGCTTGAGTTCTTCTGCTGAAAGCTGTGCTTCCATAGCTATATTTCCGTTATCCTTAGCTTTTTCTGTAGTTTCTGCCTTAGCTTCTTGTGCAAACTGCGCTCCTTCAGCGCCAAACGATAATGTAGGTGCAGCGGGCGCTGCATCAAAATTAAATTCGTCTCCCATTACATCCTCCTTAAATATTACTCCTTAAACTGCATTGCAACACCGCCGCTCTCTGTAGTGAGTCCGTCCTGTGCCATCATAGTTTTCATAACCGAAATATCAGAAGAAATATCCCATGCCATGTCCTGGAACAAACTGTCAAGGAGCTTCTCAAATGCCAGGTTTATTGTATCCATTGCCTGACTTATCTCCTTCTTGGTCTGAACTATGTTCTCTCCGACATCTTCCTGCTTATCAAGCTCAACATACGCCGAAAGCAGCTTCTTGGTTGTTGGAAGATAATAATTCATAAGTTTGTGAAGATCACTCGCGCTCTGATTGTCTTTTTTAACCTGAGCAAAGATCTTGTTCATGTTTTCTTCAAGTCGATACAGTTTATCTGACATCTCTTCTGTATCGGGTATTTTATCGTTTATCTTTTTTACAAACTTGATATACTCATCACCTTCGGAAAGAATACTCTGTACCTCAGCCGGTAATCCCGCATACGCAGATTTCTTGGCTGCATCTGCTTCAAGCGCCTTTTTCTCTCTTTCAAGCTTGTCCTTCTCTGCACCAAGATACAATGCATAAGCTTCATCTGTGATCATAAGAGTCTTCTCAGTAGCATCGAATTTCGCTCTGGGAAGAAAGCCTGCTTTCATCATTTTCTTGAGATCTTCCAGTACCTGCTCATCTGTTTTCATGCATCTGGATGCAAGTGAACTGACTTCAAAGTACTCAACATCTCCGATAAGTCTTCCGTATTCAAAGAAAGTCTTTAAAAGCTTTTGCTCCCTTGCTCCACTGACAATCTGGTATATAAACAATGAAAAAATTGCCAGCGAAAACAAAAATCCGCCGATTGATCCGGCTCCAAAAAGCGCTCCGAGCATTATCGGAAATACAAAAAATGAACATATAGTTCCACAAAGTATTTTTCCTATACCGCCATTTCTCGGTACTCTCTTCATAAAGAAAGGAATCGGTTTGAAAGGTTTAGCTTTTACGTAAGGTGCATAGCCGGTTCTCTTCTGGTACGGCTGTGCGTTGACATTTGGCTGTTTGTAAACCGTATTCTGTCTGCCACTCGCGTAGTTCGTCTTCCTGTCTATTGATATAACGGAAGCTGCCTTCAAAGAATCTGCAATATTTGAAGCAAGCTTACTGTAATCATTGGTTTCTATAGCTATTGAAACATCGCGTAATATGTCCTTGCCGATGTCCGCCAGCTCATCGGGTAAATTTTTTGCCATCTGTTCCTCCATACGCTTCAACCTCTATTACAAGCGTACATATAATTTTACAGTAAAATTCCATAAATGACAATTATCCGCAAAAAACCTATCAACAAAAACAAGGACTCCCGAAAATCACTCTCGAGAGCCCATAACATCTATTTTTACATACAACTGTTATTTTTCAGGAAGTATAAGCTTATCAAGCTTCCATACTTCATCCACATATTCCTGAATTGTTCTGTCAGATGAGAACTTTCCACAACTTGCGGTGTTCAAAAGAGCCATTTTTGCCCAGCGCTTCTTGTCTGCATATGCTTCAGATACTCTTCTCTGAGCTTCAAGATATGCTTCAAAATCCTTCAAAATGAAGTACTGGTCTGCCTTCGAAGAATTATTTGTATTAAGAAGGCAGTTATAAAGCGGTCTGAACAGCTCTTTGTTCTTAGAAAACGTTCCGTTTACCAACATATCAAGAACTGTCTTGACGTTAGGATTGCTGTTGTAAATATCCATGGGGTTATATCCGCCGTTCTTCTCATAGTCCATTACTTCCTGAGAAGTAAGACCGAAAATAAACGCATTTTCTTCGCCCACTTCATTTACGATCTCAACATTCGCTCCGTCCATAGTTCCAAGTGTAACCGCGCCGTTAAGCATCATTTTCATGTTACCTGTTCCCGATGCTTCTTTACTTGCAGTAGAAATCTGCTCAGATACATCCGCTGCCGCAAAAATGAGTTCGGCATTCGATACTTTATAATCTTCAATGAACACAACCTTGATCTTTCCCTTTATTGCGGGATCGTTATTCACAACATCCGCAACGGAATTGATCAGCTTGATAGTAAGCTTTGCAGTAAGGTAACCGGCTGCCGCCTTTGCTCCGAATATATATGTCTTCGGATAGAAATCCTTACTCGGATGACTCTTTATATCGTGATACTTATAGATTACCTGTAAAATATTGAGAAGCTGTCTCTTATACTCGTGAAGTCTCTTTACTTGTACGTCAAAGATTGAGTTGGGATCTACTTCAACGTTGTTGTGCTCAAGAATATATGCTGCAAGGCGCTCTTTATTCTTGTGTTTGATCTCCATGAATTCAGCCTGAGCTTTTTTGTCATTAGCAAAGCTCTTAAGCTTATCCATCTGAGAAAGATCCGTTATCCAGCCATCACCGATCTTCGCTGTGATCCAGTCTGCCAAAAGAGGATTTGCATGCATGAGGAATCTTCTCTGAGTGATACCGTTCGTCTTATTGTTGAACTTTTCAGGCATCATCTCATAAAAGTCCTTAAGCTCTCTCTTTTTAAGGATCTCTGTATGAAGCTGGGCAACGCCGTTTACAGAATGTCCTCCGACAATCGCAAGATGTGCCATCTTTACCTGATTGTCATAGAGAATTGCCATACTTCTTATCTTGGACTGCACGTCAATTCCCGCAGAATTGGTGTACTGCCTCATTATCTGATCGACAAACCTTCTGTTTATCTCATCGACGATCTGATATATTCTCGGAAGAAGTCTCTGGAACAGGTCAACCGGCCATTTCTCCAAAGCTTCCGACATTATTGTGTGGTTGGTATAGCAGCAAGTGTTTACCGTTACTTCCCATGCTTCATCCCAGTTGAGATAATACTCATCCATAAGAAGACGCATAAGTTCTGCAACTGCAACAGTTGGATGCGTATCATTAAGCTGAAATACTGCTTTTGTATAGAGTTTTTTGATGTTGTCGTGATCTTTTAAGTATCTCTTAAGCGCAGTCTGAACAGACGCAGAAATAAAGAAATACTGCTGCTTTAATCGGAGTTCTTTTCCCGCAATATGATTGTCATTGGGATAAAGAACTTCGCAGAGCTGACTGGCAAGATTCTCCTGCTCTACAGCCTTTTGATAGTCACCCTTGTCAAAAGAATCCAGCTGAAAGCACTGTATCGGCTCAGCATCCCATATTCTCAAGGTATTGACCATTCCGTTTCCGTATCCAAGGATCGGAAGATCATAGGGAATTGCCTTAACAACCTGGTATCCTTCTTGCTTAAAGACAGTTCTTCCACTTTCATCAGTATATACATTTACATAACCGCCAAACTTAACTTCCTTGGCGTATTCATTTCTTCTAAGTTCAAACGGATTGCCGTTCTCAAGCCATGAATCCGGCACTTCAACCTGATATCCGTCACGGATAGTCTGTTTGAACATTCCGTATTTATAGCGTATTCCGCATCCGTAAGCCATATATCCCAAGGTAGCAAGTGAATCAAGAAAACAAGCCGCAAGTCTTCCAAGACCACCGTTTCCAAGCGCGGGGTCCGGTTCCTGATCTTCCACCAGATTTACATCTATTCCAAGCTCGTCCAGAGCTTCTTTTACAGGCTTATATGCCTGAAGATTTATGAGGTTGTTTCCAAATGCCCTTCCCATCAAGAATTCCATGGACATATAGTAAACAATCTTCGGGTCCTGCTCTGCAGCGGCTTTCTGCGTGGTCATCCAATGATCTACAATAGCATCCTTTATAGCATATGCCGAAGCCTGATATATCTCCTGCGGAGTAGCTTCTTCCATTGTTTTTCTGTAAAGTGTCTTTACATTGTATAAAACGCTGCGTGTAAATAACTCTTTATCGAATGGGAGCTGTTTCTTCTTCATATGGACCTCCTCATAAAGAAAAACTTCTTTTTCGCCATAATAAAAAAGTGTACTCTTTGATTTTACCGCAAAAGAGTACACTTTTCTATAATATTTAGCAAATTACTTGCTATATGCTCTTTAATTTACTGGAGTAACGATAGCACTCCCTGATTTGTCTGATTGGCCTGTGCAAGCATAGCCTGCCCCGCCTGTGCAAGAATGTTATTGTTCGAATATCTGACCATTTCTTCTGCCATATCAGTATCACGAATCTGTGATTCAGATGCTGTAGTATTCTCAACCACATTATAGAGATTCCTTATTGCATGCTCCAACCGATTCTGCACTGCACCGTAATATGAACGCATTGCACTTACATTTATTAACGCACCCTTGCATAGTAGCCGCATCCTTGCGATCATACAATATATCGACACATAAAAGGCGTTATCTTAGTTAAAACAATCGAGTAGGAGGAATTTCTCTTAATTGAGAAATTCCGACCTCTCTCACCACCGTGCGTACCGTTCGGTACACGGCGGTTCAATCAACTTAACAAGTAACACACCTTTCGGTGTAGTAATCTAACATAGAGATTAGT
>JAGAAO010000040.1 GCA_017615275.1 Butyrivibrio sp.
ACCAGAGATTTGCTTACAGCTTCCTTCAGATTCCACCTCACGATGGACACCCTTGCTGTTCGGCTATACACTTCCCACTATCTGGGCGTGTTCGGGACTTGCACCCGTTAGAGCGCGCCCATGGCGCGCAAACCAAAAAAAGAAGCAGAACGTCATTCTCTGCTTCTCTAAAGTTCACTTATAATATATAAATTCTCATATCGCGCCCAAGATTATATCAGCCAGACCGTCATGATCGTTGTCACAAGTCGTCACGATATCGCAGACTTTTTTGACTGCATCCTTTGCGTTTAGCATGGCTACGCCAACACCTGCTGCCTCAAGCATCGATATATCATTTTCCTCATCCCCAGCTGCATAGGTATTCTCAAGCGGCACATCGAGAATATCCGCAAGCCTCTTTACCGCACTGCCCTTGCCAGCTTCCTTTGGAAATATCTCAAGGTAATACGGGTTTGAGTATAAAAGAGTGAGCCTGTCGCCCACAATTTCAGCAAGCGCCTTCCTGAAATTCTCCTGCTTCACTTTATTGTGAAGCTCAATCGCTATCATCTTAGGCGGCGGGGATGTCAGCTCTTTTACCACATCCTTCGTCACAATAAGAGGCGTCTTGATCACTCTCCTGTAAAACTGAATACATTCACCGTCCGTTGGACTGACAATATGCGTTTCATTATACGTGTGGCAGTGTATCCCGAACTTATCCGCAAGCTCCAAAATGACAGGAACAAGTTCAAGCGGAACTCCTGTCTTATAGATATACTTCTCTTCATCCACGCTGTATATCTCAGTTCCGTTGCAACCGCATAAAAAACTGCCCTTGAAGTCAAGTCCCAGCTCACGATAGACAGCTTTCGCACTGTCTATCGCCCTACCGGTATTGATACAAAAGTAATTACCGGCGTCTGTAAACTTCTTCAGGGCATTCATTGTCCTTGGTGATATATCTTTTTTACTTGTAAGAAGAGTGCCGTCCAGGTCAAAGAAAAAAATCTTTCTGTCTGATCTCTTCACAAATAATACTCCTCACATAATCATACTTCGACGATCAGATATCTACCGTCGCCTATATCAAAAACTTCGTCAGCTTCAAGCACATTGCTGCCTTCTGTGTCAACGCCCGCTTCTTCAAAATACTCTTCGACTTCGTCGGGGCCGTCAACAACAACAGCCATTGAATCTTCCAGAAATGCCTCAGCTTCCTCTATATTGTCGGCCACATCCTCGGGAAACAGTTGTCCCTGATTCTCAAGAAAACATCTCAAAACCGCTTCATCATATTCATGCATAAAAAAACCTCCAAACTACAATAAACCTTTTAATCTCATTTCCTTATAAAGCCGTGATATCGGCAAGCCGACTACATTGTAGTAATCCCCCCTTATTCCGTTAATATATATGGCAAACAGCCCTTGTACCCCGTAGGCTCCCGCCTTATCATCAGGTTCGTCCGTTGCAACATAAGCGTCGATCTCATCATCATCCATCTTCGCGACATCCACATGCGTTTCCTCACAGAATGTAACGCATTCCTCTCGTCCATCTATTCTGTAAAACAATGTTACTCCTGTGTATACTTGGTGTGTGTTGCCTTGAAGCTGCTCGATCATTTCGCGTGCATTCTTTTTGTCCGAAGGTTTACCGAGCACTTTGTGATTATATGATACGACTGTGTCAGCGCCTATTACAACTATGTCGCCCGTTAAAATTTTATGAAAAATCTCTGAAGCTTTTTGGAAAGAAAGCTCCTTTACAATTTCATCGGGTTCTGTAGAGTCTGTAATTTCTTCACCTTCGGGTATGATGATCTCAAAATCTTTTACCACCTTTCCCAAAAGTTCTTTGCGCCTGGGTGACCCCGATGCCAGTACATATCTCATTATTACCTTATCCCTCTTTCTTTACAATAGTACATTTTTCACATATTTTTCCTGAAAACACTAGATAAATCGGCATTCTCACGATTTGACGTTCGGATTTTTCTCAGGAATGAACACTCTTGTGTTGCGATTCTTATAGATCTTTGCCTGAGAATAAGCCTCTTCGCACATGATCTTCTGCGAGTTTATGCGCTCTGCGTCATCTCCTGTAATTTCAGTCTTTACATATTCGCCCTTATCGTTCATGATATGAGCTTTTTCTGTATCTCTAAGTTCCAGATCAAGAATATGCCACAATTTTTTCTTAAGATCGTCATTCTCAATAGGAAAAAGAATCTCCACACGCCTCTCAAGGTTTCTGGGCATCCAATCCGCACTGCTGGCATAGAACTCCATGCTGCCTCCGTTTTCAAAACAGAATATCCTGCTGTGCTCAAGGAAATTACCGACTATGGATCTTACGGTGATGTTCTCCGAAACACCCGGAATTCCAGTCTTTAAGCAGCATATACCTCTTACTATAAGGTCGATCTTAACTCCCGCGCAGCTTGCAAGATATAGTTCCTTTATAACATCTTTATGACAGATGGCATTCATCTTTGCCACTATTCTTGCGGGTTCTCTGTTAAGAGCATGCTCTTTTTCCCTTCTGATAAGATCTATTATCCTGTCCTTAAGCCATAAAGGCGCAAGGGAGAGCTTATTCCAGCCAAGAGGCTCCGAATATCCCGAAAGCATATTAAATACAGCGGTAGCATCTTCACCAAATGCAGGTGCACAGGTAAAAAGACCTATATCCGTGTACTGTTTTGCAGTTGAATCATTGTAGTTACCCGTCGCAAGATGAACGTATCTCTTTATACCGTCCTCTTCTTTTCTTACGACCAAAGTGATCTTGCAGTGAGTCTTAAGTCCAACAAGACCGTATATTACATGGCATCCGGCTTTCTCAAGCATCTTTGCCCATACAATATTGTTTTCTTCATCAAATCGTGCTTTCAGCTCAACGAGAACAGTTACCTGCTTTCCGTTGTCTGCAGCCTTAGCAAGAGCCGCAATAATGGGTGAATTGCCGCTTACTCTGTAGAGAGTCTGCTTTATGGCAAGAACTTGCGGATCGACTGCTGCCTCTTCGACGAATCTTACTACGTTTTCAAAAGTCTCATAGGGATGATGCATGAGTACATCGCCTTTTCCGATAACTTTGAAAACATCTTTTTCTCCCATAAACTCGGGAACCGCACTAGGCGGTCTGTATCCGTGCTCCTTAAGATGATCGTATCCCTCAAGCTTATACAACTTCATCAAAAAAGTAAGATCCAGTGGTCCGTTGACTTTAAAGATCTCGTTGTCATCTACCTTAAGTTCCTCAGAGATCAGCTTTAAGAGCTTACCGTCCGTCTCCGACGAAACTTCAAGCCTTATTGCCTGTCCCCACTGGCGCTTCTTGATCTGCTTCTCTATCTCTTTAAGAAGATCCTCCGCCTCGTCCTCATCTATGGACAGATCTGCGTTTCTCTCAACTCTGTAGGGCGCACTTGCGATTATATCGTAGTTAAGATATAGCTTATCTACATTGTGCATAATGAGGTCTTCAAGGAAAACAAGCTTTCCGACTTTGTCCTCTTCGCTTCCCGGAACATGAAGGAGTCTTGGAAGAACGTCAGGCACCTGAACAGTTGCAAAATCAACGTCGTCCTTACCTTCTTTCTTCTTTACCAGCGAACCGATATTAAGCGTCTTGTTCCTGATAAGAGGAAAAGGCCTCGAGGAATCAACCGCCATCGGTGTAAGAACGGGAAAAACAACTTCATCAAAATATCTCTCCGCATAGTCGAGTTCTTTTTCCTTAAGCTCTCCCATATCGCAGATCTTGATACCGTTCTCAACAAGAAGCGGCAAAAGGCTCTCACTATAAACTTCATATTGGTGCTCGGTAAAATCATGGAGCTTTTTAAGAACAGCCTTAAGCTGCTTAGAAGCCGTCATGCCGGATATATCGGGCTTTTTGTACTCCGCATTTATCATGTCTTTAAGAGACGCGACGCGGACCATAAAAAACTCATCCAGATTGCTCGCAGAAATGCTCAGAAACTTAACTCTCTCCAAAAGGGGATTGGTCTCATCCTCCGCTTCCGAGAGAACTCTCTCATTAAACTGTATCCAGCTTAGCTCTCTGTTGGTGTAATATTTGGAACTGTCAACATTGATCTCTTTCATGTGTTCCCCTCACTGTTTACTCCAAGATCTTTTTTTGTCTTATAACAGGCTTTACTCCGAATACTTCCTCAAAAAATTCCGCTCTGTTTGTGAAAAGACCTTTTTCAAGCGTTATATCCGCAGTTGTATCCACGTTTATGACAAGTTTCCTGTCCTTAAGTTCAACCGTAACGTCTTTGAACTTCTGTTTATGCGTTCTGTCAAGACCATTGGCAATCCTTATTATCGCCGTAAGCTTTGCAATCCTCAGATAGTCTTCCCTTGAAAGACCATCAAAAAATCTGCTTCCGCTGCTGTAATATTCGAATTTCTCGTGATTGAACCTTACAACATTGGCAACTATGGCTCTCTCCGCATGAGAAAGACCTATTATCTCGGTCGACATTATTATGTTATAGGAACAGTCTCCGAGATAAACAAGGCTTATATACTTACCACAGTCGTGAAGTATGGTTGCGATCTGAAGAAGGACTCTGTCTCTTTCACTAAGACCGTGAAGATTCTTGGCACTGTCAAATATTGTGAGCGCGATCTTCTGAAGAGTCTCCCTCCTTGATTTACTTCCCATATATCTCTTTGAGATATTCTGAGCACAGGCAATAATGTCCTGTTCAAAGTCGTGCGGCGATCTTATGTATTTCTTTTTCTCCGCGTATTCATATGCGATACCGTCGGCAAGCGTAATACCGGGTGCCCACATATTTTCCGCCTTTGTAACATCCAAAATACATTTTACAAGCGCTCCCGCCACATACATGAGCGGTACGTTTTCCTCAGGAATATTGAATTTCTTGGCTACTTCAAGTTCACTCATCTTATATGATTTCTTGAGGAACTTACGATATTCTTCTGCCGAAACGTATCCTTCATCTTCGGAACCGAGTTTTACTTTCCGTATCACAGGAGAAACATAATCATCTATGATAATAAGATTCTCGACTTTTTTGTCCTTAAGATGCATCTTACTAAAGACCGAAAGTCTGGAATTGATAAGCTCTGTTACAAGCTCCGCATAATTAAGTCTGGACGCATGTACCTGCTCCATCGTCGTATGCAAACGAAGAACACCTGTCATAAGGTTCTGAGTTACCACAAGTGTGTCTTTTTCAAAAAGAGATATCTGAATACTTCCTCCGCCGATATCCGCAATGGCTGTCGGCTTTGAAAGCACTTCTTCAAACTGATCGTATTTGAGCGCTATGGACTTATAGTCAATAAAACGCTGCTCGGAGTTACTGAGAACATCGATATGTAAGCCCGTCCTGCGCTCTATAAGATCACGAACTATGGCTATATCTTTGGTCTCTCTTATGGCACTTGTACCGTATGCCTGATAATGGGTAACCCCGTATTCCTCCATTATCTTCTTAAACTCGGACAAAATACGAATCATTTCGTCCACGTGGTAGCTTGAGATCCTGCCCGTCGCATAGGTCTCGCTTCCTATGTCCATGCGATGGCGCACGTGATCAAGCTCTCTGACGCCGTTCTTTACAGACAGCTCAAAAATCTTAAGAGACATCTCATAAGAACCAACGTCAATCGCTGCAAATACCTCACCCGTCATAAGTAAACCCCTCATTGTTTAATAATTTCCGAGTATTCTAAGTGTTTTAGCTTCCTCCCGAAGTCCGCGAAGTGCATTCTTGACCGCGCTGTCTCCGAGATTTCCGTCGAAGTCGATAAAGAATCTGTACTCCCAGTTTCTGTCCTCGATAGGTCTTGATTCTATCTTGGTCATATTGAGATCGTTATATATAAAATGTGACATGATGTGATAAAGAGAGCCCGCCTCATGTGGAATCTCAAGGCAGATGCTTATCTTTTTCGCATCCTTCATAAATACTTTCTGATTCGTTACAATGATAAATCTTGTGGAGTTGGAATCTGCCTGATTCACTCCCTCTTTTATTATCTCAAGTCCGTAAACAGATGCTGCGCCCGCACCTGCTATAGCTGCCTGTGACTTATCCTTGTCCTCAGCAACTTTCTTGGCTGCAAAGGCATTATTCTTCATACCTATCTGCTGTATACCGCCATTCTCCGAAAGGAACTTGGCACTCTGCATAAGTGCCTGCGGATGTGCGTATACTGTCTTTATATCTTCAAGCTTTGCTCCGGGAACACCCAAAAGACAATGCTTTATCTCTATAATCTGCTCTCCCACGATATAATGCTCATACTCGGCAAGAAGGTCGTATATCTCGCTCACAATGCCCGCTGTAGAATTTTCTATCGGAAGAACCGCGTAATCTACACTTCCCTCTTCCAAAAGAGCCATCGCATCTCTGAACGTCTCAACCGAAGTGCTGTTGACGTTCTCCCCGAAGAACTTCTTCATTGCTTCCTCGGAATAAGAGCCTGCGGCTCCCTGATAACAAACTCTTGCATTCTTATCTATACCGTCTTTTGGTATAAAAGGAAGATTTCCCGATGCGCCTTTCTCTGAAAGTTTCTGGTACTGGAGCTTTCTGCTCATTGACATCAGCTGTGAAAAAAGTTCTTCAATACCCGTCCTGTTAAAATCAGAATGTGCAAGTGCCTTGACTGCCTTAAGCTTTTCTTCCTCTCTCTGCTTGTCAAAAACCTTTTTTCCAACCGATATTTTATAGTCAGCGACCTTTGATGCAACGTCCATTCTTTTCTCATATAATTCGACAATCTGTTTGTCGATCGCATCAATCTCGCATCTTAAATCTTTCAGATCCATAAATTCACGCATTCCTCCTATGTACTGATTAATTGAATTTTAGAACAAATGCTTCTTGATAGCAAGAAATATCACGCCTATAATAGATATAACCGAATCATTGAAAGAGGTAGACGATGAACAAACAAACTGCGGTCACGTTCGCTTTTATCACTCTTGTCATAGCATTTGCTACTGCTATACATATCAGGAACAGGCAAATACCTATGTCCCCATCAGATCATGGCAATACGGCAGGTAATCTTCACAATTACGGTCTTGTATATGAGATGGATGGGAAGGTCTTTTTTTCCAATCCAAATGACAATAATTGTCTTTATTCCATGAACCCGGATGAATCAAGCCCAAAACGTCTTACTAGTATGGGTGTTAAGTATATCAACGGTGCAAACGGTTATCTTTATTTCTACATGGATTCAACCAGTAAATCAGCCAATGTAAAAGGTCTCGGATCGGTAACAAACCAGTACGGTCTGTACAGATGCAAAACAAGCGGAAAAAATCAGACGTGTCTGCTTAGAGACTTCTGCGGAGAAGTTCAGTTGTGCGGAGAAAACCTTTATTATCAGGTAAAATCAGGAACAGGCTCTCTTGAAAAGATACGTGTGGATCAAAAAGATCGAACTGTTATCGCCAACGAGCCCATATCCCCTGTTTGCTACGACAACGGAGTCATATACTACACGGGCGTAACCGAGGATCACAATATTCACACCATGCATATTGTGGAAGGCAACAGAACTTCAACTATCTTAAACGGTAACTACTTCTTTCCCGTAGTTCAGGACGGTTATATTTACTATATGAACGGCGACGACAATTACGCATTGTGGCGCACGAATCTTTCAAACGGCAAGCAGCAATGTGTGATCCCTGAGAGACTTGACTGCTTCACATTAAACGGAAGCCATATATACTATGCTTTTTCAGATACTCAGAATCCTTCACTTAAGAGATGCAACATCGACGGAAGCGATCCTGTCGTGCTCTATAACGGCGTCGTCAACAGCATAAATCTGTCTTCGAGATATGTATATTTTAAGGTTTACGGATTTGATAATGTGATGTATCATATGCCATTGGATGGGTCGGCACCGGTTTCGGCTTTCATTGTAAAAGACTGACCTTTAAGCAACAATTTAGTTTTTTTATTTAGTATTATTTGAGGAGAAGGTATGAACAAAATGCGACACATGATGAACCCACTCGACTTCAGTGTATCTGAGTTGGAGGACTTATTTGATGTAGCAAACGATATTGAGAAAAATATGGGGGCGTATTCTCACAAATGTGACGGAAAGCTTCTTGCTACATGTTTCTACGAACCAAGTACAAGAACAAGACTCAGCTTTGAAACAGCAATGTTGAGACTCGGAGGCAAATGTTTGGGATTTGCCGACGCAAGCAATTCTTCGGCAGCAAAAGGCGAAAGCGTTGCCGATACAATTCGTGTTATCTCCTGTTTCGCTGATATCTGTGCCATGCGTCACCCCAAGGAAGGTGCTCCTATGGTGGCAGCGGCAAATTCTTCAATTCCTGTAATCAACGCCGGCGACGGTGGTCATCAGCATCCCACTCAGACACTTACCGATCTTCTTACTATCAGATCATTACACGGAAAATTAGGCGATTTTACCATCGGTCTTTGCGGCGACCTTAAATTTGGTCGAACAGTCCATTCTTTGATAAATGCTCTTACAAGATATGAAGGCATCAATTTTATCTTTGTTTCTCCCAAAGAACTTCGTGTTCCCGATTATATAACAGAAATGCTCAATGCAAAGGGCATCAAATACGAAGAAGTTATTAAGCTTGAAGAAGTTATGCCAAAGCTTGATTTCCTATACATGACGCGCGTACAAAAAGAGCGTTTCTTCAACGAGGAAGACTATATCAGACTTCGTAACTTCTACATCCTCGATGAAGCCAAGATGACTCTTGCAAAAGAGAAAATGTTCATACTCCACCCGCTTCCTAGGGTTAACGAGATCGCGGTCGAGATTGACAATGACCCGAGAGCTGCATACTTCAAGCAGGTTCAGTACGGTCTTTATGTAAGAATGGCGCTTATACTTACGCTTTTAAACATGACGGATGCGCATATGAATGAGGGATTACTTAAAGAGCTTTAAATACGATCAATTTACTTAACGAGGATTTTTAAAAGAGAAAGAGGTCATACATGTTAAATATCGGAAAAATTGAAGAAGGTTTTGTACTCGATCATATTCAGGCAGGAAAAGGCATGCAGATTTATAAGCATTTGGGGCTAAATAAGCTTGATTCCACTGTTGCCATAATAAAGAATGCCAAGAGTAAAGTTATGGGCAAAAAAGACATCTTAAAGGTCGAATGCGACATTGATACGCTTAATCTGGACATCCTTGCATTTATCGATCACAACATCACGGTAAATGTTATAAAGGCAGGCGAGATTATAGAAAAGCGCGCTTTGGTTCTTCCCAAAGAGATTACGAACGTTATTCGCTGCCACAATCCCAGATGTATCTCATCAATCGAGCAGGGACTTCCGCAGGTCTTCTATCTTGCCGATGAAAAGAAAGAAGTTTATCGCTGCAAGTACTGCGACGAGAAGTACACAGACGGTGACGCTTCAAAGAATTGAACAATATAAGCTATATATACAAAAAATTCCCCGGAAAACGATCATCTCATTTTCCGGGGGTAATTTTTTTGGGGTTTGTTTCTGTATATGTTTGTAACTACTTAATATCTGATTATATTAATAGCCGAACTCCTGTGCCCAGTACGGACTTCCGTCATCGGCATAACATAATGCGATTCCAACAGTCTTATATCCGCCATCCATGATGTTGGCAGCGTGTGTAGGTGAATTCATCCAAGCTGTGAATACAGTGTCAGCTGTAGGATACAACTTTGCAAGGTTCTCACCATACTGTACGTTACTGTCAACAGTCCAGAATGGATCTCCACCAGGTCTTGTATGTGAGAACTCTGTCTGTATCTCTGTTGCTCTAACCTGAGCTGCTGTTGTAAGGGCGTCGCTCCATGCCAGTGCAGGAAGTCCCTTCGATGCTCTCTCCTGGTTAATAAGATCGAATACAGCGGCACATGCCTGGATACTAGCCTGACTCGATGAAGCCGAACCGGCAAGAGCTATTGCTCCGTCATCGATATAAATTTCACCGGCCCCCTCGTCGGCACCTCTTGTTGCAGCCTGATTATCAAGCGCTCCCTTGTTTACAGATCCGCATGCTACACAACTAAAAGCGAATACACATGCAAACATTACAGTAAAAAGTTTTTTAAAGTTTTTCATATCTCATCTCTCCTGCTAATTATAAGGCAAAAACATAACCCTCTCATAACCTAGTTATAGGTTATATTATTTTCTTAATCGATTCAATACGATTAAGCACATTTTTTGGGTTAAAAATATCTATTATTTCACTTAAATAAGTTTCCGAATGAAATTTTTTTACCCAAATTTCGATATAATTCTCCAAATACCGATGAAATCTGGTTTTAAATATGCTCATAAAAAGGCTGCTTGATTCGAATGTATGTTCGATGTATAGTATAAAAAGAGAAATTAATGGATTTGTTTATAGTTTTTTATTAATTGAGGTTGTTATTTTGAGTCTGAAAAAGTCATATGAATATGACAATTATATATTCCACATCGACGTAAATTCGGCGTTTCTGTCGTGGTCCGCGGTAAAAAAGCAAAAAGAAGATCCCGAGGCTGTCGATCTGAGAACCATTCCTTCAGCCGTGGGCGGCGATGTCAAGACACGCCACGGTATCATCACCGCCAAATCAATTCCCGCCAAGAAATACGGCATTACAACAGGCGAGCCCGTTGTTAAGGCTCTGCAGAAATGCCCCAAACTTGTGCTGGTACAGTCTGATTTTTCCACATACAAGGAATATTCCCACGCATTCATAGAAATACTTAATAAGTACTCTCCGCTTGTTCAGCAGGTTTCAATAGATGAGGCTTACATCGACATGACGGGTACGGAAGCCATATACGCGGATCTTGTAACGCCTGACCTTCCTTTTCCCATATGCGTCGCTGAAAAGATCAAGAATGAAATACGGGATACTCTTGGATTTACCGTAAACGTAGGCATTTCAGACAATAAGCTTCTTGCCAAGATGGCAAGTGATTTCACCAAGCCAGACAGGATCCACACTCTTTTTCCCGATGAAATAGAAGAAAAAATGTGGCCTCTTCCTATAGGTGATCTCTACGGCTGCGGCAAGGCAACCGCTTCCAGACTTATGAATCTCGGAATCAGAACAATAGGTGATGCCGCCAATGCAGATACCGTCATGCTCTCCCACATACTCGGAGAAAATATAGGAAACTACATATATTACAGCGCAAACGGCTTTGGAAGCACCGATGTATCAGACAGCTATGAAGAAGCCAAGAGTTACTCCAATGAGGCAACTCTATCATCAGACATTACTTCAGACAATTACGACAAAGATATAGTCCGTGTTCTTAAATATTTGTCGGAAAGTGTATCAAGAAGGCTTCGCAGGGACAATGTATTTGGAAGAACTGTCACCGTTTCCGTTAAGACAAGTGATTTTAAACGCCATTCATGCCAGATGCAGCTCGATAATTCAATTGATGATGCTGGTAAACTGTATGTTTACGCCAAGGAACTTGCAGATAAGATGCTTCTAGGCGATGACGGTCTTTTTATAAAAGGAGAAAGCGTTCGCCTTGTGGGCGTAGGCGTCTCGAAGCTTGATGACGGTTCGTACAGACAGCTTTCACTCTTTGACGACACTCTTTTTGCCAAAGATGAAAAGACAGAGCGTCTTAATAAAATGGCTGATGAGATAAATCTAAGATTCGGTAAGAACACCTTGGAAAAAGGTTTTCACTAAGAATGTATTTTACGCGTAAGCGGCAATGTGCTCAATCACACATTGCCGCTTTCATATCCTCAGGAATATCTGCATCAAAAGAAAGATGTTCTCCCGTTATAGGCTGGTCAAACTCAAGGTGACACGCATGAAGCGCAGCTCTTGTAAGACCTCTGTTATCTTCAATTTCTTTTCCGTATAGGTTATCACCAAGAAGCGGATGTCCAAGATAAGACATATGAACCCTTATCTGGTGCGTTCTTCCGGTATCGAGACGCAGTCTAACCAGACTGAATCCGTCAAATTCTTTTTCAACAGTATAATGTGTTACCGCACTCTTTCCGTCGCTTCTCACTTCTCTGATCATCCTCTGACCGGGAATTCTCTCTATCGGAGCGTCAACAGTACCGTTCTTTTTATCAAAAGTACCGTTGCACAGAGCAAGATACTCTTTTCTTCGCGACATGTTTGCGCTCTGATGTGACAATACCGATGCGCTGTGCCTGTTTTTGGCAAAGATTATAAGTCCCGAAGTCTCTCTGTCAAGCCTTCCTATAACACGCATAACATGCTCCTGCCCTGTCTTCTTATAATATCCCGCAAGAGCGTTACTTAGAGAATCCTTGTAATGTGCATACGAGGGATGAACCACCAGGTCGCCTCTCTTATTTAATAAAATAAGATCCTCATCTTCATATACTATGTCTATGGGCTCGTCGCTTGGAATGATCGGCGAACTGTTCTCTATATCTTCATATAATCTGACAGTCAATGTCTCTCCGGGGTTCAGCTCTTCTTTTAACCATATGGGTGTACCACTGCGCATGACGCCATCCTCAAAGCTCTTGCACCTGCTGACTTCCCTGCTTGAGAGCATAAGTCTTTCACGCATTATTTCACCTGCGGTAAGAGTTCCGTCATCACCCGAGACTGTATATTCAATTTCTCTGTATTCTTTACTCATAGAGGGTATTCTAGTAAAAAAAATCGTGGGTGTCAAAACAGACACCCACGGTAATATCAATTTTTATGAGCTGTGCCGCATTTGCTGCAACCGGAGCAACCTCCCGAACATCCGCAGCAGCTGCCGCCCTTTAATTCGGATGAAATCATTTTTACAAAATTCTTTCCACATATAAATAAGACTACGCACAAAACTGATATTACAATTATATGTCCCAAAACTACAGGCATGATCATCATCCTTTCTAATATTAACTCCGCTTATGCGTTAATCTTAACAGCCATCTCAAGACCTTCGTTTCCTTTGGGCTGATATCCCTTTCTGAAAATAAGGTATAAAAGAGTTACAACAAGAACTATAGCTACAATGGTTCCAAAACCAAAAGCAACTTCGCCTGCGATCATTCCTCCGAGATTGTAGGTGATGAGCGAAATCACATATGCCCAACCTGTCATATAACCGATTGCAGCCCATGTCCACTTACGGTTATTCATCTCACGCTTTATTGCGCCGATAGCTGCAAAGCAAGGAGCGCAAAGAAGATTAAACAGCATGAATGAGAACGCTGCAATAGGTGTGTAATCAGCTCTTACTCTGTCCCAAATCTGCTCGCCTTCTTCACCAAGCTCTTCCGCGCCGTCCATATCGTCATACGAATACAATACGCCGAAGGTACCTACTACTTCTTCCTTGGCAACAAGACCTGTAACGGTTGCAACTGTAGGCTTCCAGTTGCCGAATCCAAGAGGCTTAAATACTATAGAAGCTGCATCTCCGACACTTGCAAGGAGTGAAGCATCCATGGAATTTACTTCCGTGGTAGGAACATCCATCTTTGCGGAAAGCTCATTGATATACTCATCTGTAACAACAGCTTCATCTTCAAAAAGCTCATCAACAAGACCGAAATGTCCGTTTACGTTTCCAAATGCTGTAAGGAACCAGATGATAACCGAAGAAACAACGATAACACTTCCGGCGCGCTTAATAAATGACCAGCCGCGCTCCCAAGTTGCTCTAAGCACACCCACAAAGGAAGGAACATGGTATGCAGGAAGCTCCATTACGAAAGGAGCCGGAATTCCGGCAAACGCCTTGAATTTCTTTAAAATTATTCCCGAAAGAACGATAGAACCGATTCCTATAAAGTAAGCCGATGCAGCGATCCAAGGTGATCCTCCAAAAATAGCTCCCGCAATAAGGCCTATGATCGGAAGTTTAGCTCCGCAAGGCATAAATGTTGTTGTCATAATAGACATTCGTCTGTCGCGCTCATTCTCGATAGTACGGCTTGCCATAACACCGGGAACTCCGCAACCTGTAGCTACAAGGCAAGGAATAAACGCTTTACCCGAAAGTCCGAACTGACGGAAAATACGATCCATAACAAAGGCAACTCTCGCCATGTATCCAATATCCTCAAGAATTGAAAGAAGCAGGAACAATACGAGCATCTGAGGAACGAATCCGATAACGGCTCCGACACCTGCTACAATACCATCCTGAATAAGTCCGTAGAGAACGGTTCCCTCTTCTACATGAAGTGCGCCGAGGATAACATCAAACAATCCCGGAACCCACTCACCAAAGATAACATCATTGGTAAAATCAGTTGCCGCCGTACCGATTGAAATGCTCCATCCGCCCATTGCTATGGCATAGATAAAGAACATTATGCCTGCAAATATGGGAAGACCAAGGATACGGTTTGTAACTACTCTGTCTATCTTATCGGACGCAGAAAGCTCGCCCTTCTTACGTCCCTTAATTACAGCTTTGTCAGTAACTTCTGTAATATAGTTATATCTCTCATTGGTGATAATTGATTCGGAATCATCATCAAGAGCTTTCTCGCACTCGCTGATAACCTTCTCAACTTCTGCTTTCTTACTCTCTGAGAGATTGATGCTTTCCATAACCTTCTCATCTCTCTCAAATGCTTTTATCGCATTCCAGTGAAGGAATTTCTCATCAACTTCACCTTTGATAATGTTCTCAATCTTTTTTATCGCTTCCTTAGCTTCTCCGGAGATAACTTCATTAGCAGTTGCTAACTTGTTGGCGTTTGCAATAGCTATTGCTTTCTTAACAAGAGCCTCCGTTCCCTCGCTCTTAAGAGCTGAGAGTTCCACAACTTCACAACCAAGTGCTTCTGAAAGAGCCTTAGTATCTACCTTGTCTCCGTTCTTACGAACAAGATCCATCATGTTAAGCGCAATGATAATGGGGATATTGAGCTCCAAAAGCTGTGTTGTAAGATAAAGGTTTCTTTCTATATTGGTACCGTCTACGATATTAATGATCGCATCAGGCTTCTCTGTCACAAGATAAGTACGTGATACAACTTCTTCCAATGTATAGGGAGAAAGAGAATAAATTCCGGGAAGATCCTGAATTATAACATCCTTGTACTCCTGTCCCTTAAGTTTTCCTTCTTTTTTCTCAACCGTTACGCCGGGCCAGTTTCCAACATATTGTCTGCTTCCTGTCAGATCGTTGAAAAGCGTGGTTTTTCCGCTATTGGGATTTCCCGCTAAAGCAATTTTAATTTCCATCTCTGCCTCCTAATTATTCCACTTCGACATTCTCTGCATCAGCCTTACGAACAGTAAGTTCATACCCTCTGACTGTAAGTTCGATCGGATCCCCAAGCGGAGCGACCTTTCTAACAAATACTTCAACACCTTTTGTCAATCCCATATCCATGATCCTGCGTCTGGTTGGGCCCTCGCCGTGAAGCTTCTTCACAACTGCTGTCTGTCCAATTTCAACATCTTTTAATGTCTTCATCGAAACGCCTCCCTTTTATATTATTTTCTGTAATTCCTTAGATAAAAATACGGTTTGCGAGCCCCTTATCCAGAGCAATACGACTATCTTTAACTTTGACGATCATATTTCCGCCGTTTTTACTTACAATGTGAATTTCCTCTCCTACAACGAAACCAAGTTCAGCCAGATGCTGTTTAATCTCATCACTTCCCGAGATCCTCTTAATTACAACGATCTCATCTATATCTGCCATTGATAAAGGCATAAAAACTACCTCCAAAAAACCAATATATCGGTTAGCATAATCTAACCGATTGTTAGTCTAGTATAACAGAGAAGTTTTGTCAATACCAATTTTATACCCCTGGTCACGGGAATTACACTCACCTGCGCTGCGCCGCTTCTGACTCCGCCGCCATAGCTGCCTGCACTCCGTATGGGGCTGTGGGGGAGGTGATTTTTTGTCTGTGAAAAAGTTGTGGATTCATGAGGCTCCCAAATCCGACCTTAAATTCTTCTCGCTGCTCATTTGTCTGACATTCCGATTGCCTACGGACAAGGACTTTGGACCTTATACTTTTTCGCTACCAACAAATCTCACATTTTCTCGGATGTTCCGTCGTTTTTCTTTTAACGCGCATACTGCGACTATAAACGTCTCGTATGCGCAGGAAAAACGACTTTGGAACATCTGAAAATGTGGATCTGTTGCTAATGACTCAAAAGTATAAGATCCAAAGCCTTAGTCCGTAGGCAATCGGAATGGAGTTTATGAGCTGCAGAATTTAAGGTAGGATTTTGAAGCCCATGAATCCAGGCGAAAGAGCGACAAAAAATCACCTCCCCCACAGCCCCATACGGAGTGCAGGCAGCTATGGCGTCGGAGTCAGAAGCGGCGCAGCCGGGGAACACGCAAAGCCGTGACCGGAGGCATACTTTCCTTAGTGGAAAGTTTTTCTTTTCCTAATTGGATGAATGGTATGTTATAATGACAGCGAAATCTTGGTAAGCTTTAGCCATAAGTTTTTTGCCCTTTTAAGGACTTTTTAAGAATCTACACTTTACAGTAGTAGTACGAGGAAGGATGTTTGATATGGCTAATGAAATGACTTACAAGGATATCTTTAAGGACAGACAATACAGAAAGATTTTATTTTCTAATCTGATCAACAGGTTTGGAGACTCGATAGATGCAATAGCATTTACATGGCTTATTTATCAGATCACGCAGAGTGCTTCGTGGGCTGCACTCATTTACGGACTCAACAGGCTTCCAAATATTGTGCTTCAGCCTTTTCTCGGTCCGATAGTCGAAAAGACGGATAAAAAGAAAGTCATTGTGTCTTCTCATATTATAAGAGGAATCACAATTGCGGTATTTGCATTTATGTACATAGCGGGTATGGTAACACCGTATATATTGACCGCGTTTACAATTTTGATCACGACGATTGAATCTTTCAATCTCCCTGCATCAACAGCTATCATTCCTCTTGTTGTAAAAAAAGAGAAGCTGGCACACGCGATCAGCTTAAATTCATGCTTGTCGAACGTTGCAACACTTATAGGAACAGGTCTTTCAGGTGTTATACTCGCAAACCTCGGAGTACAATTTGCAATGCTTGTCGATGTCTCCACATTCTTTTTGGCAGCGCTTATTATCTTGCCGTTAAAGACCAATCAAAGCTCTGCTGATTCAAATGCCCCCAAAGCCGCTGAACAGAATTCATATTTCTCATTGCTTAAAGACGGCATTAAATATTTACTTGGTAACCATATAATAATGAACATATGCTTCATTGCCTTACTTATGAATTTCTTTTTGGTACCACTCAACGCATTGGAAGCTCCGATTGCCGAAGAAATTTACGGCTTGGGAAGCGGAATACTGAGCGTTATGGGAATGGCAGGCGCGATAGGTGGAATCTTCGGCGCAGTTATAATTCCCAAGATAATAGCTAAACTCTCTGTAAAAAAAGTCCTTGTTTACGGAGGTTCAGCAATGGGTATATTCATGTTTATCCTGTCACTTGGCGGATATTTTAAGGGAATGCTTGTTCCCGGATATCTCCTTGCAGGTATCAGCTTTTTTATGATGGCGACAGCCGCATCTGTCTTAAATGGGACAATAGATATACAGTTCGGAAAAAACTGCGAAAAAGAATATCTTGCAAGAGTAGGCTCTGTTATTGGCGCCATCTCCATAACTGCGATGCCGATCGGTTCTTTTATAATAAGTTTTTTATCAATAAATATAAGCACTTCAGTCTTGCTTGCATCATACGGGATCATGTTTACGATACTGATGATCCTAGTATTTATAAGTAACATGGATTTTGAAACAAAGGAAAAGGACGTAGAAAATGAAACTAAAACTATCTGACAACATAAAAAAATACAGAAAAGAAATGGAACTCACACAGGAAGGGCTTGCCGATGCCATCGGTGTCACAGTAGGCGCCGTATCCAAATGGGAAAGAGGAAGTAACACCCCTGATATTGTTACTATGATGGAACTTGCTAACCTTTTTGATATCTCGCTTGATGAATTGGTAGGCTACGATATGTCGTCCAAAAAAATTGAAGACATGTGTGCCAGAATAGAATCACTCGGATTGGAACACCGTTTTGACGAAGCGATAAAAGAAGCCGGTGATGCCATATTGCGCTATCCTCACAACTTCAAAGTGCTTCATACATATGCGGATATCTATTTACTCAAAACAATGGAAACCCTAAATCCGGATGACGCAGAAAAAGGAATCTCGCTCTTTAACGAAGCTCTTCGCCACATATCTCAGAATAATGATCCTGAAATAAACAAATATAATATTAAGACAAAGATTGCTCATCTGTATATAGAAGTCGATCCCGAGAAAGCACTTGAACACCTAAAAGAAATCAATTTCAACAATAATCTCTGCAACGAGATTGCACTTGTTCTACAGCATCTCGGAAGGACAACCGAAGCTCTTGATAACTTTACTCTTGCCCTTATACAGAATCATAGCGATCAGTGCCTTATTGTGATAAATTTCGCATGGGCGCTAATTGATACAGATAAAAATTGTAATCTCAGAAAAGCAATAGAGCTGCTCGATATTCAACTTGCCATATGCGATGCATACAGTTACCAAGATAAGATAACCTACATTTATAAAAACAAATTGTTATTGATGATTTCAAAAGCCTGCCTCTATTCATTGCTCGATGACCAAAAAGAAATGAAAAACTGCGTTAAAGAGACCCAGCGCATGAGCAAACTATTTTGTAGCGTCAATCCACCTTTGGATATTGAAGATTTTTTTAAGTTTAATTTCTCATCAGAAAAACACCATCCTTACGACATGTACGGGAATGATGCAAATACAGGTATAGACACTTTTCTTCAAAGAAAAGTGGATACGATGTCCGGAAAAAAACGCGAGTGCATACAACGCGTCATCGATTACTGGAATAATACAAAAGAAGTCTCGGCTAATTAAGCCGGGACTTCTTGCTTATTCTTTATGAAGATTTATTAAAAATCTTTTTTGTCACGCATTCTTTCAATGGCGTCCATAGCGAGATGACTTCTCTCACACTCTGAAGCGGACAGAGATATCTGCCAGCAGAAAGGGCTGCCCTTCATATGTTCCGATGCATATGACAATCCGTTTGTCCTCTCATCAAGGAACGGTCTGTCTATCTGGTTCGGATCTCCCAAAAGGATTATCTTGGTGTCCTTTCCTGCTCTTGTGATGATACCTTTTGCCTGTGTAGGAGTCATGTTCTGCGCTTCATCTATAATAAGGTAGGTCTTAAGTATTGACCTTCCTCTTATAAAGTTAAGCGCTTCACACTGAATAATTCCTCTATCAAAAACTTCATCAGTTTTATCATTGAGTTCTTTTTCATCCTTATAGCGTTCTTCCTCGTTGGAATCGATAAGCTGTTCAAGGTTATCGATTATAGGACGCATAAGAGGTGAGATCTTTTCCTGCTCGTCGCCGGGTAAAAATCCTATATCATCGTCAAACTGAGAATTTGGTCTACAAACAAGAATTCTTCTGTACTCCCCCGTAGGCCTGTTTAAGAGTTTCTCAAGTCCCACAGCAAGTGAATAGAAAGTCTTGGCTGTTCCCGCCATTCCTTTGACAATTACAAGCGGTGCTACATCAGCCGGCTGCATAAGAGCTTCCTGAAGGAAATACTGACCTGCATTTCTCGGCTTAACACCGTAGGGCTGGCTCTTTTCATAATCAAGCTTTTTGATAAAGCCGTTTGAGACTCTGCCCATCTGAGTTTTATTATTGGATTGATCTGCTCTCACCACAACAAACTCGTTTTCGTAAAGATCCGGCTTATACTGTTTACCTTCTTCATCACAGCAATAAACCTTATCTATAGGGATGCCTTTTTTCTTGAAATCCTTAAAGGCATCTTCGGGAGCATACACGTCAACTCGTCCGCTGTACTGCTCTCCGCCCCCTGCAACCTGCTCAGTGGTAAAGTCCTCGGATCTCATACTGAGTATCTGAGCCTTTATCCTCATGAGAATGTCCTTGGTTACAAGAACTACCTGCTCTTTCCTCGTATCTGAAAGCCCTTTACATACCTTCAAAATACGATTGTCGGACTTGTGCTCCGACATGTCTTGAGGAAGCTCAACATCCTTGAAGTTCTTTTCAACCCTCAGAACTCCACCGTTATCGAGCTTGACCCCTGCAACCAGATCGCCTGTGCCCCTCATTTGTTCGAGGATTCTGATTGCCTCGCGTACATTCGCTCCTCTCTCGCCCTCATCACGCTTATGGGCGTCAAGTTCTTCTAAGACTACCAGCGGAAGAACGACCTCGTTATCATCGAAGCACTTCAAGGCGTGTGGTGCCTGAATCAAAACGTTGGTGTCCAGTACGTAGATCTTCTTCATACGCGGTCCCCCTATATTTATATGACTTGTACATTAATTATACCACATCTTGTGTTCAGGCAACCATTTATATGATATATTGTCACAAGTCAGGGGGGCAGGCTGCGACGGCGTATTAAATCTCGGCGGCACGCTTAAGAGCATCATCGATGTGAGGTCTGAAATTCTCACGTCCCACAAGGTCTACAAATCCGTCTTTTTCCATCGTATTTAAAGGCTGCTCGTTTACGTGTGAGAACACCATGGTTACGTTGTGTCTCTTACACTTCTCATAGAGCTGCTCAAACGAATGCATCGCTGTTGCATCGATTGCAGGAACACCTCTCATACGGATAACAAGTACTCTTGTGAAATCCTTAAAGCCAATCTCCGCGATCTGCTCAGCATCACCGAAGAACATAGGTCCGCTGATTTCATATACACGAACATGCTTTGGAATATCTTTGAGGTCGGATCCGTCCGGATCATCCTCAGGATCATAGTACTTCCAGCCCTTTACTCTCGACTCCTCGCTCATTCTCTTCATAAAAAGAACGCAGGCTGTAACCATTCCGATCTCGATTGCTACAACAAGGTCAAATACTATAGTGAGAACGAAAGTCATTACAAGTACCAGAATATCGCTTTTAGGAGCAGTCTTGCAAAGGTGTGTAAACGTCTTATACTGGCACATATTGTATGCGACCATGAACAAGATAGCCGCTATGGTAGGCATAGGAATAAGCGCCGCAAAAGGCATAAGTACCACAAGCACAAGTACAAGACATACAGAATGGATCATTCCGGCAATAGGGGTTCTTCCGCCGTTTTTGATATTGGCAGCAGTACGCGCGATAGCACCTGTTGCAGGAATACCGCCAAAGAGTGCCGATCCGATGTTACCTACACCCTGAGCCACAAGTTCCATATTGGATCTGTGCTTGGAATCAATCATGCTGTCCGCAACAACGCATGACAAAAGAGATTCTATCGCAGCAAGGATTGCGATGGTAAAACCGTCTCCCGCCACTTCTCTAAGTGTCTTAAAGCTAAATACAGGGAATCTGAGCGCAGGAAGCTGTCCCTTGATTTCATAGAGATCCCCTATTGTATTGACATTCATATTAAGGAATTTAACCATCAAAATACCTACGATAACCGCGATAAGCGATCCCGGTATCTTCTTGCTGACCTTAGGCCAGACTATCTGTATAGCAAGACAAATAACGCCCACAATAAGCGCACTGTAATTGATAGTGGAAATATTTCTTCCGATAGCCGACATCTTATCTACCGTTTCTACAGTGGCTGTTCCCGCAGGATATGTAAGTCCCAAAAAGTCTTTAATCTGTCCGACAAAAATGGTAACGGCAATACCCGCCGTGAATCCGGTGGTAATTGTATAAGGGATGAATTTAATAAGCGATCCCAATTTAAAAACACCCATCAAAACCAATATTATTCCGGCGAATATCGTAGCAAGAGCAAGCCCTTCCATTCCTTTATTGGCAACAATTCCTGCAACTATAGTTGCAAAAGCTGCTGTAGGTCCTGCAATCTGAACTCGGCTTCCACCAAGAAAAGAGATGATAAATCCCGCTACTATCGCGGTATAAAGTCCTTCCTCAGGTCCGACTCCGGATGCAAGCGCAAGCGCAATAGAAAGAGGAAGCGCAATGATCGCAACAATTATTCCCGAAATAAGATCCTGAGAGAACTGCTTACCGGTATATCCTTTCAACACGGTAAACAACATTGGTTTCAATTTTTCGTTTTCCATAACAAATCTCCCTTTTTATTCCTTATAACTGCAAAAAACGTCGCCCCGGGCATACCGAGGCGGCGTTTCATATTATAACACGTAATCAATTACTTGTTAACTTTGCAATACATAAAATATTTAAATCCAAGAGGACTTGAGAAGAATCCGCTTACTGTATCATCTATCATGTAAAGATCTGTGTAGAAGTAGATAGGGCAGATGCATCCTGTAGACATAAGGAGATCCTCAGCTCTATGCATAAGAGCATAACGTGTCTTAGGATCTGTGCAAACCTTGATATCCTTAACAACTACATCATATGTCTCAGCCCATGTTCCGTTCTCAATCTTTGTATCATATCCAAGATCTGAAAGGTCAATGCTATATGCTGCTGTTTCAGCATTTGCACCCTTACCGAGCTGAGCATCGTTGTTTCCTGATGCTGTTGTCCAAAGATCAAGGAATGAAATAGGATCGTTGTAATCTCCGAGCCATCCGTTACGTGCTACAGAGAAGTCACCCGCCTTACGAGTCTCAAGGAATGTAGCCCACTCCTGGTTCTCAAGGTTGAAGTTGATTCCAACACCTGCAAGTTCAGCCTGTACAGCTTCTGCGATAGCCTTGTGGCCTTCGTTTGTGTTGTAAAGGTATGTAAATGTAGGAATGTCTGTGAACTTTCCTGAAGCTTCATCATAAGTATAATACTTCTTAAGTGTATTAACAGCCTTTGTCCAGTTGTCTTCGTAAGCATCCTCTGTTACATCAAAGTAACCTGTAATATTCTTATCGGGACCTGCATTCTCATAGAACTGAGATCCGTCTTCATCTGTAAGACCCATAGCAACGAATGAAGAAGCAGGTACCTGTCCTCCCTTTGCTACATCATTTACAATATAGTTTCTGTCGATAAGAAGTGCAATCGCATTACGAATCTCATTTTCTGCCTTTACCTTCTCTGCACCTGAAAGTGTGCTTGACTTAGGAAGAAGGCTCTGGTTGTTATTCCAGCAGATATAATATGTTCCAAGCTGACCTTCGCATACAAACTCAGAAGGATACTGATCTTTGAGGTTAGGAATCTCGTTTGTGGGAACATCATCAATGAACTCCCATGATCCGTTCTCAAAGTTTGCAAGCATGTTGTTTGTATCGTCTGAAAGGTAGAAGTTGATCTCATTCATTGTTATATCAGCTGCATCAATGAAATCTTCTCTCTTTGTAAGAGTGATAACTGAGTTATGATCCCATGATCCCATTGTATATGCACCGTTACATACATATGTAGAAGGCTCTGTTGCCCATCCCTCATTTGCAACAACATCCTCACGAACAGGCATGTATGCAGGGAATGCAAGAAGCTCATTCCAGTAAGGAACATCGTTCTTAAGTGTAACTTCGATAGTCTTGTCATCTTTTGCTTCTGCATTAAGCTTAAGATCAGGTGATGCGCCTTCTGCGACCATCTCATCATAGCCGGCAACAACATCAAACATATAACCGTAATCAGCAGCAAGTGCGGGACCTGCAGCACGGTTCCAAGCAAATACGAAATCACTCGCAGTTACAGGCTTTCCGTCTGACCATGTAAGCCCATCTTTAAGCGTATAAGTATAAGTTACTGTTCCGTCAGGGTTTGATTTACCCTCTGTCAACTCTGTAGCACAATCAGGCTGAAGCTCAACCTTTCCCTGTGCATTGAGGCCCCATTTAGCAAGACCTGAGAAAAGATGTGTGATGAGTGTTGCGCCATCAACTGAAGAGTTCAATGCGGGATCAAGTGATGCGGGCTCAGAAGCAAGACAAACGTTAATAACGCCTGAATTCTTTCCTTCTTCGTTTGCTGCATTACCTGTTGACTCTGTAGCATCTTTCTGTGTTGACTGTCTTTCTTTTTCTGCGGATGTATCAGCATCTTTACCGCAAGCAACCAGGCTCAGTAACATACTTGATGCAAGAAGTACTGAGAGTAATTTCTTTTTCATAATTTTCCTCCTTTTAATTATGAATCTTATTTATCATTAGTTGGCATCCTCCACATGATGACACGCAACATAGTGACCTGTACTTACTTCCTTGAATTCAGGCATACTCTCTGCGCAATCTGCCTTTGCATAAGGGCATCTTGTACGGAAAGGACATCCTGAAGGCGCATTCAACGGACTGGGTATATCGCCCGAAAGAATTATACGCTGGTTTGCTCTTGCAATCTTGGGATCCGGAATAGGAACCGCTGAAAGAAGAGATTTGCTGTATGGATGAAGCGGGTGATTATAAATCTCATCCGCATCTGCAAGCTCAACCATTTTGCCGAGGTACATAACTGCTATTCTATCACTTATATGACGAACAACCAACAAATCGTGAGCGATAAACAGATAAGTAAGTCCAAGTTTATCCTGAAGTTCGTCAAACATATTGATTACCTGCGCCTGAATTGAAACGTCCAGAGCTGATACAGGCTCGTCGCACACTATAAATTCGGGATTTACGGAAAGCGATCTTGCAATACCGATACGCTGTCTCTGTCCGCCTGAAAACTCGTGTGCATATCTTGAAGCATGCTCACTGTTAAGTCCAACATAGTTCATGAGCTCAAGTATGCGTTCTCTTCTCTCTGCCTTTGTCTTATAAAGCTTATGGATATCGAGAGGCTCACCGATAATATCGGAAACGGTCATTCTGGGATTAAGTGAAGAATAAGGATCCTGGAATACCATTGTTGCCTTTTTTCTGAATTCTTTAATATCCTTCTTTGTCTTTATAAGCTTGCCATCATACCAAATTTCTCCGTCAGTCGGCTTATATAAATTAAGAATTGTTCTTCCAACGGTTGTCTTACCACATCCTGACTCACCTACAAGTCCGAGTGTTTCTCCTTTTTTAATAGCAAAAGATACATCATCAACCGCTTTTAAATATTTGCTTTTTAGAAAACCTACATTAATATTAAAGTACTCTTTTAAATGTTTAATTTCAACGAGATTTTTTTCGTTATTTCCACTCATGGTCTTTCACCGCCTTCCATCTGCTTCTTGATATTCATCCAGCAACCTGCTGCATGATCAGCATTGATCTGCATACGCTCTGCTCTTTCACGAAGACAGATTTTCATAGCAGCGTCACATCTGGGCGCAAAAGGACAACCCTTCGGCATATTAAGAAGGTCGATGGGTGTACCTGTTATAGGCTCAAGTTTCTTGCCTTCTTTTCCCTCTGTGGGAATGGAACGAAGTAATCCCTTTGTATATTCATGACAAGGATTGTAGAATATTTCATCTGCAGTTCCCTGCTCACATATCGATCCTGCGTACATTACGATAACCTCGTCGCACATCTGCGCAACTACACCAAGATCGTGTGTGATCATAATAATAGCCATTCCAAGCTCTTTCTGAAGTGACTTCATAAGATCAAGGATCTGTGCCTGAATTGTTACATCAAGAGCTGTTGTAGGCTCATCCGCAATAAGAATGTCAGGCTCACATGCAAGCGCCATGGCGATCATAACACGCTGTCTCATACCGCCTGAAAACTCGTACGGATACTGCTTCATTCTCTTTTCGGGTTCATTTACGTTAACAAGCTTGAGCATCTCGATTGCGCGCTCTTTAGCCTGCTCTCTGTTTCTGTTTGTATGGAGGAGAATTGCCTCCATAAGCTGATGTCCGATTGTATATGTAGGGTTAAGTGATGTCATGGGATCCTGGAAAATGATTGAAACCTTATTTCCGCGGACTGTCTTCATGACTTTCTCACCGGCACCAACAAGCTCCTGACCGTCAAGTTTTATGGAACCAGAAACAATCTTACCTGCTCCCGCAAGTATCTGCATAACTGAATATGCTGTTACAGACTTTCCGGAACCTGACTCTCCGACTATTCCGAGGACTTTGCCTCTGTCCAAATTAAATGATACACCATTAACTGCTTTAACCTCTCCTGCGTCGGTAAAGAATGAGGTATGCAGATCTCTTACTTCCAATAAACTCATCTTTTAAAATCTCCTATCATAATTTGTCACATCAAGTATCAAGCTTAGGATCAAACGCATCACGAAGTCCGTCACCGAAAAGATTAAGAGACAAAACGATGAGCGAAATTACAAGCGCAGGGAAAATCATTCTGTATGGGAATGAATTAATTCCGTTAAGTGCATCCGAAGCAAGTGAACCCAATGACGGCATGGGAGCATTTACACCAAGTCCAAGGAATGAAAGGAAACTCTCTGTAAAAATCGCACTGGGAATCTGAAGCGCCGTTGAAATAATTATGACTGAAAAGCAGTTGGGAAGAAGGTGCTTTAAGATTATCCACTTTCCTTTCGCTCCGGCTGCCTGTGAAGCCAGTACATACTCCTGTTCTCTCAAAGACAAAATCTGTCCTCTGATAAGTCTTGCCATTGATACCCAGTAAAGAACACCAAATACAATGAACAAACTTATAATGTTAGAACCGATCTTGGAGAAAACTGTTTCCTCCAATTTTCCTTCAAGAGCAACCTTAAGTACTGACGAAAGCAAAATAACCATCAGCATATCAGGAAGCGAATATATGATATCGACTATTCTCATTATGATCAGGTCGACCTTACCGCCTGCATAACCTGCAATGGCACCTATAGTCAAACCGATAACAAGAACGATGATACTTGCAAAGAATCCTACAGCAAGTGAAATACGTGTTCCGTATACCACTCTGATGAAATAATCACGACCCTGAGAGTCTGTCCCGAAAATGTGAGGAACAACCTTCTCTCCGGCGTCTATTTTCTTCATCTCAGATTTACTGTATTCAAAAGGAGCAAGGTCGTTATATGTATTATCAACCGGCTTACCGGGTCTCACTCCGAGAGCCTGCTCATATGAATACGGCCAAACCATAGGAATAAAAATTGCTGCCAAAGTAATTAACAATATTATAAAGAAACAAGCTGTTGCAACCTTATTTTTAAGAAGTCTCTTGATACTATCTTTGAAAAATGTGGATGAGGGGCGCATCTGCACCATATATTCCTTTTCTTCAGCGGTTGCAGGAATAAAATCATCCATATTAACCTGTGCGCTTAATATTTTATTATCCATGTCTGAAAACTCTCCAATCATTCTAATGTAATACGAGGATCTACAATCTTATACAATATATCGCCGACAAGGTTCATTATTACTATAAGAGTTGCAAGTACAATGGTAGTTCCCATAACCAGCGGGTAATCACGACCGGTTATGCTGTTTACAAATGATCTTCCGATACCGGAAACAGCAAATACCTGCTCTACAACAATAGAACCAGTAACAATATATGCAAGCATTGGTCCAAAATATGTGATAACCGGAATAAGTGAGTTTTTAAGAGCATGTCCAAAGATTATCTTCATTCCAGAGACACCCTTTGCCTTGGCTGTTCTGATATAATCCTGTCCAAGAACTTCAAGCATAGAAGATCTTGTAAGTCTTGTAATATAAGCCATAGGATAAAGGGACAAAGTTATTATAGGAAGAATAAGTCCATTCTTAGCCGCTCCGTTTGCAGGTAAAATCTTCAAATGGTTTGCAAAAATGATAAGAAGGAACGATCCCATAATAAATGATGGCATAGATACGAATGCCGTTGTGATGATCATAATGATCCTGTCCACAAATTTGTTTCTTCTAAGAGCGGCGATTGCTCCGAAGACAACTCCAAATATAAGTGCAATAAATGCTGCTATGACACCGATCTTAACGGAAGTCTTCATTCCGTCAGCGATGATCTGGTTAACAGTACGTCCTCTTTGCTTAAGTGAAGGACCAAAATCAAACTTAGTAACAATATCCTTTAAATATGTAAGATATTGCACATGAAGAGGCTTATCCAACCCATACTTAGCCTCCATAGCAGCCTCAACCGACTCGGTTACTGCTTTTTCACTGGTGAAAGGACCACCGGGAACTGCATGCATTACAAAGAAGGTAACTGTAATAACCACCCAAATTGTAACAATCGCAAGCAAAATTCTCTTAAGAATGTACATTAATGTTTTTGTGTTCATAGTTTCTCCAACCTGTCTTGTAATAAAATAAATAATTGTCATCAAGATGTATCCGTTCATAGCGTTAACGCTTCACTCCGCTAAGATGTATTCGTTCATAGCGTTAGCACTGCACCACACTAAATTGCATAAAAAAATACAATGACATACTTGCCCGTACGCCATTGTATCGTCTATCATCTTGAGGTTGATATACACGTATTTTTAAAAAATAATACGTGCAAGCACAGATTATGATAAATAAATGCCAATATTATGTCAAGTGGATTGGTTAAAATCGCTCCAAAGTGATTAATATACATCAACCATCTGTCACCAAAAAAAACAACTGTCCGCATGCCACGGACAGTTGCGTTAATTTTGTCATCGAATTTTATGCCATAAGTTTTATTGCCTTCTCCTCTTCGTCTTTCTGCTTCTTATTCTGAAGAGTTGCCTGGTAAAGATCCAGTACTTGCTTGGTCTTGAGCTGTTGATAAGCATTTATTGAGTTATCCTCTTCCTTATCCATCTGGAATCCGTTAAGTTCAAGCGCTGCGTGGGTATTGTAGCCATGGGCATATTCGATTCCGTTTGTCCTGGCACCCGCGTCCGTCCTTGAGCTCGTGAGCTTATCAAGAGCCTTGTCTATATCGTCGAGATTAAAGTCGCCTGTGACATCGTAATCCTTGATTCCAAGTGCATCCAATGTCATATTGTATCCGGATACGGTTTCTGATGATCCGTTTGCATCAGATGCGACTACCATATCCTTTGCCGAGCCGTTTAATAGTTTCTTCTCATTGTACGTGGTATTGTTTGCTATATCCTCAATACCCTTCTTGTACTGATCGATCTGATCCTGAATTGCCTTCTTGTCACTGTCTGAATTTGTGCCATTCATTGCTTTTACAGACAACTCTCTGATTGACTGTAAATATCCGGTAACCTCTTCCATAGCCCCGTCTTGAACTCTGACTGCCGATCTTGCCGATGTAAGATTTTCCGATCCAGCCTCAAGTCCTCCGACCTGTTGTTTGGTTCTCTCCTGCATTGCAAGTTCCGATGCACCCTGAGCAGCACTGACATAGGTTCCGCCGTTTGCAATAACAGAATAAGGCGAGTAACCCGAATATCCGCTTACCGATGATATGCTACTCATATAAGCCTCCTTCTAAGCGTACAAGTACGCAAAAAACAATTTCTTGACTTTATAGTAGCATCCCGCAAAAAAAAATCTATAGAAATATATCGAAAAATTCGTTAAATTGAAACGTAATTACCATTTTTTCCATTCCAAGATGAAATAATAGTTTAGTAAACCGCGGAAACACTGATGTTAAGCGGCTTTGAAAATTTTTTCAAAAAAAATGTAATTTTTCACTTTTTGTACACAATTTTAGTTTATAGTAGTTGTTAGGTTAGTGATGTAACTTTGCTCTATTCCTTAGAGCTGATCACTATCTCCCCCTCATAAGAAAATCGCAGGCACTCACGTCCCCCCGTGGGTGTTTTTGCGTTGTATGAATATTTTTTAATCCGATAAAAAAGTTTCAATATTAAATACATAAATAAAGAAAGCTTGTATCGAAGCCGCCAACGCCGCCCGGTACAAGCTTTCTTAACACTTACATAATAATTTTACTTCGAATATTTCTCGTAGAGATCCTTGAACTCTGCAAGTTCCTCCGGAGAAAAATTCTCCGTCGCATATTCAACAAGTCCCTCTTGATCGTTATTGTTTACATATCCCGCTACCTCTGTCATAGTATTTGCATCCATATGCTCAGCCAAGATCTCACTCACCTTCTCTTTATCTTCCTCTGAGATGGATTCCAGAGCTTCTTTTACCTCCGGATTGTCACCTGCGATCTTATCGATGTTCTCATACATGATATCCACCGCTTTATCTGCCGCTGCTTTTTTAGTTTTCTTCACGATCATAGGAAAAGCAAACTTCACGAACAGAATAAGAACGATGCAAATGACCATTAGAGTGAATATGCATCTGCCCAAAGCGTTGTTTCTTCGGTCTCTTGGTATGTAAGTATATTTTTTGTTTCGATTATTTCTTGCCATTTTTATTTTGCTCCAATACTTATTTTAGAATAGGTTATATTTCTTTTAGAGTTCTGACATATTTTGGCAACAGTTAGACTGTAATATATAACCATCAGGAGGACATACCTTCTGAACCCCCAACAATACTTTTTTTCATACACGGGTTGCTTGGATCCCCGTCCGGCAACCCCTCCTCCCAAAAATCCGCATCTGTTCATACAGATGCTTTTTCTTTTGTTCAGAGAGAAAAAAGTATGTCGGGATCTCCTTAATTCTTTAGCTCTTAAAGAGAGTTGAAAGTATTCCACGTCCGAGACTTGCGCCAAGATTTCCGCCCAGAGTCTTTCCGAATTTTCCGAATTTACCTCCGACAGACTTGCCGACTTCTCTTCCGACAGTTCCCGCCACTGAGTTACCTATTGTTTTTGCTGTCTGCTTCTTCTTTCTGTCAGCGGCAGCTTCTTCTTTTTCTTTTTTCTTGGCAGCAGCGGCTTCCTCTTTTTCTTTCGCCTTTGCTGCTTCTGCTTCAGCCTTGAGCTTAGCGGCTTCCTCGGCATCTGCGATTCCCTTTCTCTCAAGGAATTCGTAAGCAGAATCGGGATCTTCGGGCTCAAAGTACTTGCTGTAAAGCACACTTCCCTTTATTTCTTTGTCCCTTGTAGCATCATCGATTCCGCCAAACTTACTCTGCGGAGGAAGGATCTTAACTTTCTCGCATACTGTGGGAGTACCGTCCTCGCTAAGGAATGAGCATACAGCTTCTCCCGTTCCCAGCTCCTGAATGACATCCGCAGTCTTAAATGCAGGATTCTCCCTGAATGAATCAGCAGCCGCCTTAACCGCCTTCATATCGGCAGGTGTATACGCATGAAGTGCATGCTGAATCTTGTTTCCGAGCTGAGCGAGTACGCCGTCGGGAATATCCCTCGGGTTCTGTGTTACGAAGTAGATACCTACTCCCTTCGAACGAATGAGCTTAACAACCTGCTCTATTTTGTCCATAAGAAGCTTTGGTGTGTCTGCAAAAAGAAGGTGTGCCTCATCGAAGAAGAATACCATCTTGGGCTTATCAAGATCACCGACTTCAGGCAGTGTCTCAAAAAGCTCAGACATCATCCAAAGAAGGAACGTTGCGTACAAAGTTCCGTTATTGATAAGACTGGTGCTATCAAGAATGTTGATCATTCCTTTTCCGTCAGTTCCTGTGGTGAACCAATCTTTTATATTAAGTGCAGGTTCAAAAAAGAATTTGTCAGCGCCCGCAATCTCCAGCGAAACGACCGCTCTCACGATCGCTGCAACAGAAACTTTGCTGATATTGCCGTAGCTTGCCGCAAACTCCTTGCTGTTCTCCGAGATGTAATTGAGCATAGCTTTCAGATCCTTGGTATCCACCAATAGAAGATCGTTGTCATCAGCGATCTTGAAAGCAATTGAAAGGATGTCTCTCTGGAGATCATTAAGCCCCAATATTCTCGACAAAAGAAGCGGTCCCATCTCAGAAACCGTTGTTCTGAGCGGTATGCCCTTTTCGCCAAAAACATCCCAATATGTAGCCGGATACTTCTGATATTTAAAACCTGCTTCCGCAAGTCCAAATTTCTGAATTCTCTGCTGCATATCTTCGGAATCCGTGCCTTCACACACCATTCCCGAAAGATCGCCCTTTACATCTGCAAGAAACACAGGGACGCCCATGTCACTGAAGGACTCAGCCAAAACTTTAAGCGTAACCGTCTTACCTGTTCCGGTAGCGCCCGCAACAAGACCGTGTCTGTTAGCCATCTTTGGTAAAAGAAATACATTCTCACCGTTTTCGGTATTGGCAATCCAAATCTTACCGTCTTTTAACATAGTTACCTCCCAACTTATTTGTTTCAAATTTCTTAGCAAATACTACTTCGCTATTATACCACGATGCCACCTTAAATATAACCCCGCCGAAATGCGCAGGTCTACGGCGTTTGACATCGCAAACGTTTGTTCGGTATAATTATATCATGTTAGGAAAAGAAAGAACATACATCTGCATAGATCTGAAATCTTTCTACGCATCGGTTGAATGCGCCGAAAGAGACCTCGATGTCATGACGACACGGCTTGTTGTAGCCGATCCCGAGCGCTCCGATAAGACAATATGTCTCGCCGTTTCTCCGGCAATGAAAGCTCTCGGCGTTCACAACAGGTGCCGTGTTTTTGAGATACCCAAGAATATCGACTACATTATGGCAGTCCCCAGAATGCAGAAATATATTGATTATTCCGCTGAAGTTTACGCGATCTACCTGAAATATATATCAAAAGACGACATACACATATACTCTGTTGATGAAGCTTTTATGGACGTCACGGAGTACCTTAACCTTTACCATATGACCGCAAGGCAGCTCGGGCAGCGCATCATGGACGACATAGCCAAAACGCTCCACATCCGCGCCACATGCGGGATCGGAAGCAATCTCTTTTTGACCAAAGTTGCACTTGATATAACCGCCAAGCACGCCCCCGATTTTATAGGTGAACTCGATGAAAAGAGCTATCGCGAGACCTTGTGGGATCACACTCCCCTAACCGACTTCTGGCGAGTTGGTAAAGGAATCGCATCACGCCTTGCGACATACGGAATGCTCACAATGAGAGATATCGCAAACGGAGACGAGAATCTTCTATATAAACTTCTCGGTGTGAATGCCGAACTTCTGATTGACCACGCCTGGGGCAGAGAACCCGTTACAATAAGCGATATTAAGTCCTACCGGTCCTCATCGCATTCTCTTTCTCAGGGTCAGGTCCTTATGAGCGATTACAGCTTTGAGAGGGGACTTACGATTGCAAAAGAAATGATGGATGTCCTTTGCCTTGATATGGTCGACAAAGGGCTTGTCAGCAAGTCTTTTTCCCTTTGTGTCGGCTACGCCAAAGGCTCACCACTTCCCGCCGCCAAGGGATCTTTTAGCCTCGACACCGAAACCAATGCGTCAATGCTCCTTATTCCCGGAATCGCCGATCTTTACAAGCAGATAGTAAATCCTGCTTACAACGTCCGCAGAATGTACGTCGTCGCAAACAACGTCGTCTCCGAGGAATATATGCAGTACTCGTTCTTCGTATCTCCCGCAGATCTTGAAAGAGACAGAAAAATGCAAAAAGCAGTCCTTGAGATTAAGAACAAATTCGGTAAAAACGCGATCCTAAAGGGACTTAATTTTGAAGAAGGTGCCACCACAAGAGAACGCAACAATCAGATCGGAGGCCATAAAGCATGAGACACAAGATGCCTATGGACAAAAGAGCTGCTCAGTTCCTGCCTTTTCAAGCCGTAAAAGGTCTGGATGAAGCTCTTTTGGAAAAAGAAAAAATAAAAGTACCAAAAATCGAGCTCTCCGACGAAATGTACGAAGAACTCGATAAGAAAATGCACAATATTAAAAAGGGGTCAATCATCTCCTGCATCTACTTCCACAAGGATGAATACCTGAAGGTAACAGGCATGGTTGCCCGCTTCGACGATACTTCACGCATACTTCAGATCGTAAATACCAAAATACGCTTTGAAGATATCCTCGATGTGGAGTTTGAAGAAGATCGGGATGATTAGAAAAACGCGTGCAAAAAATGTTGCTCCTTCATTTATCTTTATATACTACCATCTCTCATTCGGCACCTCTGACTTCTGAAATAAGCCCTGTACAGCCGTCAACAACATCATTCCACGTGGCATCAAAGTTTCCCGTATACCAAGGATCTGCTACATCGCCATTCCTTCCCGCAAAATCCAGCATCTTGCGAACCTTGTTGTCTGGATCACCGCCATATATACGCTGCATATTTCTGATATTCGCGCTGTCCATCCCTATTATATAATCGAACTTATCATAATCACCGCGTACTGTCTGTCTGGCTCTCTTTTCTGCCACTCCGAGCTCATTATCAGAAGTTCCTATACCATGTTCCCTCAATTTTGCTCTCGCCGGAGGATATACAGGACTTCCAACACCGTTCCATATCTCCTCTGTGCTCGTCGCAGCAGACTCAATATAAAACTCGTCCTCTATCCCACGCTTCCTTACCATATCTTTCAAAACAAACTCCGCCATCGGCGAACGGCATATGTTTCCATGGCATACGAATAGTATCTTAATCATATATTCCTACTCCTTGATATTCCGAGTTATTCGCTGAAATGCGCACCACCGGTGGATTACAAAAGTGTTTACTCTATCACGCGACATTAAAATAATAACACAATCGTGTAATAAT
>JAGAAO010000041.1 GCA_017615275.1 Butyrivibrio sp.
AGCGAGCTGCTTCTTTTATCAGATGAAACAAAAATGTCAGTGCGAGGCACTGCGCTTTGACGAAAGCAAGCAATTAGGGAAACGCTGATTAAAGCGTTTTCCGCGCGAAATCTGCGGCACAAAGTGCCTTCATCTGCAGATTTCTGCGCATCCCTGCGGAGCTGCTAAGGAAATACTGATTTAATCAGTATTTCCTTAGCAGTAATTGTTGAACATCATTCCTGAATATTCACTTGTTATATACGGTGAAGCTACATTCTCTCTGTTGTCGGGGTTCTTGTAGTTGACCACAGGTCTGTCGATGTACTTCATGGGATTCACCGAAATTTCTTTTGCCTTATTAAGGAGTGCATCCGCAAAATGCTTGATCGGATCGAGGGCGCTAGCCGTTGCGCTTCCGGTAACGGCTTCCTTGAGGACATCAGAGTTTATGGAGATTTTTCCGTCTCCTTCGAGCTTTATTCCAAGAGGCTCGGTATCTTTGAGATGTTCTCTGGCGATGGCGATTGCTTCGGATTTGAGCTTGTCACCCTTGAATTTCTCGTCGTGAATCTCGGTTGTGTCGCTTACAAAACTGTTGTAATTGTCAATCAGAGCTGTTATATGTTTTATTAGCGCTTCGTTATCTTTTTTGACACCGACATGTATTGAGGCATCGGGTTCTGTGACGCCGTGTATCTGAATGTCAAACTTGGAACCGACTGTGAAGTGGTTCGAGATTGCTGCTTTCTCCTCGCCGTTCAATGTGAAGTGCGCATTGGAAGCGGGAGCGGATACCATGTCAAGTCCGAGGGCTGCAACTGCACCTTTTGTAAGGTCCCCGCTGGTCTCATATATCTCAAACTGGCTGGGTTCGCCGGGGCGAAGGCCCGTGTGTTTGGATGAGATCTGGAGAGCCGCTCTGTTATTGGTTCCTTCGATTGTTTCGGCAGCAAGTCCAATATCAGCCTTGTTGATCAGCTTTTCAAGTTTCTGAAGAACATCTATATTTTTATCAGCGGAGTAAATGCTGAACTGGAATTCAAATTCCTGCTCACCGACCTTTACGTCAAATGCGTAATTGTCGGGAGGAAGGATGCTCGAGGAATCCTTGGGGAGCATGAGTCCTGTATTTACCTGCTGTGATGCGAGCTGAGATACTTCAATGTCAAAGCCTGCATTTCCTATGTCCTCTTCAGGTGTCTTGCCGATGTAAGAGGCTACAACTTTATCTGAATCAGTTGAAAACGCAGAGGTGTGGCTTAGGGATGATCGGTCTTCCTGATCGCTCAGATTGAAGATGTTTCCCTGAAGTTGTCTTGCACGTTCTTTTATATCAATAGCGTCAACGCGTACGTTATCATCATTTGTGAGCAGATAAAGAGGGGAGTTTTTGTTTATTTTTGCAATTGATTTATACACATCCCGCAGCTCATCCTTACGATGCGCGTCGGCCTGTGTAACATCTTTTGACACATGGTCCTGTATGAAATGGTTGTAAACACCATTGAGAGATATTCCTGCCATTTGATGCCCCTCCTTTCTTCCTTGATGTACGTGCGATAAAATGATTCTGCCAATCCGTTGGCATCAGACGCACGAGGGCACGCATAGCCACCTTTAGTTACTTACATTTTATATATAATTATTCAAATGTCAATTGTTTTTTGATGAAAAAATGGTAAAAAACAATGAATTTATAGATTCTTTATAATATAATAAACAAAAATCGTTTTTATGGGTGGAGAAAAGTTTTATGTGGATCGTTGATCTTGTCGGTTTTATCCTTTGTGTGGCCGCTGTTTTTCTTATGGCTGCAGATTTCTCGTTTAAATTTAAAGAGAATATCGGAAATACAATTCCTGCCGCATATGCGGTTCTGGGAATCACTATGTATGTCCTGTCGCTTGCCGGAATGCTCAGGGGAGTGTTCGTGACAGCACTTGTATATATTACTGTCAGTCTGTTTTTAATGGTAAAAAAAAGAAATGACAACAGTGACAGAATGATTGAACTTAAGAAAAGTCTGCTTTCTCCGGAGGTTATATGTCTGGTGGTGACCGCAACGGTCATTGGATTGCTGACATGTAAGTTGGAATTTTCGTGGTGGGATGACATCAATTTCTGGTCTCAGGATACCAAGCAGATATTCTATCTCAACGGCTTTGCGGGCAAATATGGCAACGTGTCACCTGAGTTTGGAGATTACCCTCCTGCGGGATCGTTGTATAAATGCCTGTTCTTGTTTGCGGGTCTTGGAAAGTACAGAGAAAATCTGCAGTTTCTCGGATACTTTGTGACCAATACCGTATATATGTTGCCATTACTTGAAGTGGTCAAGAAATTGGCAGATAAGTCTTCGGGAGTAAAAAAGAATGCGTTTACAGTGGTGTCATTTATTGCGATAGTTCTTTTTCCCGGGATCTTTAACGGAATGATATACTACGGAACTCCTGCGGATGTCACGATGGGAATTGTGTACGGATTGCTGCTGTTGACTATTTGGGACAACAAGGAAAATGATGAAAATTTCCGATATGTGAAGATATTTTTATATGCGACAATTCTGTTTTTGACCAAATCGGTCGGAGTTGAATGGGTAGTATTTGCTCTTGTATTCGGACTAGTGGTCGGAGTGAAAAATAGGCGTAAATATGCGCTTTCGGCGGGGATGAGCTTCATGTTCTACGGCTCGTGGCTCGGTTTTTGCCTGATGAACAGGAGAGTTGCGAAGCTGACAGGCGCGGGATTGCGTCTTGCAACTTCGGGAAAATATGTGGCTCCTGCAAATACTGCGGATAAAGCAGCATTTTTTGCGAAGGCGTTTTGTTTTTTGCCTATGCATGGAGACAAGGATCTGACGCTTGATATATCTGCGGGAGTTATGCTTATTTTCATGGCGGTGTTTCTGGGAATATTGAGATACAAAAAGGTAAGAAGCAGGGAAGAAGTGTTAAAACTTGCTGCATTTACGGTAGTGACGGCGCTATTGGCTTATGGTATTATCTTTTTGGCACATATATCGATCTTTCAGACGGAAGATCAGTATCTTGATGCCTATGCGATGTCTCTTTCAATCGCGAGATACGGTTGTCCTTTTATGCTCGGAGGTGTATATCTTTTGGCGGGCGTATTGTATAATGAGGCGGACCGGATTCAAAATAAAAAGGCGCTTGCCGTGGCGTTTCTTATGTTTGTTTTTCTGACGGCGGATTACAAGGGAGTTTTCTTCTACGTGGACGGGTATAAGGCTGTTGCGGAAGAAAACAAGGTCTATATCGAAGATATGCTTGGAGAGAGCGGGAGAGTTCTTGTTGATACCGTTACGGCGGCCAAGAACCTCTGGGGTAAGAGAGTGCTTGTCATGCGAGACGGACATACTTACCTTTGGGTACACGATGCATATATAAATAAAGAGGCTTCACCGGTTGCTCTTGTTTATGACGGGTTCATGACCGAATCCGACAGTGTTTCCACGATCATTGATAAAATCCTTGCAAGTCATGCTTCATATTTATATATCGAAGATAACGATGAAATTTCTAAAGATCTTTTTTTACCCCTTCTAAAAGAAGGTTGCAAGTTTGAAAGTTGCAAAATATATAAAATAATTCATAGCGGAGAAGGAGTAACTCTTGAGTAAAGGTGCTGTTCCTGTAATAATTCCGGCATACGAGCCGGACGAGAAACTTATTAAACTGGTATCTGAGCTTGTGGAAGAAAAGGTGGAGCCCATTGTTGTTGTTGACGACGGATCGGGCTTTGCTGAGTATGGGCGCATTTTTGACGAGGCTCGAAAGCTCGGTGCGGTGGTGCTGAGAAATGCTGTTAATATGGGCAAGGGAAGGGCACTTAAACATGCCTTTAATCATTGTCTCAATGAATATGAGAATCTTGTCGGTGTTGTTACCGCCGATTCCGACGGTCAGCACTCGGTAAAAGATATAAAGAAGTGCAGAGAAGTGCTGACGGACAACTGCGACGCGCTTGTTCTCGGCGTCAGAGATTTTGACGGTGCGGGGATTCCTGCGCGAAGTGTTTTTGGAAACAAGACTACAAGCCGTGTTATGAGGATTTTCCTGGGGCTTAAGATAAGTGATACCCAGACGGGGCTTCGCGGGATCGGCGCGCATTTTATGAGATATCTTTTGACCGAAAAAGGTGAACGCTTCGAGTTTGAGATGAATATGCTCATAGCCACCAAGGAGAGGGATATAAGGATAATTGAAGTTCCGATAGATACAATATATCTCGAGGAGAACAGGTCGAGCCACTTCAATCCACTCAGAGATTCGCTCAGAATCTATGCGGTTTTCTTTGAGTTTTTGCTTTCCTCGACGTCGTCGAGTCTGCTTGATATGTTATTGTTTGGTGTATTTTGCGCTCTTTTTACCAGAATGCATATAAGTGTCGGATACATCATGCTTGCTACGGTGTTTGCGAGAGTTATCTCGGCGACATACAATTTCCTTATAAATTATGAAGTTGTATTTAAAGGGAAAAAAGAACGCTCCAAAGCTGCGGTTTCATATTTTGCCCTTGCGGTTGTCATTATGCTTATCAGCGGCTTTGCGGTTACGGTGGGACACAGCTTCTTTTTTATGATTCCGGAAATATGTATAAAGGTTCCGGTGGATTGCCTGTTGTTCCTGCTCAGTTTTTATGTTCAGCGCGAGTTTGTTTATGCATAAGGTGACAAAAATATTTGTTGACGAAGGTATGCCTGTATGATATATTTAACAGGCGACAAAAGTTTTATGTCTTTTTTTTATGCTTAAAAATGTAGTTATTCGAGCCTTGAGGATTCATTTAGGTATGGATGATTACAGCGACTATTACGCCGGAGGTGAGATAATGCGTACAAGAATTACATTGGCTTGCACAGAGTGCAAAAACCGCAACTACGATACAACAAAGGATAAGAAAACACATCCTGATCGTGTTGAGATGAAGAAGTATTGCCCTTTCTGCAAAACACATACTTTACATAAAGAGACAAAGTAATTTCATCCTTGTATAGGAGGGAGACTGCGGTTATGGAAGAGACCAAAGTAGTAGATAAAAAGTCCGAAGCTTCTAAAAAGGAATCTTCAAAAAAGAAGAAATCCGGAAAATCTGTTTTCAGCAGAATTTCAGGATTTTTTGAGGGTGTAAAAGCGGAGATCAGTAAAATCATTTGGCTCACAAGAGACGATGTTGTTAAACAGACAACCGCAGTTGTGGTTGTTTCTATTATTTGCTGCGCTTTAATAGTTGTATTGGACTATGCGTTTGGGAATGGTATTAACCTGTTAATGTCTATTTCTAAATAAAAGGAGATAATATGTCAGAAGAAATGGAAAAGTCTTTTGAATCTGATGAGGTATTATCAGATTCAACCGCTCCCGTTGAAGATGGAGCAGCGGCTGAAACACAGAGTGCTGATACAAACGAAAACGCTCATTGGTATGTTGTTCATACATATTCCGGATACGAGAAGAAAGTAAAGGACAATCTTGAGAGTGCCATCGTCAACAGACATCTTGAGAATCAGATCTTTGAGGTCAGGATTCCTCTTCAGGATGTTGTTGAGGTCAAGAACGGTGTTCGTAAGAACGTTCAGAGAAAGATGTTCCCCGGTTATGTTCTTGTAAACATGGACATGAACGATGAGACATGGTATGTAGTCCGCAATACACGTGGAGTTACAGGCTTCGTTGGACCCGGAAGCAAACCGGTTCCGCTTACAGATGCAGAGATCAAGCCTCTCGGAATCAAGACAGATACAGTTTCTGTTGATTTCGGTGTTGGTGATGAGATTGCAGTTGTAGCCGGAGTTTGGAAGGATACAGCCGGTGTTGTTCAGAGAATGGATTTTGGTAAGCAGACAGCTACCATTAACGTTGATCTCTTTGGACGTGAGACACCTGTAGAGATCAGTTTCGCTGAAGTAAGAAAGATTGATAATTAATTTATTTTGTTATTTAAGCGCGTGAGCGTTTGAATATATAGCCCTTCGGGGCGTGTCACTGGAGTGGGAGCAATTTAAAGATTGCGCCGACCACATATTTTCAGGAGGTGCCATAATGGCAAAGAAAGTCGAAGGATACATTAAGTTACAGATCCAGGCTGGTAAAGCAACACCAGCACCACCGGTTGGACCCGCACTTGGTCAGCACGGTGTAAACATCGTTGAATTCACAAAGCAGTTCAACGCACAGACAGCAGATAAGGGTGACGTTATCATCCCTGTTGTTATTACAGTATATGCAGACAGAAGTTTCACATTCATCACAAAGACTCCACCTGCAGCAGTTCTTCTTAAGAAAGCTGCTAAGATCCAGAAGGGTTCAGGAGTTCCTAACAAGACTAAGGTTGCAACTGTTTCTAAGGAAGATATTAGA
>JAGAAO010000042.1 GCA_017615275.1 Butyrivibrio sp.
GTGATAGCCCGCAAGCACAAGATCAAAGCTATTACACCCGAACTTACCCTTAAGCCAATTGCTGACAGGAATAAGCAGACGATGCATGCCGGTTAATTCTTCACGATATAATTCGACATCCATATAATTCCACCAGTTATCCGAGTATAAACCGTCGTCTACTGCATAACCCATAAAACTCATATCAGAGGTATCACCGCCATATTCCAAGCGCTTCTTCACATACTCTTCGTGCTCATTCGGTGTTTCTCTCCAAACTTTAGGATCACGCTCCAACGGGTGATAATGATTCTTTACGTAAACTATGTCGCCGCATTTAAAAGGCACAGGAAAGTTGAACCAAAGTTCGTCAAAGAAACTGCTCAATAAAAACCAACGTTCATTTTCCTCTCTGGAATAATCATGCGTACAAGACAATATCTTTCCTGATCCAATCTCGCACTCGATGTCGCCATTATTTCTGGTCAGCTCACCTTCATCAGGAAAACCCCGCCTGATCTCTACAATACTGATATCTTCTGCATCTTCATTCTTAAGTATATGCTCAATGCATTTGTCCCAGCTCGAGAAAATGCCTTCGTAAAAATCTCCACCGTATCCGTATCTTAATGATGTATAGTAACTCTTATATGAATACAGCCATCCTGCTGAATTATCCTTGAACTCAGCAATAAACTGATCCTCCATAGCCATATAATCGGCAAGCAGGTTATGAATCGACTCTCCACGAAAGGGACTCCACTTTCCACAATTATTGATCTTCATATCAGGCATATTATCAATGATCCACTGCCACGTTTCATGCTTTTCCTTCAATGTCACACTCTGACACTGAGAGACAAGCCATGCAGCCTCTAAAGAGTTGTACTGATATTCGATTTTCTTATGATATTCACGAATATCTTTGGAATTAATAAAATCTGAAAAATCCATTTCCAATCCTCCACAACAGAATTCAGATTGTATTTAGTCCATACCAAAATAAGCAAAGTAGGTGTAAATATACTCTTTGAATTCTCCCATATCCGCGAAAACATCTGAGTTGCAGTGAATGCAGTCGATCATGTATTTCGATCCACTGGTCTTGTTTTGAGTCATCTTTTTCATCGGAAGTTTTTTCGCTTTGCGTGGAGAAGTTGTTCCGGGCAGGACAAACGCTGATATCCTTGCATTTACTATGTTCACAGGATCAGCATCCCAGCATGTATTACTGTGAAATCTCGTAGCAAAATAAGCAGCCTGAACCCCTTCACTCTGTGCCTCATATTCTACTGAGTAGAACATCTCATCACCATATACTTCTTTGCAGCTTCTAAGAAGCATATTTACTATCCGTTCCCTGATATCAAAACTGCGGACATCTTCGTTGTAAAGGCCATATTCCGGATAGACACCATCCTCTTCTACACGGCTGAGATATACCCTGATATCACAGAATTCTTCACGGCGGAAGAATTTCGATTCACTGTCTTTCCATAACAGTAACATTTCCGAAAGAAAATCCTCTGCCTTAAAACTCTCGAAATTACCGTAATGCATATAGTTAGTGATCAAGACCAACTCTTGATTTTTAAGAAATAAGAGCAGTTCATCGACTGTAGGATAAGTTATTGAGATTGTGTGTTCTTTTATCCTCTCAATTCCACGCTCAAAATATCCGCTCATTTCTTTATCTGTTTCTCGTTTTTCGCATATACTCAAATAGTATTCACAGTCCGAATACAATTTTTTGCTGGCATCTTCTCTGATTGCAAAAGATCTGAACGGAAAGCCATTCAGACATCCAACGAAAACGCTTGAAGAACAAGGACTTGTTATTCTTTCCGGCTTTTTTGCAGGCATCTTTATCAAACAGAAAAGCCTGTCTTTAAGCATCTTGCGTATAGTTTCTTCCTGATTGCCTTTCAGGATTATTTCCATATCATTGTCATTGATTATTGCCATAGTCGTTCACCTGTCCAAATAGCACTTATAATGCTCGCTGTAATCGTATCTGATGATTGGTTCTTCAGTCAGACCAAAAGCATTTCTGATCTGCAAAATATAATCCCTGCCAATATTGGGATTCAGATAGATGATAGGTGTCCCGTCCTTTTTATATTCAACTCTTCCACGAGGATAGTAATCAAATGGTTTCTTGCTTCCGGCAGGTCTTAAATAAGCCCACAAAAGTTTGTGATTGTAATTATCTCCAGATTTGGAAACACCATATATATCTCCTTCCTCATACTGATAGACCTTCAATTCACCTTCAACTATCCAGAAAACACCTCTCATGCTAACCTCTTTACTTAATCGTAATCACCTCAAGGCCGTGGTTCTTTGCATACCAGACAGTTTCCTTTGTTCCGCCCGGAGCTCCTGTATACACACCGATAAGCCTTGATGAATGATCGACCATCCAATGATTTCTCTCAAAAAATGCGGCTCTTCCGGGCTTTGTGCTTACATAAACAGTTTTGTTTGAAGCAACAAGAAGATTCCTGTATCTCTTGACCCAATCCTGATCCCATCCGTTCTGCATTCCGTTCCACGCACAGGCGCAGATTAGTTTCACTGGAAGGCCTTCTTTTCTGAGCTTTACTACGATTTCTCCAGCCCAGATATCCACACCCCTTTGCATACCTGTGATGAAATCTGTATAGCCGTCATCAACA
>JAGAAO010000002.1 GCA_017615275.1 Butyrivibrio sp.
CCAAAACAAGTGTCTGCACATAACAGAATCACCACCTCGCGACACTCGTGGAAAGTGCGCATTGATTTCCGAGTGTTCACACCACCTATTTTAGACACTCCTACCGAAGCGCCTTGTTAAATCGAGTGTTTTTGATAAAAAAAGATCCGTAAAGTAATTCTATCAGCGTAGCGCCATCAGTTGCTTACAAACAACCGCCTAAAAAACGGCGTTTCTTTAGATACGATCATCGCTTCAATTCCCGATCTTCCAAAAGATGAGATTCAAAAGATTTTTGACAGCATTACACAAAACGAAGCCACATAATTTCAGGCACCATCCCTGAATTGTGGATGGTGCCTGTTTTCTGCTTATTTACTGAGTTCTGCAAGCAGCGTCTCATAATCCATATCGCCGCACAAAAATTTGTAATCATACTTGCTGTATTTTGTGGTTATTTTTTCAATTTCTTTTTCGGACATTTTCTTGTCAGTATTGTTATTATATTCGACAAAGCAATCATCTCCATCGGACGCAGCAAGTTCTTCTTCAGAGGGCTCTCCGTCACCGTCAAGATCTTTGAAATAGATATATTTTATATAATAATCCGTCGCAATCTCACCTTTATCGCGCTTTGACATAAATGAAGTGTAATGAACGTTATAATCGGAATCATCATTGATGAAAACATTTTTTCTTTCGGCATAGTAATATCCGGAATTAGCGCCTGCTCCATAGCCCCAACCATCAATAAGCCTGTGAATATGGCCGTCTTCATATGCAAAAAGCGACACCCAATATCCGGGTCGTCCGATTACAAGTTCAGGAATATCGTCATCATCAGTATATACAAGATCAAACTTATAGCCGTCATCTGCCATATGATAGATCTTTGCCATTTGAGCATATACCTCTTTATAGTTGTTATACACTCCGTTTTCATTGTCACCAAGAAGATATTTTTTTGCTCCTGCTATTGTTAGATTGCCTTTTAGCTCAGGTACATTTTCTTCATCCAGCTCTGCAATTCCACAAAAACCATTTGATTCATAATCATATTCATGCAAAATAATCTTTTTTCCGCAATATGAATTACACAAAACAGCAATATCCTGATAGCCGTCTGCGTTAAAATCAAAAAAGCCTATATCGTCAATATTTACCGGATATTGTGCATCATCAGATGCTTTGACATAATACCAAAGGGTTGTAAGATATTTCCCATCTTTTACGATTTCTAATTCCGTCTCTTCAGGATCAACATTATATGTATAAAAACGCAAAGGACTGTCAAACTGTGTCAAATTCGCATCGAATGTTTTGTCTTTGACGCAAAGATCGTCCCACTGAATCTCATTTGATATCATTACAAGTTCATCATTTTCCTTAGTGAATTTCAAAACTCTGTCGGCGTCTTTTCCATAATGATCATCTGTAGCCATCTTGAATCTGATAGTATATACGTTTCCTTCTTTTTCTCCTGAAACACAACTACAGTATTTTCGTTCCTTCCAACATTCATTCATAAAATAATATGAATCATACTTCTCCAGATAGATCCAATGATTATAATCGTCTCCCCATGTATCCAGATCATCTTTATCGGGAGCATACTCATATCCTGCATGTTTCTTCGTAAAATTCATCATATCAGTCTTTCTAATAACTATAAAAGTGTCAATATCGTAAAGACAATCTTGATGTGTTGCCTCCAGATAGGCTTCTTTCTCGTCCTCACTTATATTTTCTACATTTATTCCTGCACCGTTTTGAAAAACATCTTCCCACTCAATATCCTTGGGGCTGTTAAATCCGTCATCTAAAAAACCGCTATATTCACGAGTCCAGAACAACTGAGCAAATTCAGCCAGTTCTTCATTTGTCAAAGCGTTTTCCACAACCTCGCTTTGGGCTTCGGATGCCGAATCAGCTTCAGATCCGCTTTCCACCGCGGCTGTAGACTGCACATTCCCGTTCGGTGCCTTGGCACATCCTGCAAGCAGAAATGCCAGCGCAGCTAACACAAATACTTTTTTCTTCATTTTAGTTTCTCCAGTTCTGTGAGCAGTGTGTCATAATCCATATGAGCGCCTAGGTCTTTGGAATCGCAAATACTACCATCTTTGGAGGCGAGTTTTTCATATTCTTTTTCAGATATCTGTTCGCCTGCTCCGTTATAATATTCGACCGTTCCTCCACCTTCAGCTTCAAGTTCTTCTTCGGATGGCTCTCCGTTGCCGTCAAGATCGTTGAAATTAATAAATTTTACATAATAATCTGTCGCAATCTCACCTTTATCGCGCTTTGACATAACTGTAGTGTAATGAATGGCGCCGGCATAGTCAGAATTTTCATTAAAAAAAATACCTTTTCTTTCAGCATATGAATATCCGTAATTGCCAAATGCTCCATAGCCCCAACCATCCATAAGCCTATGAATGTAGCCATCCTCATATGCAAAAAGTGATAAACATCCTCCGCAATCGACCACAAGTTCAGGAATATCGTCATCATCAATATATACAAGGTCAAATTTATAGCTGTCATCTGCTATGTGGTAGACTTTTGCCATTTGAGCATATACTTCTTTGTAATTGCTATATACTGCGTTTTCATTGTCACCGAGAAGATATTTTTTTACTCCTGCTATGGTGAGATTACCTTTTAGCTCAGGCGTATTTTCTTCATCCAACTCTGCATTTTCATTAAAACCATTTGCTGTATCATCGTATTCATGCAAAATAACTTTTTCCCCTATAAATGAATTACCTAAAACAGCTATATCCTGAAAGCCATCTGCATTAAAATCAAAAAAGCCTATATCGTCAATACTTGTCAGATATTTTAAGCCCATGGATGAACTGACAGAATTGACAAGCATGTCAAAATGTTTTCCGTCTTTTACGATTTCTATTTCCGCTTCATCAGGATCAACATTATATGTATAAAAACGCAAAGTGCTGTCAAACTGTGGCATATCAACATCAAAAGTTTTCTCTTTCACACATAGATCATCCCATTGAATCTCGTTTGACATCATTACAAGTTCATCGTTCTCTTTAGTGACTTTCAAAACTCTGTCGGCATATCTTCCGTAATTTTTTCCCGTATTATTTGAGCGCCTGTGTTCGGGATCAGTATCCATTCTAACTTTTAGAGTATATACATTTCCTTCTTTTTCTCCGTAGATACACCTGCAATTCCAATAGGAATTATAATAATAATTCTCAAAATAATAGGAATCATACTTTTCGAGATAAACCCATTCGTTGTATTCTGCCGGTTCCCATGTATCTAAGTCATCCTTATCGGGAGCATATTCATATCCTGCATGTTTCTCTATAAAACCCATCATATCGGTTTTTTTAATAGCTATCAAAGTTTCATAAAGTTGATCATGATGTATTTCATCCAGATATGCTTTTTCCTCTTCATCACTTATATTCTTTGTATTTATTCCTGCACCGTATTGAAAGACATCATCCCATTCAATATCCTTAGGGCTGTTAAATCCGCTATCTAAAAAGCCATTATATTTAGCAGTGTTAAACAGCTCCGTAAATTCAGAAAGCTCTTCCTCCGTCAAAGCGTTTTCCGAAACCTCGCTTTGGGCTTCGGATCCGCTTCTCACCTCGGCAGCAGACTGCACATCCCCGTTCGATGACTTGGCACATCCTGCAAGCAGAAATGCCAGCGCAGCTAATGCAAATACTTTTTTCTTCATTGATTGTCCTTTCGTTGCCCATTACCTAACCCAAAGCATATTATACATAGGTGCAGGCATTTGAACTGTGAAATGTTTGTGTAGTTTACGCCGTATCTGACATTTTCACTTTATGCCGCAAAAAGCCCGAAAATGCTTCCTTTCGACATTGCTCAAAGAAGTCAGCATTTTCGAGCTTTTTTCTATCATTTCATTAGATCAAAGATACTAATCTGATTGGAGTCGGGAATATCGCCAAGGAGCCCCATGTCTGCCATCTTGTCGATAACTGCCTGAGGGCACTTGGTTCGCTGCTTGAAATCGTCCTTTGAAAGGAACGGACCGTCTTTGGCAGCTTCGACGATCTGGTCGGCAGCCTTTTCACCCATACCGTCGATACTGTTAAGCGCCGGCATGATCTTGTCGCCTATAACCTGAAATTCTCTGGACTTAGCCTTAAAGATATCGATTGGAAGGAATTCGATTCCTCTCTCATACATCTCCTCAACAAGTCTCATATCGCCGTACTCAGCCTGCTGAGCATTTGAAAGCTCGTCTTTTCTGCTGTTGTAATCGTGCATAACAGCGTGAAGATGGCTCTCGCCCTGGCACATATGCTCGTAGTTGAACGCCTTAGCCCTTATACTGAACCACGCGGCATAGAATGCCTGCGGAACATAAACCTTGAAGTACGCGATTCTCCAAGCCATCATAACGTATGCGGCCGCGTGAGCTTTAGGGAACATGTACTTGATCTTTTTACAGGACCAAATATACCAATCGGGTACTCCCGCCGCTATCATCGCTTCTTCCATCTCAGGCTTAAGACCTTTTCCCTTTCGAACAGACTCCATGGTCTTGAAGGAAAGAGACTTATCCATGCCCTTCTGAATAAGATAGATCATGATATCGTCTCGGCAACAGATACAGGTATCGATTGTGGCTTTGCCCTCCTGAATGAGGGTCTGCGCATTTCCGAGCCAAACGTCCGTACCGTGTGAAAGTCCCGAAATCCTTATAAGGTGGGACAAAGAGGTAGGTTTGGCATCGATAACCATCTGCATGGCAAAGTCTGTACCGAACTCGGGAAGTCCGAGACATCCGAGCTTCGTTCCGCCCAGCTGCTCAGGCGTAACACCGAGAGCAGTCGTATTCATAAACAGACTCATTACGTTTTTATCATCCAAAGGAACGAGCTTGGGATCGAGTCCCGTGCAATCCTGCAAAAATCTTATCATCGTAGGATCGTCGTGTCCCAGAATATCGAGCTTAAGCAGGTTGTGGTCAATTGAGTGATAGTCGTAATGTGTCGTTATAGTCGCCGTTGTCATATCGTTTGCAGGATGCTGAACAGGACAAAATGAGTTGATATCCTCTCCCACCGGCAAAACGATGATTCCTCCGGGATGCTGACCGGTACCTCTTCTGATACCCGTACATCCCTGAACTATTCTGTTTATCTCACATTTTCTTTTACTCGAACCGATGCCGTCATAATATTTCTTTACGAAACCGTATGCCGTCTTATCCGCAAGAGACGCGATCGTACCCGCTCTGAATGTCTGTCCGTAACCGAAGATAACCTCCGTGTACTTATGAGCCTTGGACTGATACTCACCGGAGAAGTTAAGGTCGATATCAGGCTCTTTATCTCCCTTAAATCCAAGGAATGTCTCAAAGGGAATGTCAAATCCGTCCTTATACAAAAGAGCTCCGCACTTGGGACACCTTTTATCCGGCATGTCACAACCCGAATTACCGCCGTATTTAAGTACTTCTTCCGAATCAAAATCACTGTATTTACACTTAGGGCACACATAATGCGGACTAAGCGAATTAACTTCCGTAATACCCGAAGTAAAGGCAACGAACGAAGATCCTACTGAACCTCTGGAACCTACCAGATATCCGTCCTCATTCGACTTCCAAACAAGCTTCTGCGCAATGATATACATAACCGCGAAACCGTTCTTGATAATGGAATTAAGCTCTCTTTCAAGACGTTCCTGAACTATCTCGGGAAGATCTTCACCGTATATCTCATGTGCCTTGTCATAGCAGATCTTGGTAAGAATCTCATCACTGTTCTCAATTACAGGTGCGCACTTATCGGGGCGTACAGGCGATATGCTGTCGCACATATCAAGGATCTTACGAGTATTATCTATTACGATCTCTTTTGCCTTTTCTCCTCCGAGATAATCGAACTCAGCCATCATCTCATCGGTTGTTCTGAGGAAAAGAGGTGACTCCTCCTCCTCATTCATTCCTTTTCCTGCCATGATGATCGTTCTGTAAATCTCATCCTCAGGATTTAAAAAGTGCGCATCACAAGTAGCGACAACAGGCTTGTTAAACTGCTCTCCAAGCCTTACTATCTCTTTATTTATATTTCTTATATCATCATCGCTGTTTATATCTTCATAACGATCGGAATCGACCATGAAGTGGTTGTTGGCAACGGGCTGAATTTCCAGATAATCATAGAAATCAACGAGCCTTGCTATCTCTTCGGGAGGTCTTCCCTCAACGACAGCTCCGTATAGTTCTCCCGCACAGCAGGCACTTCCGACAATAAGTCCCTCTCTGTGCTTTATAAGCTCGCTCTTTGGAACAAGCGGAAATCTTCTGAAATAGTCTACGTGCGACTCACTTACAAGAGTATAAAGATTGACTCTTCCAAGTGTGTTCTTGGCAAGGATAATACAATGATTCGGACGAAGGTGCCTTATCATCTCCTTTGTAGGCTTTCCAAGTATGTTTACATCAGTAAGAGTCTGCGCCTTCTGCTCTATTAACATAGGCACAAACTTATTGAATATAAGCGCCGTACACTCGGCATCGTCAACCGCCCTGTGATGGTGCTCCAAGACAACTCCCAGAGTCTTCGCAACAGCATCAAGCGTATGCTTCGCCTGAAGCGGGAAAAAGTATCTTGAAAGCCACAGCGTATCAACTGTCGTGTAATCAACATCTATTCCGAGCTCTTTGCAGTTCTGATTGATAAAGCTGATATCAAATCCGACATTATGTCCTACGAGAACCGCATCCTTACAAAACTCCACAAACCGAGGAATTATCACTTCTCTCGTCGGAGCATCTATAACCATGTCATCAGTAATACTTGTGAGCTTGGTTATCCTGTAAGGAATCGGAACCTGCGGATTGATAAACTCAGAGAAACGCTCTATTATCTCTCCGTTTCTGACCTTTACGGCTCCTATCTCGATTATCTTATTCTTGATGGGAGAAAAACCTGTTGTCTCAATATCAAATACAACAAAAGTAGTATCCTGTATCGGCTGTCCCTTGTCGTTTACGACTATCTCCTTTAAGTCATCAACAACGTAAGCCTCAACACCAAGTATGAGTTTAAAGAACTCCTGCCTCTCTATAGGCGGCTCTCCGGCTTCTTTTCTTCTCTTTTTCTCAGCCGAATAGAGATCTTCCCATACGTGATTGGCATCGGTGAGCGCCTGAACAACACCGTGATCCGTGATTGCGATTCCGGGCATTCCCCACTTGTAAGCCTGTTTAACAATATCTTTAACTTCGGAAACACCGTCCATATCACTCATCTTGGTATGGCAGTGAAGTTCCACTCTCTTTACATCGGCTCTGTCCACGCGCTTGCTTGTAAAATCGGGAATCTTCTTGACTCCCGCAACAGACTGTATTGAAAGCTCGTGATCAAACTTATCGACAGCCGCGATTCCCTTGATCTTAAGGAATGCGCCCATCTTGATATCCTGCGTGATATCGGGAACATCCTCCGTCTTTACGAACATCTTTACCGTAATTGAGTCCGTGAAATCTGTTATATCAAAAATAAGGATACTCTTCTCATTTCTGATATCCCTCTTATCGTAGGCAATAACTTTACCGTGAACACAGACTTCTCCGAGCTCTCCGACAAGATCCGACAACTTAAGCGTCTCATCGTCAAAGTCTCTTCCAAATACAACGTCCGGATTGTCAGACCTCTTATAACTTCCGCCGAAGTCTCTTTTTCCGCTCCATTTGCCTTTGGAGAATCCGCCCTCTTTACCTGCGGATTTCTGTTTCTCAGCAGCAGGCTTCTCGGAAGTCTTCGCACTTGCTGCAGCAGCCTTTTCTTCTTTTTCTTTTTTCTTCTCTTCCGATTTAAGCTCTGCATCTTCAAGCTTTTTAGCCATCTTGGCAGATTCAGCAGAGTAATCGGGTGCTTCGGTATTTTTCTCAACCTCTACAAATTCGGGAGTGATAGACGCACTGAGTCCGCATCTTTCGTTGACGATCTTTGAGAGCACCCTCACGAGATCCGGAGCCTTTTTTTGCCCAACAACACTGTCTTCAAGTTTTATAACAATGTTACCGTCTTCGGGATAAACAAACTGCGCAGAACGAAAAAGACTATACTCCATATGGTCATAGTCCTTCAGCTCGAGCTCAATGCTCTCTTTATAAATATCGATGAGATTTTGCGGTGTATACTGAGCGGAGAGAGAGAATTTCTCGTAGATCTTTACCGTAAGATCCTGATTTGCAAAAAACTGCTTCTTTATCCCCGTCTCAGTTTTTATGATATCCGCCTTATCAATAAGATTATTGCTTGATATATATATTCTGATAAAATCCTGCTTTCTTGTCGTCGAGACCTTGTCGACCATGGTCTGTTCCATGATCTCCTTGGTCTTGGCGTCAAGCTTAAGCGTAGGAAAAACCTCAAAAAAACTTTTTGACATCTACTCCCTCACAAATACTTCTTTACAAAAAACTTCTTTACTTCCAGTTGTCCAGCTCATTCTTAAGAACATCCAGAAGTTCATCCTCTTTGACTTTCCTGATTATCTCGCCCTTCTTGATAAGAAGTCCTTCCCCGACTCCTCCGGCGATTCCTATATCTGCTTCCTTAGCCTCTCCGGGTCCGTTTACGGGGCAGCCCATAACCGCAACCTTAATATTAAGATGAGGATAATTCTGCACCAAAGTCTCTGTTTTATTTGCAAGTCCGATAAGATCAATCTTGGTTCTTCCGCATGTAGGACAGGAAACAACTTCTATTCCGCCCTCTCTTATGCCAAGTGTCCTGAGAATAGTCTTGGCTGTCTTAATCTCTTCAACGGGATTGCCCGAAAGAGATACTCTTATAGTGTCTCCGATTCCTTCGTTAAGAATGATTCCGAGACCTACGGATGACTTGATATTTCCGCCCCAAAGAGTTCCCGCTTCCGTAATTCCAACGTGAAGAGGGTAACTACACTTAGCCGCAAGAAGCTCGTGTGCTTTTACGCAGAGCATAACGTTTGATGATTTGATACTCACAACCATGTTGTCGTATCCCAGATTCTCTATTATTCCGATCTTATCAAGCGCACTCTCAACGAGTCCCTCTGCCGTTACTCCGTTGTATTTCTCAACGAGATTTTTCTCCAATGATCCGCTGTTAACACCGACTCTTATCGGAATATTTCTCTCTTTTGCACATGAAACAACAGCTGCGATTCGATCGGTAGATCCGATATTTCCCGGATTGATCCTGATCTTGTCGGCACCATTTTCCATTGCGGCAATAGCCATCTTGTAATCAAAATGTATGTCAGCAACAAGAGGAATGCTTATCTCCTTCTTGATCTCTTTTAACGCATCAGCTGCTTCCTGAGTGGGAACGGTACATCTGACGATGTCACATCCCGCAGCTTCAAGTTCGTGAATCTGAGCAACCGTTGCCTTGACGTCCTCGGTTCTTGTATTTGTCATGGACTGTATCAGGATCGGATTGCCTCCTCCGATAACTCTGTCGCCAATTTTTATGACTTTGGTGTTATCTCTGTATGCCATAATAAGTCTCCTTTAAAATCAGTAAACTTCTTTTATCTGGTAAATTTTGAAATGTCGTTGATCATTATTAGCGCCATAAGTGCCATCAAAAGTACCATTCCCACCATGTGAACGATTCCTTCCTTCTCCGGTGGAACCTTTTTACCCGTTATAACTTCGATAAACTGGAAAACAAGTCTTCCGCCGTCTAGCGCAGGCAGAGGAAGAAGGTTCATAACTCCAAGGTTTACGGAAAGAATAATCGTAAGCGACAACATCACGACAATAACCGCCGACACACCGTATGGACTGACTTCTTTATAAGTATCGTCAACCATCTTGACCATACCGACAGGTCCGGCAACATCATCTTTTGAAAGCTTACCTTTTATCAAAAGTGCAAGACTTCTGTATGTCACTTTAAAATTAAATCTTACGTTGTACCATGCATATTTGAGAATCTTAGGTCCCTTTATATCCTTGTACTCTCCGAGATATACGCCCATATAATAGCGCTTATCCTCATCACTGTACCTGGGAGTAAGAACAGTTTCTTTAACTTCACCGTTTCTCTCGTAAACGATGTCCATCGGAGAGCCCTCGGCAAACTGCGAAATAAGTGTAACTTCGCTGGCCATATAGACTTTCTCTCCGTCGATACTTATGATCGTATCTCCCGCCTGAAGTCCCGCTTCAGCTGCGGCAGAGTCATCGGTAAGCCCTTTTACCGTAGGGAACTCCCATGAAGATACTCCCACCAATATCACAGCCAAAATATAAGCTATCACAAAGTTTGCAACAGGTCCTCCGAACAAAGTCGCGATCCTGCGCCATACGGGTGCATTCAAAAAAGAATGCTCATCGTATCCGACCTGCTCATCCTCAACGGGATCCATGCCGTCAAATACACAGGCTCCTCCGATCGGAAGAAGTTTGATGCTGTAAAGGGTTTCACCTTTTTGTTTTTTCCAAATAGTAGGTCCCATTCCCACGAAGAACTCATTTACGCGAATCCCTCCGCTCTTAGCTATCATGAAATGTCCCAATTCGTGAGATGTTACCAAAATTCCAAAAATAATAAAGAAAATCAATATACTGACTATCATTTTTTATCCTCAAATTCCGTATTTATTACCGAGAAAATCATAGGTCTCCTTCTCGGCTTCAAGTATTGCCTGCACATCGGGATTCTCGATCTTATTGTGATGTGCCATCGCCTCTTCTATCATATCGTATATTTCAAGGTACTTAATATCGCCCTTCAAAAATCTGCGAACCGCCATCTCGTTTGCCGCATTAAATACAGTGGGCATACTTCCGCCCGCATATGCGGAATCAAAAGCAAGCTTAAGCCCTCTGAATGTATCTGTGTCGGGCTTTTCAAAAGTCAGGCTTCCGAGTCCAAAAAGGTCAAGTCTCTTCTCCGCCATGGGACGTCTGTCCGGGTAAAAAAGAGCATACTGAATCGGAAGTTTCATATCAGGCACACCGAGCTGAGCAATAACCGCGCCGTCAACAAATTGAACCGCGCTGTGAACTATGCTCTGAGGATGTACCAGAACTTCGATGTTATCAAGGCTCACATCAAAGAGCCATCTTGCTTCCATAACTTCGAGTCCCTTGTTTACAAGAGATGATGAATCGATCGTAACTTTTGGTCCCATATCCCAGTTGGGATGCTTTAATGCATCAGCCGCTGTCATTGCTGCAAGCTCTTCTCTCTTCTTTCCTCTGAAAGGTCCGCCGCTTGCGGTAAGAAGGATCTTCTCAACCTTATCCTTAGGTTCTCCCACAAGAGACTGGAAAATAGCGCTGTGCTCACTGTCTACGGGAAGAATCTTGACATTCTTCTCCTTTGCAAGAGGCATGATGATATGTCCCGCGCATACTAAAGTCTCCTTGTTGGCAAGCGCAATATCCTTGCCGCACTCAATCGCCTTTATTGTGGGTCTTATTCCGATCATTCCAACAACCGCCGTAAGAACAGTGTCTGCCTCCGGCACCGATACTATCTCAATAAGCCCTTCCATTCCGGACATAACCTTTATTCCGGTGTCCGCGATCTTCTCCTGAAGCTCTTTAGCAGCTTCGGGATCGAACATGCAGACATATTTGGGGCGGAATTCTCTAACCTGTTTTTCTACATCAGAAACTCTCTTGTTCGCCGCAAGTCCAATAACCTTAAGTTCTCCTTTGTTGTTCCTTACAACATCAAGAGTCTGAGTTCCTATGGATCCTGTAGATCCAAGTAATACTATACTTCTCATAATTTCTCCTAATTTAAAACAAAGAGTCGCGAGCGACTTTTTCGCGCGCGACGACTCTCTAATGTCCATTCTAATTTACTGACTGAGCCGTTTACCGCCATCTATACCCCTTAGATCATGGTCCCAAAACTGCAGCCAAAAAATACACACATGGTATTACAAAGATCACGCTGTCAAAACGATCCATTATACCACCGTGTCCCGGAATTACATTTCCGTAATCTTTAATATTATGGTCTCTTTTTATCCCCGACGCAAGAAGATCACCGATCTGTCCGATAATACTTCCCACAAAAGTAATGATTACCAAAACAAAAACCTCTTCGATAATCAGCTTCTCTTTCACATATAAAACTGCACCTATCACAGCGCCGACCAGCACCGATCCAAGTACACCCCCTATTGCTCCCTCAACGGTTTTCTTGGGTGAAAGCTTTGGTGCAAGCTTGTGCTTGCCGAATGCTCTTCCCGAAAAATAGGCACATGTATCGCAAACCCATGCGATAAACGGAACCCACGCAAAAAGCGCCCCCTTGGGTCGAATCCTTAAAAGGTACACAAAAGACATATTTACAGGAGCATAAACAAAGCTGAAAAAAGCTGACATTGCCTGTACCGATTTGAATCTCGGAAATGTCAGGACGTAACATGCCATCAAAAGAAAAAATGCAAACATCAAAGAGAAAATATAATACCTATAATCTCTTACCAAGATCATTTGAAGGTAATGTACGACAATCGATATATATCCGCAAACTTCAAGCGGATTGTACTTTGTTCCGGAGTCATGGACTCCCGTAGCTCTTGTAAGTTCGTTATAACTTATAAGCGAGATAACAAAAAGAGCACCTGCCAGGAGAAATCCTCCTTTGATGAGAATCGTTGCAAGCACAACGGCTATCACGATTCCACTGATCACTCTCGTCTTCACTACACTAAACCTGCCTATTCATTCCATTTATATGGAATATTAAATCTGATCCTGCTTAAGACCGCCGTACTTACGGTTTCTGTTTCCATAAGCTTCAACTGCCTTAGCAAGTTCTTCTTTGCTAAAGTCCGGCCATGCCACAGGAGTAAAATAAAACTCCGTGTAAGCAAGCTGCCATAACAAAAAGTTTGATACCCTCTGCTCGTTGCAGGTCCTGATCAAAAGATCGGGATCCGGCATGAACTCGGTATCAAGATTGGAAGATATCATATCTTCCGTAATCTCGGAAGGATCAAGCTCACCGCTCTTTACCTTGTCGGCAATCTTGATGACAGATCTTCTGATCTCATCTCTGCTTCCGTAATTGATCGCAATCGTAAATGTAAGACCTGTGTTGCCTGCGGTAGTCTTCTCAAGATTATCTATGGCTTCAATTATATCAGGTGAAAGAGCACTTCTCTCGCCTATAACACGACATCTTACATTATTCTTCATTGCTTTTTTGATACTGGTCTTAAGATAATTTCTCAAAATCGTCATGAGTGCAGAAACCTCTGCCTCAGGACGACTCCAGTTCTCTGTTGAAAAAGCATAAACCGTGAGGTACTTGATTCCCATATCCCTTGCATCAACCAAGATATCCTCTACAACTTTTGCTCCCTGCATATGTCCGACATTTCTGGGAAGGCCCTTAGCCTTTGCCCATCTTCCGTTTCCGTCAAGTATTATCGCAACATGTTCAGGTATTTTCTTATTTTCTTCCATATCCTAAATCCTATTTCCAAAAAAATCAGACTGTCATGATTTCCTTGTTCTTTTCTTCTACAGCTGCATCAATATCCTTGATGAACTTGTCAGTTACCTTCTGAAGCTCATCGTTAAGATCGTTGATCTCATCCTCAGACACATCTGTTCCCTTAAGCTTCTTGAGTGCGTCGTTGCCGTCACGTCTTACATTTCTGACTGCAACCTTGGCATCTTCACCCTTCTTGCGGATGTCCTTGGCGAGCTGTTTTCTTCTCTCCTCTGTAAGCTCAGGGAAAACAAGTCTGATAACAGCACCGTCATTGCTGGGAGTGATTCCCAGATCGGATGTCATAAGTGCTTTCTCAATATCCTTAATAAGTGTCTTGTCCCAAGGTGCGATCTGGATGATGCGCGCTTCCGGAACAGATACGTTACCAACCTGCTGAATTGGTGTAGGTGTTCCGTAATAATCAACCTTTATCTTGTCAAGCACGTGGGGGTTGGCTCTTCCTGCACGGATAGAAGCCAGCTCCTCCTTGAGAAAATCATAAGACTTCTGCATCTTATCACTGTATTCTTTAATCTTTTCGTTCATAATATGCCTCCTAAAATCTGTAACTCCACTTATCAAACAGTAACGGTAGTTCCGTTAAAGTTGCCGTCGGCGGCCTTTACAATACTATTCTCTTCCTGAAGAGCAAATACTCTCATAGGAACCTTATTGTCTCTTGCCAGTATTGAAGCCGTCATATCTACAACCTGAAGGTTGTTTGCGATAACTTCATCGATAGAAACCTCTGTATATCTCTTCGCTGAAGGATTCTTGGCAGGATCACTGTCGTATACCCCGTCAATAGCCTTGGCAAGAAGAATATAGTCTGCTTCTACCTCTATTGCACGCAGTACAACTCCCGTATCCGTTGAGAAATAAGGATGTCCCGTACCGCCGGCAAAAAATACAACCATTCCCTTTGCAAAGTACTTATTAGCTCTGTCTTTTGAAAACAGCTTTGTGAAAGATCCGCATTCAAAAGGAGTGAGTATATTAGTCATCATTCCTTCACTTCTGAAAATCTCAGAAACAAAGATGCAGTTCATTATGGTTGCAAGCATACCTATCTGATCCGCCTTCACACGGTCGATATTCTCGCTGGTTCTTCCTCTCCAGAAGTTACCGCCACCGATAACGATTCCTACTTCGGTCCCTTTCTCGGTAAGTTCTTTTACCTGAAGTGCAACCTTTCTGACAGTCTCCTCGTCGAATCCTGTCTTCTTGTCGCCTGCGAGTGCTTCACCACTAAGTTTTAATAAAATTCTCATAATCTCTCCATATGCTTAAATTACTTTATCTGTTTTTAAGTCCCTCAAAGAACTCTGAAGGATTAACATCAGCATATGCCTGTGAACACATACCTTCAATAACCGCTCCGTTATTGATCTGCACTGACTGAGACTTGATGTTACCCATAACGATAGCTGTTGTGTCAAGAACAACAGGTCCGTGAACGTCGATATCGCCCTTTACGGCTCCTGCGATAACTGCGCTTGAGCCAAAAATATTTCCTACGATAACCGTGCTCTGTCCAACCTTTACGCTGCCCTTACTCTTAACTTCACCTGTGATTCTTGCTGACTCGGCATAAATCTCTGCCGCTTCAGAATCACCTGTGATCTCACCTGTCACATTAAGCTTTCCGAGACATCTTACATTACCGTTGATCTTACCGACAAGATCAAGAGAACCGGTTGTCTGCAGGTCTCCTGTTAACATCATTCCTTCTGTAATGCTGGCTGTTTCATCTGTAGGTGTCTGCTGATCAAATTCCATAGTTTCTTCTCCCCCGTTATTAGAATTTTTATCTGTAGCATTGCTTTCTGCAATGTACTCATCAATGTTGGAATTATTGATTGCTTCAAGTGCGCTCTTAGGCTCCCCGGCCTTAGTCTCCTGCTCTGTCTGAGCTTCAATGAGTTTCTCAAGCGCTCTCTCTTCGCTGATCGTTTCATCCTGTTCTACGGTAGGCTCTTCAACTACTTCAGCCTGTTCCTCGGCAACTACTTCTGTTTCCTCTTCAACTGTTCCGTCAGAATTATCAAGAGTCTGTTCTGATTCCTCAGATGCACTCTCGTCCTCGTTCACCACATCATCAAGCTTGATATCATCAAGACGTTCAAGCATACTGTCAAGGTCCACATTCTCCGGTCGTACAGCACCCCCATTAGCACTTTCCTGGTCAAGAACATTCGTCTCATCTGCCTTATCTTCGGGCATGAGCGTGTTAACTGCTTGGGATAAATCACTTTTTAGCTCAGAAAAAAATCCCATTTTGAATCCTCCGTTCACATTTTCTTTTTAATGCTTAATACATATTATTTGATATGTTGAACCGGTAACGTGTTATCTGTTATCGGAACTATCACGGTATCATCCATTGCCTTAATCGCTTTGATAACATCCGGCAATGCGTCAACGGTACTACGCTTGTCCGCAGCGTCGTGCATTAACACGATGCAGTGTTTAAACTTAGGAACATTATCTACTATATTAGCATAAATACTCTCTTTGGTGTTGCCGGCTTTGTCATCTTTCGCAGAAATATTCCAGTCATAGAAAGTGACATCGGAATCCTCCAAAAAACTCTCAAGTTCCTTGATATTAACGTGGCTTACGCCGTTTGAACTTCCTCCGGGAAATCTGTAATAATTCGCCCAGACACCCGTAGTTTCGTATAAAAATATTCTGAGCTTTTTAAAATCCTCCTCAAAAGCCTCCTTGGATGAGTAAATATCACTGTATTTGTGGCTGTAAGAATGCATTCCGAGTGTGTGTCCGTCCTCTACAATTCTCTTGTAGGCTTCGACATACTTGGAATCAGGCTTGCCGCACACAAAAAAAGTCGCCTTTACATCGAACTCTTGCAAAATATCTAATATTTCATCAGTGTAAATACTTGGACCGTCATCGAAAGTAAGATAGACATATCTGGTACCCTCGATGTCTTCGGGGTTCTGTGCCCCACTGGTATCGACTTCAGCGTAGTCCTGCTCAAAACCTCCGGTTTCTGCGTTTAAATCTTCTTCCGCAGCTCTTACTGTTCCTCCGTTCTGACCTTCGGATAAAACAATCGAGAGTTCATCGCCGTACTTCTGTCTGTACCACTCAAGATCCGCAGTGCTCTGCTCATACTTGGCATTTAATCTGTCATACCTTATGGCTAAAATGACACAGATACACGTTGGAATAAGACACGCCGCTGCCACTGCTACAAGAATAGCTCGGCGAAGGCGCTTTATCTTTTTACTATAGACTTTATCTTTTCTTCCCCCAACTGCCATCTAATAAGTGTCTCTTTCATACCGTAAATGTATAACCAGTGTATAGTATAGCATATAATTTTCTATAATCATACTTAAAAAAATACCCCACAGTTAAGCTGTGGGGTAAAATGAACTATTAAATCAAAGTTTATTAAATTCCTCAGCAATCGCATCAAGGAATTCTTCGCTTCCGAGTTTCTGAGGATTCGGAAGTGATGTGATAAGTGCAAGGTCGCCTGTCATGCGTCCTGACTCAATAACAGAGAGTGTTGCCTTCTCCATCTTGTCAGCCCAAGAGATAAGCTCTGCGATATTGTCGAGCTCTCCGCGCTTTCTGAGCGCTCCTGTCCAAGCAAAGATTGTTGCAACAGGGTTGGTTGATGTAGGCTCACCCTTAAGATACTTGTAATAGTGTCTCTGTACTGTTCCGTGAGCTGCCTCATACTCATAAACACCTGTAGGTGATACAAGAACCGAAGTCATCATGGCAAGTGAACCGAACGCTGATGAAACCATGTCGCTCATAACATCGCCGTCGTAGTTCTTGCATGCCCAGATAAATCCGCCCTTGGACTTCATTACACGAGCAACGGCATCATCGATAAGTGTGTAGAAATATGTGATTCCTGCCTTCTCGAAGTCAGCCTTGAATTCGTTCTCAAATACCTCGTCAAAGATCTCTCTGAATCTTCTGTCGTAGGTCTTACTGATGGTATCCTTTGTTCCGAGCCAGAGCTCTTTTTTCTCAGCGAGAGCATACTTAAAGCAAGCTCTTGCAAAGCTTCTGATAGAAGCATCTTTATTGTGAATACCCTGAATGATTCCGGGCTCTGTGAACTCGTGTATAGTCTCTCTTATCTCGGTTCCGTCCTCGCCTGTAAATACAAGTTCAGCCTTACCTGCGCCGGGAACTCTGATCTCAACGTTCTTGTAAACGTCACCGTATGCATGTCTTGCAAGTGTGATGGGCTGCTCCCATGTTCTTACGTTGGGGTCGATTCCCTTTACCATAATAGGTGTACGGAAAACTGTTCCGTCAAGGATTGCTCTGATTGTTCCGTTAGGGCTCTTCCACATCTTCTTGAGATTGTATTCTGTCACTCTCTCGTTGTTTGGTGTGATAGTAGCACACTTAACGGCAACTCCGTACTTAAGTGTTGCATTCGCACTGTCTACAGTTACCTGATCGTCAGTCTCGTCTCTGTGCTTAAGTCCGAGATCGTAATATTCGCTCTTAAGATCGATATGAGGCAGAATAAGCTTATCCTTAATCATCTGCCACAAAACTCTTGTCATCTCATCGCCGTCCATCTCGACGATAGGGGTGTTCATCTGAATTTTTGCCATAAATAGTCTTTCCTTTCGTAATTATTCAAACATCTCCAAAAGTCCCTTTTCAACCATATTCTCATATGCGTTTATCATATGCTGGTTGGCAAGTTCCTCTGCCTTATCGGGATTATTTTCCCTGATCGCTTCCATTATATATTTGTGCTCAACATTGGATACGGCACCTCTGCTGCTTGAAAGGGTCTTTTGTCTGACTCTCCAGACATACTGGTGATAATCCTTCAAAAGATGTTCGAGCATCTTGGAATTGCATGCCTCGTACAAAATATTGTGAAAACGGTTGTCGAGTTCAGCCATCTGCTCCATATGTCCTCTTGCCGCATGAAACTCAGCAAGATATATGTTCTCTTCCATTTCCTCAAGCTGCTCTTTTGATATATTATCACATGCCCATCTGGCGCAAAGTCCTTCGAGCTTGGATCTTATCATATAAATATCTTTGATATCATTGACCTTTATTCCCGTAACATAGGCTCCCCTATTGGGAATGATCTGAATGAGTCCCTCAAGTTCAAGCTGTCTGAAAGCCTCTCTGACAGGAGTTCTGCTGACTCCGAGTTCCTGTCCGATTGCAACTTCCTTAAGTTCCTCATGGTCCTTGTACTTGCCGTTCAGAATATCTTCGCGGATTCTGTGAAAAACTCTGCCTCTAAGAGAATATTTGTCTGTCACTTCGTGTTTTAAGTCTTGATTTTCCATATTCGTCCTCATTATTCGGAGATCTTTTTAATTTCTCCATCTGTTACAACAACGCCAAGTTCCGCACTAACCTTCTCTATTTCTCTGACAAGTTCTTTGTCCGTCATAACGGTTACTCTTCCGCCTGCATATTCGCTGTCAACCCACTCTTTGATCTTTACTACCAAAGGTGAAGTCTTGGAAAGGGCGTGTTCTTCCTTGAGTTTGTAATGAATGTTGATCCAGTGAGCAATGCCCGCAAGACCTGAGGTATTTGAAACAGCACTTACGGGAGGTCTTCTAAGGAACTTATCCGTATCGAAAATATTGTAGATCTCTTCATTCTTAAGAAGTCCGTCCGCATGGATTCCCGCACGTGTTACATTAAAGTTCTTTCCGACAAAAGGTGTGTTATCGGGAACAGTAAATCCGATCTCTTTTTCGTAGTACTCAGCAAGATCTGTAATAACCGTAGTATCCATTCCGTTGAGAGTCCCCTTGAGCTGCGCATATTCAAATACCATAGCTTCAAGAGGTGTATTACCCGTTCTCTCACCGATCCCAAAGAGAGACGTATTAACTGAAGAACATCCGTAAAGCCATGCTGTTGTTGAGTTTGTTACTGCTTTATAGAAATCGTTGTGTCCGTGCCACTCGATAAGTTCGCTCGGAACACCTGCGTTTGTGTTGATCGCATAGATTATTCCCTGTACACTTCTGGGAATAACGGCACCGGAGAAATTGACTCCGTATCCCATTGTATCACAAGCGCGGATCTTAACGGGAATTCCGTATTCATCCTTAAGTTTCATGAGCTCTACGCAGAAAGGAACAACGAATCCGTAGATATCTGCTCTTGTGATATCTTCAAGGTGACATCTGGGGCTGATTCCCTCTTCAAGACACGCTCTTACGATACTGAGGTAATGATCGAGAGCCTGTCTTCTTGTCATCTTAAGCTTTAAGAAAATATGATAATCTGAGCAAGAAACAAGTATACCTGTCTCCTTCATTCCGATCTCTTTTACAAGCTTAAAGTCTTCTTCACTTGCTCTGATCCAGCTGGTAACTTCAGGGAACTTGTAGCCTCTCTCCATACACTTATACGCCGCATCTCGGTCGCTCTTACTGTATAAAAAGAACTCGCTCTGCCTGATCATTCCGTTTGGTCCGCCAAGTTCATGAAGCTTGTCGAAGATCGTCACAATCTGCTCTGTTGTATATGGTGCTCTTGACTGCTGCCCATCTCTGAAAGTTGTATCCGTGATCCATATGTCTTTTGGCATATTATGCGGAACAATCCTGTCATTAAAAGGGATCTTCGGAATCTCCTCATAGGGAAACATGTTTCTGAAAACGTTCGGCTTCTCCACGTCGTCAAGAATATACATGTGCTCCTCGATCTGAAGGAGATTGTTCTTGTCGTTCATGGTAACCGGTCTGTTCTGAAATGCACTTGTATCACTCATATCATAAACCTCACTAGTATGTACAATGACTAACCTTCGTATAATTGTATACATTCATACCAAGCATGTCAAGGAGCGCAATTAATGAATAACAGTGCGTATAACAACGCAAAAGCATCGCGCTGATGAATATTCATCAAGTGCGATGCTTTCGCAATTATATATGTTCTCCTACCGTTTATTCAATCTTAAATGTATTAACGAAGTCTCCGATCTTTTCAGCGGAATCGGCAACGGTACGTGCGCTGATATCAACATCATGGCTTTCGCTTGCAACCTGTACAGCCGAATCAACAACTTTTTCAACCGTACTTGTAACTTCGACCGTACTTGCGGACTGTTCCTCGGAAATAGCCGCAACAGACGATGCGATATCATTAACCTGATTCATATTCTTCATCATATCGCTAAGCACACTACCAGTCTCGTCAAGATCACGGAAAATTGCGCCAAACGACTCTTCTGCTGCCGCAACCGCTTCTGCTCCGTTTGTGATCTCATCCATATTGTTCATTGCTTTGCCTGAAAGATTCTTGATCTGCTCGGTAATATCCGCAATGATATTCGATATTTCTGTTGTAGCACTAGAACTTTCATTGGCAAGCTTTCCAATCTCATCGGCAACAACCGCAAATCCTTTTCCTGCCTCACCCGCACGTGCCGCCTCAATGGAAGCATTGAGTGAAAGAAGGTTTGTCTGCGAAGAAATGGAATTGATCATCTCTACGATAGAATTGATCTTCTGAGCCGATTCATCAACCCTAAGTACCACATCATTCATATCGGACATAGAGTCGGAAACAAGTGACATACTTGATTTGAGAGTCTCCATATCGCTCTTTCCTTTATCAGCCTGCTTAAGAAGACCTTCCATAATCTTACTTGTATTGTTTCCTTTTTCGGTAAGATCAAGAACAGAATGGGCAAGAGTTGTTGCATTCTCTGCAAGTTCATTTACGGAATCGGATATTCCGTTCATGGTATCCCTGATCTGCTCCATAGACTTACTCTGCTCTTCTGCCTGTACATTAAGATTTCCGGAAGCACTCTGACTGGATTGAGCTTCATTAGAAAGCTTATTGGTAACAGTCTGCATTTCTCCGAGAGTCTTTCTCATACCGGTGACGTAGTCATTCATACACCTGTTCATAACACCAATCTCATCATTACCTTCGCAATTGATTTCCACAGAGAAATCACCCTTGGTTATATGTTCTATATTATCGATAAGCGCCGCTACAGGAACAGATATGTAACGCTTTGTAAGCATGAGCATAACGATAGCGATCAAGATTACCATAACAACCATCAGAACGAAACAGATAACCTGGAATGTATTCATTGACTTAAGCACATCGCTCTTAGAAACCAATGAGACCATTGTCCACGGTGTTCCCGCAACTTCTGATGTTGCAAGATAATATGTGGTTCCGTTTGCCTTTATCTCAAACAGACCGTAGTTTCCGTCCAGATGAGGAAGTATCTGGTTCAAAAGAGCATCATCCGGATGATCTGCTATTCTGCTTCCGTTATATTCAGCATTGTGGCACGAGAGAATATAATCCTCGAAAAAGAGCATTGATATACCTTTTCCAAGAGGCTTGTACTGAGAAACGGCATCTACGATCGAATTCAGCTCAAAATCCGCAGCAAATACGCCCTTTGTACCGTTTGCAAGAGTTACTTCCTTGGAGGCGGTAACGATCAAAGTTCCCGTGCTGGCATCAACATATGGCTCACCCATGACAAATTCCGGATGTCCGAGAGCCTGCTTATACCAGTCTCTTTCTACAATTACATAATCAGCGTCCGGCTCCCATCCTGACGGATCGATCCAAGTACCGTTCTCAAGTCCGCCGTAAAGTCCGTTGGGAACCATCTCAGTAAGATCAAGAGTCCTTTCCATAGCCTGCTGCATCTTCTCTTTATCGGTAAGCTTAAGAGAATTTATGACATTTATATTATGATCGAAAGCATACAGGATATTGGTCATCTGCACGCCTACATTCGCCGCATTCTTACCCGAATCACTTTCAAGCGATGTTGTCGCAAGATCGATTATGATACTGCGCGCCTGTGCACCAAGAAATGCAATAATAAAAACAATAGTCGCTGTGACCATAGCAATGAGTATACGCAGCAGCTTTGCACCAATCGTTGTCTTACTCTTACGCTCATTCATATCCAACCATTCCTCCTTGTGCCTTAGATATGCTAATTCAAAATCGTGATATTTCATTTATTTTTCTACCAATTAACATTCGCAATAAAATTATATACCAGCGCCCTGTGCTTGCATATCCCATTATCTGTACTGTTCATAAAGAAATGATTAAAAAAAAATAACAGATCCCGATATCAAATTTGATACCAAGATCTGTTAATAAATTTTTTCATTGGTCTTATTCTTCTGCGTTTGCAGCTGCAACCTTATCAGCTCTTGCCTCAACTTCTTTTGCTTGAACATCCGAAGGAGCCTGCTCATATCTGTTGAAGGTATACTCGAATTCTCCGCTTCCTCCGGTCATTGAGCGAAGCTGTGTGCAGTAGCCGTAAAGCTCCATCTGAGGTATCTCGGCTTCGATAACCTGCTTGCCGGTAAGAGAAGGATTCATTCCCAGAACTCTTCCTCTTCTCTTATTGAGATCTCCCATTACATCACCGGTGTAATTATCCGGAACCGTAACCTTAAGCGATACGATGGGCTCGAGAAGAACCGGTGTTGCATCCATAAAGCCTTTCTTGAACGCATTGGAAGCTGCAACTTTAAATGCCATCTCGGATGAATCAACAGGGTGATACGATCCGTCATAAAGAGTTGCCTTTACGCCGACAACAGGATATGCGGCAAGAGGGCCTCTCTGAACCGATTCAGCGATTCCTTTTTCAACAGCAGGGAAGAAGTTCTTGGGAACAGCTCCTCCTACTACTTCCTGATCGAAAGTATACGGAACCGTCGGATCACCGAGTGGCGCAAAGCGCATTTTAACATGTCCATACTGGCCATGTCCGCCCGTCTGTTTCTTATATTTGTATTCCACATCGGAATTCTTTCTTATTGTTTCTCTGAAAGCAACCTTGGGCTTTGTAAGATCGATATCCACTTTATATACATTCTTTAACTTGCTCTGGATAACTTCAAGGTGCATGTCACCCATTCCGTAAAGAAGTGTCTGCCTGTTCTCCGCGTCATTTACAACTCTGATCGTCTGGTCTTCCGCTGCGATCTTTGCAAGTGACTGCGCGATCTTATCAATATCGCTCTTATTCTGAGCGTGATATCTCATAACCGTATAAGGCTGCGAAATATCCATCTTAGCATACTGTACGGGTGTTCCCTTGGTTGAAAGAGTATCTCCCGTAGCGATCTCAAGTTTCTGAAGTGCTCCGAGATCTCCCGCATGAAGCTCCGAAACTTCGGTAGTCTTATTTCCCTGAAGAATATAGAGCTTACCGATCTTGACCTCCATGTCTTTATCCGCAACGATCATAGCATCGTCGGGTTTAAGGACACCTGATCTTACCTTAACAAGTGAATATTTTCCGATAAAAGGATCAATCATTGTCTTAAATACAAATGCTGTCTTGGGCTTAGCAAAATCAAAGTCCGCCTCAAAGATCTCATTTGTATTGGTATTGATACCTGCCATCTTACGGTTCTCGGGACTTGGCATGTACTTAACGATATCGTCAAGAAGAGTGTATATACCCTGACAAAGAGTACTTGAACCCATCTCAATGGGAACGATACTTCCGTCGCATACGTTCATTCTGACCGCAGCTCTTATCTCAGATTCGGAGAAAACATCTCCGTTAAAATATCTTTCCATGAACTCTTCTGAGGTTTCTGCGACCGTTTCAATAAGAGTATCTCTGCATATCTTAAGATTGTCTCTGTTGTAATCGGGAACTTCGCACTCGACAACTTCCTTGCCCGACCACTTGAAACCTTTCTCCTGGATTACGTTTACATATCCGACAAACTTCTCGTTCTCACGAATAGGCAGGTTAAAGGGAGCCATCTTCTTTCCGTACCTGTCAGTCATATCCTGTACGACCTGTCTGTAGGAAACATCATCAATATCCATGTCTGAAACAAAGATCATGCGTGGAAGCTTATACTTCTCACAAAGTTCCCAAGCCTTCTCTGTTCCAACCTCGATGCCGGCCTTTCCCGAAACAACGATGATTGCTGCGTCAGCTACGCTCATAGCCTCTTCTACTTCTCCGACAAAGTCGAAAAATCCGGGAGTATCCAAAAGATTGATCTTGTGTCCGTCCCACTCAAGAGGTATTGACGATGTGCTTATGGAAATATGTCTCTTCTGCTCCTCTTTATCAAAGTCACTGAGTGTATTTCCGTCTTCTACCTTTCCCATCCTTGATGTTATACCGGCAAGATAAGCCATTGCTTCAGCTAAGGTTGTCTTTCCGGCTCCACCATGTCCGAGCAGTACCACGTTACGAATCTTATCAGTTGTGTAAACGTTCATATCTTATCCTCCAGTCGGTCTATTTTGGGTATGGAATTTGCTGCATTTGGAATTTTCTTGTATAAAATGCATTAGATATGACGCAAATCCCCCAAACAATTATAATAATATTTTACTAAAAACATGTACCCAAAACAAGTATTTTAGGGGATTGTGCACAAGATAGAATGCTACATATTTCTCGGCGCATATACCGCCTGTTAATTGATTTTCGCACGTTAAAGTGGTATAGTTTTGTTCAATAGAAACAATGATTACATTATTATAGGGGGATTTTTTCTGTATTATGGAAAGCATGACCTATGGATTTGTAGGCCTTGGGCTTATCGGCGGATCGATTGCCAGGGCAATAAAAGAGCACGAGCCGTCTTCACAGATAATCGCATACACTCCTCACAGAGAGACCGTTGACACCGCACACGCGCAAGGGATCATCGACACCCCTCTCTATGAGATCGGTGCAGAGTTCAGCAACTGCGATTACATCTTTTTATGCGCTCCCGTAGAGTGCAATAACGACAACCTTCAAAAGCTTCTTCCTTTTTTGAATAAAAAGACAATTCTCACGGATATCGGAAGTGTCAAAACGGGAATCCATGAGAAGGTAAAAGAGCTCGGACTTGAGGACATGTTTATCGGCGGACATCCGATGGCAGGTACCGAAAGAATCGGTTTTAACAACTCAAAGTCTTCTCTTTTGCAAAACGCTTATTACATCCTGACCAAAACAGACGTCACGGATGAAGACAAATTAAAAAGATACTACGACCTTGTAAAAAAGCTGGGTGCGATTCCGCTTGTGGTTCCTTATCTTCAGCACGACTACATAACAGCTGCAATAAGCCACGTTCCGCACGTGATCTCCGCTTCTTTGGTCAATCTTGTAAAAGACAACGATTCGGAAGATGAACTCATGAAGACAATCGCAGCAGGCGGTTTCAAGGACATTACGAGAATATCTTCATCTTCTCCCGTTATGTGGCAACAGATCTGCACCACAAACGCAGAAAATATATCGGATCTGCTTTCAAAATATATCGATTCGCTCTATGATATAAAGATCGCGATCGATGAAAAAGATTCCGAGAAGCTGTTTGAGTTCTTTTCCAAAGCAAGAAGCTACAGAGAATCATTTATCAGCACATCGAGCGGCCCTATCAGAGAAGTATTCGCACTCAAAGTTGAGATTGACGATCAACCGGGAACGCTCGCCAAGGTTGCGACTCTTTTGTCCGACAATGACATAAACATCAAAAACATCGGTATCGTGCACAACAGAGAATATGAGCGCGGTACGCTCAGAATAGAGATTCATGACAGGGAAGGCCTTGATAAAGCAGGCAAGATCCTTGAAGAAAACGGTTATAATATCTATCTGTAACATAAGGAGAAACACATGATTTCATTAGAAAAAGCCAAAGGCCCGTTGAGAGGAGAAGTCACTGTTCCCGGAGATAAATCAATATCTCACAGGAGCATTATGTTCGGTGCACTCGCAGAGGGAGACACGACCATAACAGGCTTCCTTGAAAGCGCCGACTGCCTTTCTACAATAGATTGCTTCAGAAAGCTCGGGATAGAAATTGACCGTGAAGAAGACGAGTACAAAAATGTCAAAAAGATAACCGTCCACGGAAAAGGCCTCTACGGCCTTACCGCTCCCCTCGAGACTCTCTATACGGGAAACAGTGGAACAACCACAAGACTTATGTCCGGCATTCTTGCCGCACAGTCATTCGATACAACTATCACTGGCGATTCTTCAATAGAACAGCGTCCGATGAAAAGAGTTATCGATCCGCTCACTCTCATGGGTGCATCAATTGTCTCCGCACGCGGAAACGGCTGCGCGCCTCTTAAGATTGAAGGTGGCAAGAAACTCTCAGGAATTGAATACAACAGTCCCGTAGCCTCGGCGCAGGTTAAATCCGCGATCATTCTCGCAGGCCTCTATGCAGAGGGAGATACCATTGTTCACGAGCCTGCTCTTTCACGAAACCACACAGAGATAATGCTCTCTGCTTTCGGAGCAGATATTCACAATGAGAAATCGGAAGACGGAACAGCTGTTGCCATCCTCCATCCCGGAAGGACTCTTAAGGGAATAGACATCAATGTTCCCGGAGACATATCTTCTGCCGCATATTTTATCGTGGCAGCTCTCATGGTCCCCGGTTCGGAACTTCTGATCAAAAATGTTGGTGTAAACAAGACCCGCGCGGGCATTATAAATGTTCTTAGAAAAATGGGTGCGGATATCACTCTTTTAAACGAAGACAATTCTCAGGAATCAAGAGCCGATATCCTTGTTAAATACAGTAAGCTCCACGGAAACGAGAACGGTAAAATCGTTATAGGCGGCAAAGACATCCCGACTATGATTGACGAACTCCCCGTAGTCGCTGTACTTGCAGCAACAGCTGACTGTGAGACCGTCATCAAGGATGCGGCAGAACTTAAGGTAAAAGAATCAAACCGCATCAATTCGGTAGTTGAGAATCTTAAAGCCATGGGATGTGACGCGGAAGCAACAGACGACGGCATGATCATCCGCGGCGGAAAGCCGCTATTTGGCGCAAACATAAATGCACACGCAGACCACCGTCTCGCAATGAGTTTTGCAATTGCCTCTCTTGTCGCAGAAGGCCCCACTGTCATTCAAGACTCCGAGTGCGTCTCCATCTCCTACCCGACGTTCTTCTCCGACCTGAAGGCACTGACAAGGTAGGGTGCGATTCACCCATTATTTCAGTTATTATTTTTTTGTATTTAATTGCCATATATTCACCTGTGTTTATGCTATATTCTCCAATCTATAGCTTCAAACTGCTCATCCGGTATAACTCCATAGCAAGCATTTTTTAGATGCTTGTTGGGAGTTTTTTTATACCACGCGTTAAGAATCGTATTCAAAGTATTATCAGCACTTAAATCACCTTCAACAATAGCAAAATAATCAAGATCACCATATTTTTTCATTGATGTCCCTTCGCATTGCAGAAGTGTAGTCGTATAAAATGCTGCAATCATAATCAATTCATCTTTTACTTCCACAAACTCTTTCCCTATGAGAGCTGTAATCTTATCATTTATGAGATATATTCTTTTAACAATGTCCATATCAGGAGCAATGTTATTATCCTTACAATATTTCTCTGACAGCTGCTTATAGTTCTTTAATAAGTATCCATGTTCCGCCATTGTGTAACGAGGTTTTCTTAATTCCTCATCACAATTCTTATAACCTTTCTCATGCATGATATTGGCGAATTCTGATATTACTCTTCTGAAATCCTCTTCACTACCATCAAACGACCTTATTTCCATTACTCCATTCGTCTGCAATTCAAGTTCATTAGACATAAAATTATAATCTATCAGAAAACTTTGCGTATAACTTCCGTCTATTCTTCTTTCGTATTCAGCCAGCATAGTTTTGCTATATCCTGCCGAAGTACTCTTTGTAATCTTAAATCCATTTTCTTCGGCGTTTGGTCCCATTATTTCGTGGACTATTTTTCTGTATTGGCTTACATCCGGGCTCATCATTTCTTTAATTTTTTCTTCGATTTTTTCTATAATTCTTCTATACTTTATTGCCATATCAGCATTTACTCCATAACATAAAAGACTGCAAACATAGCTGATACATTTACTATTTTGCAGTCAAACTATCTTTAACAATAAATTACGACTTTGTGCCCATACATCACTGTATGTTTGCCTAATCTAATACTATATTATCTATGAAGCCTTATATAACAGTCCTAACCATCGCCCAAACAATCAATAAATCTTTATTGCCTTCATGATATCGTAACCATGCTTGAACCACAGTAAATATTGGCCAGAAACTATATCCCTTTCCTCTAACTTCTACTCTCCAAGCATCATAATCAATCTCTATATCTTTCTTTAATGCTATCTCCGTCAAAATTGCAGACATTCCAAGTAGCAAATCATATACTCTTTCATATTCCTCTGGAGTTTCTTCTGCCTCTCTATTATCCCATAATACCTCATCAATTTTTTTTAATTGATCATCCTTTGATTCTATAGAAAGAATATTGTATTTTCTGTCATAATGTTCTGCCAATTCTTTTCTATGTTCTTTGAAGTACTGTTTTCGTTCAGGAGTTTCAAATGAATCCGGCTTTTCTGTAAGCATATCTTCCAACAGATCAAACCCATGTTCACGAATAAATGCCGCAAAAAAATTATGACAGTTACAAACTCATCATCTGTTTCCGCTCCCCAGTATTCTTTTTCTTTATATTCGGTAAGTATGTTTCCTATTTCACTCATTCCACATCCCTTTGCAGATGACCAAAACATAAGCTTATATTCATTGTCAAAGATAGTATGCTGTTGGATATAAACTTCTTGCTCTACATCTCCAACTTTTCTTCCGAAAGTCCAAACTATTCTCTTTTCGCAGCGTATATATTTAAACCCCTTTTCAGCAAGTACTGTTCCTATTATTTTTTTGATTATCCTTGTTTTATTCATAATTGCAAAACCATATTTACAACTTATAAGTAACTGTATCTCTTGCCCTACCCCAAACTACATTCTCGGATCTGTCATTATTAAAATGATAATCTCCCCATGCTTGTACTATAAGATAGATTGGCATAATATCAAACGCGCTCCTATTAAACTGTAGTTCTACCCTATATGTATCATAAGCTACTTTGGCATCCCCTTGAAAATCTAAAACTATTTCTATAAGTATCGCAGCCATTCCAAGCCACAATTCGTTTATTCTTTCTATCTCCTCAGGTGTTTCTTCTGCTTCACGATTTTCAAACAAAACATCATCTATATGATTTAATTGTTCAATAGGAGTTCCATTACCTATAATGTGATAGATTGCATCATATTTTGCCGCTAA
>JAGAAO010000003.1 GCA_017615275.1 Butyrivibrio sp.
CGGATCCTCACTGTACTTCTTAACTCCACTCTTAAATACCGTATTTCTCGTCTTCATGTTTCCATATCCGTGATCAACTCCGATCACTAACTTTCCATCAATATATAAATCTTTCATACCTTTCAATCCTCCATTTTTTCTAAAATTTGTTTTTAGTTACATAAGAGCAGTCTTTCCAGCTCTTCATAGTCATACTCATTCTGCTGAAAATTGCAGAAGGCATTCTTTTTGGGCGGGGCTCCCGGCATTGTCATGGGACGGTTCAGCCTTTCCCTGCACCAGGCCCTGATGGTATCGTGGTTAAGGCATCCCTTATAACCATGATCCCTGATACGCTGTATCTGATAGTCAACACTTGCTTTGCCAAACTCCTTTATCAGATCTTCATATTCATCATCTGTGAGTGTGTCCTCCTTACTACACACTTCTTTAGTATTAGATTTATAGTTATTAGATATATTATTAATATATTGTGGCGGATTCTCCGGCTGCGGTTTTTCCGCATACGGGTTTACCGCATCCGGATTTTTAGGACACGGTGAAGTGTCAGTCTTTATCGGGAATTCCTTTATAACCTTCCTTGATCTGTCAACTGGATCAGTGGGGGCGGTGGGCTGTATTGGCTCAGTAGGTTTTACCGGTGTCTCATGGACCTCAAGAATAGTAGAGTCAAACTTGCCTCCTCCATCCCTGCTTTGTTCTCTTGTGATATACCCTTTATCTATAAGACTGTTTAGGGTTTTAGATACCTTGTCTTTTCCATCTGGAAGTATCTGGCAGAGCCCCTTGATTGTGAGCTGCCAGCTGTCCGGTAATGATAAGAGAGTCAGAAGCATACCTCGCTCCGTAAGCGATAAGCTTTTGTCTCGCATAATGTTCTGCGAAACTACTGTGTAATTTCCTCGTGTTTTGTCTTTTGATATTGCCATGTGTTACATCCTTTCAAAAAGAGCATTCGTAAATGATCCATCCTTGTTTCCTGACATTCTGAAATTGCTATCCGGTAGAGTGATAATTCCTGCCAGGAAAATGGATGATGCATAACCCGATAAAAAAGCGGCAGAACATCTTTTAAAGAGTGTTCAACCGCTTCAGTTATCTGCGCTATGTATTTTCTTTTTCTTATCCTTAACTCAAGATAAGGCTTTATCTTGTGGGTACCACTGATGCTATAAAAAAGAGTCCATATTTAGGAATCTTTCCTGAAATACAGACTCTTTATTACATTTGGTATCTGGTACCACTTGGCTCATTATAAGGGTAATACATCCACTTTTCATGTGCATTGAGCTACAATTGAGCGACAATTGTGAAATCCGATATTTTTATCAGAACTCATATACCTGAAAGTCTCTTATCACAAATATCGGTATTGTAATCAAGAAGTGTTCCCAGTTCAGACTCTTTATCAGGGAAGTATTCACAAAGTCTTGTGGCTACCTGAAAAAGGTCATTCATGTCATAATCATAGATTTCTGCATATATCTCCAGAACCTTGCGGAAATGTCCCCTGGCATCTCTTTCTCTGCCAAAGGCTGCTGTTATAGCACCCATAGTTTCTTCAATCATGGCATAGTCCGTTGAGATTTCACCATTTCCAGCTCTTACATATTCCTCTGTTTTACGGAGCATTTCCAGAGCTGCATCCACTCTTCCTGTAACAGCCTGTATCTGAGCAAAATTGCAGGCCTGCGGAATGGTGTCATGCATATACATGAGATCAAATTCCCTGAGAATCCGAATACCTTCTTCTGCATGAATCCGTGCATTTTCTATATCATTCCTGGAGAAATACATCATTCCAAGGTTTGAATGGATATTGGAGTATAGGAGAGCATTTTCTGCTGTAACATCAGTTATCAGAGATGCAGCCTGTTTTTCAAGCTCAAGGGCCTTTTCCTCATGCCAGTGATCATTCTCATAGCATGCCTTATAGTTCAGAATAAGTACTTTATCGCGGATACTGCCCACTCCAGGTTCCCTCAAGCAGGCTTCCATATCACCAATCCAGAAATCTAGACTTGGGCAACCTGTTTCTCCATCATAGTAAGCAAAAGCATCTTCCAGGAATCTTAAGAAGAATTTCTTGTTATCATTTTTAATCTCAAGAATGCAGCGATCTATGATGTCAATCATATCGTGATAATAGGGTGGATTATCTATTCCGTGCATGAGACAGTCATGCTGTATGTTTTTTAGCATAGTCATGCAGCTGTTTACGCTCGGATTAAGTTCAGCCTTAATAAGATCCTGAATTAGTTCATGAAGGAATATCCGTCGATTATCTGATTCATGTAAGAATCCAAGATCAATAAGCTCGTTTATGATATTTGCGTTTCTGTGCCCTAACCAGTGGATAAAATAACGCTTAGAGCATCCGCTTTCCGGGATTAGAACGGCACATCCAAGGACTTCCAGCTGCTTTTCAGACAGATTAAAGAGACCGAACAGCTCACGGATATGCTCTGCGTAGGTTGCCTTGATCGTTTTTCCATCCTTGGAAACTGTTATTGTATCAGTTGCAGCCATACTTGCCGGGTCATGAAAAAGACGTTCATCAAGCTCCTTTGGAGTCATGATACCGGAGTTTAGCAGTCTTGAAACGAGTTCTATTGCGAAAGTATGACCATGGACATAAGACAAGATATGCTCCAGAGAATACGAATCTGCATCAATATCCGTATAGAGCTTTTGGGCAAGAGCTACCTGTTCGTCCCAGGCAAGTTCGTCGAGGTAAATGCTTTCTTCGGTATTTACGGCATTACGTGTCGTGAAAAGTACATGACAGTGGTATCTCAGTATTTCCGAAAGCAACGGATCCGGTCCATCTGTCTCGGAGTAGTTATCTACGATAAGAAGGGAGTCCTCTCTTAATGTCCGAAGAAACCTGTGGTGCTGTTCAAAAAGAAGCTCTTCATCTGCGTCGAAAGGATCATTTACAAAGTCCAGATCAGCAATGTCTTTCTTGAGTTTTCCTGAATACTGGATATATATCTGATTTGTATATTCCTTTTTATAATGTCTGGCAAAAGCTTTAGCGGTCTCACTTTTTCCCATTCCGGGAAATCCATGAAGAAAGACCTTTCCGTGTGATGTGAGAGAAGCAAAGATAGATTCAATCTCCCGCTGCCTTCCAACAAAGAATCTGCAGGGCCTTGGTGGCTCACAACCAATTATGTATGTTGCAACTGAAGGGGACAGTCTGCCTTCAGTAATAGCAAGTTCATTTTCACTTCCGTGCTTTACGAACTTGCGCTGCAGAATAAAATGGATAAGCCTTCCCATGACAGAGGCCATTGTTTCCGGCTCTAATCCAGGATATCCTTCACTGATATGAGCTTTGACCATTCCGGATATGGAATCGTCCAGCATAAGAAGGTCATGGAGCTTTTCTACGCACATGGCACTGTCATAAAAGAGCGGCAGAACATTCTTCATAATATCTTTTGTAAGAACTTCTTCCATTTCTCTGTTCTGATAGTATCTGCTGATCCTTGGAGTGATCGCAGCCTGTCCGTTCATCCATCTGCACACCTGAGCATTGTCAAAATCGTAATCAGAATTCTCTTCGTCTTCCATGAATGTAGCAAATATCTCATAAAGAAGATCAGTCTGGCTCAATGCCCTTGAATCACTTATGTATTCCTTGATGGTTTTCATCACTGAGTAAAAATCACATATTTCCAAAAGAAACACCTCTAAAATAACAATTTCTCAATTTACGCTCAATTGCAGCTCAATGACTCATGAAACAAGTCCTTGTATCATTAAGCTGGAACAATAACAAATTGGTACTAAAAAAGTATATCACACGATTGATTGTTGGTACGTAAAAGATAAAGAGCCAAGTCTGGCAGCACAATATGCTGTTGGGCCTGGCTCTTTTTGTGTGGGGGATTATGAGTTATACAGACACATCAAGAGAATCAATTAGTAGACAACTGAATGCGGACAGTGCTACACTTTTTCCAGAAGAGAGCGCCGAAATTGTAGATATGAAGAAACAATATGAGGCAAAACAGCGCGTTTTAAAGGTGAAAGGAGCATTGTTACCCTACGTCAGGGAAGGTAGTAAGACAGTTACCTATGACAAAAAGAATGACCGCTACAAGATAAGGATTCCTGTAGCCTTAAGGAAGGATGACAGGGATAAGATCACTGCAAGAAGCCAGCAGGAGGCTTATGACAAGATGCATGCTTATCTGTTTGGTGACAGTAATTTCACAGTGAGGAAGCTCTTTGAAAGAGTAATGGCAGAAAAAGAGAATGACAAGGACACTTCCTCTCTTACAGTCACAAGGTACAGACAGATATGGGAAAAGCATTATGAGCATGCAGCAATAGCTGATCTGCCCATCACTGAGATAAAGGCATCGGATATCAAGCGCTTCTTCAAGAAGATCACGGAAGGGCGTACTATCAGCAGGAAGAACTTCGTAAACATAAAGAGTATCTTCAATGTGGTCTATGACCTGGCTGTTGAAAGTGATATCGTTGCGAATAATCTGAGTAGAAACCTTAACTGTAAAGATCTGAAGTTCAAGGCTGTAGACAACGAGAATGTCCGCTATACCGATGAGGACAGGGATAAGATCCTGAACTACCTAGATGGTATGGATGAGAAGACCGGATACGAATATGGTATTGAGCTTATGTTCTGCCTTTGCATCAGAATCGGTGAACTCAGAGCACTCAGATGGTCCGATGTAGACTTTCATAAGCATACGATTTCCATTTCAAGGGAGATTGTACTTAGGAGAGGTGAGGACGGAAAGAACCATTTTGTAGAAGTGGGTCATACCAAGGGCGGGGAACACGGAGCCAGAGTGCTTCCGCTGTCACAAAGAGCAGAAGTGGTCTTAAAGGAACTTCGAAAGCAGGATATAGTATCCGAGCACATCTGCTGTAACAGTGCAGGAAGCCCGCTTGATGGTAATAAGTTCAACAAGCATCTGAAAAAGGTAACTGAAGCGGTAGGGATTCCTTATCTTTCAAGTCACAAGATCAGATTCTGGAGCGTAACCGCACTTGCAAGAGCAACAGGCGGAGACATTCAGACAGTCATGTATGCTGCAGGGCATGTAGACAAGAACACAACCCTTCATTATATAAGGGCTGTTCAGTCAGATGCACAGATGGATAGGATAAAGGAATGCTTTGGGTGATACCGGATAAAACGCACGATCTAGCGAAAATCCGCACAAATCCAATTGAATAATAAAAAAAGACCACTTCCAGACCACTTTTTTTGAGGCATAAACAACAAAAACCCCAGAAAACATCTGGGGTTTCAAAGAGCGATAGACGGGGCTCGAACCCGCGGTCTCCACCTTGGCAAGGTGGCGCTTTACCAACTAAGCTACTATCGCATTTGTTGCCGTTGTTACCGCGACAACAAAATTGATTTTAGACTAAAACATCATGCTTGTCAACACATTTTTTCATTTTTTATAGTTAATCTGAAACTGTATAATGTAAGTAGCAAAAGGGCAACCGAGGGAACTTCTTGAAAGAAGCCTTGAGAGCCGCAGATTCAAAGATGCCATACAGAGGACCGGAATTACATTCGTCAGGTGAATACACGTACAGATGTAAAGTAACCGGCGATTTTACTTGGTTTCAAGGGTATGAAGAAATCTATCAGAATGATTTAAAAGTATATGAATGTGTATTCCACGGTGGATTGGTAAAATGAATCTATCCCAAGGAGAAATGCGATGATTGGAGAGATTGTGACTGTTACAGTTGATCGCCCGCTGGGGAGCTATCATCCCGAGCATAAGGATATGTACTATCCTATCAATTACGGATACATTAAGGGGATAATTGCTCCTGACGGAGAAGAACAAGATGCGTATATAATAGGCATAGAAAAGCCGGTAAAAGAATTTACCGGCAAAGTTATAGCTATTATTCATCGCCGAGACGATGTGGAAGAAAAATGGGTGGTTGCCCCACCAGAACTGCCCTTCAACAAAGAACAGATATGGGAAAAGGTCTCTTTTACTGAACAATACTTTGATTCTGAGATAATTTTGTAATTATCGTCCCATTCTTACAGTTCGTCACTAACCTGGAAGATCACGAACTTAAGATAGTAGGAAGCTGCACCGCCCCAGAGGATGGGATGATCCATGGATTGCTGTCTGAATTCTACCTGCTTAAGACGCTTGTGAGCATCTCTTGCTGCGTCAGCAATTGTCTTAAGGAAAAGTTCCTCGTCCATAAAATGTGAACATGAGCACGTTGCAAGATATCCACCATCTTTAACAAGTTTCATACCACGCATGTTTATTTCTTTGTATCCTGTAACCGCCTTTTTAATTGATGCTCTAGATTTGGTGAAAGCGGGAGGATCGAGTATTACAACGTCATAGAGTTCTTTTTCTCTTTCAAGAGAAGGAAGAAGCTCGAATACATCGGCACATTTGAATGTTGCTACATCAGATAAGCCGTTGAGTTCTGCATTTTCACGCGCTTGTTCACAGCCAAGTTCCGAAGCGTCGACACCAAGAACTGATGTAGCGCCTGCGGCAGCGGCATTAAGCGCAAATGAGCCTGTATGAGTAAAGCAGTCGAGAACTTTTTTGCCCTTACATAAACCGCGGATGGACTGTCTGTTGAACTTCTGATCGAGGAAAAAGCCTGTTTTCTGGCCGTTTTCCACATCTACGTAATATTTCACTCCATTTTCTTCTATGAGAACTTTAGTATCAAATTCTTTTCCGATAAAGCCTTTTGTGCGCTCGAGCCCTTCAAGCTCACGTACTTTGGCGTCACTTCTTTCATAGATACCTCTGATAATTACACCGTCGCTTTCAAGGACTTCTTTACAAATGTCGATTATCAAATCTTTCATTTTGTCTGTGCCGAGGGCAAGAGACTCAATAACAAGCACATCAGAGAATTTATCTATCGTAATACCCGGGATAAAATCAGCTTCTCCAAATATAAGCCTGCATGAAAGCTTTGTAAGAGCTTCACTTTCAGACAGTTCTCCAAGATAATCGCGGATGTAACCTGCCATAACACTCTTTCTATAGTCCCAAGCGTTTTGAATACGCGTTTTAAGAAGTTCTTTTGTCACGGGATGATCCTGTTTTCTGGACATCATTCTGACTCTGATCTTGGATGCGGTATTGATAATACCATATCCCATGAAATAACCGTCAAAGTCATGAAGTTCTATGATGTCTCCATTATCAAAAGAGCCTTCCACTTTATCTATTTCATTGTCATAAACCCAGAGACCGCCTGCTTTAAGCTCTCGTCCCTGTCCTTTTCTAAGAAACACCTTTGCATCAGAAATCTTAATATCCAAATCTATATCCTCGCTCTGTCTTTACATGATCAATATTTATTAACGCAAGATAATATACCACATTTTTATAGATACATGTTGGCAATGTACTAAATTTATTCCTGCCCCTCTGAAATTGTCCATGTCTTCCCTATCTAAACAGAAACACTAAGCATATGTAAAATGCTTCTCTTAGGCATGCAATTTTCAACTACACAAAAGAGCTCCCGAATCATCTTTGATTCGAGAGCTCTGCGTTTGCTCCTACCTTGTCCCTATATATCATCATCCGTTGTATTCAGGATGTGTATATGTAATGCTACTTACCTGACCGTCTTTGATCTCAAACATTATATTAAAGTCGTTATATCTGTAAGCAACTGACTTATCCTTTTTTGAAGACTGCATTTCTTCGCTTGGTCTTCCATAAGCGGTCTCAACATCCTCCATTTTACTTCCGATGCTTATGCCATTTGATGTTGTAATTCCTTCATTGTTAACCTTAATCAAACCAACAGTATCTTTTCCGTTTACATCCATAACAACAACTTCAAGGTTGGGATTGCTACCGGTCTTGTCATAGTTATACCATTTTCCTGCAACGCCGTCGATATCACCTTCATCAGACTTCTTTGCTACAGAATCGATAGTTTCCATTACTGTCTTAGCATCATCTGTAAATGAAATGCTCTTTCCGTTATATTCAAAATTTCCATCTGCAGGTGCCAGGTTTGTATCACCGTTTGCTACCTCTTCACCGCTGTCTTCGCCGTTTTCTTCCACTGTGGCTTCTGTAACTTCAGTTGTTTCAGATGTATCCTCTGAAGCGGTATTTCCACATCCTACAAGTGCGAACATCATTACTGATGCCATTAAAATTGCTATTATCTTACTTCTTTTCATTTCTAAATCTATCTAAATAATCCTTTCCTAAAAAATTAGCTTTTTCCTGTGTTTACGTATTTATTGAACGTATCCATGTTACTGAAGATTATTGCGTTAACCTTCTTCTTATTGTCAAAATCAAAACCTACCGCAAAGCTTCCAAAATCATATGCAAGCTCATATGTGCTTCCGCTCTTTGATACATTGTCAGGTTCTCCGTAAGCGTTCTTGATATCATCTTCTGTACTTCCTACTCCGACACTCTTAGAAGTCTTTACATTTTTGTCATATATAATAACAGAGTCAGGAACCAATGCATCACCATCGACCTTTAAAGGCATGTATTCAACTGTGTTTGGGTCAGATCCATAAATATAACTTACATCTCCGTTGTCACTGAACGGTGAAGGCTCTTCACGCTCGGGAGTACCAAGCGCACCAAGTGTAGCCTGTGCATCATCAAGTATTGAGATCGTCTGACCGTTGTACTCGAAAGCCGCATCTTCTGCGGAAGCTTCTATCTTAGCCTTTTTTCCTGACTCTGAAGTTTTAGCTTCACTGCTCATTTTGCTTGCGTTATCTGAAGTTTTATCTGTATCTTTAGTAGTTGTCTCTTTATTTTCTGTAACTGTAGCATCATCTGCTACAGAAGTTTCCTGTGTTGCTGTTTCTGAATTAACCTCAGCTACTGTATTTCCACACCCCATAAGCACACACACCATTACTGATGCCATAAGAATTGTTGCTATTTTTCTTTCTTTCATTTCACTTTCCTCACTAAAATATATGCCCCCTCAAGTGATTTTTATTTACTAGCTGTATTAGTTGTCTTAATACAGTTATACATCATTAAGTTTTTCCTGTCAACAGATCAATAAATATTTTTTTACATTTTAGGAAACGCTGATAAAATCTGCTTTTGATTAGATTGGGAGACTGCGCTTAAAGCGACAGCCCCCACTCATATGTAAGTGCCATATCTACGCCGGCCATACACATTGCAAATACAGTAAGACCAATTACAAGAAATATTGCTCCCCTATCATACACGCAATTGTCCGAAACTCCGTTTGATATCAGAAGCTCTACTCCAAGCCCTATGAGTATAAACGGCCAGCACTTAAATACAACCTCATAACTTAATACTCCAAAGATAGTACATAACAAATACATGATTCCAAAAGAAATCATTGCCAGTCCGGCAGTAATTGTTCCAACCTTATGCACTCTGATTGTCGTATCCATCCATTAAATCCTCGCTTTCCATATCGATTTGTTTCTTCTTTCCTTTTATAAGTTTGATTCCAAAAACGATAAGCAGAACAGCAACTATATTTCCGGGGATACGATCGACGATTATGTATGCAATATGCCAATACTCTCCCGGAACCATGCTCAAAACAAAATGGGTCACACAATTCCACAAAATTCCTGCTCCGACAAAAATCAGAATATAAGAAATAATTTTCTTTTGTTTCTCTTTAGGAATTACTATGCTTTTTCCACCCGCAAGCTCATCCCAGATATAATTATCTTCCAATGCATCAAAAGTTTCGTCATCAAGTCCCGCAAGCTTATGTGCATGGAAAAAACCATAGAACCAAATAATAGGTATCGTCACCAAAAGTATTTCACTGCATCCCAAACTGAGCATACATGCAAGCATGAATACAGCCAGTAAACTCAGACCGTTATTCATAAATCCCATGTACATCTCAGCACACCCCGGTACAAATGAAAAAATAAATGTAAAAAAATTACTCTTCTTTTTATGTATATGTTTCATATTCTTCCTCCTGGATTAAAACCTTTTTATCCATATTTTTTTCGTCTTACATTTAATAAAACGAATCATAAAAAGAAAAGTCTGCAACTTTTTGAAAAAATTTTTTTATTTATTTTGGGCAAAAAAACCTGCTAAGAAAAGTCAAGCGTAAATTGCTTTCCCCAGCAGGTTTTTCTTTTTGCCTTGTTCTTATTATTTTTGTGTACACTAAAAAGGCTGACTTTCATCAGCCAATAATAAGCTGTATTTTCTACTTTTTATGC
>JAGAAO010000004.1 GCA_017615275.1 Butyrivibrio sp.
AAAGCCAGAGTGCCGCCCCAGACAACAGTAATGTCATTCATATTGCTTTATGAACTCTTCGAGATTTGCGCTGCATAAGAACTGAAGATTCTCGTCAAACGACTTCTCGAACTCTTTCTGAGCCAATACAGAGTAGGAAGATTTGTTTTGGTTGTAGCTTATCCATTTGTTGATCATCATTGTGACCATGCCGAAGCCATTATTCTTGATAAAGTATGTAATCTTCAGAACTGATCCGGTGTATGAGACAACGGGATAAGTTTCAACGCCAAACTTCTTTAAGTTATCAAGCTCATATATGAAGCGGGCGAAATCAGGGGATACATTACCAGATTCTGTAAGTTTTCCGGCATCAAAGACAAAACCATGGCTGGTAACAGCATTAAGTATGTCTGTAATCTCTTTATCTGTATCAATAAGAAGATCGGGAGAGATCTTACATATTAAACTAATGAAATCAGACACATTTTCACAAGGCTTTGTTTTTGCTTTAGAGAGCTTTGAAACCTCTGCTTTGTATGCATCATTTATATTCTGAATCACTTCAGCCTCGAAGGCGGCTTCGTTGCTGCCGAATCTACCTCTCCAGCTCCTATAGTCAATTACACGGGGATCTTTGGCATCAGAATACTTGTCCAGGGAGAATACCTGTTTCTTGTCATACCAATAGTTCAGGTATGTATTGAGGACTGCATTGCGACTGTCTTCGTTATCAATGACGAGGACCGTCTTGCCGTCCTGTTTCTCGATGTTTATTGAGAAGTTATCCTCAAGCTCAAAGAGGATATGCATGATATCTTCCTCTGACGTGATGTTTATATCGGATAATGCGGCAACATCCACATCCAAAGCATCAGCAATTGCCTTTAGCATGTCTGCTTTAGGTGTTCTGATGCCACTCTCATACTGTCTTACTCTATCGCCTTGAAGGCCGATCTTGTGGCCCAGCTCATCTTGGGTATAACCGCGAAGATTCCTGAAAAATCTGATTTTGTTACCAATTGTCATAAGTCTCCACACTCCTTCGTAACTGCATTTTAGCATAGACTGTGCGGAAATGTAAATAACAAAAATACAAAAAGGAGCAAAAAAGTACTTGCAAAACAAAAACGACTGTTGTATATTGTGTAATAGGAACATATCTGTTCCTAAGAAATAAAACGAAAGGAGCCGAGAAGGTGCGGTGAAAGCCCGCACGTGAACCTTGACAGTTAAATAAAAAGACCGGAAGGTACGAAACTTGTATCGGCGTTAAAATACCAAGCCAAGTTGACTCCGACCTCGCCAAGACCTCCCGAAAGGGAGAGAGCGATAAAGGGGATGAGTCAGAATCGGGGTTGCACCCCGAGGGAGGCGAAGACAGATACAAAGTCAGGAAACTTCTGTGAAGAGCAGCGGGGCGTATCAGTCACCGGGGTGGAACTCCCATGATCTCGTAGTCAGCAATGCGAGAGCCTTCCGGTCTCAAACCAAGAACCAAAAAAACAAAATCCCAGGGGGGAGTCTGTCCTCTCCCCCGGGAGGAAGAACAAAAAAATCTAAAGAAACGAGGTAAAGAAAAATGGCAGAAAACAAGACAATGTTTATCGGTGTAGCTCAGATCCAGCAGGACTGGGGAATCTCGAGATCCAAGGCTTATCAGATCATCAAGGATCTGAATGCGGAACTCAAGAAGAAGAATCCCGGAGCTCTCGTAGTATCAGGAAGAGTAAATCGCTTCTGGTATGAAGAGGCTTGCCTTCAGAGAGGTAACGGCAATGGGAACGTCTGAGATGATACACGTGGAACAAAAAAGAAAAGCCTCTCCTAAGAGAGGCAAATACGCATGCAAAAGCAAACGTAATTATGTAAGCAACTTGATTATAGTGCTTTTCTGCGTATTTATCAATCAGAAACACAGGAGGCATTATGGAAAGTAAGAATTCTTTCTTGATATACACGTCATGGAGAAGCTTCTTTGAGTTGCTGGAAGAACCGGAACTGATCAAGGAGCTTCTCTATACCATGTTTGATATTGCTGAAGGCAAGGAAACGGCAGTAACAAACAACCGAGTGAAATCAGCCTTGAAAGCGATCGAGCCGAAAATGAGAGAGGATCTCGAAGCTTATGAGGCCAGATGCGAGAAGAACAGAAAAGCAGCTCAGAAGAGGTGGGGTAATCCATCTGATATGCATTCGCATGCAGATGCAATGCAACTGGATGGTGATACTGATAATGATACTGATTCTGATACTGATACTGAGTCTGATAATGATACTGATATTGATATGTCTGTCATGTCAGGCAGCGGTGCTCCATCCGTTGCAGATGTCATGGAATTCTCCCGTAATCATAACCTTGATATGTCCAAAGAAGATGCAAAAGAGTTTATTGATTACTACTTTACAGACCGTAAGGGAGCGATAAATGGAGAACCGATAAAGGATTGGAGAAAGCTGGTTAAGTCCTGGAGCGAACACACGCTTGTGGTATCGGACTCTATTTTGGGACCGGATCATGAAGGGTATGAGGCGTTTCTCAGATTGCCTATCAACCTTCAAGACAGAGTTGTAAGGGAACAAACAAAGTTTGGTGGCCGCAATATAACCAAAGCAACAGCTATGGCTATCACAGCGTGCAGAAGGGCGGTGTGATATGGCAGTATTTAAAGACAAAGGCAGCATGTATAACGGCAAGAAGTGGAGAGTACTTTGTTACTACACTGACTGGCGTGGACAGCGTGTGCGTCATGAGAAACGCGGCTTTGAAACAAGGCACGATGCACTTGAGTATGAGCGTACTTTTTTAGCCAAGCAGACCAAGGATATCAATATGGCGTTCAACTCCTTCGTAGATATCTACCTGCGTGATGTAACACCGCAGCTCAAGAAAAGTACGATTGCAAACAAGATCCAGATCATCGATAAACATATCAGACCGTACTTCAGCGAAATGTCTTTATCGGAGATCACATCAACGCATATCCTTCAATGGCAGAATGAACTTCTCACCATGAGGGATGATGACGGCAAGGGATACTCACCAACCTATCTTCGAACGATCAACAATCAGCTGACGGCTATCTTCAATCATGCGGTCAACTACTACGACCTTCCCAAGAACCCCTGTAAAGCGTTTAAGAAGATCGGAAAGAAAAGTAATAAGGAAATGCTCTTCTGGACGAAGGAAGAGTATCTGAAGTTCTCAGAGGCGATACAAGACAAACCGATATCGTATTACGCATTTCAGGTTCTTTATTGGACCGGTATCAGATGCGGAGAGTTGTTAGCTCTTACGAAGAAGGATATCGATCTTGAGAAGCGCACTTTGAGAGTCAACAAGACCTATCAAGTCGTAAACGGAGAAGAGATGGTAACGGACCCCAAGACGGAAAAGAGTAACCGCACGATCGATCTTCCGAAGTTCTTATGCCAGGAGCTGCAGGACTATCTCGAATCAATATACGGCCTTGATGATGACTGCCGCATCTTCCCGGTATCGAAACATTATCTCCATCACGAGATGGACAGGGGAAGCAAGAAGGCAGGCGTTAAGAGGATCAGAATACACGATCTCAGACACTCCTGCTGCGCACTCCTTATCCATCTCGGATACGCTCCTGTTCAGATCGCTGAAAGACTTGGACATGAGAGCGCCGTGATAACTCAGCGGTATGCACACCTTTATCCTTCCGTACAGAAGGATATGGCCAACCGTCTGGATCAGGAATTCAATGACACGGAAGGAGAATGATCATGGGAAAGATATACGGAAAGACCAAGGTAGATAATCCGAAGCCTAAGAAAAAGAAAAACGAACATAACAGGATCAGAAACAAACTCCAGAACTTTCGGGTTTCACCGAAGGAGAGTGAACTGATAAATGCACGGATCGCCACTACTGGAATGACGAAATCTCATTTCTTTATTGAGAGCTGTCTTTATCAGAAGATCCTCGTTAAAGGAAATATCCGCACGTTTGCAGAGATTAGAAGATCAGTCTTGGAGTTGTCTGAGAAGATCGACAAGAATCCGGATCTGACCTCCCTCGATCCTGTGGATGCGGAACGGCTGAAGACGATACTGGAGATCTTACGCTATCTGTATTGATAGCAACCACTTGAGAAGGCCCAGGACATAAAACTCCCGGGCTTTTCCTATACCAAAACAAAACTAATTCAACGAAAGGAAAATATAACAATGGCTACAAGATCATATGACGAAAGATTAAAAGAATTAACAACGAAGGTCGAACAGCTTAAGGCTCAGGAGAGAGATCTTAAGAAGAGACAAGCTGCAGACGAACGTAAGAAAAGGAC
>JAGAAO010000043.1 GCA_017615275.1 Butyrivibrio sp.
ATCCATACTAAAAGAACCTCCGTATTTTTCCTTGTTTGGATATAACTTTTTCCTTGTTTGGATATAATAAATCTACATTTCTTTATATTTTGTGTCAACAAACATTTTTTATAATTTTTGCAAGAATAAATAATCTTTCGTTTTTCTATTTGTTCACTTTATACACATAATTCATTGCGTTTGCGGCGTTTCACATTCATAAGTTTTTATAGAAAAATTCATTTTAACTAATAGAAAAAATTTTTGAGTTACAATAAAATGTGCATATGAATAAGATCATCACCGTTTTTACTTGGGAAATCAAGAAACTCTTTTCGAGCTGGAGAAGAACCGTTGCATTGTTTCTTCTTCCGGCTTTACTGTTGATGGTTGCTCTTAATGTTTTTCCGCTTCTCGTTAATTACATGTCCACCGGTTCGTTAAACAAAAAGCCTGTTACTGTTGTCGGTGCGCCCGAATCATTCAGGACTTATGTTGATGAGACTGTAGATGCCAGAGTATATACATACGATTACAAAACATATAAGGAATTCGGCGAGATAATGCGCGACAAGGATTCCTATCACAAACAGCTCCGCAAGGGCATGCTCATCTGCTATTTCTATTCAGGTGATCCGCTTGTTGATTTTGATGATGAGGTAAGAAATTATTATAAAGAGATTTCTAATGACAATGCCAATGCAGAAAGCCGCGCCGTTGTTTATGTCGCCTATGATGCAAACTCACTTACGATGGAAGCGCGCGCCGAACAATTGAAAGAAGGCGTGCTTAACGATTACCAGGCAAGCCTCATAGACAAATTAGGCGGAGATTATTCAGTAGTAGGAAGTTCTCTTTTTGAGACAGACAGTTTCAATCCGGTAACTGATTTCGAAGATTACAGAACTACTGCAAACACTGCAGCATCAAGAGTCGTACCGGGCGTGCTCATGATAATGATGTATTACTGTGTATATTCACTTGTAAGCGACATGTTCGCATCAGAACGTGACAGGGGCTTTATGGCAAAGCTCATCATGACTCCGGTATCAAGAAGGAAGATCTACTGGGGAAAGATACTCGCGATAAATGTTATCGTCTCCGGTTCCACAGTAATAACGATGCTCCTTCTTTTCTTCTCTTCATGGATCAACAGGAGCAATGACGCGATGTCGCTTCTCCCCTTCGGCATGATGCTGACTCCGTCTGAACTCTTCATCATATTGGGAAGCATTCCGATAACGGTTCTTCTCATGACCGCGATCTGCATTAGCACTACATTCCAATTGAGAAGAATGCAGGACATCACGGTAAATCTCCAGCTGCCGCTGATCTATTTCCTCGGTGATTTCTTTATCCAGATGTTCAGAGGAACAAGGCCGGTAACTCTGGAATACTTTATCCCGCTCCATAATACGCTTGCCCTTATCGCAGAAACATTCAATGCACAGAACAAGGCCTGGCACGTAATACTTATCTATATGATCAATATCGGAATCGCGCTTTGGGTTTTATCCGTTACGTTTAAGAAAGAGGAAAATATATGATCCAATTAGTTGATGTCCACAAGAGTTACACCAAAGAACACGAGACGATCAAAGGCGTCAGCTTTGAAGTCCACGAGGGTCAGATATTCGGACTCTTAGGACCTAACGGTGCCGGCAAGACAACATTGATGCAGATGATCGCAACTCTGATGAAGCCTACATCAGGACAGATCCTGATCGACGGACTTTCCGCCGACAAAGATCTGCTGGAGATACATCGGAAGATCGGTTTCCTCACAAACGAGATAAAACTCGATCCCTTGTCAACGCCTAACAACTTATTTGATTTCTTCGCGAAGCTTTACGATATACCCGAGAAAGATCTCAAAGACAGAAAGGACGAGAGCTTTGCAAGATTCGGCATACTCCCCTTCGCTGACAAGAGGATCAATGAATTGTCAACGGGCATGAAGCAGAAGATCTCGATCGCAATAAGCCTTATTCACAATCCGCCTGTCATTATTTTCGATGAGCCTACGAACGGGCTCGATATCCTGACATCAAAGCAGGTAACGGATTATCTCAAGGAACTTAAGGCAAAAGGACATGCGATCATCCTCTCGACACACATCTTCTCGGTAGCTGAAGAACTCTGCGATGAGATCGCGATATTGGTAGACGGCAGGATCGCCGCGCAGGGAACCGTTGAAGAACTTATAAAGCAGGCCGATGTGGAGACATTTGAGAATGCATTCTTCAAGATCTACGTCGAAAACCACGTTGAATAAGAAAAAAGGTATTTATGAACGCAGGACGAGGCATTAGAACGATAATAGGAAGTTTCTTCCGCAAGAGAGGACAGATGGGCGCAGAAGCCTCATCTGCTGCTTTCCTGATCTCTGTTTTATTCGTGGTTGCCGTCGCTTGCTGCGCCACATCATTCTTATTCTGGTGGTTCCCATATCATCTGTTCAGCGATGAAGTCTATAACGTCGTTGTTGTAAACGCACCGGAATCTTTCGTTGAATTCAACGA
>JAGAAO010000044.1 GCA_017615275.1 Butyrivibrio sp.
GCTGTCGCTTAATGCGACAGCCCCTTTGTTGTGCAGAGCGGTTACTTGTTAAATGAATCTTATAAAACCAAGCACAACTTTGGTACAAAATAACTTGATACAGGGAAACCTACTGTGATAAAATGTTAAATGATTATTCAACAAATTAATTTGCACATAACGTGCAACCATATAAATGAATGAGTCTTTTTGATTTAACCGGGAGGTCAGTATGCTTGGTCACGCAATAGTATTAGTGTTTGGTGTTTGTGTTGCGCTTGTTTGGTTTGCAATCTGCAAGGCAAAGTATGACAAATGGAGCAGAAGAAAGAGAGAATGCACGCAGGAGTTAACCGTTAAGGTTGTTAATGTGCTTGAGAGGAAAACCGCGCGCGGCGGTATGATTTATAAGCCTATTTTCATGCCTTTGGATCCTGCATATGGTTTTGCGATAGATTCCGCTTATTATTCAAACCTTGTGAGGTTTAACGTCGGTGATACTGTGGAATTGCTGGTTAATCCGAATAATATGAAAGATTTTATATATAAGGACGACAGCCTTAATAAAGGCAAGGGTGTCGATATGATTGCATGCTTTTTACCTCTCATAGTAATTTTGTTATACGTTCTGCTCAGCAAGCGCTGACAAATGAATAAATATCATGAAGGTATATGGGAATGGAAGAGAAAGAAACAGCATTGATAGTAATGCTTACTTATAACGATTTGACGGTACCCAATGCTCCTGAGATTTTTGACAGGTGCAAAGATTCCAAGGCAGAGTATTGGGGATTTAAAGAGGACGGACTTCCTCTTGATAAGATGAAAGAATTGTATGCAAACATTAAAGCATGTGGGAAAATGGCAGTGCTTGAAGTTGTTGCATACACGGAAGATTTATGTATTAAGGGCGCGCAGATGGCGGTGGAATGCGGCTGCGACATCCTTATGGGAACGGTATATTCCGACGCTGTAAATAATCTTTGCAGAGAACACGGAATACGTTACATGCCTTTTGTGGGTAAGATCTACGACAGGCCGTCGGTTCTTGAAGGCGATATCGACGATATGATAGCCGAAGCAAGATCGTATATTGAAAAAGGTGCGTATGGAATAGATCTTTTGGCATACAGATACACAGGTGATTACAGTGAACTTATAAGACGATTTGTCTCAGAGGTCAATGCTCCTGTATGCATTGCAGGAAGCGTCAACAGTTATGAACGCCTTGATGAGATCAAAGATGCTTCTCCGTGGGCATTTACGATAGGAAGTGCTTTTTTTGACAAAGCTTTCGGTGATGATTTCGGAGAGCAGATTGACAAGGTGTGCGAATATGTTTGATAAATTTTTTCCCTCAGCCTATGCAAAAAGCGTTTTTCATATTGATTATAAGAACCTGTATGCAATGGGCATAAGGGGAATAATATTTGACGTTGACAACACGCTTGTACATCACGGTGATGATGCGACAAAAGAGATAGAAAGATTTCTTGAAGATATACATGATATGAATTTCAAAACGGTTCTGCTGTCCGATAACAGTGAAGAAAGAGTGAAACGTTTTGTCAGAAATATAGACACTGCGTATGTTTATGATGCAAAGAAACCTGCAACGGACGGATATGAGAAGGCTGTAAGCCTTATGGGGATCGGAAAAGAAGAAACTATCATGGTCGGTGATCAGATGTTTGTTGACATCATCGGCGCAAACACATATGGAATAAGATCGGTTCTTGTTTCACCAATTAAGACGCACAGGATCGAATGGTGCGGTTTTAAAAGAATTATTGAGAAGGTGATATTGATGTTTTTTTACATCAGTAATGCCGGAAGAGAAGGAAAGAAATATGTCTGCTGATAATAAAAAGCTTTTTTGCGAGTTATGCCCGCTTACATATAAATTGTCACTTAAAAAGAATATTATGATCCGTCATATAAAGAATCTCATGTCGGATGTTAGGCTTGCGTATGAGATGGATGAAACGCCGTTTCCCTATCTTGTTTCATCGCACAGCTCACATCTGATAAAAAAGGGAAAGGGTATAGATCCCGTTACTCAGGAGAATAAGGCGCATAATATCAGGCTTGCATGCGAGAGCATGAACGGTCTTATAATACATCCCGGACAAACATTTTCTTTTTGGACAAGAGTAGGAAATACTACGGCAAGAAGAGGGTTCCGGGAGGGAAGAGTTATTGTAAACGGCAAGCTCACAAAAGGATTCGGAGGAGGGCTCTGCAACCTCGCAAATACAATAAACAGAGCTGTTTTACAAAGCCCGCTGACCAATACGGAATTTCACAGACATTCGGATGCCCTGGCTCCGGATGAGGGAAAACGTATACCGTTGAACGCAGGTACATCTGTAAGCTATAATTATGTCGATTACAGATTCAGAAATGATACGTCTGTGGATGTTCAATTACTCGTATGGTGCGATGAAGAAAATCTATACAGCGAGATCAGGAGTAAAAAAGAGTTTCCTGAATACTACGCTTTGTCCGAAGAGGGGCATCATTTTGCCAAAGAGGGCGATAAGTATTACAGGATTTCCAAGATCTTTAAAGATACTTATGACAGGGCATCAGGCGAATTGGTAAAACACGAGCTTATTGTGGACAATCATTCGGAGGTGTTTTTTGACCCCGAACTTATTCCACAGGAACTGCTCCGAGCATAACATACGCATTCCGATTCTGTGATCAAATAATGTGAATTCTAAGAGGCGGATAACTATGAATAATGTTACAGAGAGAATGCTTGCGTTTATTGACGGATCACCGACATGTTTTCACGTGATCGATAATCTGAAAAAAGAGCTTACATCAAAGGGATATAAGGAACTTAAAGAGAATGAAGAGTGGAAGCTTGAACCCGGAAGATTTTTTGTGACAAGAAATGATTCATCCATAATTTCTTTCAGGATTCCGAAGAAGGAGTTTAAAGGCTTTTACATGATCGCTAGTCACAGCGATTCTCCTTCGTTTAAGATTAAGGAAAATCCCGAGATGGAGGAAGTCTCCGCATATATTAGATTAAACATTGAAAAGTACGGTGGAATGCTTTGTGCACCATGGTTTGACAGACCGCTTTCGGTTGCCGGAAGACTTATTGTCAGAGATAAAAAAGACGGTTTTGAATCAAAGCTTGTGAATGTGGACAGGAATCTTCTTATGATTCCTTCACTTGCGATACATATGAACCGCGATGCCAACAGCACTGCAAAGTATAACCCGCAGGTTGACTGTCTTCCTCTTTTTGGAGACATAAGTGCCAAGGGCAAGTTCTTTGATGTTGTTGCAAAGGCCGCAGGGGTCAAAAAAGAAGACATTCTGAGTCATGATCTCTTTTTATACAACAGAGTCAAACCTACATTCTGGGGTGCAAACAACGAGTATATAGCGAGCTCAAGGCTTGATGACCAAGAGTGCGTATATGCGACGTTTGAAGGATTTTTGGAAGCAAAAGAGACTGAGAACACAGTGCTTCACTGCGTATTCGACAACGAAGAAGTCGGAAGCGGAACGAAGCAGGGAGCGGATTCAACGTTTTTGAAAGATACTCTTTTGCGAATAAACGAGGGGATTGGAAGAACAAACCAACAGTATTTTACCGCTGTTGCGAATAGTTTTATGGTATCTGCCGATAACGCACACGCCGTTCATCCAAATTACAAGGACAAAGCGGATCCTGTCAACAGGCCGAAAATGAATGGCGGAATTGTGATAAAATATAATGCAAATCAGAAGTATACAACGGATGCGGTATCAGCAGCAAAGTTCAAACTTGTCTGTGAGAAGGCGAAGGTGCCATATCAGACATTTACAAATCGTGCCGATGTTCCGGGAGGATCGACTCTCGGCAATATTTCAGCGGCGCAGGTGTCAGTGGATACTGTGGACATAGGACTGGCTCAGCTTGCAATGCATTCGCCTTATGAATCGGCAGGCAGCCGTGACTGTGAGTATCTGGCAGAGGCATCAAGAACATTTTTTGAAAGCTGATACTTATCAGAGGAAAGAGGAATAGATGGGATTTTTTAGCATATTTGGGGAGAAAAAAAGCAAGGAATATTCACCGGGAAAGATCGAAGAGGAGATGAGGATAGCCAGAGAAAAAGAAATTCAGGCTGTCAAGGAAGCTCATGCGGATCTTCCGTGGCCCGTGATCCCGAAGTTTAATCAGGTGAGCCTCAAGGACGACAAGAACGGAAGCATCGGCGAGACTGTGTCCAATGAGCGCAAGGATGAGATCGGGCCTATTATTTTTGAAGACGATATTTCCATAGATGAGCTCATGAGACTCTCGAATCAGGAGCTTTTGTTTGTGCTTGCTGCTTTTGATGAGTTCAACGAAGCCGATCCCATACCTGACTATGAGAGAAATCGCAGGAAAGTATACAATGAGGTCATTCGCAGGATAAGAGATTCCAAGGTCTTATATGTAATTTATGACAGAACAACAGGATATCCTTTTATTGATCACGGAAACGGACTTTTATATTTTGAAAAAGAAATCGCCGAATCGGCTGCCAAACTCTATGAGAAGCAGTACCGTCAGGTTGTTGTAAAAGAGATACAGGTTGAGATTCCGAGCGATGCCAACGATAACAAGAAGGGATATTTTGATTTCCTTTATTCGATAGGTTTTAATGACCTTATGATAGACAACGGCGCATACAGAGTGAAGTTTAAGAGAAACGAGATCGTTGCGGATCCCGGTGACTGGAACGGAAAAACTGATGTTACACCGATAAATCCCAAGCTCTGTTTTTCTATGCTTGATATGCTCGAAGAGCGCAGATGGCCTGTTAAATATGCGAAAAGAGATGAGATCCTGGCTGAAAAAGAAAGAAGAATGCTGGGAAATCTTTACAACGGAAAATATATCGTTCCCATGCAGTATGAGGGACCTGTGGAGGCTGCAGAGAACGGCAGGATGAGACTTGGAAAAGATACAAAGTTCTCATTTTTCATGATCAAAACTCAGGATGGAAAATTGTTCCTTCCGATATTCACAGATGGATTTGAATTCGGCAAGATGAAGCTTGGTCCCGATTGGAACGCAGCCGTATTTACTTTTACCGATGTGGCAAGATTTATTTCGGATAAGGACGGCATCGCGATCAATCCTGCAGGACACAAGATTTTTATGCCCAAAGAGCAGGTGCTTGTTATAGAAGGAGCCAACAGAGCATATACAGTTACCAAGGCGCAGCAGAGCAGAAAAAAAGAGACTGCTGTGGACAGAGCCGTGAATGGAGCAATGGCTCAAATTGACGGCAGATAGAAAATTTATGTGCAAAAAATGCTACTTTTTGAAGAATAAACTGCTTGTTAATAAACGAATAATAGTCTAAAATAAAAAGGTAAGTTATTATCATATATTTTCAATTATAGGAGCTACAGCATGTTTGATCGTTTAATTGGTGTATATTTGGTAGAAAAGGGCTTACTTGACAAAAATCAGCTTGCTGAGGCATATCGCATTCAGGAATCTAACTGTGCGAAGCTTGGTGTCATTGCAGTTGCTGAGAAGCTTATGACTATTGCTCAGGCTGAACAAGTAAATGCTATGCAGGCGTCTATGGATAAGCGCTTTGGCGATATTGCCATTGAGCGTGGTTATCTGTCAGAAACCCAGGTGAGTCGTCTTGTGGAGTTGCAGGGAAATCCTTATCTTGCATTTATCCAGGCGCTTACAGACATGGGATGTATTTCCATGGCCAAATTAACAGACTTGGAGGAAGAATATCAGAAACTCCATGGATTCACAGAGTCGGATATGGCAATCTTGAAGTCCGGCGATGTTGAAAAAATCGTACCTCTTTTCCTTGATACCGATGATCCGGAATACAGAAGTATGTTCGCTATGGGTGTGAAGAATATGTACAGACTCGTAGACAATCATATCTATGTAGGAAAAGCGTACAAGGTAAAGAGCCTTAAGGATGAGGTTCTTGGATATCAGAAATTCCACGGTGACGAGAACGCATTTGTAGGTATCGCAGGTAAGTATGAAGATGTACAGAGGATTGCGGTTGCCTACACGAAGGATGAATTTGTAGAAACGAAAGAGGATGCTTTGGATGCTATCTGCGAGCTTATAAACTGTATCAACGGTTTGTATGTTACCGAGCAGAGCAGGATCGATAAATATATCGAACTTGAGCCACCGAATTTCTCTTTGGCATTCCCGGAGACAACTTGTGATGAGCTCATGGTAATGCCCGTATATATTTGCGGCGGCGAGGTTAAATATCTTATAGCAGTATCAAAAGATACACAGGTCAAGACCGTGTGATATATGTGAGGGAGAATATATAAATGAAAAACGTTTTGATAGTAGACGATTCAAGAACATCAAGAAGAGTATTGAGAGACATACTGGAGAGAGCCGGATATTCAATCGTTGGTGAAGCGGTTAACGGTCAGGAAGGATTTGATGAGTTCGTAAGACTTAATCCTGATATCGTGACTATGGATATCACTATGCCGGTACTTGACGGTATTGATTCACTCAGACTTATCAAGAAAGCTAATGCAGATGCCAAGGTTGTTATGATCACTGCGGCAGGACAGAAGCATAAGATGATGGAAGCCGTTAAACTCGGCGCTACCGAGTTTGTCGCAAAGCCTTTTGTTGAAGAGGCTGTTCTTGATGCGATAGGACGCTGCTGATGCAGATATTTCTTTTATAGTGTACAATTACTAGCGCTGCTCTTTTCGGAGCAGCGTTATTTTATTGAATAGGATTCTCCTATTCAATAAAATACGCTCCGCGTGAGCTAAGCACTTGCTGAGGTCTTATCGAAGCTAGTGCGTGCCATACAGAGGAGGGATGCGCAGCTCGCGGAGTGGAATTAATTGCTTCGCAATACCGCTCGTGCGCGAAAGAGTCGCGAGCGACTCTTTATTCATGCTTTGTATTTGATTGAGTATAATATATAATTGTCACGGAGGTGCAAAAGTGAATAGGAAAGTACTTATAACCGGAGCATCAAGAGGTATTGGAAAAGCAATAGCGGAGGCATTTGCCGCAATGGGGGACGAACTCTTTTTGACCTGCAAGCAGAGTGAAAAAGAGCTCTCTGTTTTTGCGGAGGAGCTTCGAAAAGTATACGGTATCAAATGCAGCAGTTTTATCTGTGATGCTGCAGATTATGACTCTGTAAGCGATCTTTTTGCCAGAAAGATAAAAGATATCGACATAGTCATAAACAACGCCGGAATAGCCCATATAGGACTTCTTACGGATATGAGCGTTGCGGATTGGCGAAAGATAATGAGTACCAATCTGGACTCGGTCTTTTTTACCTGTAAATCCGCTGCGACTGTCATGTTGAGAAAACACTGCGGCAAAATTATAAACATAACCTCGGTGTGGGGCGAAGTCGGAGCGTCTTGTGAAGTCGCTTATTCCGCATCGAAGGGCGGCGTTAATGCTTTTACCAAAGCGCTTGCAAAAGAGCTTGCACCGAGCAATATTCAGGTCAACGCCATAGCCTGCGGAGTCATAGACACGGATATGAACAGAGAACATCTGACCGAAGAGGATCTGAATGTCCTTGAGGAGGAAATCCCTGCAGGAAGGATGGGAGAGGCGACAGAGGTTGCTAAGCTTGCGGTTATGCTTGCGGACTCGCCGGAATATATGACCGGACAGATCATAACCCTTGACGGAGGGTGGATATAAAATTTAGATTGGAGACATTTGATGATTTTATTTTTTGACATTGACGGAACGCTTTGGGATTACAAGAATTATATTCCCGAGAGCACAAAAGAAGGAATCAGGAGAGCAAAAGAAAACGGGCACAAGTGTTTTATCAACACAGGAAGAGCAAGGGCTTTTGTAAGTAATAAGGAACTCTTGGGAATAGGATTTGACGGTATTGTTTCGGCTTGCGGATGCATGATCGAATATGAGGGAAAGACTATATACAACAGACTCATAAGCGCGGAAGATGCGATCCGAACCGTTGAAACAACGCGCAGATACGGATTTAAATCCATTCTTGAAGGTCCTGATTATCTGTACATGGAGAGGGAAGATTTTGAAGGTGACATGTACGGAGAGAAAGTAATGACGGAGATGGGAGACAGACTTCGCGGAATTACAGATAACTGGGGAAAATGGCAGATCAACAAATTGTCCTGTGTAACTACGGGGTGTGATTCTGCAAGTTGTTTTGCTGAGCTTGAAGATCTGTATGATTATATGATCCACAACGCGTACGTCGTTGAGATGGTCCCGAAGGGCTTTAACAAGGGCACGGGAATCGAGAAAGTATGCGAACTCTTGTCAGAGGACGTGAAAAATACATTTGCTTTCGGCGACAGCATAAATGATATGGAGATGTTCCAAACGGCAGGAACCGGCATCGCTATGGGGAGGTGTGCTGACGAGATAGCCGATATCGCAGATTTTGTCACGACTCATCTGGAGGACGACGGAATCTGGAATGCGCTTAAAAGGTATGAGCTTGTATAAAAGGAGATATTGCAAATGTTTGATTTAATAATAATCGGCTCGGGGCCTGCGGGGCTTTCAGCTGCGGTTTATGCCAAGAGAGCCGGACTAAATATGCTTGTTATCGAGAAAGATTCGATGAGCGGAGGACAGATAATTAATACCTATGAAGTTGATAATTATCTGGGAATTCCGGGCATCAACGGATTTGATCTTGCAATGAAATTTCGGGAGCATGCAGATAAACTGGGAGCGGAATTTGCTGAGGGGATGGTCACAGGGATTGAGACGATTTCTGAGGGAACAGATACCAAGGCACCTGTTTTCAAGGTGAATACTGAGAAGGAAAGTTATGAAGCAAATACAGTAATTATCGCGTCGGGCGCGCACCATTCAAAACTTGGGATTCCGGGTGAAGAAGAGTATCTCGGAAAAGGAGTTTCTTACTGCGCTACATGTGACGGAGCTTTCTACAGAGGAAAGGTGGCGGCTGTAAACGGCGGCGGTGATGTTGCTGTTGAAGATGCGATCTTCCTTGCGAGATTTTGCGAGAAAGTATATCTGATACACAGAAGAGATGAACTTAGAGCTGCGAAGATTCTTCAGGATGAACTCTTTGGGCTTCCCAATGTCGAAGTGATCTGGGACAGTGTTGTAAAAGAGATAAAGGGTGAGACGAAAGTAACTCATCTTAAGATTGAGAATGTAAAAGATAAAAAAGAGAGCGATCTTAATGTTGACGGAATATTTGTCGCAATAGGAATTCATCCGTCGACGGATATGTTTGCAGATGCGGTTGGATGCGATGACAGTGGATATATTATCGCAGGCGAAGACGGTGCTACGGATGTTCCGGGAATCTTCGTTGCAGGTGATTGCAGGAAGAAGAGACTTCGCCAGATAGTCACCGCAGTGGCTGACGGAGCGAATGCAGTGACTGCAGTGCAAGATTTTCTAGTTGGGAAAGAACGCGCATAGCCGGACAAATGGCAACAAATGCAGGTGGAATGCGGTGTGTAAGCTCTTTCGATGAAAAAAATAATAATGGTTGAGGGCATTGCAAAAGTTGCTGTCTCGTTGCAAAAGTTGACAAACGGGCGAAAATACTGTATATTGTTATTTGTGCGTAACAAAAATTGTAACAAACCGGAGGTCGCTTTTGAAAAAAACAGCTAAGCAGCTAATGACAGTAAGTGTGGTAGCTGCGATAACATTTTCGAGTTTAGACAGTGTGAACGTATATGCATCACCATCATCAAGAAAGGTGACGAGTGTTCTGCCACAGGCAGGTTTTTCATATGCGTTGGGGGATAATCAAGTATCACTTTCAAATCTTCAAAAGAGTATCAATGAAGATGGCGCGGAGTCTGGAGCAAGTAAGGGAGCGAGCAAGGGAGCAAGCAACAAGGGGACAAGCAACAAAGAGGCTTCATCGGCTGTAAGTAAATCAGCAGCTGAGCTCAGTTCTACGGATGCCGTTACAGATATGGCTCCGTCCGCAAATGACATCACTGCAAATATTCTGCACGATATCGAGGAAGCAACGGGGGTTGTTATCGGAGAACGTGAAAAACAGCGCGAAGCTGAAGCAGCAGAGGAAGAGGAGAGAATCAAAGGTCTCGTAATCGCCAAGTGCTCCAGCAGTGAGAGCTGGGTTAACGTGCGCGATTCTGCAAGTGAAGAAGGCGAGATAGTAGGATATCTTCCTGACAGCTGTGTCGGTACTTTGGTCGGAGAAGAAGACGGTTGGTATCAGATTAAGTCCAAAGACGTTGAGGGTTATGTTAAGGCAGAGTTCTGCGTAACAGGAGATGAGGCCGTTGAACATGCCAAGGAAGCCGGAACAAGAATGGCTACCGTTACTGGTGAAACAGTTTATCTCAGAGAAGGTCCCAGTCTTGATGACAAAGTCTTGAACAATTCGAGAAAAGGAGAAGACTTCGTAGTTGTCGAAGAGCTTGGCGATTGGGTTAGGATCAGTTCCGAGGATGGTGACTTATACATCTCAAGAGATTATGTAAAGATTGAGACAAAGTTCAACGAAGCTGAGACTAAGGCTCAAAGAGAAGCAAGAGAAGCAAAAGAAAAAGCTGAACAGGAAGCTAACAGAAAGGCTGCCAGCAAGGGTACTTCGAATAAGACTGAGTCTAAGGGTGATAAGCAGTATAAGTCTGCTGCATCTTATACATCACAGTCAAGTTCGATCGGATCTGCGGTTGCACAGTATGCATGCCAGTTCGTTGGTAACCCTTATGTATATGGCGGAACAAGTTTGACAAACGGTGCGGACTGCTCAGGATTCGTAATGAGTGTATACGCAAACTTTGGTGTAAGCTTGCCTCACAGTTCAAGTGCTGACAGAAGTGTTGGTGCCGCTGTTGACGGACTTGCAAATGCTCAGCCGGGTGATATCGTATGTTACTCAGGTCACGTAGCAATCTATATCGGAAACGGACAGATTGTCCATGCTTCAACTGCTAAGACAGGTATTAAGATTTCTAACGCTAACTACCGTTCGGTACTTGCAGTAAGAAGAATCCTGTAATTGAGGTATTTCGGTTAAAATATATAAGAACTATAATTCCCTCGGGGTCGTAGACCTCGAGGGTTTTTTAAAGTAATCACTAGGTTCGGTTCTTTCCCGCTCTGTGTCAAATGTTTTAAAAATTCTACGATATGCACATAAGATTGAAAGTCAACACAAATAATACTTTTTTTTGAGAACAAAAAATTCATGAGTTATCCACAATTTTGGGAAAAAATTGGCTAAAAAATGAACTTATACACGAAGTTATCCACAATATCCACGAAAATGTGAAAAAAAAATTGATTTTTACACTGTTAAGAAAGTGGAAACAGTTTTGTGCATTTTTTACAAAAAACGTTAAATCGTCAAACCACGCAATCTATTTTCTCTGTTGAAATTGTACTTATCGGGGGCAAAATGATATACTGTAGATATATAAAAACGGTCAATATTACTTCGGGACGATTGAGGTAATATGCCGCAGTAAAGGGGATGATTGCATGAAATTTACTATCGTAGGCAAGAACATTGATGTAACACCCGGACTCAAGGCAGCAGTCGAGGAGAAGATCGGTAAACTCGAGAAGTATTTCACCTCAGACACAGATGCCAATGTTACTCTAAGTGTAGATAAGGAGAGACATAAGATCGAGGTTACCATTCCCGTTAAGGGTAAGATTATCCGTGCAGAACAGGTCAGCAATGACATGTATGTATCGGTAGACCTTGTAGAGGAGGTTATTGAGAGACAGCTCAAGAAATATAAGAGCAAGATCGTTGATAAGCAGCAGGCGGAAGTCAGCAATTTCAAGAAGGAATATCTTGAAAGCGAATATATGGACGAAGAAGCAATCCGAATTGAGAGGGTTAAGAAATTCGATCCTAAGCCTATGTATGCTGAAGACGCATGTGTTCAGATGGAACTTCTGGGACACAACTTCTTTGTATTTGTAAATGCAGAGACAGATAAGGTTAATGTAGTTTATAAGAGAAAAGGAAATACATACGGATTAATAGAACCTGAAGTATGATACGAGAATTTTTTTCAAACAGAACTAAACGAACCATAATGCTTATGGGGTTGCTGGCAACCGGCGCAGCAACCCTTTTTTGTTGTGGACATATAAATGAAAAGAAGACAGTTGTCATAAATGAAGTGTGCGGAAATAATTTCAGCGCATACGAAAATGACGCCGGAGAATATACGGATTACGTGGAACTCTACAATTCTTCTGACAAGGACGATAAAAGAGTGTTTTATCTTTCAGATGACAGAAAGAACCTCGATAAGTTTAAGGTTGAAGACATAATCCCTGCAAAAGGATATCTTTTGATAAGTATCTCCAAAGGGGAAGATGGCGGTTTTGGAATAAGCAAGAGCGGAGAACCGCTGTATTTGAGCGATGCAGGTGGCAAGGTTATAGATTCTGTCGCATTGCCCGCACTTTCATATGATGTTACTTATGCAAGGGAAAAAGATGGAAGAGGCGGATTTACAGCACTTTCCCCGACTCCGGGAGAGACCAATGAGGGCGCAAGTGTCGTTGATTACAGGTTTATCGAAGAACCCGTGTTTTCTCTTGAAGACGGATTCTACGCGGAGGGAACCAAGCTGAAGATTTCCGCGTTCCCGTGGGTGAGAATTTATTATACGGATGACGGAAGCGTACCTGATGAGAACTCTCACAAATACAAGGGTGAGATTTCGCTTACGGATGCTTCTGCAAAGGATAATGTGTATGCCAATGAGATAATGTATCCGACATACAAACCTCCGAAACACAAGATTGATAAGGCAAATGTTATTCGTGCCGTTGCGGTAAATAAATTTACGGGCAGAAAGAGTAAGGTTGCGACACACACTTATTTTGTCGGTTTTGATAAAAAAGATGCTTACAAAGATATCGATGTGATGTCTCTTGTGTTCGATCCCGAAGATCTTTTTGACTATGACAAGGGTATCTATACTCTTGGAAAAAAATATGATGAATACAAGGAACTTGGCGGATTCACGGGGCTTCCCGACAGCGAGGTTCCGGGAAGCTTTACGGATGCGGACGGAAATACTGTTTCCAGAAGCTTTTTCACAAACTCGGAATTAAAGGGAAGGGAAGCTGAGAGGCGCGCGCACATGACGGCTTTCGATGCTTCGCACGAAGATTCTTTTTCCCAGAATATAGGAGTCAGGATTTCAGGAGAATCCACGAGATTCGTGTTCCAGAAGTCTCTCAATCTTTTTGCCAGGGAAATATACGGTACGGAGAATCGCTTTGATCAAAGCTTTATCTGCAATAATGAAAAGAAAGTGCGACTTAGAAAAGGCGACGGAAATATTCTGTATCAAGAGGCGTTTATTCAGTCTGTCATGGGAGATATTGGAATCCCGTATCAGGAATCGCGGCCGGAAGTTCTTTTTATAAATGGAGAGTACTGGGGAATCTACAATATAAGAGAGCAGTACGATGACAACTATTTTAAGGAGCATTTCGGCATACCCAAAGACGAGCTTTGGGCTGAGAAGAATAACGCGGCTGAATACGGCGGCGCGGAGTGTGACGAAAATTACAGGACTCTTATAGAGAAGATATGTTACTACGACATGAGTGATGATGAGATATATTCATCTGTGGAAAACGAGATCGATATCGACAATATGATCGATTATTACTGCATGCTCATGTTCTTTGCGGATCTGGACATAGATGCGGATCACAACAGATTTTTGTTCAGGTCAAAAGAGCCGGGATACGGCGAATGCGGGGATGGTAAATGGCGTTTTGCTGCATACGACCTCGATGTTACCTGTGAGGATCCGGCTTTTGACATCGTCGAATATTACAGGGAAGCGGGCGATGGGATGTTTCTTCCCGGGTACTTCTACAACAGACCGGGATTTAAGGAGCGCTTTTATCAAAGAATGGTTGAGCTTACTGAAAATGAGCTGTCTTATGAAAGCTTAAGCAAAAAGCTCACTGAGTGGGATGGCAGGTACAGGACACAGAGTATCGAGACCGTGAGAAGGTTTGAAAACGAAAACTACTCAGAGAAGGATTATGAAAAGAAGCTCGCGGAACTTGACGAATTTATAAAAACCAGAAAAGAATATGTCCTTGAATCTCTGAAAAATGATATGGAAAATAACTGAATAAAAGTGTGAAAAACTCCTCCGAACGGGTTGACATTTTGATGGGAAAACCGTACGTGAGGAGTTTTCTTTTTGTTGCATTTGCCGAGGCTCTATGCTACAATATTCCTGTTCTGATAAAATTTTGTCAATCAGTTCGAATGAAAGGTTTTATTTAGAAAAATAATAAATATAGTATGGGACATTTAATGTTCAACAAACGGAGGTAATACGTTATGGCACAGAAAGTAGTTTTAGCAGGCGCTTGTAGAACAGCTATCGGCAAAATGGGTGGAGCTCTCAGCAACACACCTGCAGCAGAGCTTGGTTCTATCGTTATCAAGGAAGCACTTAACCGCGCAGGTGTTAAGCCTGAGCAGGTAGATGAAGTTCTTATGGGATGTGTTATCCAGGCAGGTCTTGGACAGAACATCGCAAGACAGGCTTCTATCAAAGCAGGTCTTCCTATCGAGACACCTGCAGTAACAATCAACGTAGTTTGTGGATCAGGTCTTAACTGTGTCAACATGGCAGCCGATCTTATCAAGGCAGGCGAAGCTGATATAGTAGTAGCAGGCGGTATGGAGAACATGTCTATGGCTCCTTACGCACTTCCCAATGCACGTTTCGGATATCGTATGAACAACGGAACAGTTGTAGATACAATGGTAAACGATGCTCTTACAGATGCTTTCAATCACTATCACATGATGATAACAGCAGAGAATATCTGCGATAGATGGAACCTTACAAGAGAAGAGCTTGACGCATTCTCAGCAAACAGCCAGCAGAAGTGCGAGAAGGCTATGGCTGAAGGCAAGTTCAACGACGAGATCGTTCCTGTTCCCGTAAAGGTTAAAAAAGAAGTTGTAGATTTCAAGGTTGATGAGGGCCCTCGTGCCGGCACAACAGCTGAGTCTCTTTCAAAGCTTAAATGCTGCTCAGGTAAGGAAGGCGGACTTGTAACAGCAGGTAACGCTTCAGGTATCAATGACGGTGCTGCAGCTATCGTTGTTATGAGCGAAGAGAAGGCTAAAGAGCTCGGAATCAAGCCTATGGCTACATGGGTAGGCGGCGCACTTGCAGGTGTTGAGCCTGAGGTTATGGGTATCGGCCCTGTTGCTGCTACAAAGAAGGTTCTCAATAAGACAGGTCTTTCACTTGACAACATCGATCTTATCGAGGCTAACGAGGCTTTCGCTGCTCAGTCTGTAGCAGTTGCTAAGGATCTCGGATTTGATATGGATAAAGTAAACGTAAACGGTGGCGCTATCGCCCTCGGACATCCCGTAGGAGCTTCAGGATGCCGTATCCTTGTTACTCTTCTTCACGAGATGGCAAGAAGAGCTGATGCTAAGAAGGGTCTTGCTACTCTTTGCATCGGTGGCGGAATGGGATGCGCTACTATTGTTGAAAAGTACGAGTAATCATATAAATCAATGACGCGATAGTCTGCTGTGTTTTCAGAGCAGACTATTGTGCGCTCAAAATACAAAGGAGATGAAAACATGAGTTTTGTAAATTGTGAAGTAAAAGATGCGATTGCAATCGTAACTATCAATCGTCCCGAAGCACTCAACGCGCTCAACTCACAGGTTCTTGATGACCTTGCGGCAGCTTTTGACGGAATTGATACAAATGTTGTAAGAGCAGTTGTACTCACAGGTGCAGGAGAGAAATCTTTTGTTGCCGGTGCCGATATCGGGGAGATGAGCACACTTTCTAAGGCTGAGGGCGAAGCTTTCGGTAAGAAGGGTAACGACATTTTCCGTAAGATCGAGCAGTTCCCTGTTCCTGTTATTGCAGCTATCAACGGTTTTGCACTTGGCGGCGGATGCGAGATCTCAATGAGCTGTGACATCAGAATCTGTTCAGAGAACGCAATGTTCGGACAGCCTGAGGTTGGTCTTGGAATCACACCCGGATTTGGCGGAACACAGAGACTTGCAAGACTTATCGGTGCAGGTATGGCAAAACAGCTTATCTATACAGCACGTAACATCAAGGCTGACGAAGCTTACAGAATCGGTCTTGTAAATGCGGTTTATCCTCAGGAAGAGCTTTTGGCAGCAGCAGAGAAGATGGCTTCTCAGATCGCAGCAAACGCTCCTATTGCAGTTCGTGCATGCAAGAAAGCAATCAATGACGGTCTTCAGACTGACATCGATTCAGCTCTTGTTATCGAAGAGAAGCTCTTCGGTTCATGCTTCGAGAGCGAGGATCAGAGAGAAGGTATGGCGAACTTCCTCAGAAAGAAAGACGATCCCAAGAAAGTTAAAGTAGTAACTTTTGTAAATAAATAAAAAATTATTATAGGAGGAATTATAAATGAAAGTAGCAGTTATTGGCGCAGGTACAATGGGTTCAGGAATTGCCCAGACATTTGCTCAGGCAGACAGCGTAGACAAGGTTTATCTTTGTGACATCAAAACTGAATTCGCTGAAGGCGGATTTGCTAAGATCAAGAAAGGTCTTGATAAGCAGGTAGCTAAGGGAAAAAAGACTCAGGAGGAAGCTGACAAGATCACAGCTAAGATCCAGACAGGTCTCAATGATATCTGTGCTGATGCAGATCTCGTTGTTGAGGCAGCTCTTGAGGTTATGGATATTAAGAAGAACCTTTTCAAGGAGCTTCAGGACAATATCGTTAAGAATCCCGATTGCATCTTTGCTTCAAACACATCATCTCTTTCAATCACAGAGATCGGATCAGGACTTGCTAAGCCCATCATCGGAATGCACTTCTTCAATCCCGCTCCTGTTATGAAGCTCGTTGAAGTAATCCAGGGTGCTAACACACCTGCAGATATGGTTGACAAGATCAAGAAGATTTCTGAGGATCTCGGAAAGACTCCTGTTCAGGTTAACGAGGCAGCAGGATTCGTAGTTAACAGAATCCTTGTTCCTATGATCAACGAAGGTATCTTCGTATATTCAGAAGGTGTTTCAGATATTCAGGGTATCGACACAGCTATGAAGCTTGGATGTAACCATCCTATGGGACCCCTTGAGCTCGGTGACTACATCGGACTTGATATCGTTCTTGCTATCATGGATGTTCTTTATTCAGAGACAGGCGATTCCAAGTATCGTGCTTGCCCTCTTCTTCGTAAGATGGTTCGTGGTAAGCAGCTCGGTGTTAAGACAGGAATCGGCTTCTACAACTACGCAGACGGAAATAAAGTGCCAACCGATAAATAATAATCACTTGCTGAGGTCTTTTCGAAGCTAGTGAGTATTATTGTTCCGGCGGCTGTGAGAACCTGACGAGGTAATTTCGAGTCTGGTTCGAACGTGTTACGCCGAGTAAAACGAGGTGTAACCTCCGCTTTCATCGCACGAGGGCAGAACCTCTGCTTTCTTATAATGAGAGCGGAACTTCCTTGTAGAATTATATATTTTTAAATCAAAAATTGGAGGAAATTATAATGGATTTTCAGCTTGATCAGCAACATGAAATGGCGAGAGCTCTTTTCAAAGAATTCGCAGAAAAAGAAGTTAAGCCACATGCAATAGACGTTGATGAGACAGAGGAATTCCCTATCGAGAC
>JAGAAO010000045.1 GCA_017615275.1 Butyrivibrio sp.
CTCAATGAAATCTTCTCCATTAAGACTTTTTTAGAATCCGTTCTCACGATAATTACTGTATGAACTTTTCTTAAAATGCTATATTTCTACTCCACTTCTACCGCTATCTGGATTATGCTTTCCTTTCGTAATTATTGTTCCAACGAATTGGGTATAACATGCTTCATTCCCTGGCTCTTAGCTCCGGGGTTGTCATTGCCATAACCTTCAAGAAGGTTAATTGCTCCCCAAATGCCAAGACCAGCTCCAAGTGCGATAACGATTGTCTGCAGTGAACCTACTGCGCTCTGAAAAAATGCCATAACTCTGAAAACCAAAAACGCAGAGTTCCTTTATTTCTCCGCGTTTTTGGCATCCTCCTTCCAATAATTTTTGTTTGGTTAGCGACACCACTCCTTTTTGTGATGCCGGTTGATAGTTGCTTGCCCTAAAGGTCCGTCGACTGACCTTCAGGAATACGGCCGTATATATAAGAAAAAGACTCTTGTTCCCATGCCCTTTATCGACATAGGAAGGAGCCTTAATCTTCTACTGATTCCTCGATGACTTCATACTCATCATCGGGCTTCAGGTCCAGCTTGTGGTTTAAGTATTTACCCACATCGAACCAGTTCTTTTTGTCTGCATCCGCTGTGTACTTATAGTTGGGATGCTGTGTCAGATCATATTTATCCGACAGGAATGGTCTTACGCCACGCACCTGAACGATGCATTTACCGCCATCCATTACCTGCAGCTCGTCAATACTCATAAGATCATGACCGAGCTTCTGGTAGTTCATGTTATAACTCTGTGATGTTCCCCTGGACTCACCGGTGTTGTACATGTCGATGGTCTCTTTGCCCAACATGGTATTGAGATCCTTAAGGGTTGTCTGCTCTGAGCCTCCAAGGAAGATCTGAGAATCACAGTTACCTATGATAGTCTCAGCGTTATCCTTGTATATAGCCTTGAGCTGCGACTTTGCCTGAAGAACCAGTGCTGCTGAAATCTCACGACTTCGGATAGTTGCCATAAGCTTTTCCAGATTCGGGATCTGACCGATGTTCGCCGCCTCATCTATGAGGCACCGAACGTGGACAGGCAATCTTCCGTTGTAGACATCATCTGCTTTTTCACACAACAGATTAAAGAGCTGTGTGTAGATGATGCTGATAAGGAAGTTAAATGTACTGTCCGTATCAGACATGATAAGGAAAAGGATTGTCTTCCTGTCCCCTATCTTATCAAGCTCCAGTTCATCATAGCTCATGATCTCACGAAGCTGCTCAATATCAAATGGTGCAAGTCTCGCACCGCAGCTGACAAGAATACTTTTTGCTGTCTTGCCGGCAGCAAGGCGATATTTTGCATACTGCCTTACCGCAAAGTGATTCGGATTCTTCTTTTCAAGCCTCTCAAACAGGATATCCACAGCGTTTTTGAATGACTCATCATCTTCCCTGATCTCCATGGAATTGATGAACTCAACAAGTGTGTTGAAGTTCTTTTCTTCCTCAGGAGCCTCGTAATAGATCAGGCCGATAAGCGCTGTATAAAGAAGCTTTTCAGCCTTCTCCCAGAAAGGATCTCCGGGAGTACCTTCGCCCTTGGTGTTAGCCATAAGCGTAGTTACCAGCTTCAGGATATCCTTTTCCGAGTGGATGTAGTTGAACGGATTAAAATGCATGCTCTTGGCAAAATTGATGGTATTGAATACCTTGATCTTGTACCCGGCCCGCACAAACACGTTGCCAACTTCTCCTATGAGGGTTCCCTTGGGATCGGTTAAAACATAGCTGCTGTGGAGCTGCAAGAGATTTGGCTTGATCCAGAATCTTGTTTTACCGGAACCGGAGCCACCAACAATCAGCACGTTTTTGTTTCTTGCGTACTTGGGAAGCTTCGGTCTTGAGTTCATTGTAAGCCTCTCCGTCTGCGACAGGATAACATTATTCTTGAAAACAGGATCCTCATAAGGCTCTATGTCCTCATGTTTCCCCCATCTCGCCGAACCATATTCTCTGTTGTGACGAAAGGATTTGGCATTCCTGCCTTTGATATAAACCGCAAGCCTCAGTGCCAGTCCGCAGGCTATACCAACAGTAAGGTCAAAGGGATGAAGACTTGGCAGGATATTCGCAAATGCTTTGGAAAATCCCCCATACAAAACAAGTCCCTGGACCTTTTCTGACATGTTACTGCCCCAGGCTATTCGCCATGCTTCTCCAAGATTGGTACAAAAAAGCCCCACCAGGACGTAAGGAATGTTAAGGATGATCATTTTCTTTGTCTTTTTGTTCATCTGACATTCTCCTTAAACTTCTCTTTTACCTTGCGTGGAGCCTTAGCAATCTCATCCTTCAGTTTCTTAAGTTCTTTAAGAAGACTGGGCTTTGGCTTTGCCTGAAGTTTTACCACTTTAGCAGAGTATTCCTTTACCACTGCGGTAATAGCATCCATGTCCTTTGCCTTGAAAAAGCATGTAAAACGTGGCGGATCTGCCGTTTTGTCTTTTACAATTGCAAAATCCACTCCGTACTTATTTGCTATACGCTTGAAATCCCTGATGCTCTCCCCGCTTACTTCCATGCTGGAAGCACCCTGTCCCTGCTTTATGAGCTGCTTAACAGTCTGCTTCCCTTTACCAGCAGTAAGCTTCTTATTCTGCCTGTGCCTGAGATATGCCCTAAGGCATTTCCAAAGGACTCTCCCTGTGACTTTTCCGGTATTTATTGCAAACCGGACAGTCTTCTGAGATACTTCTTCATTCATAGGCAGTTACCTCACGCTGCATCCTCATATTCAAGAGGATATGCATCGAATTTCTCTTTTCCATAGGTCAGAGTTACAAGATCTGTCTCGAAGAACGTGCGCATCATGTCGATGTCAAAATCCGTGAGGTCCTTTATCCTGGAGTCATCACCTATCTTCAGGACAAGCACGCTTCCAACAAAATATCTGGTGAACTCTGCGTTAATGATACTCTCAGCAGAAAACAGCATTACATAGTTTTCAGAAAGACTCTTTGCAATCCCATTATCTCCAAGAGCTGACATGATCCTATTGGCCTCATCCTCGTCAACTGTCCTGTAACTATAGTCTGTTCCTATGACAACACCCTTCTGGTTCTTAACGTTTTTCCCATCTCCAGGATTATTCCTGACAGGAAAGTTCAGTATTTTGTCATTTACAGGATCAAGGTTAATCCTAATGTCTAATTCCTTCATTTTATGCCGCCTTTCTAAGTTTATTGTGTTCGTCCATAATCTTTCCCATGCATGGGAAGCAGTATGCTCTGCCATTTCCGTATGGACACGGAGTCTTACAGTTCTGGGGCTTGATATCTCCCGTAGGAATAGGATTCAAGTCCCTGTCAGTGAACCTTGAACTGTTCAAGGCTCGTCTTTCTCCATATTTTTTCCTGTTTGCTCTTTGTCTTTCTCTACCTTTACTCATGCTTATCTCCATTCTTTGAAAAGACTTTTTGAAATTGGCGCCAGCCCGGGATATACCACAGACCAGCGCCAGTTTATAAGGAGGTATCAAACAGTGTCAGATAGCCACATCACCTTTGGACTTTACACCCTTATCGATCACATCCTTCTCAGGATGCTTTGACGCCTCTTCCTTGGCTGCCTTAAGCTCACCAAGAAGAGATTTCTTTTCACCAGCCTCTTTTACAGATGCCTTCTCTTTAGCCTCCTGACGTTCAACGAACTTACCACCAAGCTCAAAGATCTTATCCTTGGCATCGTAGTGATAAACGTTGTCGGTAAGCTTCTCTGAAGGATCAACTGTAGTTGCGTTGACCTCTCTAACCATCTGCTCAAGAGAATGAAGATCCATCATTCCATTGTCAGGAACGATCAAAAGTTCATGGATGCTGCTCGGTAAAATGAAGAAAGACTGATTACCGACGCGCTCTGATGCCTTGTCCATGAAATCCTCATAAGCAAGGATTCCGGCACCATGAACGTTATCAGGAACCGATGCTACAAAGATCTGCTCCTGCTCCGGTGGAATATTAAGACCAAGCATCTCCATATCTTCAACTCCCATCTGCTTAGCAAGGACTTCAGCCATGCCCTGGATGACAATAGGTCTGATCTCAGGTGCATTCTTAACCGCATCTGCGTGAAGCTGCTCAGGAGTGATGCCGTAATTATCAAGCATCTTGTTGGTCACGATGACCGTTGCTCCCTCGCCAACAATGTCCTTCACATCAAAGCGGTAAACAACCGCCATATCCTCGATGTCCTTATGAGGAACAGTAGCAAGGAGCTCCGCGTTCGTCTCAGCAGATACAACCTCCATGACCAGCTTGTTCTTCATGACATCGTAGTTCTGGATATCATTGATGCCTTCGCTGATGACAGGTGCGTTCAGAAGTGCCTCAACAGTCCTGTTCACCATGGCATTTGCGATAGTCTTGATGTCTGCCTCGTCCGTTGCATAAGCTCTATAAGCCTCAGTGACGCTGATGTTCACACCAACATCTGATCCGGTGTGCTTGATTGTGAAAGCATCGTAGGTCTCATTGACCTTATCTACGAGGCGGTTCTCAACCTCAACATCATGAATGCCCTTGTCCTCAAAGGTCTTCTCAACCAGATTCTTGAAGTCATTCTTGAACTCCTGATAGTCAGCCTTATCTGCAACTCTGTCAGCAAACTTCTCATCCATCTTCTTTGCGTAGTTTTCCATATCTGTAGTAGTAAAGTTATCCATAATTTCCTCCGATTTTTCTCATTAATTGAAATGAGCACCAGCTTCCGTGACGCCCCGGAAGTGGTGCTCTGCCCTGCACGAACAAGTTTTAAGAAGGTGATCAAAAATCTTTTGCAAAAGAAATACGCCTCAAAATGTTTGGTGCTTTTCGCATCTCACATTTCTTGGCGCATTATAATAATATCATGCCTAAAATCGGGTGAA
>JAGAAO010000046.1 GCA_017615275.1 Butyrivibrio sp.
AATATAGTGATGATCTTCGTTTTTTGCAATTCATAGAGAATTTTTGCTTTATCTGTAGTAAAATAACAAAGTCAGATTTAATCTTAAATGATTCGAGGGTGTTCTCCCTATTATCTTTTCCGAAAGTCACTTTACGCTATCAAGATGCAGATTATAATTGACAGCATCTATTATGGTGCGTATACTGATAACTAATATTTTCGGAGGAAAGTTTATTACATGACAAACACACGTCTCGTCAATCTAATGGTCAGAACAATGCTCGTGAATAATAATCAGGAGTATGGTTTTGCGTGCGAGATGAGGCTGTGTTATAGATGAATATATTTTGAGATTCATAATAACCAAGTTTATTGAGACCTTATCAAGCTGATGTTTGATAAGGCCTTTTTTAGTTCTGGCGAGCGAACGCGAGAGCAGAACTTCATTTTTAGGAGGTGCAGAATGAGAATCGAAGAAGAAAAAATCACACTGAAGGACGGTAGAATTCTATCGCTAAGATCCGCTGAGGAAAAGGATGCGCAGACAATGCTGGATTATCTTATTAAGACAGCTGAAGAGACGCATTTTCTTGTTAGATATCCGGAAGAAATAAGTCCTGATCTTGAAAAAGAAAAGGAGATTATAAATAACACTCTTGAAGCTGAGGATTCGGTATGGTTTACAGTCTTCGATGGCGATAAGGCTGTAGGTAATTGCGCGATTGCATGTCACAGGAATCAAATTAAGCTTAAGCACAGATGTGATTTTGCAATAGCGATTGAGCAGGCATATTGCGGTTGCGGTCTGGGAACAATACTCATGACCAAAGCTATAGATAAAGCACGCGAACTTGGATTTGAGCAGTTGGAGCTTGGAGTTTTTGCAGATAACGAGAAGGGAATTGCCCTTTATAAGAAGATGGGATTTAAAGAAATGGGAAGAAATCTCAAGGCATTTAAGCAAAAGGACGGCACATATATTGATGAGATCAACATGATTCTGTTTTTATTTGAAATTTCTCCGAAATTCTTCTCCAAATAAAAAAATGATAGGAGGGCAATGATGATTATAAAGAATGAGATACCCATATTGGAATACGATGATTGTTCCGCGGAAGTTATTGCGCCGAACCATGACTGTGAAGATCTGACTTTACCTAAGAAGTGTTTGGTAGCATTTCTTGGAGATGTGGTTCAGAAGTATGCGCAGGAAAAGAAAGCTGAGGTTGTGCAGGATTTTATTACATTTTCTCATATCGTAAAGGTATACGTTTTACATGATGAAGATGAGGATATCTGTCTGGTACAGCCTACAATCGGAGCGCCGGCAGCAGGTTCTTTGGTAGATTTTCTTGTAACGTGCGGTTGTGAAAAGATAATTGCGGTTGGCTCATGCGGAGTTTTGGCAGAGTTACCGGAGAATGCTTTTATAGTACCGGTTAGAGCATTAAGAGATGAAGGAACTTCATATCACTATCTTCCTGCTTCAAGATACATAGAGTTGGACAAAGAGCCGGTTGCGGCTATAGAAGCCTGTTTCAAAGATCATGATCTTCCTTTTACAACATGCACAACATGGTCTACTGACGGATTTTTTAGAGAGACAAAAGATATGGTTAAATATCGTCTGGAAGAAGGCTGCTCGGTTGTTGAGATGGAGTGTGCAGCCATGGCTGCTGTTTGCAGAAAACGAGGTGCTAAGTTTGGACAGTTCCTTTTTACAGCAGATTCTTTGGCTAATGTTCATGAGTATGAAGCCAGAGGCTTTGGAATGGATTCTCATGAAAAGGCATTGTTACTGGGACTTGATGTGCTTAGAGGTTATAATTAATTCGGAGGATGTATTATGCAGTTTGGAATGCCTACACTTATTGAGAACAGAACATTGCAAGAAAACATTGATCTGTGCAGTAGTCTTGGACTCAACTTCATAGAACTTAATATGAATTTTCCTGAATATCAGGTTGAGTGTCTGGAGCAGATAGATCATTTAACAGAACCTGCTAAGAAGGCCGGTATCTACTATACCATTCATCTTGATGAAAACTTGAATATTGCAGATTTTAATCACTTGGTCACTGATGCATATCTTGAAACTAAGACTATCGAGGCATTAAAAAAATCGGTCAAGTGGCTGAATAAGTAAGTTTTTTTCCAATCCTTATAAATTCCTTATAATTGTTTATTATCCTCATTTTGTCAGGAGGATAATAAGATGATTACTAAAGAAAAAGGTTTAACAGGTTTTAATTTAAAGTATCTTGCATTGATATTTATGGTGCTGGATCACATTCACTATTTTTTTGAATTTACAGGAAAAGTGCCGATCTGCTTTTCGTGGATTGGAAGGCTGGCGGCACCGCTGTTCCTGTTCTGTTTTGTCGAAGGATTTATTCATACACATGACAGAAAAAAATATTTCCTTAAGATTTATCTGATCTCCGTTATCATGGGAGCGATTCAGTTTGGATTCTACAATGTGTTGTCGCCTGCAGTAAGAGGCGATGGCTTTTTTCCCAAGAACGGGATGTTGTCTTCTTTTGCAATCTTGTTCGTTGTAATGCAGGGGATTGAGTGGATCAGGCAAAAGAAATTTGTAAAAGGATTAGCGGCTCTTATCATTCCGTTAATTCTGCCGTTCATTATGGCTTATTGTGTATTTGTGCCGTTCGTCAATTCAAAAAATCAAGCCGGACTTTTTGCTGCAAATCTTATAAGCCTTTCTGTATTGCCGCTGCACACAGCGATTGTCGATGGAGGTACAGTGACTGTACTTGAGGGAATAATACTTCTTTTGTTCAGTTATTGTAAAAATAAGAAGATCCGTATCTATGCGTGGGCGATATTCAGTTTGCTGTTAAATGTTGCAGGGCTTGCATTGATGGGAGTAGGTCTGAGTGCAAAGACGCTGTTCTTTGAAGCATACGAGTGGATGAGCGTTTTTTCAATAATATTCATGTTATACTACAATGGAAAGCGTGGTGAGGGTAATGCGAAGTTGTTCTATTGGTTTTACCCGGTGCATGTCTATGCTTTGTACGGATTATCTTTTATTGTTTATTTGGTGATGCAATGAGAATTTTGGCGATAGATGATGAGCAGGACATTCTGCAACTTATAGAAAAAGCGTTAAGGGGGCAGTATCAGGTGGATACTGTCCATTTTCCTATACAGATGATTCCTGACGATCTGTCGGTTTACAACTTGATAATCATGGATGTAATGATGCCAAAAGAAAGTGGTTACGAACTACTAATTAAGATCAGAGACATCGTTGATTGTCCTATTATATTTCTCAGCGCGAAGGCATTGGAAGAGGACTTGGTGTACGGACTTTCAATAGGCGCAGATGATTATATCAGAAAACCGTTTTCGGTTGCGGAACTCAGAGCCAGAATTGCTGCCCACATCAGAAGAGACAACAGAGAGCAGGTTGGCAATGTTATAAGAGATGAGCAAGTTATGATATATCCAAAAGAATGCGTGCTGAAAGTAAATGGGAATACGGTGGAACTTACTAAAAGTGAATTTGATATAGTGACGTTGCTGTTTAAAAACAAAGGGCAGATTTTTTCAAAAGGTCAGATCTATGAACTTATATACGGATATGACAAGGACGGAGATGAATCTGCAATCACGGAACATATAAAGAACTTAAGAAGAAAGCTGAAACAGTTTGGAATAGAACCTGTTGAAACAGTATGGGGTGTCGGATACAGATGGAAAAAACAAATATAAAGCTGAGTGGAATTTTGGGACTATACCTATTGGTAATAGCAGTACTGATCGGTGTTGTGACTGTAGCCGCTGTTGTGATATTCAGTAATGTTGCGATTACACGAGCGGATGATACAGAGAAACAGGTTGAGGATTGGATCGAAGCCTCTAAGGCAAGTGGCGAGTTTGACTTGGTTTCTTTTCCTGCAAAAGCGGATTATGTAATAGAGGCAGATGGAAAAGAAATCGGTTCACACATAAATAAGGGGAATGCTGAGAAGTTAGAAAAGTTTATTACAGGTTATAAAGCAAATGGGCAGGATAAACGGTTGAATGGGCAGGATGTATACAGGACTGTAGTCATCGGCGATTCGACAATTTATGTTCATTACAGTCTTGGAGTTCCCGGAGAATGGCTGGCATTTGGATTTACGGTTCTGGCATATATCGCTGTGATAGTGATTCCGTCAGTTATTCTTATAAGCAAGCTAAAGGAATTGATCTATAAACTGGCTGAGGAAAAGTGGCGTAAAGAGTATGAAATAAAGCAGGAAATGGCGCAGATAGCACATGACCTGAAAACTCCGCTTACGGTTATAAGAGGAAACGCAGACTTGCTTTTGGAAAAAGAGCAGGATGATGACAGCAAAGAGAGCATCGAGGCTATCGTAAAAAATGCAGAGCGCATAGCAAGAAGCGTTTTGGAGATTTTGGAAAAAGATGAAACAGTTTTATAGGAGCATTTTGTGAATAGGTAGCTACAATATAGTGTATTTAAAGAAAGCTAGTTATATTGAGAGAATTTAAGGAATATAATATCTGGATATTATGAATCCCCTAAAGTTGGCGATATAAGCCGTCTTTAGGGGATTATTTTTCAACTGAATAAACAACTGTCTTGTCAGTAGACTTTACATGTGGTAGACTGTGGGAAAAGAAACACATGAACTCGCGAAAGAGGTGAACCATGACAGACGAGATTATTAAAGAAATTGAAAAACTGAAAAAAGAAAAGAATGCGGTGATACTGGCACACTATTATGTTGCCGACTGGGTGCAGGAAATCGCTGATTATGTCGGAGACAGTTACTACCTTGCAAAGGTAGCGGTTGACTTAAAAGAAAGTACGATTGTTTTCGCGGGAGTCAGCTTTATGGGAGAGTCAGCTAAGATTCTCAATCCGAAGAAGACGGTGCTTATGCCTGATATGCAGGCGGATTGCCCGATGGCACATATGGCTGATGTTAAGAGAATTGAGCAGGTAAGAAGAGAGTACGATGATGTTGCTGTTGTTTGCTACATCAATTCGACGGCAGAGCTTAAGACACATTCGGATGTGTGCGTTACTTCTTCAAATGCGCTGAAGATTGTAAAGTCACTTCCTAATAAGAATATATTTTTTATCCCGGATGAAAACCTTGGAAGATATATTGCAACAAAGGTTCCGGAGAAGAATTTCATTTTTAATGATGGTTTCTGCCATGTTCACAAGGGCATTGCAGTCGACGGTTTAAAGGCTGCAAAAGAAGCTCATCCTGATGCGGAGGTGCTTGCTCATCCTGAATGTCCTTTGGCAACACTTGAATTTGCAGATTACATCGGAAGTACGGCGGGAATTATAGATTACGCAGCCAAATCCGATAAGAAGGAATTTATTATTGCAACAGAGCTTGGTGTGCTTTATCAGCTGGAAACGAACAATCCCGGAAAGAAGTTCTATTCGGCAGGAAGTCCCCAGACTTGTCCGAATATGAAGAAGGTGACTTTGAAGAAAGTCAGAGATTGTTTGAGAGACAATACAGGTGTGGTTGAAGTGAGCGACGAGAAGAGAGCCGCAGCACTGAAACCTCTTTCAAGAATGTTGGAGCTTGCAAAATGATGAGAAAAAAATATGATGTAGTAATTGTAGGTACCGGTGCGGCAGGTCTTTTCTGTGCGCTTAGTTTACCAAAGGAAAAAAAGATTCTTTGCATTTCAAAAGATGCTCTTGACGGAAGTGACAGCTTTTTGGCGCAGGGCGGAATTTGCATGCTTAGAGATGATAATGACTACGCTTCCTATTTTGAGGATACAATGAAAGCAGGTCACTATGAGAATAGGAAGGAATCCGTTGAGATCATGATCAAAAGCTCTCAGCAGATAATTCATGATCTGGAAGGTTATGGTGTTGAGTTTGAAAAAGAGGATGGAAACTTCGTGTTTACGAAGGAAGGAGCTCATTCAAACAACAGAATTCTTTTCCATGCGGATGTTACCGGAAGAGAAATTACAGGTAAGCTTTTGGACAGAGCGCAGGAGCGCGAGAACATCACTTTGATGGATTACACTACGATGGTAGATTGGGTATGCAAAGACAATGTTTGCTATGGTATCGTAGTTGTGGATAAAGACGGTAAGACAGAAGTTATTGAAGCAGATGTGACAGTTCTTGCCTGCGGAGGACTCGGAGGTGTTTATAGGCATTCGACAAACTTCCGCCATATTGCGGGAGATGCACTGGCTCTTTCACTGTACCACAATGTGCGATTGGAGAACTGCGATTACGTGCAGATTCATCCGACTACTCTTTATACACAGCAAAGTGGCAGAAGCTTCCTGATCTCAGAATCTGTAAGAGGAGAAGGCGCGGTTCTAAGGGACAAGAACGGTGAGCGATTTGTAGATGAGCTTCAGCCGAGAGATGTGGTCAGTCAGGCAATCTTTGCTAAAATGAAAGAGCAGGGCACAGAGCACGTGTGGCTTGATTTTTCTCCGATTCCCAAGGAGGAGATTCTAAATCATTTTCCTAATATCTACAAGCACTGCTCGGAGGCGGGATTTAATCCGCTTGAGACATGGGTGCCGGTTGTTCCTGCTCAGCACTATTTCATGGGTGGAATATATGTGGACAAGGATTCCAAGACCACAATGGAGCAGCTTTACGCGATCGGTGAAACGAGTTGCAACGGTGTGCATGGAAAAAATCGTCTGGCGAGCAATTCTCTTTTGGAGAGTCTTGTGTTCGCTAAGCGTGCGGCAGCAGATATCATTAATATAAAAGAAGTTAAGAAGACAGAAGACTTCGATACTCTTGTAAACTTGGATGATTATAATGACTTGCCGGCAATCATGGAAAAATATCATGCAATGGTAGTTAAAGAAATAAAAGAAGAAGCAAGATTACGTTCTTTGAAAGAGGAGGCAGTTTAAATGAACGATATTACTATGAAGTTAAATGCTGATGAGCTGATAAAGATGGCTCTCAGAGAAGATATTTCAAGCGAGGATGTTAGCACAAATGCGGTTATGCCAACGGCGCAGGCAGGTGTTGTTGAACTTATCGCCAAGCAGGACGGAATCATCTGCGGCATGGATGTTTATGAGAGAGTATTCAAGCTTCTTGATGACAGTACCGTTGTGGAAAAAAATGTCAAAGACGGTGATGAAGTAAAAAAAGGTCAGCTTATGGCTGTGGTAAAGGGCGATGTGAGAGTTCTTTTATCGGGAGAGAGAGTTGCTCTTAATTATCTTCAGAGAATGAGCGGAATTGCTACATATACACACGAAGTCGCAGCTCTTTTGAAGGGCAGCAATACGGTTCTTCTTGATACCAGAAAGACAACACCCAATATGCGAATCTTTGAAAAATATGCGGTAAAATGCGGCGGCGGTCAGAATCACAGATACAATCTTTCTGACGGAATTCTTTTGAAGGATAATCATATCGGTGCTGCCGGTTCTGTTACCAAAGCAATACAGATGGCAAAAGAATATGCTCCGTTTGTAAGAAAGATAGAGATTGAGACAGAGACTTTGGATCAGGTAAAAGAGGCTGTAGAAGCAGGAGCTGACATTATCATGCTTGATAATATGGCTCCGGAAACAATGAAAGAAGCTGTAAAGATCATCGCCGGCCGTGCCAAAACAGAGTGCTCGGGAAATGTTACAAAAGAAAACATTTTAAATATTATCGATAGTGGAGTAGACTATATATCAAGTGGTGCTCTTACTTATGCTGCACCGATCTTAGATATTTCAATGAAGAATTTACATGTAATATAAGGAGGTATCATGGAAGGACAGGCTAGAAGAAAAAAGATAATTGATATTGTAAAAAAGTCCGACAAGCCTGTATCCGGTACATTTTTGGCACAGCAACTGAATGTCAGCCGCCAGGTGGTGGTCACAGATATTGCTCTTATCAGGGCAAACGGTGTAAATATAATATCCACTAATCGAGGATATATCATAAATTCCGATAGTGGCAGATGTAAAAGGATAATAAAAAGCCATCATACAGATGAGCAGATTCTGGAGGAGCTTTTTATAATTGTTGATAACGGGGGTTGTGCAGAAAGTACCATTATAAATCACAGATATTATAATAGGCTGGAAGCGCCGCTCAATGTCAGCTCGCGTCGTGAAGCCAAGAAATTCATGGAAGCGATCGTATCGGGTAAATCAAAATCTTTAGGATCCGCTACCAGTGGATATCATTACCATGTTATCAGCGCAGACGATGAAGCTACATTGGACATCATCGAAGAAGAGCTGAAAGCCAAGGGCTTTTGGTTGCCGCTGGATGATTGGATTTCACAGGTTTAGTAAGGGCAGAAGGATAACGGCTACAATATAATCATAAAAATATAAAAGGTATCTAACAGATAAAAATACTGTTAGATGCCTTTTTTTATTGCGTAAAAACAGATATAGTAGAAATTAAATATCTGAAATTGTTGGAGCTAAGTGACAGATGTCAAGAATAAGGAGGCGCCAATGAAATCTATTTTGATCAAGGATACTACAAGAGAAGAACGAGAGCAGATAGTGAAGTCATCACTTGATTGTGGCGGTGGATGTGAAAACTGCTCATCATGTTGGCTTGGCGGAGGTAGTCCATGGGATATTTACCAAGACTACATAGACGGCAAGAAGGAAATTCGCGAGATAAATCAGGAATATATGGAAAAGTATCGTCAGGACAGACAGATACATTGAGAGGGAGGAATTATGGGAAATCCGCCTGAAATAACAGAGTCAACAGTAGAAGAGCGCAGAGCATATGTAAAAGAGAGGTTTCCATGCATTGCTGATTGTGATATGTGCGGTCTTTGCAAAGTTTTTCACGGTAAAGATGCTGAGACTGCGTATTTTGATTATATTCAGGGAAAACGAACATTTTTGGAAGTGTCGGAAGACTATAAAAGGATTTGAGGTGGTTTCCGATGAGTTCATGGAAGACGGAATTCCTCATGTGAAGATGGAATTGCAGATTAAGATGGATAATGGCTATCCGGGGAGTGAATAATATGGAAATAGTGGAAATAAACTCTTCATACGATTTTGCACTTGCGGATCTTATTAGAGCTAATCTTAAGAAATATGCGTTGGATATTCCTGGAACTGTTTATTTTGATGATAACCTGAATCATCTGAGTGATTTCTATTTGGCTGATCCTGCACGGCGATATTACTGTATTCTATCAGACGGCGATAAGAATCTTGTTGGAGGTATCGGTCTTGCGGAGTTTGAGCATATTGATGATTGCTGTGAACTTCAAAAGCTATATCTTGCAGATGAAGTTAAAGGTAGGAGACTTAGTTACAAACTCATTTCGCACATAGAAGATAAGGCAAAAGAACTTGGATACAAGCGAATATATCTTGAGACTCATGACAATCTTGCGACGGCGATTCATGTATATAAGAAATGCGGTTATAAAGAAATAGAGAAGCCAGAAAGTATTGTGCATGCAATGATGAACAGATTTTATATAAAAGAGTTGTGAGCGAGATTGCTTTTACTACCATTAGGTGGTATTCAAGCGGAGGTTACAAAAGCATGAATAGAGCATTGAAAGTACCGAAGAGAAGTGGCAACCAAGAAAAGGTAACGGTGTAGAGTTAATGTTTTAATTATATTTAGAGCGGTGAATCATGATGAGACTCATCGCTTTTTTGAGTGATTAAGGAGGAGGGATTTATGGTAAACGGAATCGGGCATGTTGCTTTTAATGTGAAGGACATGGATAAAACCATCGAGTTTTATGAAAAAACGCTGGGGTTCAAAAAGGCTTTTGAAATCCGAAAGCCGGAGACAGGTGAACCTTGGATCGTGTATATTTACGGTGGCAAAGGTCAGTTTATTGAACTGTTTTATGGAGCTACAAAAGAAAATCCATACAGTGATGAAAAAATAGGCTTTTTTCATATATGCGTGGCTGTTGATGATATACAGGATACATGGAAGAAAATTGTCGAAACGGATGCTCCACAGGACGATGCTCCAAAACAGGGGGCGGATTTCAACTGGCAGTGTTGGACGCATGATCCTGACGGAGTGAAGATTGAATTGATGCAGATTAGCAGTGAAAGCCCGCAGATAAAATTTATCGAGAGCATACAAAAGGGATAATTACGGCTGAGAGAAAAGTTTAATACTGAAAGGAGAAGGTGTATATGGCAACGATAAAATGGGGCGTATTGGGAACAGCTAATATAGCAAGATGGTGTACAATCCCCGGAATGAAACTTGCTAAGGACTGTGAGCTTTATGCCATTGCAGGCAGAAGCCTTGAAAAGGCAGAGAGCTACAAGCAGGAATTCGGTTTCCGGAAGGCGTACGGAAGTTATGCTGAGCTTATTGCAGATAAGGATGTGCAGGCAGTTTATATTCCGCTTCCGAATAACCTTCACCTTAAGTGGGTAAAAGAGGCTCTGAATGCCGGAAAGCATGTGATATGTGAGAAACCGCTGGCGCTTAATGCAGGTGAAGCAAAAGAGATGTTTGATACTGCCAAAGCAAATGGCGTATATCTGATGGAGGCTTACGCATATCTTCACAGCCCCTATGTTGAGAGTTTAAAAAGAGATATAGCGTCAGGTGTTATTGGAGATGTTGATTATATTGAAACAGCTTTTGTTACGCAGGGTTATAAGGAAGACATAAGGCTTCATAAGGATATGGGTGGAGGTGCGATGTATGACCTTGGATGCTACTGCACAACAATGATTCTTTCTCTAATTAACGCTGAACCGGGATATGTTAAAGCTGTTGCAGAGTTTACAGAGCTTGGAGTTGATTCAATGACATCAGCCATACTACGTTTCAGCAATGGTGTGAGGGCGGCGTTTAATGTAGGAATGGTTCTTGGTAAAAATACTGATTCAAGATATGACAGGTTATATATTCATGGCACTAAAGGCTCTATCAGGTCTGATGTGGAATATAATCAGCAGGGAGAAGGCTTTTATAAGATATTTACACAAGATGATGTTATAGAAAGAAAAGTTAATATTCCGCAGAACTACTCTCTTGAGATAGCACAGATGTGCAGATGCATAAATGGGGTGGAAACTCCGCATGTATCACCGGAGTTTTCGATAAAGAATGCGGAATTAATGGATAAGATACTAACTGAAATAGGATATTAATATAGTCATGGAAAAGAATAAAACTACAGTCATAAATGAACACACACACCTTTTGGTATTGGCAGGACCTATGTTTCTGGAACTTCTGCTCAATACAATGCTTCACAATGTTGATACAGTTATGCTGAGCCACTACGATGAATATGCTGTCGGAGCGGTTGGAAATGCAAATACCATCATGTTTATGATGATCATACTTTTCAATATTATTGCTACAGCAACAAGTGTAGTTGTGGCGCAATATCTCGGTGCAAAAATGTATGATCGCATGAATATGATATACACGCTTGCAATCGTGGTGAATCTTGTATTTGGAATTGTGCTTAGCGCGGCTTTCTGCGCAGCAAATCCGTTTATTATGGATTTTCTACATGTATCACCTGAAATGCGTCCGCATTCAATGATATATATTTATATTGTCGGTGGCGGTGGATTTCTTATGGCTGTGTCAAATGTCATGCTTCAGATACTTAGATGCAACGGATATACCAAGATTGGTATGTGGGTTACATTTAGTATCAATATTATCAATATCGTTGGAAACTATTGCTTCCTGTACGGCCCGTTAAAATTCTTAAATATGGGAGTTGCAGGTGTGGCAATATCGACAGTTGTGGCAAGATTTATCGCAGTGATAGTTCTTATCACTTTTTTCTATGTGACAAAGACGGGAAAACTTTCTCTGCGTTATCTGAATCCGTTCCCGTTCAAACTTCTTTCAAGGATGATAAGGATAGGACTTCCCTCTGCAGGGGAGAATCTTACCTATAATCTTTATCAGACAACCCTTCTTGCTTTTGTTAATGCAATGGGAAATGACGCGGTTAATGCGAGGGCATACTGCAATACACTTATTTCTTTTGCAATGATCTTCTCGAATGCTTCTGCTATGTCTACACAAATAATAACAGGGCATCTTGTAGGAGCTGACAAAACGGAAGAGGCGTACAAAAGAGTCTTTAGGACGCTTAGAACTTCTATGCCTATAACAATAGCGTTGGCATGTATCAACGCAGTTATTTGCAGATATACGCTGCATATTTTTACGGATAATCTTAACATTATTGCACTCGGACAAAAGATAATGATAGTTGATATTTTTGTTGAGATAGGGCGGTGCCTTAATATGACTTTTGTCAGCAGTCTCAAGGCTGCCGGAGCATATATTTTCCCGTTTATAGCAGGCGTTTTATGTAATTGGGGGCTTGGACTTACGACAGGATATTCACTAGGCGTTATGCTGGGACTTGGCGTTGCAGGGATATTCATCGGAACGGCAACGGATGAATGTATTCGTGGATTGATTGTTATGTACTATTGGTATAAGAAGAAATGGCTTGGAAAGTCTGTAATCGACAGGAATGATGTTCTTGTTGAATAGAATGGTGGGTTATGAGAAGATTGGAAAATAAACTTGCCATTGTGACCGGAGCGAATTCCGGTATGGGTATGGCTACTGTTGAAGCTTTGAGTGATAAAGGGATTAAGGTCATTATGCTCTGCAGAAATGAAAAGCGTGGCAGGGAAGCTTTTCAGAAGCTAACGGAAAAGAAGGATAGGCAGATTGAGCTTATGCTTTGTGATCTGGGAGACTATTCCTCAATCCGTTCTTTTGTGGCGCAGATAAAAGAAAAGTACAAGAGGTTGGATATCCTTGTGAATAATGCAGGTTTTATTTCGCTCGACAGGCAGGAGACAAAGGAAGGACTGGAGCGTCAATTCGGAATTAATCATATCGGACATTTTCTTCTTACTACGCAGCTTCTTGACCTTATGGGAGAAGGATCTCGCATAGTGGTTGTTGCTTCAGGAGCGCATAAGGCAGGCAAGATTCATTTCGATGATATCAATCTTGAGCATGGATATAATGTGGTAAGAGCATACTCGCAGAGTAAGCTTGCAAATGTTCTTTTTACAAAGGAACTCGCAAAGCGGCTTAAAGATAGAGGAATCACGGTTAACTGCTGTCATCCCGGAGCGGTAGCTACAAATATGGGTGTTAGCAGAGAGACTGGATTTGGAAAGACAATAACCGGACTACTTAGACCGTTTTTTCAAACTCCTGCAGAAGGAGCGCGCACAGCAATTTTCCTTGCAACCGATGAGTCGGTAAAGGATGTCACGGGAGAATATTTTTACAGATGCAAAATTGCCAAATCTTCAAAGCTATCACAGGATTCTGAACTGGCAAAGAAACTGTACGAGTTCAGCGAGGAACTGGTAAAATCTTCGGTTTAATTTTCTTCTGATTTAGAATAGAACATTGGCAAAAGATAGGAGGAGAGAACTATGACACTTGAAGAAAGAGCGCAGAAAGCAGTGGAATTAAAACAGTCCGGAAAATGTAACTGTGCGCAGGCGGTTACGGTGGCTCTTGCAGATCAGACCGGATTGAGCGAAGAACAGCTTCATATGATAGCAGCAGGATTTTGCGCAGGGATGGGCACCATGGAAGCAACATGCGGAGCTCTTATCGGAGCAGGAATGATAGCCGGATTGAAAACTGAAGGCAAAGGTACCCTTGGTATGACCAAAAAGATTCAGGAAGAGTTTTATAAGAAGTGCGGTTCCATAAAATGTAAGGAATTGAAAGCCGTAACCGATGGAAAGCCGTTGTGCCCTTGCGAAGAATGTGTGAGAAACGCAGTCCTGATATACGGCGAAGCGATGGGGATGATAAAGTAATTGAAAGGATAAGGTGATTTGATATGGTAAAGCATGTGATTTTATGGACACTTAAGGATGAACTTTCTGCGGAGGAAAAGGTAGCGGTAAAGCAGGGAATCAAGGAAGGCCTCGAGGGACTGAAAGGGAAGGTTCCCGGAATTGTGAACATCAAAGTTAATATCAATGGTCTTGCGTCTTCCAATGCGGATCTGATGCTTGATTCAACTTTTGAGAATGAGGATGCACTCAAGGCTTATGCAGTTCATCCTGAGCATGTTGCTGTAGCAGATTCTAAGGTAAGACCATACACCAAGATCAGAAGCTGCCTGGATTATGAGGCTTGACGAGGTAGAAAATGCTTATAGGAATCCTTTCAGATACGCATGGATTATTGAGGCAGGAAGTGATTGATGGCTTCAATGGAGTGGATCACATAATTCATGCCGGAGACATAGATAACAGAAAGATTATTGAGCGGCTTGAAAAGATTGCACCTGTAACAGTTGTAAGAGGCAATGCTGACAAAGAGTGGGCTGAAAACCTTCCTGAGAGTGCTAACATTGATTTTATGGGCAATAAGATCTTTGTTATTCACAACAAAGGAATGATTCAGGATGATCTGACTGATATAGCGATTGTCATCTATGGTCACAGTCATAAATACATTCTTGAAGAGAAGGAGGGAAAGATTTGGTTCAATCCCGGCTGTTGTGGGAAAAGAAAACCCGAACAGGAAGTGTCTTTTGCTCTTCTTGAAATATCCGGCTGCGGCAAATTTGAATTTAAGAAGATTGTCATAGATAATGAAGACTGTGGATCAAAACTTCCCAAGGATATAGATAAGATTATTTCCAGAGCAATGAGCATGACTGACAAAGGCAAGTCATATCAAGAGATTGCAAAGAAACTGAAGATATCTGAAGATCTTGCGGAGAGCATCTGCAGGATGTATCTGACCCATCCGGGAGTTAATGTTGCGGGAATACTGCAAAGAATAAGCTGATCTAAAGGAGAAATAAAATGAGATTTTTGGGTAACTTGATATGGATTTTGTGCGGAGGCCTTATAAGTGCCATCGGTTGGTGGATCGCCGGACTTCTTTGGTGCATAACGGTAGTGGGAATTCCTGTGGGACTTCAGTGTTTTAAACTATCGTCAATATCGCTTAATCCTTTTGGAAAAGAAATCGAAGACGGAGGCGGAGCTTTTTCCTTGCTTCTTAATATATTGTGGATCATTTTTTCGGGATGGGAACTTGCTTTGGGCAATTTAGTCATTGGTTGCCTTCTTTGCATCACTATAATCGGAATACCTTTCGGAAAGCAATTTTTCAAAATCGCAAGAGTAGCACTTTTACCGTTTGGTGCAAAAGTGGTAAGGCGAGCATACTGATGCGCAGCTCGCGGAGTGGTACATAATTGCTTCGCAATACCGCTCGCGCGCGAAAGAGTCGCTTGCGACTCTTTTTTATATGTATAAAAGTTGAGAAATCAAAAATAATAAATTAAAATAATCATAAAATCGTTACTAAACTAATCAGAAAACGAGGAGTGATTAAAGTGAGATCTTATGGTGATACATTAAAATTATTATTGGCGAGTATTGTTACCAACGATATTATTATTCTTATTGCGGCGATAGTGGCAGTGTGCTTGCTGGTGTTGACGGTTGTGCTGTCACGCCTTCTCAGAAAGAGCTGTGGTGATGCAAAGAAAAAGAATAAAAGGATTCCAAAGTTTTGGGTTTCATATACCAATATGTCATATAATATTTTTATCACCATGATATCTATATTTCCGCTGCTTGGAATGCTCGGAACGGTGTTTGGGCTTTTGGGACTTGATCTTGCAAGCGGCGATATGGACAACATAAAGAACAATTTCTTTATTGCACTTACGTCGACTGCGTGGGGCATCATCTTTTCCGTTATATTCAAGATACTTCATGCGGTGATAGCTTCAGGAGTTGAAGAAGTGCTGGAAATTGCCAAGCCTATGATCGAAGAAGACGGACAATAAGAGGTGTGCATATGAAGCGAAGAGAAATTTTTCTTGATTTTACCTCGCTGCTGGATGTGACGCTTATTGTTATTTTCTTCTTTGTATTATTCAGTCATCTTGACAGTCAGGCGAACCAAGCCAGAACAGATGAGAAAGTGCAGGAATTGGATGTGGCTATTCAGCAGGCGGAAGCGCGGGAATCAAGTGCAGAAGAATTAGAGCAGCAGTTGCAAAAAGAAATGGAGATTCTTTCGAGATCGAACAACAGACAAGGTGAGAACAGCAAAGAGATTGTCAATTTCTTTCTTGGGGACAACATTAAGATTATCATGGAGACGGATTCGGATTCGTGGTACGTTCAGATAGTCAAGGATGGTGAGCTGCAGACTACGGTTTCGCCAGGTGATGATTTTAGCGTGAAATTAAGATCGGCATTTAAAAACGCCGGATATGTTCCTGAAAATACGATTCTTTGCGAGCTTATTTATGACGGATCAAAAAAGGGTACAAATTCGGCTTACAACGAAGTTAAAGATGGATTGAGTGAAATTATGGGTGAGTACAATCACCTTTATGTATCTGAAACAGATTTATCTGTAGGAGGAGAATGACATGAAGGAAAATGACCTGAAAAAGAAGCTTCCGAGATGGATGATCATTGTTATAATTGTTGTTTTTTTTCTGTTGTTGCTGGGGATCGGTCTGGGCATAGGATCAGGAAGCGGTAACGGAGAAGGCGATGGCAAGGATACACAAATAGAGCGTAAGGTCGATTCTGAGATCTCTGTGGAATTTGAAGAAATAGAAAAAACGTATTTGAAAGTTACAGTCTCTGAAGGTGATTACTTTTTTGAAAACGAAAAGATGCAGCTTGACGAGCTGATCGGTAAGATTAATGAAACAGAAGGAAAAGCTGTTGTTGAGATTACGGACGATCAGGCGACTAAGAATGCGTATGATGCGTTGATAGAAGCGCTTAAGAATAACAACATTGAATATGTTGAAAAATAGAATATCCGGTGAAGTTGGAAGGTATTAGTTTTTGAGTAAAAAGATTTTGATAATAAACACAGGCGGAACGCTGTCTTCAGTAATGAAAAGAAATGGTCTTCTTCCGGGGCTGTCTATATATGACATGCAAAAAGAGCTACAGATGGTATCGGGAGAAACGAATATCGAGATAGAAGATTTTTGTTCCCTTGATAGTGCAAATATTTTTCCGGAGGATTGGAGCGCACTTGCACAGCGCATCAGCGATTGCAGAAATGATTATGATGGCATCGTTGTAATACACGGAACGGATACATTGGCATATACTTCTTCAATGCTTTCATATATGCTTCGCAATATAGGAATACCTGTTGTGATCACGGGATCGCAGTTGTCTATCACAAATCCTGTTGCTGATGCAATGGAGAATTGCAGATGTGCCATTCATATGGCGGCAAGTCAGATTCCGGGAGTGTTTGTTGCTTTTAACAGAAAAGTTATGCTGGGATGCAGGGCGTCTAAAGTGCGTTCGTTAAGTTTTGATGCTTTTGAAAGTATAAATTATCCCAATATTGCCACGATAAGTTCTCTTGGAATGAAGATAGATACTGCGTCGGTTCCGGAGAGAACAGGGATTTTTAAGCTTGCCAATACATATTCTGATAAGGTATGTATGATAAAGATGTTTCCCGGAATACACAGGAGTTTGATTGAGTCGATTGCTGCGCAGGGATACAAAGGTCTTTACATTGAGGCGTATGGAATAGGCGGAATGCCATTTCTTAAGCATGATTTTATCGGTACGCTTGATAAGCTTATACAGGGTGGCTTGACGGTAGTTGTCGGTACTCAGTGCAGATATGAAGGCTCCAAGATGGATGTGTATGAGACTGGAAAAAGAGCACTTGAAATAGGAGCGCTTCAGGCACACGATATGACAGGCGAAGCCGCGCTTACTAAGCTTATGTGGATTCTTGGTATGACTGACGATATCTCTGAGATTAGAGATTACTATTCGATAAATGTTGCAGGTGAGATGAGCTGCTGATTATGGAATATTAGAAACTTCCGAAAGGAGGTTTCTTTTTTTGCGTTTTTTTATCCATAAAACAGATTTAATAATGATTATAGTAATTACTATAAATTAATCTATTATGTTGATAAAAGTAATTACTTTTGAGATAATTGTAAATGGAAAGGTGGGTAATTCAATGGGAAGTAAATATATCATACCTAACCATCATCAGATGACGGAGTTTTTACGCGGTCAGGCATCAAAAATATTTGATGATGTAGCAAAAAATGACAAGGTTGTGCTGGTGAACAAGAACAGTAAACCACAGAACATCATTATTTCTTACGACAGATATTGCCGTTTGAAAGAAAGCGGAGCAGACATTTGAGGAGGTATAATGCTTTTTTTACATGCAAAAAAGATATTGGCAGCTATAACAATAATTGTCATGACGGCGCCCATTACGTCCTTTGCCACCAATAACCGTGCGGAATTACCGGAAGATCATATTCCCGTAAGTAAAGCTTCGGCTGTGATCGGAAGACTTACGAGCCCTGTCACAAGTGCAAATCGCACGGCATATGATTACACAGACAAGGCTATGGAATATCTGGAATATATAGGAACCCACCTTAAGGACAGAGGCAGCAGAACGCCGGATTCCAATGAACATGATAAAGCAGCGGACTGGATTGTATCCGAATTGAAGGCGGCAGGATATGATGATGACCGGATTGTTGAACAGGAAGCTGAAGTTGAGAGAAGGAATACTACATATAAAGTCCGTAATATTATTCTCACGGTGCCCGGAGAAGATGAGTCAAAGCAGATAATAGCAGGGGCGCATTATGATGGCGACGGTGTAGGTGATAACTGTTCGGGAACGGCGCTCCTTCTTGCGAATGCCGTGGGCCTGAAAAATAAAAAGCCACATTACACGGTTAAATATATTTTTTTCGATGCAGAGGAAGTGGGACTTATCGGAAGCACTTACTACGCTGAGAATATGACTAATGAAGAAGTAAATAAGACTATTTATATGATCAATCTGGATGCGCTTGCATTCGGTGATTATGCAAATGTTTATGGCGGTGCGTATTTATATGGTGGAAAATATCTGCTTGATGACAACACTCCTGCAGAGGCGGAAGGATATTACTATGCCATGCAAAATGCGAAGAATCTTGGCATTAAGGTTCAGGGGCCTAAGGAACTTGACGGATATTTCAACAGGAATGGGACAGGTCCTGCTATAGAGAACGGAACACTTTATACCAATCCTTGGACTTATGCAAATCCTGCGCCGGATAACAGCTGTGCGTTTTCTCCTGCAACAATCCCGCAGAGCGATCATCGTGAATTTATGCTAAGAGGAATACCGTACATTTATTTTGAAGCAACCAACTGGTTTGCGGCCTTTGAAGATGATGATCTGTATGCGTATACCGGATATATTGAAACTTATGATCAAAGCCTTGGAGATAACGGAATGTTCATGAATACAGAGTATGACACACTTGAAAATCTTGAGAGCATTTTTCCGGGAAGAGTGGAAGCGCATTATCATATGTATTCGCCGCTTCTGTCATCGCTGCTTCTCTCTGAGTAAGCGAGGCTGTAAAAGAAAAATAGTTGTTGAAAAAAACGACAAAACTGAATATAATATTCAAAACAGACCGAATAGGTTTGTATGTTAAATCGATAAGGCTGTTAGTAACAAGATTGCAACAGACACGCATGAAGCTTTAAAAAGTGCGGTATAGGACAGAACTTTAAGACTAAAAGAGTCACTTTTTAAAATGAAATTTAGAAAGAGGCTCTTTTTTTGTGCGCTTATATTATTAAAACGGTGAAATAGAGTCTTTTAATTTACCGATACGGATATATATTTTTTAGTCCGAAGATCATATCTTGGATATATAAGCAAGCAACGTTTTATGGCATGGTTTGAGGAAAGGAAAATGGATAAGAAATTAGCGGGAAGGATCAAACAGTTTCCCGAAGAGATACTAAGGATTCAGGATGCGCTGCAGGATATTTTGAATAAGATATCCGCAAGTACAAAAAGCGGCGATGATATGCAGCTTAGGTTGATTATGCCAAGGCTTAGGTATCTTAAATCTATGATCGATGCCTTAAGAAGCGATATGAACAATGTGCTTGCACAGATAGGTGAAGCCGATTCTGTGACAAAGCAGATAGTTATGCAGCAGATACTTACGCTGGAAAGCTTGGATGGGCAGCTTTCCGGAATTACAGATACTATAAGCACATCTCTTAAAACACTGGACGAGTCTGACAAACGGGTACTTATGGCTGAAATAATAAAAAGGTGCAGAGACCTTGAGGCTGCAGCTAAGGAGCTAAAATGAATAAGGATGTTTTACAGGAGAAATTGAATAAGAATGGATCAAAATTGAAGATCGGTGCGGTTGTTTTAGCTATCGCTCTGGGTTTGAAATTTTTGGTATCGGCAAATGAAGATTCGCTGATAGTTGATGTCGGAATAAGGATTTTCGGAATTCTCTCTATTATTGCTACAGCGGTCTTGGTAGTTGTTGCGTTAGGATTTGTGGTTATTCTTGCCATGTTTTTGACGGCATCTGCTGCACTTAAAAAGCAGAAGATCATTGAAGAAGCCGATTCAAATGTAGGTCCTGTTTTGAAAGTTAAGGGTAAACTTGATCCGACACAGATCAGAAACAGTCTTTTGGCAGAAGGCGATAATTGGATAAAAGCCATTACAGCGGCTAATCCAAAAGAAGCTGATGAGATGGAGGAAGCTCTCTCAAATGTCAGACAGACAATGACTAAAATGGATGATTATCAGCAAAGACTCAAGAATCTTTTGGACAGCAACGGAGCTGATGCACTAAGAGATACTGAGGAAGTTCTGGATAGAGTTGAGCAGCATTTATGCAGAAATGTAAGAAAGCTTCTCAACATAATGACGGTATCAAGTCCCAATACACAGAATGACCTCGATGTTGTTGAACTTACAGCGAAGAATTGCGCGGAGGACAACGACAGATTGTTAAAGACTACAAAGGAATTTATCGTTGCTGTTACAGAATTCCTGAATTCACAGGGAGACAGCGGCAGTGACATAAATGAGGTTGAAGTATATAAGAATGCTCTTACTACACAGATAGAAGAGGGAGGAATTTATTCATGAGAAGAAGAGTTTTATCTGTAATTGTCAGTGCAGCAATGATCGTAGCGTCTCTTTCGGGATGCGGCAATGCTCACGGCGACGGAACTGAAAGCAGACTTACTGAAGATCAGGCCAAGAAAGAGCTTAAGTCTCTTATGACAAAGGTTAACGTAACCACAAACAATAATCCTACTTTGGACATTTACGCAGAGGATGTTTCTACTGCAGATACCCTTGCGGATATCGATACTTTCCCTATTACCGTGACCGGTGACGGAGAGATCAATATCGAGATAGCGGCTGCAACAGAGCTTTCTGCAGAGTCACCTGACAACTGGATCAATGAAGTGGCTCAGAAGTTCAACAAAGCCGGAAATGAGATCGATGGAAAGAGAGTTACTGTTTCTGTTCGTAAGATCACATCCGGTGAAGTTGTAACATACGTAACTGCAGGCGGATATCAGCCCGAAGTGTTCATTCCCAGTAACGCAGCATGGGGCATGATGCTTGATGCTTCAGGATGCAAGACTGAGATGGTTACCGACCGTATAGCAGGTAACACCGCAGGTATCCTTATTAAGAAGGATGCATATGACTCATTCATTGAGAAATACGGCGAAGTTACTGTAGGAAATGTTCTTAAAGCCGCTACAGCAGGTGATATCACCTTTGCATACACAAACCCTTATACATCATCAACAGGACTTAACGTTCTTTGTGCTATGCTCGCATCATTTGATGCTGCAGATCCTCTTTCGGATACTGCAAAGAACGCACTTATGGAGTATCAGAAGACATCTCCTCCGGTTGCTTATACAACAGCCGTACTCAGAAACCAGGCTGCAAAGGGCATTATCAATGCCATGGTAATGGAGAAGCAGGCTTACGCTAATACTTCCGAGCTTAAGAATTACATTTATACACCTGTTGGAATCAGACACGATCATCCTGTTTATACTTTTGACTGGACTACAGATGAAGAAAAAGAAGCAACAAAGATGTTCGTTGATTTCTGCAAGAGCGATGAAATGCAGAAACTTGCAACTGATAAGGGATTCAATCAGGACGATGATTATGCCGGTCAGGATACAGGAATGACAGGCGCTGATTATGTTGCTGCTCAGAAAGTATGGAAGCAGAATAAGAATGGTGGCAGACCCATCATAGCAGTATTCGTAGCAGACGTTTCAGGTTCAATGGATGGAGAGCCGCTTAACTCACTTAAAGAGTCACTTATAAATTCATCAACATATATCAGTTCAGACCACTATGTAGGACTTGTAAGCTATTCTGACGATGTTACCATTAACCTGCCTATAGCGCAGTTTGATTCCAAGCAGAGAGCATATTTCTCAGGTGAAGCCAAGAATCTTTCGGCAGGCGGCGGAACAGCAACTTACGATGCAGTACTCACAGGAATGCAGATGCTTGAAGACTATTCCGAGACAGTACCTGATGCAAAGCTTATGCTTTTCGTTCTTACAGACGGCGATCAGAATGTAGGATATCCTCTGAAACGTATCAAAGACGTTGTCGGCGGACTTAAGATTCCTGTATACACTATCGCTTACAACTATAACAATGTAAAAGATCTTGAGACACTGTCGGGAATCAACGAAGCTGCTCAGATCAAAGCAAACAGTGATGACGTTATAAATCAGCTCAGAAATCTGTTTAATGTAAATCTGTAAGATTTATTGTAAAATATAATTACCTTATAAGGGATCTCTTAGGAGGTCCCTTTAATAATATTTGATAATAAAATGGGGGATATAGATAAGGAGGGCAAAGCCATGTCACTTGAAACAGTTTTATCCAAGGTGAGAGAAAAGGCCGAGAAGGCAGATGTTTCCAAGGTTGGTTTTCTTGCGGTACAGGTTAATTTATCCGACTGCGATCCCGGGGTATTTTATGTTGAAGTTAAGGATCATAAGGTGAATGTGGAGCCGTATGATTATCATGACAGAAACTGTGCTTTTACGATCAATTCCGATGATTTCAATAAGCTTATAGATGGAAAGCTTGATCCTATAGTTGCTTTTACCACGGGAAAACTTAAGATTGACGGAGATATCGAAAAGGCTTTGGAGTTTTCAAAATTGCTTAAATAACAGGGGACACAATTTTTTTATGAGAAGATTAAGGATAACATTCAATTCGCCGGTAGTGTTGGGATTTATTTTTCTAAGTTTGGCAGTACTGATCTTGGGATACTCGACTTTGAGTATCAGCACGCAGTTGTTGTTTATGTCATATCATTCTCCGCTGACAGATCCGCTTACGTATATCAGGATTTTTACACATGTACTTGGTCATCAGGACTGGAATCACTATATCGGAAATGCTTCGTACATTCTTCTGCTCGGACCAATGCTTGAAGAGAAGTACGGGTCAAAGAGCATTCTGCAGGTTATAGTGTGCACAGCGTTTGTGACCGGGCTTGTAAATTATATTCTTTTTTGGAACGTTGCGCTTTGCGGAGCAAGCGGAGTTGTATTTGCTTTTATACTTCTGACTTCTTTTACAAGTTTCAGAAGCGGGGAGATACCGATCACATTTATCCTGGTTGCAGTGATCTTCTTAGGGCAGCAGGTATATGAAGGGGTATTTGTTCAGGACAACATTTCAAATTTATCCCATGTAGTTGGCGGAATTATCGGATCGATAGTAGGATTCGGACATAAGAGGAATTGACAGAAGGTATTTAGGAGGTTTTTTATGGGAGTTTTTTCAAAAGTACATAGGTTCAGAGAGGCAGGTCAGGAGGCAAATGTAAATAACGTCGAGAGATTCGGGTATCCTGCAAAATCTTTATTTACTACAACAAAGATTATTACATTACATAAAGCAACAGATATTACGGATGAAAATGAAAATGTGGTTTATCATTCTGAGACCAAATTTCCTTCAATTCGTGATAAGACAGATATTGTTGATGCACATGGAAATCATGTTGCACACATTGAGAAAAAGCTTTTATCTATTCACGAGAGACACTTTGTTACTATGTCAGACGGAACGGCATTTGAGATTTCCAATGAGATAATGCATATTGTAAAAGATATTACCAATATTGAAGGATTGGGATGGCAGCTGAGAGGAAATGCTCTGGGACTTAACTTTGAGCTGTATGATGAGAACGAAGAAATTATTGCTGTCATCGCTCAGAAAATGTTTTCCATGCACGATAAATATTGTATCGATATTTACAAACCCGAACATGAGAAGAGAGTTATTGCAATACTAATTACATTGCAGCATATGATAAAAGACAGAGAGGCGGCAACAGGCTCTTCGGGCGGATCGTCATCTTCATCAAACTGAATACATTTCAAAAGGCGTAGCTTAACGGAACTAACGTAAGTTGCGTCTTTTTTGTGTAGAGCAGTGCCTTAAACAATTCTTAAAGATTTACCCTATTGGAACTTAAAAATTTTTTCAATACAATGTATTTATGATTAATCATTGAAAATATACGGGAGAAAAAATGAACAATATTCTTATTTGTGATGATGAAAGGGATATCGTCTCTGCGCTTAGAATTTATCTTGAAAGCGAAGGTATGAGTGTTACTGCGGCTTTCAACGGAAGAGAAGCAGTTGAGATAATGCAGAGTCCGCTCGGAGACGACATACATCTGATCCTGATGGATGTGATGATGCCGGAGATGGACGGAATAGAAGCAATGGCGGAGATAAGGAAGATATCAAATGTTCCGATAATCATGCTCACTGCAAAAAGTGAGGATACGGACAAGGTTGTAGGGCTTACGGTCGGAGCAGATGATTATGTTACCAAGCCGTTTAATCAGGTTGAACTTATGGCGAGAGTAAAATCTCAGATCCGTCGTTATACAATGCTTGGCGCCAAAGGGACTTCGGAAAAGGCAAAAAATACAGATATTATCACCATGGGTGGTATTGAATTAAATGATAAGGCAAAAGAAGTAACTTTGGATGGAAATCCTGTTTCACTCACTCCATTGGAATACGATATATTAAAGCTTTTGATGACTCACCCGGGTGAAGTTTTCTCTCCTAAAGAGATTTATAAAAGTGTCTGGAAAGAAACAATGATCGGCGCTGAAAGCACGGTTGCTGTTCATATCAGACATCTCAGGGAAAAATTGGAATATGACAGTACGAATCCCAGATATTTAATAGCTGTCTGGGGACGGGGATATAAAATGGAGGGGCGTGCGCCCCGAGAAAGGGAAAAATGAAACGTTTTTACAGTAGAAAAGCAAAAATTTTATCGGCAATAGCATGCATATTTTTTGCTACGTGCTTTTTAATAAGTATGGCTGGCAATGTTGTGCTTAATACCGGGGAGTATGAATATGGAAATGTGTTTAGAAATCATATATATGATAATGCGGGAGGAGCTTACGCTGCTCTGGCTCTCTCTGGATATGAATCAGGCTTCAATGCCGACCGTTTGAACGAAATGAATTGTTACTTTGGAATCATTGATGGAAAAGTAACCCAAAATACTGATTTAAATGATGACAAAATATATGTGTATCGGAATTTCGACGGTGTTCCTGTGCCGGAAGGGAATCAGTATTATAGTAAGGCATGTATTATCAACAAGAGTACGGTTTTTAAGACCGTTAATGATAGTAATTTTACAGATATATTTTTTGATGGCTACGATGATTACATTGTTGAAAAAGATATTAGACAGACGACATATCATGACATACAAGGCATAGGATATGATATTGTCGGAAATAAGGCATATGTTTATGCAAATGACAAATTCTATGATCTGACAAGTAGGTATGAATTTGGTGAGAGTTATTCAAATAGAAACGTAAATGAGATAAAAAAATTGAATGACGCTTATAAACAAGTTTGGGATAGCGGCAAGTTTTCTATTAATGATTACGTCAAATGTGATCCGATTTCAATGCGAGTGCCTGGAGCTAATCTATATTTGGAGTTAAATAACGGTATCGAGGTGTGTGTTCTTAGTGGGGATTATGTTGCAGATTTGGAGCCGCTTCATGATACTTTTGAGGATATGAAAAATAGTGCTGATCTGTTTATGGATACGCTTTATGTAATGCCACGTGCGGATTTGAGGGATTATTCAACAATTGAAGCATTTGAGCCCAATCCCGAAAACAAATATTATACTTTCATTTGTTTCCCGAATGAAACTAAGCTTTCCGCCAAAGATCATGTACATGATTATTATGCAGAGGCACATAAAATCGTTGGCGTGGCAAGCGCGGCACGACTTTTTCTTCCGGTAATGAGTATTATTGCTTTTATATTGGCGTGTGTTTGCTTTGTGATATTCCTGATCGCATCAGGCCATGTGGGACAAAGTGAAGAGATTGTGGCAGGCCCTATTGATAATATGCCTATTGAGGTGATATTGTTTGGCGAAGTGGTCTTTGGGGGCTTTATTATCAATATATTAGATAGAGTGATTCCAAGTAGACACCTTGCTTTAAATATTTCTGCTCAAGTTATCGGCTGGATTTTGGCAATGGTAATGGGATTGATCTTCTGTTCAACAGTGGCGGTTAATGTTAAACTTCATAGAATGAACGAGAAGAGTTTGTTTTTAAAGCTGCAGAATTGGAAGACTCGGATATGGACAGCTTTTTTGGCAATACCTATGATCACGGTAGTTGTGATATATGATTTTACTATGAATGGTTTTGGGGGAGCTGAGAGCCTTGCGGTTTCCTGTGTTGTAGTTATGGTTGTATTTGCAGCATTTATATTCTGGGGAATTCGAAGCTATTCAAAGATAAAAGACTCTGCAGAAAAACTTGCGGCGGGAGATATGACAGCACATGTTGATGTAAGGGGAATGCCACAGTTTATGGAAGAAACCGGAACAGCCCTCAACGATATTCAGGCGGGAATTGAGATTGCTTTGGCGGAGCGCACAAAGAGTGAGCGAATGAAGACAGAGCTTATTACAAATGTATCTCACGATATCAAGACGCCTATCACATCAATAATCAACTATGTCGATCTTCTAAATAAAGAGAATCTGGAAAATGAGAACGCAAAGGAATATCTTGAAGTTCTTAACAGGCAGTCGCTGCGCCTAAAAAAGCTGGTTGAAGATCTTATTGAAGCATCCAAAATCTCCACCGGAAATATTGAGCTTAATATGGAGAAAGTAAATGCAGAGGTTTTGCTTGATCAATCCATCGGAGAATTTGCGGAACGACTTAAGGAAAAGAAGATAGAGGTTGTTGTTAACAGCTGTGAAGGTGAGATGACCCTTATGGCAGACAACAGGTATTTGTGGAGAGTGTTCGATAATATTATGAGCAATATTGTCAAATATGCTCAGGCAGATACCAGAGCATACGTAAATCTTGAAAAAGAAGACAATAAGCTCAGATTTACTTTTAGAAATACATCCCGTGAACAATTAAATATCTCACCGGAAGAACTGATGGAAAGATTTGTCAGAGGCGATAAGTCGAGATATACAGACGGGAACGGGCTTGGACTGTCTATAGCGCATAGTCTTACCAAGTCTATGGGCGGAACAATGAACATATTCATAGACGGTGATTTCTTCAAGGTGATCCTCGAGTTTGATGCGATTACAGAAAGTGATGAATAGTGACATGCTATTTCTTATATTTTTGCTCTGTATGAGTGCCGGAATTATTTTAGCGCTTGCAGTAGGTGCAGATTAATGAACGGAAGTTTATTTTGCCAAAATGGCGAAATAAGAGATTAGAATTTGCAGATGTCGATATGTATCGGACATACCCTTTCGAATATAATCATATTCATCAACAAACAGTAATGACGAAAGGGTGAAAGCTATGATTACATTTCTATTTTTAGTTTTTTTATTTGGCATACTTGGCAGGCTTTTATGCTTCACATGCAAGGCAACATGGAGCATCATGAAGATGGTTATGTTCATGGTAATCTTTCCGCTTGTAGTTGTAATGATGATCAGTGGTCTGATATACATTGCATTGCCTATTCTAGTAGTGACCGGGATTATTGGCCTACTCAGACATATATAAAAAATAAAAAAATAATGACAAACAAAAAACGCGCTTCGGAACTGTGATATCAATTCCGGAGCGCGTTTTTTGTATTTAATACCCTTTTTCTGCCAACTCTTGTACAACGCCAAGATAGAAATCCGGAATGTCCGAAACTCCGTCGCCGGTCTTTTTTGTAAAGCGCATGCGGCGCATGTCGACTTCGTCGCAATGTGATATGCCGCGTCTTGAGTTGCTTTTAAGTATTCCTCTGAAATTTCCCCATTTTACCGAGTCGGGAGTAAGGAGCCCGTCGTTTGGTCCGTCCAGAAGCCAGATAACAAGGCTTGGAAACCACAGGAAAATATCACCGAAGGGAGACTTCATCACAAATGCATAACTCTGATAGTAGGTTTCGGGTGCATCGGGATGTTCCCTGTTAAACTTATCGGATTCAGCTGTGGTGAACAGCTTGAAAACACTGTATGCATCGGGTTTTTCATCACCGAGTACCGCAAATACAAGATCGGTGAATATTGCGGCGATTCTCACGAGACAATCCGGAAGCTTTAGGAGCTTATCCACTGTACGGGAACCGTGGTGAGGCGTGTTTATCGTTGTTACGGAAGCGATTTTTTCTCCGAGTCCGTATTTTGATATTGCGCATCTGATATCAAGGCCGCCTTTTGAATGAGCTATGACATTGAGTTTTTCGGCGCCTGTTTCTTTGAGGATCTCTTCTATACGCTCTTTCAGACATTCTGCATTTGTTTCAACAGAAGCGGTACTGTCCTGATTGCCGTAGAATATCTTACAGCCTGCTTTTTCGAGCGCTCCCGGTATTCTTCCCCAATAATTTAAGTGCTTATGATCGCGAAAACCCATTCCGTGTACCATGAGGATAGGGTATTTTAATTTAATTTCCGATGTTATCATTTTTCCCTCCATAGAAAAAATTATATATGTTTTTTTAAAAAATGGAAAAAATATCCATTATTTGGATATTTTTTGTATATAAGATTGTGACAAAGTACAAAATATAGATTATAATATAAACGTAAAATAACAATAGTTCTGAAAAATTTAAATTATTTCGAAAATTTTCGGCTATAGCATTCAATTATTTCAAAATTGTGCCGATACATGTATTGGATATACCAATATGGAGTGTCCCGGTAATAACAGCCTATGAGGGGGTTATGGAATGGCAAGAACGAATGCGCTTCTGGCTGAGAAGGTAGTACGGACTCGAGGAAAAAAGATTATAGAGCTCAATTATTGGGAGATCTATGATCATAAAACAAATATTTATAAATGGCTCAAGAGAGCCTTTGATGTTGTTGCGGCAACAGCAGCGCTTATTGTGCTCTTGCCGGTTTTTCTGATAACGGCTGTTGCTATATTCTTTGAAGATGGAGGCCCTATTTTCTTTACCCAGCAAAGAGCGGGCAAAGATATGCAGAGCTTTAAGATCTATAAATTCAGGAGCATGTATAGAAATGCAGAAGCTCTTTTTGAGAAGATGCAATCTCAGAATGAGCAGACGGGACATGCGTTTAAGATTAAGAATGACCCGAGAGTAACACGTGTTGGCAGATTTATCAGAAGATTTTCAATCGATGAATTACCCCAGCTATTTAATATAATAAAAGGTGACATGAGCATCGTCGGACCAAGACCTATTCTGTATTCTCAGATGGAAGAATGTAACGCATATGAGAAACAGCGCTTGATCGTTAAGCCCGGACTTACCTGCTACTGGCAAGTGTCGGGAAGAGCAGATATCAAGTGGGACAGATGGGTTGAACTGGACCTGCAGTACATTGAGGATATGAGTTTGATAAAAGATCTTGAACTGATTCTAAGGACATTCCCGGTAGTATTTGGGCAGGACGGAGCTTATTAAAATTAGAAAAAAGAGGCATGGATCAAGATCTGATCCATGCCTTTTTGCTTGTAACATTTACATAAAAAGAAAATTAAAAAAGCGTAAAAATGCTATTTTTTTAGTGTTCACGGTGTAAAATTTTATTTGAGGCGTTATTTCGATAGCTTTTTGCGCGAAGGATTTTTGCATGGAGGTGTCTACGATGGCGAGTACTGGTGTAAAAAAGAAAAAGAGCGGAAAGATCAAATTGAAAGATAGCATAAAGACCAAACTAATCTTGATATTGCTTGCCGTTGCGGCAGTTCCTCTGCTAATTGCAGTTGGTGTCAGCTACAAAACTTCTACAGGAAAAGCTAAGAAAGATGCATTGGATCTGTTGGAATCGGATGCAAAAGTTGTAGAAGGCAGATTCAGTACCATTGTTCAGCAGAATTATATTGCGCTTAGAACATGCGCATCTGCTCAGAGTACCATTGATTATGTAAAGTCGTACAATAAAGATGCAGATGGTGCGGATACGCTTCGTCAGAGACAGATAATCCTAAAACAGATGGACAAGATCAACGAAAACATCAATGATGGAAATTCAAACTGTATTTTGTCCATTCCAAGTGGTGATCAGCTTATAAGAACAGACCGCAAAGATTCAACCAATATAGCTGACAGAGAATATTTCCAGGAGTGTTTTACCAAAAAAGTACCGACTGTTTCCAACATTGTTGTAAGTAAGGCAGCAGGAAACAGAATCTGTATTATCATCGTTCCTGTTTTTGATAACGAGACCGGTCAGATGATAGGATCACTGCAGCGAAGCTTTGATCTTAATGTATTGCATGAATTTCTTGTTGAGAACGTAGAGAACGGATATATAGTAGATAAAGCAGGTACGGTTGCAGCACATTCTCAGTTCGAGATCGCGCCTGAAGATGAGCCTATAGAGCATACCGAAGATGAATATATGACTTCGGAATTGGAGAGTAATACATACACAAGCATTATAGACGGTAAGCTTACTTATACATCATGGGTAAGGGAACCTACTACAGGATTCGTTGTTGCGGTATCCAAGACAAGCAGTGAAATAATGTCGTCGGCAATCCGCTCAGCACTTATAGTTGTTGTGCTCGGCCTGATCTTGCTTGCTGTTGCCGTTGTAATCTCGTTGCTTATGGCAAAGAGCTTCACAGAGCCGATAGCTGCGGTTAATGATTCACTTGGCGCACTTGCAGACGGACGTTTTGTTAAAGTTTCAAAATATGACAAAAGAAAAGATGAATTTGGAGCTATTTCAAAGGCTACTAATTCAGTTATCGAAAAACTTGATGAGATTGTCAGTCATATAAAAGAATCAGCAGAAAATGTAGGAACATCTTCCGGAGAGCTGTCCGATATGGCGAATCAGATCTCACAGACAGCAGATGACGTATCAAATGCCGTTCAGGAAATTGCTTCCGGAGCTACGCAGCAGGCTGATGAGATCCAAAATGCTTCAAATAATGTAGATCGTATCGGTGATGCGGTCAATGATGTACAGACATCTACCGGAAATCTTTCGGGACTTGCGGATAAGATGAAGGAAGCATCCGAAGTATCAAGTACTTCGCTTGCAACACTCAGAGAGTCGTCCATTGAGATGACGACCAAGATAGATGATATTGCCAATACTATTCAGGCAACTCAGGAAGCCGTTGACATTATCAGCGATAAAGTTGAAGGTATTACATCTATTGCAACTCAGACAAACCTTCTTTCTCTCAATGCTTCAATTGAGGCTGCAAGAGCCGGAGAAGCAGGAAAAGGATTTGCTGTCGTTGCTGAAGAGATCGGAAAACTTGCCGATGATTCCAAGGCAATGGCTGATGAGATCATGAAGGAAATGACTACACTTCTTGAGCAGAGTAAAGCCGCGGTTGCAGCTGCCGAAGACGTCAAGAACGGAAACAACGAGCAGCAGATAGCTATTGGCGAGACTCTTGATGCAGTTAACGGAATGCTTCAGGATATAGGCAGTACCGTAGACGGAGTTAAACTTATTTCACAAGGCGCGGAAACCTGCGCATCTTCCAAAGATGCAGTGGTTGACACAATGAGTGCACTTTCTGCGATTTCAGAAGAAAATGCAGCTTCTTCTGAAGAAACAGGCGCATCAATGGAGGAACTTTCAGCTACGGTTACATCACTTGCAAGTTCGGCAGACAAATTGAAAGAGATTGCTGAAGAACTTAATGAAAACATGAAGTTCTTTAAAGCATAGAAATTGTTGTTGTTTAGCAAGGAGGGATGTGTAATGTATTTGAGAAAGACCTTTAAGTATGCGATGGCTGCAGTGCTTGTAGGCTTGATCACATTGTCACCTGTAACCAACGCGATTGTAGCTGCGACCGGAGAATCTCAGGAAGAGCTTGCTGAGAAAGCAAGACAGGAGAGGGTTGCAAAAGAAAGAGAAGAGTTCGTTGCTGAAGCTACTTCACCTGTAAATAAGACTGTTGCAGGTGTTAAGTCGGATGTAGACGGATATTATATGGCAAAGAAGGTTCAGGGCGTAGCGCTTAAGCCCACAACTCCCGAGAGCGGAGCTTTTGTTAAGGTAATGGATGCCGACGTAAAGAAAAGTACGGCAGCTTATGCTGTAGCTCAGAGTGCTGCTCAGGGACTGGGCGGAACAGTCGGCCCTTGTATAAATGTTTATTACGGAAAGATGGTTGGCGGCGTATATACAGCCGGTACTGATGCATCTGCCGGAGCAATAAGCATAGGAATTCCCGCAAACTTCCGTACAGAAGGTGCGAAATACTCTGTAGTTGCGGTATATGCAGGCGGTGCAAGCAAAGTTTATGACAATGTCAGCACCGATCCCAATGTTATAACTGTAAACGTTGATGCGGCTCAGTCGCCCAATGTTATGTATGCAGTTGTAAAGCACTGACCGTACGTGTAAAATAGAATATGAAGAGCTGAAATGCCGGGTCCCGCCTCAAGACATGAAGCGGGACCTGCTTTATATGTACCATTATTTCGGAGACCATGAAAAAAAGTAAAAATTATATTGCGCTTTTTTATGTATTGGCGATCTTTGTCGCAATACCGATCTTCAATAAGGGAACCTTCGAGAATATCACTGTTCACAAGACAGAGGTATTTTATTTAGTGAGCGTGCTGACGCTTATTCTTTATGTTCTATCCTCGGTTATTGATGATGTTACCAAAAGAGCCGATGTTGAGCCGTTTAAGTTCGTGACTTCGCGTGTAAATATAGCAATGGGAATCTTTTGGGGAACAGTTCTTTTGTCTACTGTTCTTTCGGGGGCTGTAAAAGAAGCTGTTTACGGCGTTTCGGGATTCAGTACCGGCGCTTTGTTTCTTACAATATTGGTCTTGTCATTTTTTTACATATCCAAATATCTTGAATGTCGCGAGTGGATATTCCATACGATCGTGACAATATCAACGTTTCCGGCAATAGTTTCAATCGCAAACAGAATAGGAGCCGATCCGCTTCTGATGTATACGAGCGGTATTGAACCACAGTACAGTCTGTATGTATCGACATTTGGCAATTACAGCTGGTTCAGCGAATACCTGGCAGTGATCGTGCCTATAGCCATATATATGTTCATGATGACAAAGAGACTTCTGACAAGAGTGATGTACGGAGTATATCTGGTCTTGGCGGGAGTAGCGATTTGTCTTTGCTCCACCAAGATGCTTGTAGTTTCATGCCTCGCAGCATTTTTGATCGTGCTCGCATGGAAGTTTAAGCTTTCTGTGAAAAAAGACATATCGATACTTCCGGTGATTTTTATCGCAGGAACGATACTGTATTTTATTGTGGTTTTCATTGCGAGCGGGCATTACGATCTGGCAAACGGAAGGGGATATATATGGAGCCTTACGCTAGATCTTTTCAAAAACTTTTCCGTCAGGGAAAAGTTTTTAGGTGTAGGGCCCAATCGATATATGTATGCACTTGAAGAATATTTGGGTGCACATCCTGACGCTGCGGCTACATTTTACGAGCGATTTAATAATGTCGCTCTTACTTCGGCGCACAGTGAGATTCTGGATTATCTTATAAACATTGGCGTAGTGGGGCTTTTGGCTTATCTATACATGCTTTATACCGTGGCGGCAACTTTTGTTAAAAGAGGTTTTGGCGATGAATGTAAGGAAATCGCTGCAGTTGTGGCGGTATCTTATTTTATCTTTACACTTTGCAATTTTTCCATAGTGTGTGCAGCGCCGTATTTCTTTGTGATGCTGGGGATAATTGCAGATGAGAAAACGCTTGTGAAAGGAGAAAGTGATGGCTGAGTGTAGTGTATGCTACAGACATTGCAAGATAGGGGAAGGCGGACACGGGTTCTGTGGTGTTAGGACATGCAAGGACGGGCGAGTTGTCCCTGAGAATTACGGGAAGATAACGTCCATTGCTCTTGATCCGATTGAAAAGAAGCCGCTTAACAGATTTTATCCGGGAAGCGCCATTCTTTCCGTCGGAAGTTACGGATGTAATCTGCGTTGTCCTTTTTGCCAGAACTATGAGATTTCCTGGGGCGACGAAGTTGAATTTGTCAAAAAAGAAGCCGAATATGTCTCACCGCAGCAACTTGCGGCAATTGCCAAAGAGCAGCAGGAACGTGGAAATATCGGTGTTGCTTTTACCTACAATGAACCGTTGATCTCTTTTGAATATGTATTGGATACGGCAAAACTTCTTAAGCCGAAGAACTTAAAGACGGTTCTTGTGTCAAACGGAATGGCTGAAGTTGAAGCGGTGCAGGAACTTTTTCAATATGTCGATGCGATGAACATTGATCTTAAGGGATTTACCGACCGTTATTATGAGAATATCCTAAAGGGCAACAGGAAGATGGTCATGGACTTTATAACAGAGGCGGTCAAATATTCTCATGTGGAGCTGACAACGCTGATAATTCCGGGAGAAAACGATTCCGACGAAGAAATATTCGAGCTTAGCGCATGGATCGCTTCTCTTGATAAGGATATACCGCTGCATCTTTCCAGATTTTTCCCGAGGTTTAACATGACGGACAGAGATGCTACGCCTGTGGAAAAGATATATCATCTGAAAACGGTTGCAGAAAAGAATCTGACATATGTATATACAGGAAACTGTTAGATAAAATCGATTGCAAAGGGGGTAAAACATGGCAATACTTGCAGCATTTATGGTACCGCATCCGCCGCTTATAATTCCGGAAGTTGGAAAAGGCGGAGAGAACGCTGTTCGGGAAACTATAAGTTCATATGAAAATGTTGCGGAGCAGATAGCGGAGCTTAAGCCCGAGACAATTATAATCACAAGCCCGCACAGCACAATGTATTCCGATTATTTTCATATATCGCCCGGAGACCGTGCGGAGGGCTCGTTTGCAGGTTTCGGTGCACCGCAGGTTTCTTTTGACGAGGAATATGATGAGGAACTCAGGGAAGTTCTGTGCGATATAGCAGATGAGGGCGAATTTCCGGCGGGGATACTCGGGGAGAGAGAACCTGAGCTTGACCACGGCACGATGGTTCCGCTCTTCTTCATCAGGAAGAAGTATAAAGAGGGAAAAATAATTCGCATCGGGCTTTCGGGAATCGGACTTTTGGAGCACTACAAGCTCGGAGAGATGATAAAGGAAGCCGTGGATAAAACGGGAAGGCGCGTTGTGCTGGTTGCAAGCGGCGATCTTTCACATAAATTAAAGGAACACGGTCCTTACGGATTTGCCAAAGAAGGCCCTGAGTATGATGAGAAAATAATGGATGTTGCAAAGCGTGCCGCATTTGGCGAGATGTTTGAGTTCGGAGAGGATTTCTGCTACAAAGCTGCGGAGTGCGGTCACAGGTCTTTTGTCATAATGGCGGGAGCTCTGGACGGAATGGCAGTTGAGGCGAAAGTCTATTCACATCAGGATGTTACAGGCGTTGGCTACGGAATTGCTTCTTTTTATCCCAAGGGAACTGATGAAACGAGGAGATTTCGCGCTGCTTACATGGAAAAGCTCATGGCAGGGTTAAAAGAAAAAGTGGCAAAATCGGATGAGTATGTGCGCCTTGCAAGAAAATCTCTTGAAAGCTACATTCTAAGTCGCGAAGTCATAGCTGTGCCCTCAGATCTTCCCGGTGAGATGCTCACGCAAAAAGCTGGTGCGTTTGTTTCAATACATAAGGCGGGTGAGCTAAGAGGTTGCATAGGAACCATACTTCCGACAACCGAGTGTGTGGCAAAAGAGATCATCAATAATGCTATCAGTGCTTCAACCAAGGATCCGCGCTTTATGCCGATAAGTCCCGATGAATTGCCGCTTCTTGATATCAACGTTGATGTTCTCGGAGAGCCTGAAGAAATCTCATCTCCGGATGAACTTGATGTAAAGCGCTATGGAGTTATTGTATCCTGCGGAGCACGTCGAGGACTTCTTCTGCCCGATCTTGAAGGCGTCGATACGGTTGAGAGGCAGATAGAGATAGCGAGGCAGAAAGGCGGGATTGATGAAGATGAAGAGGTTAAACTTGAGCGTTTTGAAGTAGTCAGACACGTATAAGGTATTTACATCACGGGAGAATTCCGATAGCATATTTAATGCTAAGTTTTTTTATTTAACAGGAGGCTCCTATGTTTTGTCCTAAATGTGGAAAGAATCTTTCGGATGATGAGAGGTTTTGCACCGAGTGCGGAACACCGTTGCTCAATCCGGAATTTGATTCCGCTGTCACTTCTTCTCAGATTTCAAATAACGCGCAAATGCCAAGTGCACCGATGCCACAGGTACCAAGTGCACCGATGCAGCCGGCACCGTATTATCAACCTATGGGCTTCACACAACCGTCTTTTATATACAACACTTATATAAACAAGATGGATAGCTCCGCGAGTGCATGGATGGTAGTTGCTATATTGCAGATTATATTTGGCGTAGTGACACTGATTGTCGGAGTAGGAATAGTACTGATTCTTATGGGCATCTGGAATATTTCGCAGAGTAATAAGCTCAGGAACAATGTAAATTATTTTCGCCGTACACCGGCAGGAATTGTCGAGTATGTCGATAGTTCGGGAAGCGGAATATTGTGCCTGATAATAAATATATTTATAGGTGGACTTCCCGGGATTATCGGTGCAGCTATAGACATGAGCACAAAGAGTTATGGAAAAAATAACCGTCAGGCTTTGTGGGCTGTCGAATTCGGCGGAGGAATGGGCTGAGTTTTAGGCAATACCTAAGTGTTAATGAGACTGTTTTTCATGATATGATGCGAGGGGGTATTTAGTATGAATGAGACTTTGAAAGTATTGGAAAGTAGGCGTAGTTGCAGAAGTTTCAAGCCTGACATGATCAAAAAAGAAGAGCTTGATGCGATCATCAAAGCAGGCACATATGCTGCAACAGGTATGGGCAGGCAGAGCCCTATCATTATTGCTGTGACAAATAAAGAGCTTCGAGATGCTATCTCAGAGGAAAACAGGAAAATCGGCGGATGGGCTGAAGATGTCGATCCGTTTTACGGAGCGCCTGTCATTCTGATTGTCCTTGCGGATAAGAGTGCTCCGACTCATGTTTATGACGGATCGCTTGTAATGGGAAATCTCATGAATGCCGCAGCGAGTCTCGGTGTGAACAGTATATGGATTCACAGAGCCAAGGAAGAATTTGATTCTGCCTTCGGAAAAGAGCTTCTTAAGAAGCTCGGCATTACGGGAGACTATGAAGGTATCGGACATTGTGCGCTTGGATATGCTGATAAGCCCGTATCAGCACCTGCTCCGAGGAAAGAGAATTACGTTTATTACGTTGAATAAAATGAATTTGTAATGATATCAGTGCTCGTAGTAATGCGGGCACTTTTTGAATAGGAAACTGTTACGAAACTGCTATTTGACAGTAAATATGATCCACTGTCGCCTGCGTATACTGCTGGGAGTGCTGGGCTTGCCTAGGGATACTACGAACACTACCGGTGGATCTTTACGTGAGAGCTTGCCTAAAAATGGGACAATTCACGTAAATTTTTTCGGAAATGGAGTTTCTTTACGTGAGAGCTTGCAAAAAAACAGAGAGATTCACGTAAATTTTTCCGGAAATCGGAATATTTTACGTGAGGACTAGTGCAAAAGCTGGAGCTATTCACGTAAATCTTGTCGGAGATAGTAATATTTTACGTGAGACGTTACTCCAAAAACGGAACGATTCACGTAAGCTGGATTCAATCCGGTTTTAACAGCGAGATAGAGGGCAAGCCCTTTATTGTTGAACACCCGAGATTGCTAAGGAAACACAGATCAATTCAGCGTAGGCAATCAATTAAACATAACAGGAGAAAAAAGATGGAATTACATTTGGGGAGACCGGAATCAACCGAATGGCGCCTTCCGAGAGAGGCGCGTACATACGATTTTTTGGATAAGTTGGGGATTGAATACTACAGAACGGATCACGAGGCTGCGAGTACGATGGAAGCATGCAACGAGATAGACGGAATACTTGGAGTTGTTATTTGCAAGAATCTTTTTCTTTGCAACAGACAGAAGACCAATTTCTATTTACTTATGATGCCGGGCGATAAGAAGTTCAAGACAAAAGAGCTGTCGTCGCAGATCGGATCAGCAAGACTCTCTTTTGCAGAACCTGAAGATATGTTGAAATATCTTGATATCGAGCCCGGATCGGTAAGTGTGATGGGACTTATGAATGACAAGGATCACGCGGTTCAGCTGCTTATTGATGAAGATGTACTGAAGGAAGAAAACCTCGGTTGCCACCCTTGTGTGTGCACTTCAAGCCTTAGGCTCAAGACTTCTGATGTTATAGAGAAGTTCTTACCGGCAACGGGTCACAGCTATAAGACGGTGCATCTTGTCGGCGAAGATTGAGTGAGTATATGGATAAAAAAGATTTTTATGAATTTGAGGTTAAAGCCTCGGTTTTATGGAAAATAATTGGATTTTTTGTCGTGTCTTGCGTTGTGCTTATATGGCTTCCCTTTCTTTGTATGACAATCGAAGGTTTTAAGAATGGAGAAGCAATGGGGCTGATCTTTGTACCTTGGGTTTGGTGCTTTTTCTGTATAGATTATAGGATGGCCGATTTATTCTATAGCAGAATAAAAATTGATAAAAGAAATAGGACGATTGAAATAAGAAGATTATTCAGATTTAAGAAAGTAATTTCGGTAGATAATATAAAAAGATGGAGAAGAGTAAGCGTGCGTTCCCGCGGTGGGTATACAACTGAATGTATATATATGTACTATGGTAATTCCAAGCTTTTGTTAAATGAAGTTTATAAAGATTATGTTCGCTTTAGTTGTTTTATACAGCAATATGCAGGGAATAAGTGTGTTATGAGAACCTCTTTCCAAAATATGCTGGATGATATGAGATATTTCTTGACGATAAATTGAAACACAAAAGCTAATGAAAAAAACTATCATAGATTTGATCTATGAATAACATCAAAAACTAAATATTTTTAATTATAAAAATTTACTGCTAGAATGTCCTCATTGAATCAAAGCACCGAACGGGAGGACATATATAATGAGCAGAATAACAACACCACAGAGATATGATTTTGTCGGAAGCTTCCTTCGTCCGCAGGCACTTAAGGATGCAAAGGCGGCGTTTAACGAAGGTAAGATCAGAGAAGAGGAATTCAACAAAGTAGTTGAAGAAGAGATAAAGAAAGTTGTCGCTAAGCAGAAAGAGCTTGGCTATCACGTGATCACTGACGGTGAGTTCAGAAGAACATTCTGGCATCTTGATTTTATGTGGGGATTTGAAGGTGTGGATCACAAGGCTACGGGAAACGGAGTTCCTTTTAACGGAGAGCTTGCGGTACTTGATGATACATTCCTTACAGGTAAGATCAAGGCTAAGGCACATCCTTTTGTCGAGTATTACAAATTCCTTAAGCAGTTTGAGGATGAGAACACTGTTGCGAAGTACACGATCCCTTCGCCTGCTCAGACATTCCAGCAGATGATCGTACCATATAATTACGAAAATACAAGAAAGTTCTATCCTACAAACGATGAGCTCATAGAGGATGTGGCTGCAGCGTATCGTGATGTGATAAAGCAGTTCTACGATGCAGGCTGCCGCAATCTTCAGTTTGATGATTGCACATGGGGCGCCATCGTTGGAGATGCCGCAGAACTCAGATATAAGGCTCTAGGTATAGATCTTGAGGAAGTTAAGGATCAGCTCCTTAAAGTCAACAACCTTGCACTTGAAGGTAAGCCCGCAGATATGGTTATCACGTCACACATATGCAGAGGTAACTATCATTCAACTTACTTTACAAGTGGTGCATATGATACCGTTGCGAATCATGTATTTGCCAAAGAAAATGTTGACGCACTTTTCCTTGAGTATGACGATGAGCGTTCAGGCGGCTTTGCACCTCTTGCAAAGGTGTCACCCGATAAGAAAGTTGTTCTTGGACTTATCACAACCAAGTCACCCGTACTTGAGGATAAGGATGCGGTTATCGCAAGAATCAAGGATGCTGCGCAGTACGTACCGCTCGACAGGCTTTACTTAAGCCCTCAGTGTGGTTTTGCATCTTGCGAGATCGGAAATAAGCTTACTGAAGAAGAGCAGTGGGCTAAGCTCAAGCTTGTAAAAGAGATTGCGGAAGAAGTTTGGGGTAAATAAAGAGAAATCATCAGGATGTTCAACAGAAGTGACATTTTTGCAATGACAAAATGTCACTTCTGCTATATAATAGTGTCACTTCTAATCAGGAGGGGCATATGGTGAATTTAGGAAAAGAGACAGAAACACTTGAATTTAAGAAAACGACAGGTGAGATGAAGGCTGCGATGATTTCAATTGCATCCATCTTAAACAAACATGGAGTAGGAACGCTGTATTTTGGAGTAAAACCCAATGGTGATGTTACTGGTCAAGAAGTATCAGAATCATCCTTGAGAGATGTATCTAGAGCAGTATATGAAACAATACGACCTCAGATTTATCCAGCAATACAGTAAGAGATGTTTGATGGAGTCAGTACTATAAAAGTTGAATTTAGCGGCGAATGTTCACCATATTCGGCTGGAGGAAGATATTATCTTAGAACGGCAGATGAAGATCGAGAAGTGTCACCCGAGGAATTAAAGGTATTCTTTGGGGCTAATAAGTACCGCGAAAAGTGGGAAAAAGGCATATCGGAGCTTACTGAAAAACAAGTGGATCGTCATGCTGTAAAAAACTTTTGGCAAAATGCGGTTACTGCAGGAAGAATGCCAGAGGGAAGATATACTTGTTCAAACATTCTGAAGCGATTTGGACTTGTGAAAAATGGTTTTTTGACTCATGCAGGTGAAGCTTTATTTGGTAATAATCATCCTATAACATTGAAAGTGGGGATATTTGCTACTGATGAAAAGTTGACCATCTTAGACATGAAAGTTATTGAAGACAATATTTTTAATTTGCTGAGACTTGCTGAGGAATACATACTTTCTAATATACGATGGAGAGTCGAAATTGGGAGTATGGAAAGGTATGAGATACCTGAAGTGCCAGTGGCTGTTGTCAGAGAAGTTTTGGCAAACAGTTTTGCTCATGCTATTTATGGAGGGAGAACAACACATGAGATTTGCATTCACCCGGGGAAGATTACAATCTATAGTCCGGGAGAATATGCCAGTAAATATAAGCCTGAGGATTATATAGAACAGGATCTGGAATCTGAGATAAGAAATCCTATGATATCCAAAATTCTGTTTTTGAATAAGTCGATTGAAAAATTTGGAAGTGGTTTTAAGCGTATTGACAGTTTGTGTAAAGATGCGGGTGTTGAGTATTCATATGTGAGTGGAGAAAACGGATTCAAATTTGTAATTAAGCGGAATCCGGTAAGTGGCATTACCAATGTCACTACTGATGTCACTACCAATGTCACTTCTGAGAGTGATTTAAATAACACAGAGAAGACGATATTAGCAATACTAAGGGTTCGACCAGATGCGTCAAGAGATGAACTTGCAGAAAAGACTTTTAAGACGGTTCGTACAGTACAGCGTACTTTGAACTCACTTAGAGAAAAAGGTTACATCGAACGCGAAGGAGCAAAGCAAAATACCATTTGGAAGATAAAAAAATAAAATGGTGTTGATTGTAGAAGGATTGGGAAATCGGTCCTTTTCCTTGAGTATGACGATGAGCGTTCAAGCAGCTTTTTGCATCTTGTGACATTGGAAATAAGCTTACTGAAGAAGAGCAGTGGGCTAAGCTCAAGCTTGTAAAAGAGATTGCGGAAGAAGTTTGGGGTAAATAAAAAGCATTAGTATATAAATTAAGAAAACCTCGGGCCAAATATGCTCGAGGTTTTCTGATATAAAAATTTACCAAGTAAGCCAGCCGACATCGCCCACTCTTATCATGCCATAACCTTTCATAACAAATGCTCCTTTCGCAACAAATTTTTAGTCATAATATCATTTTATAACGAAATTTCGTCTGTCGCACAATTAAATGGTATGAAAATAGCGTTAATTGCATAGACATGAAACACCACTTGATATATGGTTATAAAGCAATAATAAAATGATAGTTTAACGAAGGTGTTTCTTATGTCCGGCAAAAAATTTGATTGGGTAGATTTCCTTAAAAAAGTTGCGGTTATAGCGCTTCCTGTTGCGCTTCAGAATCTTCTTACGACTACAGGCTCCATGGTGGATACCATGATGATAGCGTCAATAGGACAGATAGAAGTTGGCGCCGTGGGACTCTGCGCACAATTTTCATCCCTGATGTTCAGCGGATACTGGGGATTTGTGGGCGGAGGAATGCTCTTTATCTCTCAGTTCTGGGGAAATAAAGACGAGGACGGAATCAACAGGTCCTATGGTCTTACTCTGTCCAGCATGATGGCGGTTGCAATTCTTTTTTGCATCATGGCGACCTGTTTTCCCGAGCTTGTTATGAAATTATATACCGATAAAGAGTCTATCAGACAGGTTGGAGTGCAATATCTTAGGATTGCAGGTTTTGCGTATCCTCTTATGGTACTGTCAATGGCAATGGCGGTTATGCTTAGGTGTACGGAAAGAGTTCGCATCCCGCTTTATGGCTCTGTCGCTGCGGTTTCGACCAACATATTTCTTAACTGGGTACTCATCTTTGGGAATCTCGGAGCACCGAAGATGGGAGTAAGAGGAGCAGCACTTGCAACAGTGATAGCACAGGCTGTGAGCATTGTCGTTATAGTCGCCTGCGCGATCGCAAACAGACATCCATATCTTCTTGCAATCCAAAGACATTTTAGATGGAACGGAGAATTTCTGAGAGCATATTTTAAAAAGTGCGCTCCAATCATTGCAAATGAGGTGTTTCTTGGCGTCGCCAACATGGTAATAAACGTTGTGCTTGGAAGACAACCCGAAGAGGCTATTGCAGCGATTGCAGTATTTAGGACGCTTGAGGGACTTGTCATAGGATTTTTTGCAGGCTTTTCAAATGCATCATCAATTCTTGTGGGAAAAGAAGTTGGTTGCGGAAATATAGATACAGCCTACGCAAGAGCGTGGAGACTGGTATATATGTGTCAGGTTGTAATAGGAATTGTTGTTCTGTCCCTTATAGGGCTCCACACTCCGATACTTACTGTCATGAAGATGAACGGCGAGAGCTTCAGGATTGCCTTTGGCTTTATATGCATATTTGCCGTTGCTGCTTTTATACGAATGGGAAATTGGGCACAGAATGATACCTTTAGGGCGGCAGGAGATGCCACTTACGGAACTGTCTTGGAGATTGTGTTTATGTGGTTCATGGTTCTTCCCATTGTCTGGGTAACCGGTATGATCTTAAAACTTCCGACACTTCTTGTGTTTGCGTGCTGCTACATAGATGAACCTATCAGATATGTGCTCATGCAGATTCATCTGTATCGCGGCAAATGGATTAAGCCCGTTACTCCGGAAGGCAAGGCTGCTATGGTAGGTTGGAAGCCAAAATTGTGTGCAGGAAAGAAAAAAGAATAATAGAAATATCAAGAGGAAACATCAGGCTTTGCTTGGTGTTTCTTCTTTTTATTCTCGCGGGGTTAAATACCATTCGCGCGCGAAAGAGTCGCAAGCGATTCTTTGTATTATAACTGCGACTTATAACCACCTATAACCTATATCTTTTTTACATGGAACTTCTATGGCGATAGACTTATCTCATAAAGAGAAAAAACTTTTGACCTTATGGAGGGTAACATGAAAAAGATACTTGCATTTGGTGATTCAAATACATGGGGACTCATCCCCGGAACAACACCCTTTAAGAGATATCCCAGAAATGTAAGATGGACAGGGGTGCTTCAGAACAGACTTAGCGATGCAAAGGTTATAGAAGAAGGATTGTGCGGAAGAACTACGGTCTTTGAAGATGAGCACAGACCCGGAAGAAAAGGAATAAACTCATTAAACCAATATTTTGAAGGGCATGAATCTGTAGACTATGCAATTCTCATGCTTGGAACAAATGATTGCAAGAGCTACTATCATGTGTCGGCGGACACCATCGGCGAAGGCATAGAGGAGTGCCTCGATGTACTTCTTAAACATCTTGAGCCGGAAAAGATACTTCTCGTATCCCCTATAGCTCTTGGGGATGAAGTATGGAGACCTGACAAGGATCCCGATTTTGACAAGGAATCCGTTGTTGTAAGTAAGCAGTTAAAAGATGTATATAAGACTGTAGCGGATTCCAGAGGTGTTCATTTCCTTGCGGCTGCAGATTATGTAACTGCAAGCGAAGTGGATAACGAGCACATGGATGGAGATTCTCATAAAATTTTTGCGAACGTTGTATACGAGAGTTTGAAGGCAATAAGCTGAATAATAATGCGTTTTGTGCACCAAACACCTATTGACATACTATGTTGATGCATAGTATTATTTTGATAATTTTAGATTGCTAAAGCGCAAAAGTAACAAGGGTTTTAGCGGCGATTTACATAAATGTGTATTTTATAAAAAGTGTAAATGATCATATATATGACAATATAGAAACGGAGGAAATACAAAAAATGGCGAATATTTATAAAGGCGCGTTGGGGCTTGTTGGAAATACCCCACTTGTAGAAGTTGTAAATATAGAAAAGGAGCTTTCACTTAAGGCGACGGTACTTGTTAAGCTTGAATATTTTAATCCCGCGGGAAGCGTAAAGGACAGAATTGCAAAAGCTATGATCGAAGACGCTGAGGCAAAGGGACTGTTAAAGGAAGGTTCGGTTATCATAGAGCCTACATCAGGTAACACAGGTATAGGTCTTGCTGCAATCGCTGCAGTAAAGGGATATCGTACTATTCTTACAATGCCCGAGACAATGAGTGTCGAGAGAAGAAGCATTCTTAAATCATACGGTGCAGAGATTGTTCTTACAGAAGGACCTAAGGGAATGAAGGGGGCTATCGAGAAAGCGGAGGAATTTGCAAAAGAAATTCCTAATTCATATATTCCCGGGCAGTTTGTAAATCCTTCCAATCCGGCAGCGCACAAGGCAACAACAGGTCCTGAGATCTGGAAAGATACAGACGGGAAGGTTGATATATTCATAGCAGGTGTAGGCACAGGCGGAACTGTTACAGGAACCGGAGAGTATCTCAAAGAGCAGAATCCCAATATTAAAGTTGTAGCCCTTGAGCCTGCAGATTCACCTGTTTTGTCGGAAGGTAAAGCAGGAGCACACAAGATTCAGGGAATCGGTGCGGGATTTGTACCGGATGTTCTGAACACGGAAGTATACGATGAAGTTTTCAAGGCATCTAATGATGATGCTTTCGAAACTGCAAGACTTCTTGCAAGAAAAGAAGGAATATCAGTGGGAATCTCTTCGGGAGCGTCATTGTATGCAGCAATTGAATATGCCAAGAAACCCGAGAATGAAGGAAAAGTTATCGTAGCACTTCTTCCCGACAGTGGAGACAGATATTATTCCACAGCGCTCTTTACAAAATAAAAAACTATTTTCCTAAGGAGACGACTCTATGGAGTTTAACACTAAGTTGTTACATGGAAGATCTATATCAAAGAATCCCGGGAAAGAGATATTACCGCCTGTTTCGCAGGTGACGGCCTTTCAATACGAGAGTATGGAGGAGCTTGAGAAAGTTTTTGCTCATAAGAGCATGGGATATGCATATTCCAGGATTGGAAATCCTACGCTTACAGCTTTTGAACAGAGAGTAAACGAACTCGAAGGAGGAGTTGGGGCAGTCAGTTGCAGCAGCGGAATGTCGGCGATCACAATTGCACTTCTTGCAGTCTGTAGCAGCGGTGATGAAATAATCGTTGGAAGCGGATTGTACGGAGGGACGATTTCTCTTTTCCACGATCTGGAAAAGTTTGGTATACACACCATATTCGTTGATAAGCTGACCGCAGATTCGGTAAAAGAGCATCTCACAGACAAGACGAAGGTTGTTTTCGGTGAACTTATTTCCAACCCTTCGCTGAGAGTGCTTGATGTAGCTGAAGTTTCAAAAGTGGCACATGAGGCAGGTATTCCGCTTTTTGTGGATTCCACAACAGCGACACCGTATTTGGCAAGACCGCTTTCGCTGGGAGCAGATGTGGTGATCCATTCCACTTCCAAATACATAAACGGCGGAGGAAATTCCATCGGAGGAATCATTGTTGACGGAGGACGTTTTAGCTGGGATTTCGATAAGCATACAGCGCTTTCGGATTTTAGAAAATTTGGAAAAAGAGCTTTTCTTTTGAGACTTCGCACAGATATATGGGAGAATTTCGGCGGATGCATGGCTCCTGCCAATGCATACCTCAGTTATATAGGGCTGGATACACTTGGGCTTAGGATGGAAAAAATATGCAGAAATACCGATGCGCTTGCAAAAGCCCTTGAAGGTATCTCAGGAATAGAGGTCTGTTATCTGACTCTGGACAGCCATCCCGATCACGGCTACGTAGAATCGGAACTTTCCGGATACGGAGGAGGAATACTTAATTTCAGAGCCGGTTCAAAAGAAAGAGCGTTTAAAATTATCAATTCTTTAAAGTATGCACTTATAGCAAGCAATATAGGTGATCTTAGAACTTTAGTAATACATCCTGCGTCAACTCTTTACATTCATACAGGTAAAGAGGAAATGGAAGCCGCCGGTGTTTATGAGGACACTATAAGAGTAAGCGTCGGAATTGAGGACGCAGAGGACCTGATAGCAGATTTTAGGCAGGCTATCGAGAATGCAGATTTAAAAGATGAAAATGAATGAAGAATTTATTCTTTTTAATGAGGCATACAGAGAAATAAAGCATCGCGCTTTAATGCAATATCCCAATGAAGCATGCGGACTGTTATTGAGTAGATGGAGCGATCATGCTATTGAGATTGCTTCAGTCGCAGACAACAAGGCAGATGGGGAAGAGAAAGCCGGTTATTTCAAAATCGACCCGATTCAGCTGTATGAGATGGAGCGGGAGATTGAGGAAAAAGGATATGAAGTTATTGGCTTTTTTCATTCTCACCCTGACAAGCAGGCGGTTCTGTCTTATGCAGACAACAAAAATATGATTCCGGGAATGGTGTATATCATAGTTTCGGTTACAGAAGATACCGTACACGATCTAAGAGGATACATGAAAGATACACCTGAAGGGGATGTTTACGAGATACGGATTGAGGAGGAATCCATATTATGAATGTTTATATTTCGGCTACGCTCCGAAACTTTTTTGGAAGAAATGCCAAGGTTTCGGTAACGGCAAGTACAGTCAGAGGCGTGCTTGATTTTTTGATAGATGAATATCCCGAATCAAAAAAGATAATTTTTGATGAGAGCGGAGAAATAAGAGATTTTATCAAAATATATATTGGTGATGAGGACAACACATCGAGTGATAAATGGGATCGTGCAATACCACAAGATACAGAAGTATTGCTTCTTCCTGCTATAGCGGGAGGAGCACCGAATGACAGCATTATCTCAGATGAGAGAAGAAAAGAAGTTTCTTTTGATGATTCGGAAGTAGAACGTTTTGGTAAGCATCTTTTGCTCAGAGAGATCGGTGTGAAGGGGCAGAAGAGAATAAAGGCCGCAAAGGTGGTCATCGCAGGTGCAGGTGCACTGGGATCTGCGGTTATACAGTATCTTGCGGCAGCAGGAGTGGGAACGATAAAGGTTGTAGATTTTGATGAGGTCTTTTTGGAGAATCTTCAAAATCAGGTAATACACACGACAAGAGATCTTAAGAGGCCCAAGGTTGCATCCGCAAGAGATACGGTAAGAAACATTAATAGAAGTATTATTTTTGAAGCTGAGAATGCAAGGCTCGACAGCGAAAATATTATTGATATCATCTCGGGCTACGATCTTGTAATTGATTGCACAGACAACTACAAAGCCAGATATCTTATAAACGATGCCTGTGCATTTTGTGCCATTCCGCTTGTGTTTGGAGCAATTTATCAGTATGAGGGACAGGTGGGAATATTTAACCTTAACGGCGGACCGTGCTACAGATGTGCGTTTCCCGCACCTCCTCCGGCAGGTCTTGTACCTACATGTTCAGAGGGTGGCGCAATTAGCCCTCTTCCCGGAATTATAGGAAGTATTCAGGCTAACGAAGCACTTAAGTTGATAATAGGCATAGGAGAGCATCTTGACGGAAAGCTCCTTGTAGTGGACAGCCTTTATCTTCATACAAGAATAATCAATATAGAAAAAGACAGTAAATGTCCTTTATGCGGAGAACATCCGACTATTACGGGAGTGCAGGAATTTGATTACGATGATTTCTGCGGACTTAAAGAAAATCAGGAAGAAGCGGCAATTGAGGGCTTCACTCCGGAAGAGCTTGCAAAGCGCATAGAGGATCAGGATTCAATAACTATAGTGGATGTGCGTGAACCTCATGAAAGAGCAATACTCAGGTTCCCAAATGCGATAGTCATACCTATAGGTCAGCTTGTGCGTAGAATGAACGAGCTTAACCCGGATCAGGATACGATATTTATCTGTAAGCAGGGACAGAGAAGTATACTTGCGATCAATACATTAAGAGAAGCCGGATATACAGGACCACTCTATAACTTAAAGGGTGGACTTGATGCTATGAAGGATATTGTCTTCTCACATGAAGGTGCATGGTTGTAATAGAAACATTATTACATCGCAATTAGGCCACACCGGCTTAATAATATACAAATACATAATAAATGGAGGAATGATATGGCAAACGAGAAAGTACAGGCAAAAGAAGGAATTAACGCTTTAAGTGCAAAAGCTGCTTATAATCTGGCCAATGTCACAAAGACAAAACCCCAGTATGGAGCATTGACTCCCAAGTGGCTTACCAAATTCCTTGAGTTCAAGGGACTTGAAACAGGTATCTTTAGAGTAAACAAGGTTGTTGAAGGCGAGACACCGCTTGATGTTTTGTGCAGTCAGACAAAGAAGTCAGACATTATCCCCGATGGTTATGTAGAGTATCAGACAGAGCCACGTGAATATGTTCTGAATTCAATTTCTACTATCATCAACGTTAACACTGCAGTTGAAGATGTTTACAGCGCTCCTTACGATCAGGTTCAGGAGCAGCTCAGTCTTGCTATCGATTCTTTGAGAGAGAGACAGGAGAGTCAGCTTATCAATAATGATGACTACGGTCTTCTCAAGAACGTTGCAGATTCACAGAGAATTCAGACCAGAAACGGTGCACCTACTCCTGATGATTTTGATGAGCTTATCACAAAGGTATGGAAAGAACCTTCATTCTTCCTTGCTCATCCACGTGCGATCGCTGCATTTGAAAGAGAATGTACAAAGAGAGGTGTTCCGCCTGTAACTGTAAATATCGCAGGAGGCACATTCCTTTCATGGAGAGGAATTCCTATCATTCCTACAGATAAACTTCTTGTAGACGGACTCAAGAATCCTAAGTCACAGAGCGGAAAGACCAATATTCTTCTTGTTCGTACAGGAGAAGCTAAGAGAGGCGTAATCGGTCTGTTCCAAGCCGGTCTTAAGAATGAACATTCAAGAGGACTTTCTGTTCGTTTCAGAGGAATTGATGATAAGGGAGTTGCATCTTATCTTTTATCTTTATACTGCTCTGCAGCAATTCTTGCAGATGATGCTATTGCAGTATTGGAAGATGTAGAGGTAGGTGAGTACTATGACTACGATTGAGAGCTTGGCAGGAGTACCAAGCGCGGCTGAACTGAATGCTTTGGCTAACGAGCTCTTTCCGGATTTTACGGAAAGTGTATCTGCGGTGCCTGAACAGGGCGCTTCAGTTCCGGAGGTGAATGCTTCCGAAGAGACATTTGGATATGCAAACATTCCAAGTGCATCAGTCGGAGGTTTTGATTGGGAGCACCCCTTTGGATACGGCGGAGAATCTACCGATGAGTGGCTTAGAACTGTTGAGGGTGTGTCTGCACCCGAGGCGGAATTTTTGCCCGGTGAGGGAGATGTTTCTGCGGTAACGGATACCGGAAGCGTATCATATTCTCCTGTTGTAGTGTCACAAGCGCAGGCGAAGGAAGGTGACAGAAAGATTGATGCGCCCACTTCACTTGACGGAGACGGCGTTACCAAAAAAGAAGGAAATGATGCACCATATTCATCTCGCGATGAGTCAATACGTATCGGTTCAAAAACGCTTGCACAGATCAGAAGTGATTTTCCGATCCTTTCGGAAAAGATTAATGGAAATAATCTTGTGTGGCTTGATAACGGAGCTACTACGCAGAGACCAAAGGCAGTAATAGATCGCCTTACTTATTACTATGAACATGAAAATTCAAATGTTCACAGAGGTGCGCACACTCTTGCGGCAAGATCTACAGATGCCTACGAAGGTGCAAGAGATATTGTCAGAGATTTCATAGGAGCTTCTTCGTCTGAAGAGATAGTTTTTGTAAGAGGTACGACGGAAGCAATAAACCTGGTTGCCAATGCTTACGTAAAGCCTATACTTGAGCCCGGAGATGAGATAATTGTTTCTATTCTTGAACATCACGCAAACATTGTTCCTTGGCAGCTGATAGCACAGCAGACAGGAGCGGTGATAAAGGTTATTCCCTGTGATGAATCGGGACAGTTAAAGCTTCATGAGTATGAAAAGCTGTTTACTACAAAGACTAAATTTGTATCTGTGACACATGTATCAAATGTTCTCGGCACGGTTACACCTGTTGCGGAGCTCATTGCCATTGCTCACAGACATGGAGTTCGCATACTTATAGACGGTGCGCAGTCCGTAGCGCATATACCCGTAAACGTTACTGCGCTTGATGCAGATTTCTTTGTTTTTTCCGGACACAAGATATTTGCTCCTACGGGTATCGGTGTTGTATACGGAAAAAAAGAGCTTCTTGAAGCAGCGCAGCCATATCACGGCGGTGGAAATATGATCGCTGATGTTACATTTGAGCGCACGATATATAATCCCATTCCCAATAAGTTTGAAGCAGGTACGGGAAGTATTGCTGATGCTGTGGGACTTGGAGCAGCGCTTAATTATCTTTCTGAGATCGGAATGCCCTGCATATACAGATGGGAGCATGAACTTCTTCAGTATGCAATGAAAGAAATGAAGAATATTAAGGGACTGCATCTTATCGGAACAGCACTTAACAAGGCTTCCGTGCTTTCATTTAAACTTGACGGTTATTCGGACGAAGAGGTCGGAAATCGCCTCAATTCATACGGTATAGCTGTTCGTACAGGTCATCATTGTGCACAGCCTGTCCTTAGACACTTTGGATACGAGGGATCCGTAAGACCGACACTTGCACTATACAATTCACCTGACGATATTGATGCTTTGGTAAAAGTACTTAAGACATTTGCATAAGTTAATTCCTGCCGGATGAGAGCCTCTTCCGGCAGGAGAAATGCAAATATTGGGGAGGCTGGGAAATTCGTGAGCGGAATAATCAATGAAGATGAGATCAATAAGATCGTTCTAAATGTTTTTAAAGACTTTGAAGGTGGCAAGACTATAGATGCCATTGATATCTACAATAAACCTGACAAGGCGGAAGTCAGGGAACTTGTCGATGATTTTTTTAGAATAATTTTCCCGGGATATTTCAGGGATCGTTCATACAAGATTTTTAATCCAAAGAACAGTTTTGCCGTTACTTTGGAGGACATTTTTTATCATCTCAACAAGCAGGTAACTCTTGCTCTTGATTTCTGTAATAAGAGGGGAACTCTTACCGAAAAACAGCGCCGGGAAGAGAGCTACAGAGTATGCAAGATTTTTTTCGAGCGCATTCCTGCTGTCAGAGAATATGTAGAATCAGATTTGATCGCTGCTTATGACGGGGATCCCGCAGCCGGTTGTATGGAAGAGATAATTCTTGCTTATCCGGGACTTATGGCGATTACCGTTTACAGAATAGCGCATGAGCTTTACAAGTTGCAGATTCCTGTGCTTCCGAGACTTATGACCGAGTATGCTCATTCTGAGACGGGGATAGATATTCACCCCGGAGCACAGATAGGAAAATACTTTTTTATCGATCACGGAACGGGCATTGTCATCGGGGAGACCGCTGTTATCGGTGAGCACGTGAAAATATATCAGGGTGTCACAATAGGAGCGTTATCTACAAAAGGCGGACAGAAACTATCCGGAGTTAAGAGACATCCCACAATCTGTGATAATGTTACTATCTACGCCGGAGCGTCAATTTTGGGCGGAGATACAATAATAGGCGAAAATACTGTTATCGGCGGTAATACATTCATAACAAGATCGATAGGTGCAGACACAAGAGTAAGCATGAAGAATCTTGAAATGGAATATCGCACAAATAACAATGAAAGAAAAATAGAAGAGTTGAAACAGGGTGATCAGTGGTATTACGTGATCTGATCACACAAAAGTAAAATTATAAGGAGACCAATATGAAGATTACAGTTGCAGGAGAAAAAAAAGAATTTGCTGACGGAATTACAGTTTCTGAGCTCATTGAACTTGAGCAGGTAGAGACACCGCAGTATGTCACAGTTTCCGTAAATGAGGAATTTATAAATGCCGAGGATTTTGAAACACATAAACTCAGTGAGGGCGATGAGGTTGAATTCCTGTACTTTATGGGAGGAGGAAGATAATGGCATTTACCAATGAACAGCTTGAAAGATATTCAAGGCATATTATTTTAAAAGAGATTGGTGTAAAGGGGCAAAAGAAGCTTCTGAATGCGAAGGTGCTCATTATCGGAGCAGGCGGACTCGGAGCCCCGGCAGCTCTTTATCTTGCTGCAGCCGGAGTTGGAACAATCGGCATTGTCGACGCAGACGTAGTCGATCTTTCCAATCTTCAGAGACAGGTTATCCATACAACAAATGATATAGGGAAAAAGAAGGTCGAATCAGCAGCCGAGACCATGCGCCAAATTAATCCCGATGTCACTGTAAACACATATTATCAATTTGTAAGCAGCGATAATATTCTTGATCTGATAAAAGATTATGATTTTGTTATTGACGGAACAGACAATTTCGCAGCTAAGTTCCTTATCAATGATGCCTGCGTAATGGCAAAGAAACCACTTTCACATGCGGGAATCATCAGATTCAAGGGACAGCTTACGACGATCATTCCGGGAGAAGGTCCTTGCTACAGATGTATATTCAAGGATCCGCCGCCAAAGGATGCGGTACCTACCTGCAAGCAGGCAGGAGTTATAGGTGCTATGGGAGGTGTTATCGGCTCACTTCAGGCTATGGAAGCAGTTAAGTACATTACGGGAGTAGGAGATCTTCTTGTGGGATATCTTCTTACTTATGATGCGCTTAAAATGGAATTCCATAAGATCAAGCTTCCGCCCAGAGGAAAGGGCTGTGCGGTATGTTCGGATGAACCTACTATCACAGAGCTTATAGATTACGAGCAGCCTGCATGTGATTTAAAGCATTGATAACGGAGAATGTATTATGAAGATAACAATTACAAGATCTGATCTTGACAGGATTGTTGAGCATGCTCTTTTGGAAAGACCGGATGAGGCATGCGGACTTATAGCCGGAACAGACAATGAGGACGGAATCAGAGAGATAAAGAAAGTGTATCTTTTGACTAATATAGATCACACTAATGAGCATTTTTCCATAGATCCGAAAGAACAGCTTAAGGCTATTAAGGATATGCGTGCAAACGGGCTTAAGCCAATCGGAAACTGGCATTCTCATCCTGAGACACCTTCACGTCCTTCAGAAGAGGATAAAAGACTTGCAAATGACAGTAAAGCAAGTTATCTTATCCTTTCTCTCATGGAGGAAGGAAATCCTGTCTTAAATGCTTTTCATGTGGAAAGCGTTAACGGTGAGAAGGAAGTCCGAAAGGAAGAACTCATCATTAAGGAGGATAAATAAATGGCAGATATAGAATTTAATGTTGATGATACGGTTGATATTACAGATGTACAGTGCCCTGTTACTTTTGTTAAGACAAAGGTGGCACTTGAAGAGCTTGATGACGGCCAGATTCTTCAGGTTCATATAAATGACGGTGAGCCTATACAGAATGTACCAAGAAGTGTCAAAGAAGAAGGACACGAGGTGCTTAAGATACAGGATAATGGCGATGGTACCTTTGAACTGTTTATAAAGAAAGTCGGAGATTGATATTTCGACTTAAGAAAATAGCGACCTGCTCATGATCAGAGCAGATCGCTTAATTTTTTTGCATAAAAGAAATTTCTCTCAAGTTCGTAGAATTCATTCCACATCGATAGTGTCTTGCATTTATCCGAACGGTCACATTTTGCGGCGTTGTCTTCAAGGCACACCACGGGAGCAAATGAACCTTCCATATGTTCTATTATTTCTCCGACAGAGTACTCGGAAGGTTCTCGAATAAGCTTATAACCGCCGTGTTTGCCGCTTGCGCTTGATATAAGCCCGCTTGATACAAGCTCTTTTGCGATTATCTCCAGGTATTTTTTGGAAATATCTTGTCTTTCGGCTATATCTTTCAGCGGGATGAGACCTGAATCTTTGTTGGAGGCAAGATCTATCATGAGCCTTAATGCATATCGCCCTTTGGTCGTAAACATGTAAGTCCCTCCTTATTCTTTTCTCTTTTATTAAAGATAACGTATTACCCGGCTTTTTTTGAATTAGGCTTAGGTTATCACCGGGGATAAGTTTTAGTTATCGTAAAACCTATTGACGAACTAGGTGAATATGTTTTATCATCTTTTCAAGATAAATGCAAGGGAGAAAAAAAGATATGAATAATTTTTCTACAGTTTCTTTTAACCGAATGCGATGTTGCCGAATGTGTTTTGACCGAATGTGCTGTTGTCGAATGTGACAGGCATCGGAGTAATAAGAAAAAAGCAACTTATATATAAATAAATAGAAATCATAAATCTTAAATAGTATAGGAGAGAAATAATCATGAGTAATTATAAATTTGAAACACTTCAGTTACACGTTGGACAGGAACAGCCCGATCCCGCTACAGATGCAAGAGCGGTTCCGATTTACCAGACTACATCATATGTATTTAGAAATTCACAGCATGCAGCAGACAGATTCGGACTTGCTGATGCAGGAAACATATACGGAAGACTTACAAATTCAACACAGGATGTGTTCGAGAAGAGAATCGCCGCACTTGAAGGCGGAAGCGCAGCACTTGCGGTTGCATCAGGAGCAGCAGCGATCACATATACAATACAGGCGCTTGCAGCAAACGGCGGACACATAGTAGCACAGAAGACAATCTACGGCGGAAGCTACAATCTTCTTGCACACACACTTCCTCAGTATGGAATAACAACTACATTTGTAGATGCACATAATCTTGCTGAGATCGAGGGCGCGATCAAAGAGAACACAAGAGCTATCTATCTTGAGACTTTGGGAAATCCCAACAGTGATATCCCGGATATCGATGCTGTTGCTGAGATAGCTCACAAGCACGGACTTCCTCTTGTGATCGACAATACTTTCGGAACACCTTATCTCATCAGACCTATCGAGCACGGTGCAGATATCGTAGTTCATTCAGCTACAAAGTTTATCGGCGGACACGGAACAACACTTGGCGGAATCATCGTTGAGTCAGGTAAGTTCAACTGGAAAGAGAGCGGCAACTATCCTCAGATAGCAGCGCCCAATCCAAGTTACCACGGTGTATCTTTCTATGATGCCGTTGGCCCCGCTGCTTTCGTTACATACATAAGAGCAATTCTTTTAAGAGATACAGGAGCTACTATTTCACCTTTCAACGCATTCCTGCTTCTTCAGGGTGTTGAGACACTTTCACTTCGTCTCGACAGACATGCAGAGAATACCAAGAAAGTAGTTGAGTTCCTTTCAAAGCACCCTCAGGTTGAGAAGGTTAATCACCCTTCAATCGCAGATCATCCCGATCACGCTTTGTATGAGAAGTATTTCCCGAACGGTGGAGCTTCTATCTTTACATTCGAGATCAAGGGCGGCAAAGAGGCAGCTTGGAAGTTCATCGACAATCTCGAGATCTTTTCACTTCTTGCTAACGTAGCAGATGTAAAGAGCCTTGTTATCCATCCTGCAAGCACAACACACTCACAGCTTACAGATGAGGAACTTGAAGATCAGGGAATCACACAGAGCACTATCAGATTGTCAATCGGAACAGAGCACGTTGACGATATCATTGCAGATCTTGAGAAAGGTTTTGCGGCAGCAAAATAAGAAGAAATAGGGAGTAAATTATTATGAAAAAGAATCTTTTAAACAAATTGGGAACAATTATTACATCGGCAGCACTTCTCGGAGCATCACTTACAGGATGCGGAAGTGCCGGTGCTGAGAATACAGCAGCAAGTGAAGACGTAACCATAGCTGACGCAGAGGTTGCAAAGGCAGAGTCTGCGGAAGAAACTGCTACAGTTTACAGAACTCTCGACGAGATCAAGGAGAGCGGAACGATCAATATCGGTGTGTTCTCCGACAAGAGCCCCTTCGGATACGTTGATGAGAACGGCGAGTATGCAGGATATGATGTTTATTTTGCAGAGAAGATCGGGGAGGATCTCGGAGTAAAGATCAACTATGTTTCAACAGAAGCTGCCAACAGAATTGAGTATCTCCAGACAGGAAAGGTGGATATCATTCTTGCCAATTTCACCGTAACTGAAGAGAGAGCTCAGGAAGTTGATTTTGCACTTCCTTACATGAACGTTGCACTCGGTGTTGTTTCACCCGAAGACAAAGTAATCGAGAGCCTTGATAATGTCGGAGCAGACGACAAGATCATCGTTATTTCGGGAACAACAGCAGAGACTTATCTTGAGAAGAACTATCCAAACATCAAGCTTCAGAAGTACGATGCGTACGCAGAGGCAAAGACAGCGTTTGAGAACGGAAACGGTGTTGCTTGGGCAAATGATAATACAGAGGTAATCGCTTTCGCACTTGAGAACGAGGGCTACAAAGTAGGAATTCCTTCACTCGGAAGTGCAGACACGATCGCACCTGCTGTAACAAAGGGCAACGAAACACTTCTTACATGGCTCAATGAAGAGATTGAGACAATCGGAAAAGATAACTTCTTCCACAAGGACTATGAAGAGACACTTCTTGAGACATACGGAAAAGATTATGAAGACACACTCGTAGTTGAGAGTGGTAAGGTTCAGTGATATGGATATAAATGTGCTAATAACGTATATACCTCTGTATAATGAAGCACTTCTCCTTACATTTAAGATTGGTATGCTTGGCATCCTGACAGCCTTCGCCATAGGGCTGTCAGGGGCAGCAGCCGTTTATTTCAAAGTTCCTGTAGTTAAAAAAATATTGGAAATATACATTGAGCTGTTCAGGAATACACCATTACTTGTGCAGCTTTTTTTCATTTATTTTGCACTTCCGAAACTTGGAATAAGAATTGACGCAGAGACCTGCGGAGTGCTGGGACTTGGACTTATAGGCGGAGCGTACATGATTGAGACGCTTAGGAGCGGTTTTGAATCTATCGACAAAGTGCAGAGTGAAAGCGCTCTTTCACTTGGAATGACAAGGAGGCAGATGTTTGGAAGTATCATACTTCCGCAGGCTTTTTCCGTAAGTATGCCCGGAATCATGGCGAACGTCATCTTCCTGTTAAAAGAAACTTCGGTGTTCTCTACGATAAGTCTTATGGATCTGATGTTTACAGCCAAAGATCTGATAGGTATGTATGCAAAGACTATAGAGTGCCTTTTCCTTTTGGTTGTCTATTACCTCATCATGCTCCTTCCTATATCTGTTCTTGGATCATTCATAGAAAGGAGAGTACGCTATGCACAATTTGGGGATTGATGTTCTTTTCAAAGGAACCAATATGATAAGACTTCTCAAAGGGTTATGGGTATCTGTAGAGATAAGTCTCATCGCGGTTTTGATAAGCATCGTGCTTGGACTTGTGATGGGCATACTCATGACATCCAAGAGTAAAGTAATAAGATTTATCTTAAGAGTGTATCTTGAGGTAGTCAGGATCATGCCTCAGATGGTCCTGTTGTTTATAGTCTATTTCGGTACAACAAGAGTTTTCGGTCTTAATATTTCTGCGGAAGCTTCGGCGATAATTGTATTTGTTTTCTGGGGAACTGCTGAAATGGGCGATCTTGTGAGGGGATCAATAAAAAGCATACCGAAGATACAGTATGATTCGGCGTATGCGCTTGGAATGGACAAAATTCAGGTGTACACGGCGATCATACTTCCGCAGACAATAAGGCGACTGATACCGCTTTCCATCAATCTTGTCACCAGAATGATAAAGACGACATCGCTTGTGATGATGATAGGAATAGTTGAAGTGTTAAAGGTTGCCCAGCAGATAATAGAAGCCAACAGAAAAGCTTCGCCCAACGCGGCATTCGGAGTGTTCGCGGTGGTATTTCTTTTGTATTTTGTAGTATGCCGGACAATTAGCGGATTTGCGGTAAAGCTTGAGAAAAGGTGGACATAGATTTGAGTGAAAAAGATATTGAGCAGGCAGAAATGCTCGTGGAAGTAAAAAACTTACATAAAGAATTTAACGGGAATGTCATCCTTGGGGATATCAACCTTTCCGTAAAAAAGGGTGAAGTGGTGGTTGTTATTGGTCCCTCCGGATGCGGAAAGAGTACGTTCCTTAGGTGCCTCAACGGCCTTGAGAAGATCCAGGGCGGAACCATTGCCGTTGACGGACTTTATGTGGAACCCGATAAAAAAGATATTACCAAGATCCGCCAGAAGATCGGAATGGTATTTCAGTCATATGAACTTTTTCCTCACAAGACTGTCCTTGATAACGTGATACTCGCACCTGTCATGGTACAAAAGAGGGATAAGAAAGATGCGACTAAAGAGGCTTTGGAACTTCTTGAGAAAGTCGGACTTGCTGATAAAAAAGATTACTATCCGCGTCAGCTCTCCGGTGGACAGAAGCAGAGAGTTGCGATAGTCAGAGCTCTTTTGATGCATCCTGAAGTTCTGTTGTTTGATGAAGTAACGGCGGCTCTCGATCCCGAAATGGTTCACGAGGTTTTGCAGACAATGCTTGAGCTTGCAAAGTCAGGATCCACCATGATAATCGTCACTCACGAAATGGCTTTTGCCAAAGCTGTCGCCGACAGAGTTGTATTTTTTGACGGAGGCGAGATTGTTGAAGAATCCTCCGACGTAAAGAACTTCTTCGAGAATCCTTCGACCGAAAGGGCAAAGAGATTTTTGAAGACATTTGCGTATGAATAAAAATATTTACTGTTGAAAAACCGTAGCTGCAAATATGTATGTCTACGGTTTTTTTACGTTATCATTGATATAACATTTTGCAATAATTGTTCCGTCGGCTTAATATATAAAGAGTAACAAAAAACATTAGTGTTCATAAAAAAGAAAGGCAGTAATAGCAATAACTATGATTAAAAAGAGTATTTTTTTATCTGTTGCAGCAATGTTAATAATGACAGGCTGCGCGAATAATGGGGGAAATATTGAGCCTGAAACAACTGAGCAGGCAGACAATTCAGATGTAAATGAGGCAGGAGCTTCCGAGAGCATTCCGGAAACGCTTCCGAGCACATGGGAAGATATCACAGAGGAAGAGGCTAATGAGGATACGGTAAGACTCTTTAAGATTCCCGAAGGTGCTGAAAATGTGCAGTGGAGCATGAAAGGAACAGGGGATAGTGAGTATCCTCTTATACAGGCCAAATTTGTTTTGGACGGTGTTGAATATACGGCAAGAACACAGTACGGAGCTTCTGAGAACAGTGATATCTCGGAATTGGATAACGAATGGGCAACAACAGAAACCGGAAATATTGGATGGTACGACGGCAACATGGAAGCCAGATTCTGCAGTTATGTAGGCGATGAGAGCATCAATCTTTGTACATGTTATGACTTTGAGATCGGCATTGCATACAGCTTCGAGGCTAAGGCAAAGGATCTTGAAGGGTTTGATATTACATCGGTTGTAAATTTGATGGAGCCTGAAATGGAACATATGCTTTCATCTTTTGTTGAACAGGCGGCCGGAAAAGATTCTTTTTCAAGTTATGATGAAGTAATCTCATATCTTACAAAGGGACAGGGATATACATACATAAAGCTCACAGGATCTGAAAGTGATCTCCTTATCGTAACGGAGAAAACTTATAAGAGCGGTGATAAAAACGTTTCTACAGATGCATATATTTTTGTAAATAATAACGGCAAAATTATGTCTTCTTCGAGCTTATACACTACGGATGAAAAATATCCGTTGACGGTAAGAGACGGTATCCTTTATGAGTGCAAGCCCAATGAGTATGCAACATGGGTTGTGGGCCCCGACGGAGACGGAATAATGATGAAAGATTGCATCACCAAATATCCTGATACCGGCTCATATGTAGGATTTACAAGAGAAAGCAATGATTTTGAGAGCACTGTTGATTTTACAGGCGGTGAAAAAGAGTACAAGGCATATTGGGAGAATTATAATACGGAAGATGCAATAGACTTCACAGTTGTTGAGTAAGAATACTCTGCAGTGATGTGGTTTTGCGAGGTTTGGTTATGAATTACAGAACTATTGATATGACAACTTATCCAAGAAAGGAACATTTCGATCACTTCCGAAACATGGAATATCCGTTTGTTACGATGACAGTTCAGGTGGATATAAGTGATTGGATAGTTCGTCTGAAAAAGGCAGGATACCCTCTTTTTCTGTGTTTCCAGTACGCAGTCGCACAGGCAGCCAATAAAGTACCTGAGTTTAGACAGCGAATAGTCGATGACGGAATCATTGAATATGAGCATTGCAACCCGTCATATACTGTTGCGCTTCCCGATGAGACTTACAGGTATTGCATGGTTAATACCAATCAGCCGCTTAAGGACTATCTGGAAGAAGCCAAAATAAAGCAGGACAAAGCACTTCATGCCGAGCACCTTGAGGAAGAGGGCGAGCCCATGAGCCACCTGTTTACTTCTTGTGTTCCGTGGCAGGATTTTACCGGAGGCACAATGCCTTACCCGGATTCTCATTTTTCCATACCTAATGTGGTCTGGGGAAAATATAAGACGGAACCGTATCTTGCATTGGAAGATGGTAAGGTTGTTGAAAAAATGAAGACTACCATCCCTGTGGTTATTTTTGTAAACCACGCACTTATTGACGGTCTTCATATATCCAAGTTCTACTCCAATCTGGATGAGGAGCTTGCAAAAATGGAATTTTAAGAAAGAGTTATGAAAGAAAAGAAGAATAAATTATTTTATATAGTTATAGCGTTGGTTGTATTAATACCGATTGTTTCATTTTTGATGCCAAAAGGTGAAGTGCATGTTCCGCAGACCACCAAGGGAGTTTTCGTATATGATGAGGCGGATATGATAGACGCCGATACGGAAGATGAGATCAACAGCATCCTTGTAACTTTGGAAGAAGAAACAACGGCAGAAGTCGCAGTTGTTTCCTATGTTGATTCGAATCTGTCCATTGAGGAATATGCGACAAAGCTCATGAATGAAATGGGAGTCGGCAAAGAAGATACAAATAACGGAATTCTTTTGCTTATGCAGAAGCAGGGAAATCATGTGCGCCTTGAAGTCGGAAGAGGAATAGATGACGATCTGACAGATGAAATGGCAGGCGACATACTTGATGAATACTATGTTCCTTACAGAGACAGCAGTACATCAAGAGCGGCGCTTGAAACGACAAAGGCAGTTGCGGGGTTTTTCTATAATTACTACGGCATCAGTAATGAATATTCAACTGTAAGAAGTCACAAGCACGCTGAGGAAGACGCACCCGATCCCGTATTTTGGCTTATAATGCTCGGAGTTCCTGTTGCTCTTACACTTGGAATTATCGGGATTGATAAGTACGATAAGAAAAGATCACGTAATAAAAGTCGCCTTATTCTTCCTAACGAGAGAAAACGTAAAGGAAAGTTCGGAAGAGCTTTTGGCGATTTTATAGACTTTAATTATAACGACTATGGCGGAGGCTACGACGGCGGCTTTGGTGGAGGCGGTTCCGATGGCGGAGGCGCGAGCAGATAAGGGTGACATAAGTTCGTGTTGAAAAATGCATAATTATGTGGTATTTTTGCATAAGTAATTAAATGAGTGACTCAGATGAGTTGGAGAAATTTTTAATATGAATGAGTGGTTTGCAAAATTGGCTGAGGATTTCAGCCGTTGCTTTATCGAAGAAAATAGGTACATGATGCTGATCGAGGGTATCGGAGTGACAATCAAGGTTTCTCTGGTAGCTGTAGTTATCGGTATTGTCATTGGATTTTTGATCGCGATGTGCAATATGTCATCCAACAAGATCCTTAAGGCGATAGGAACTGTTTATACGGATGTAATTAGAGGAACACCTTCGGTTACGCAGCTGATGATAATCTATTTCGTAGTATTTGCCGCTGTGCGCTGGCCTAAGTGGATCATCGCCGCGATTGCATTCGGAGTGAATTCCGGTGCATATGTTTCTGAGATTGTTCGTGCAGGTATCCAGTCTATCGACAAAGGACAGACTGAGGCAGGAAGATCCCTTGGACTTAACGCAAGACAGACTCTTATGGGAATCGTAATTCCTCAGGCTATCAAGAATATTTTTCCCGCACTTTGCAATGAGTTTATCGTGCTCATAAAGGAGACGGCTATCGTTGGATACGTTGGTCTTATGGATATTCAGAAGGCCGGCGATTTCATAAAGAGTTCAACATTTTTGGCATTCATGCCTTTGATCGGAACAGCAATTATTTATTATGTTCTGATAAAGATACTGACAATGGCACTTAAGAGAGTTGAGAATGCTCTCCGTAAGTCAGATGTACGATGAGGAGAATGCCATGAGTGATATGATTGAAGTAAAGAATCTTAAAAAGAAATTTGAAGACCTGAATGTTTTAAACGGCATAACAACATCCATTAAGCAAGGAGAGGTTGTTGTTGTCATAGGACCTTCGGGATCGGGAAAGAGTACATTTCTTCGTTGCCTTAACAGGCTTGAAGAGATAACGGACGGTGAAGTTTTTCTGGATGGTCAGAAGATAAACGATCCCGCGACGGACATCAACAAGATCCGTCAGAAGATGGGAATGGTATTTCAGCATTTCAATCTTTTCCCACATATGACTATTATAGATAATGTCACATACGCACCGGTTAAACTCGGTAAGATGACTAAGGAAGAGGCGCACAATAAGGCGCTTGAACTTCTTGAAAGAGTCGGACTGAAAGAAAAAGCAGACAATTATCCGATACAGTTGTCAGGCGGGCAGAAGCAGCGAGTAGCCATAGCAAGAGCACTTGCGATGTCTCCTGAAGTTATGCTTTTTGATGAACCCACATCGGCGCTTGATCCTGAAATGGTAGGAGAAGTTCTCGATGTTATGAAGAAACTTGCAGATACAGGAATGACTATGGTCATAGTCACACATGAGATGGGATTTGCAAGGGAAGTTGCAGACAGAGTTCTTTTCATGGATGAAGGAATCATAATGGAGGAAGGTTCTCCGGAGAAGATATTCAATAGTCCGACAAGCGACAGAGCAAAGCTGTTCTTGAGCAAGGTCTTATAATAGTAAAAATGTTTAAAGGGAGAAAAAAATGAAAAAAAGATTTTTGGCAGTTGCACTTACGGCAGTTTTAAGCTTCACAGCTCTTATGGGCTGCGGATCTTCAGCTTCATCTTCAGACAAGATTGTTTTTGGAACAAACGCAGAGTTCCCGCCTTTTGAGTATGTTTCATCAAACGGCGTTGTCGATGGATACGATGGAATCGATATGGCGATAGTTGCAAAGATCGGTGAGATGACAGGCAAAGAAGTTGAGATTTCAAACATTGAATTTGATTCACTTCTTGTAGGACTTCAGAACGGTCAGGTTGATGCGGTTATCGCAGGTATGACGGTTACAGATGAAAGAGCTAAGACTGTTGATTTCTCAATTCCTTACTACACAGCAACACAGGTTATGATCGTCAAGGAAGGTTCTGACATCAAATCAGCAAAAGATCTGGAAGGCAAGGGAATTGCAGTTGTTCAGGGATATACAGGTGAGACTGTTGTTCAGGATCTCGGATACCCTTACGAAGCTTTCAAAAAGGGAACAGAGTGCGTGCTTGAGCTTGTTAACGGCAAGTGCGATGCGGTTGTAATTGATTCAATCACAGCAAGAGAGTATGTTGGTGATAACGAAGGTCTTACAATCGTTGAAGATCCCGATGCTTTTGGCTCTGAAGAATATGCCATCGCAGTTAAGAAGGGCAACAAAGAGCTTCTTGATACTATCAACGGTGCAATCGAGAAGATGCTTTCAGACGGAACAATATCAGAGTTTGCCACAAAGTACTCCGACGCAAACTGATACAAGAGAATGGGCTGGCGCACTGATTCACAGTGTTCCCGCGGTTCGTTTGCATAGGTGCCAGGGAGACGGCATACAGCCATATTCGCTTGTGTTCGTCTACGCGCTGATTTTATTAATTTCAAAAACACAGGAATGCTTCCTTTCGACGTTGCTCAGAGAAGTCAGCATCCCTGTGTTTTTTCAATTGTAAAATCATGCGCTCGTCCGAGAACTGCGCGAATATGGCTGTATACCGTCCTCCCTGGCGCCTATGCGAATGAACTGCATGGACTTATGAATCAGTGCGTCAGCCCTCTTACGGACATTGCATACTGTAAGAGCTGAAGCCTGATTTTGGTGTTTTACAGGCTATTTCATATACAGCCAAGCCCCATAAGTTATCCGTTTGGAAATGTGCAGTTCTCGGACGAGGATGATGATTTTCAAGATGAAGAAATGAAGAGAGCTCGACTGTTACGAACAACGCTGAGAGGAGAGCTCTCTTCATTTATGAATCTTAGAAAATCACACCGTAGCCGAACACAAGCATTTCCAAACGGATACTATGGGGCTTGGCGTAAAGAAAGGCTGCAACACTAAATTAGTGCTGCAGCCTGTTCTGTTAGTCAATGGCGTAAGAGATGGATGAATTCTGTGAACCTGCGTGGCTTGTAACCCATGACTTGGCGTTTGCCGCGTCGCGTGTCTTGTAGCCGTAATTCGATGAAGGCCTCCAGTTACATCCGCCTATGCTAAGCCTTGATACATCGGAAGAAAGTACAGATCCTTTGTCTGTGAAGTTTCCTCTTCCCATATCGTTTACAACACCGCCGCTGTCTCTGCCTTTGTCAAAGAAGTTATTCTCTGAGAAAATATTGCAGTTTGTGTAAGGCGTGTAGCCGATGTTGAAGTTATAAACAAAATTGTTGTAGCAATGGAAATAACCATATCTCATAAGTCCGGGTGCTCTTGTCTGAGTACCGTTAAAGTAGCAGTTGCAGATAGTCATGCAAGGATATCCGTCATATGTGGGAGATCCGTTCTCTTCGGGATAACCAAGTATAAGACCGTACTTGTGTCCGCCGAAGTAGCATCCTGTAACCGATACGAAGTTAGACTTAAGTCCTACGTAGAGGAATTTGTCTTTGTCATTTCCGTGTATATTGCTGTCTCTGCTCATGTCGTGACCTGACCATGAACAGTGATCGAGCCAGAAATTGTTTCCGTCTGTAATATACATCTGAATATCATCGTTATCATTTATATTTACAGAGTGCGAGAAAGTAATATTCTTGTAAATGTTGTTTCCTGAATTCGATGTATTTCTGAAATGTATATTGTTAAGTGTATGCGCGCCGTAGGATCCGACAAATGTCTTATTTGCTCCAACCGAAACTTTTGTCAGCGAATTTGCAGAGATATCTCTCCTTATGACAATCGTGTACGGAGTTGAACCTGATGCGTATTTCTGCAAATCTGAAAGACTGTTTGCTTCTACGACCTGTCCGAGAACACCACCTGTTACGGACGCTTTTTCTCTTTTGCTCATATCAAGACTGTATCCTGCAAAGCCTTCCGCGCCGTAGGAGTTAAGTCTGAAACACTGACCTGCGGAGCCGTTATATGAACTCAAAGCATAGCTGTTTCCTGAAAGAGTAAGTGCAAGATTGTTGTCCGCCTGACTTACAATTTTGTAGTTAAGAGGTGTTCCGTATGCATCGGACTTAACGGCTGCAATATTCCATAACTGTGACGAGTTGTTTGATTGTGCGGGTGCTGATGTTACCGACTGTCCGTTTGCGGTAATGCAATTTCCGTTTGTAATATTTACGATCCTGAAAGATCCGTTACCTGCAAAATCCAGGATCCATCTGTTGTTTGCGTTAGATGCATTGCTTGTTGTAACGGAGCCGTTACCTGCAGTTACGTAGTTTCCGTCTGAACAGTTTTGGAACTGAACCTGTTGCTGTGGATATGAGGAATCCAATTTAAAATCTGACTGGGTATTTGGCTGTTCTTGTACCTGTTCCGAAGGACCGGGAGCAGGTGTGTTCGCATCTTCGTTTGAAGGTTCCGGTGTATCTGTGGAAGATGATTCATTTGAAGGTGCGGGCGTTGGCACGTTGGCGGATCTTTCTGCAGGTGCGGGTGTGTTTCCTGTCCTGTTGCCTGAAGCATATCCTGAAGGTGCCTCTGTCTTTTCAAAATACCATGTCTGATTGCTCTGTTTTAGATTTCTGTACTGTTGTACATTTGCTCCCGATGAAGTGCTTTTGCGATTTACATCAAGAACAGATGAGAAGTTTGAAGATTCAGTGGCGATATAATAGCCTTTTTTTGAATCTGCTTCTATTAACTTAAAGTTCTGAGCGGACTGACCGTTGTTTGAATAAATCTGAACATTTGTGGCATCTTTGGATGATCCGTATGCCACATCAAGAGACATTCCGCCTGATGTATCCGTTGCGGGATGTAAGCGAAATGTTCCCGAATCATTTTGTTCAAGGATCCATTTCTGCCCGCGTGAACCTGTGCCTTTTGACTGAATAACATTTGCACATTTTGATGCGGAATCATTTTCAACTGTCAGGTAGAGTCCGCTGTTTTTACTCTTTATGTAATAACAATTACCTGATTCGGGTGTTATAGCCTCTGCATGTGCCGAAATCGGCGGAATAACATACAGAGAACAAGCCAGCATAGCTACTCCCGTAAGTAGTCCCCCTATGCGCTTCATGATTTTTACCATACTGTCTGCCCTCCATTTTTCTCATACACCTTCCATCCCCTCTCGAGTATAGTTATATCAACAGCATTGTTAAAAATCAAGTAACGAATTTAACTTTTTATATAAGGTTCTCTAGTTTACCGTGTTTCTCGTATTTCGTAATTCGCATTGGCTTGTTTTCTTCATCCACGAATACTACGGTGGGTTTATGACTTCCTGCTTCTTCTGCATTTACGGAGCAGTAGCACATAATAATAATGTTATCGCCGACATTTACTTGCCTTGCGGCTGCACCGTTTAAGCAGATCATGCCGCTTCCCGCTTCGCCCGCTATTGTGTAGGTTTCAAAACGGTTGCCGTTCTGCACGTCAACTATCTGTACCTGCTCATATTCAAGAATCCCTGCGGCTTCAAGGAGCTTGCTGTCGACCGTGATGCTTCCGATGTAGTCAAGCTCTGCCTGAGTGACAGTCGCGCGATGGATTTTTCCTTTTAACATAGTTATATTCATGATTTTTTTCTCCGAAAACTTTCTTTAATCAACAAAAAAATTGTCTATAAGCCTGGTTTTTCCTATGTACACAGCAACTGCGGTGAGGATAGGTCCTTCTATGGTCTTTACAGGCTTAAGTTTCTCGGAGTCGACAAGCTCTACATAGTCTATTTTGGATAACGGCTCTGATTCGATGATCTCGGTAATTGTCTTAACGATTGTCTCTGCTTTTTTTTCACCTGAGCATATCATTTCTTTGCCTTGCGTAAGAGCTTTGTGAAGTATTACGGCAGCTTTTCTTTCTTCGGGATTTAAGTAGCTGTTTCTCGAACTCTTCGCAAGTCCGTCTTCCTCTCTTATAATGGGGCAGCCGATGATCTCGATGTTGTAATTCAGGTCTTTTACCATCCTGCGAACAATTGCGAGCTGCTGGAAATCTTTTTCTCCAAAGTATGCTCTGTCCGCCTCGGAAATGTTAAACAGCTTGGTTACTACGGTGCACACGCCGTTAAAGTGAGTGGGTCTGCTTTTTCCGCAGAGCCCTTCCGATAAGGTGTTTACACCGGCATAAGAGTAGAAGGCATCTCCGTACATTTCTTCAGGTTCGGGATGGAAGATTAAGTCTGCGCCGAGTTCACTGCAAAGCTTGCAGTCTGCGTCAAAGTCTCTTGGGTAAGTGGCGAGATCCTCGTTTGCTCCAAACTGTATCGGATTGACAAAATCGCTTACCACAACCTTGTCGTTTTCAGCCACGGCTCTTTCTATAAGGCTTGCGTGACCTTCGTGCAGATATCCCATTGTCGGAACAAGTCCGATTGAGTAACCTGCCTTTTTCCATTCTTTTATATATTTTTTTACTTCGCTTATTTTCTCTGCAATAATCATTGTTTTATCCCCTTTGTATTTGTAATGGATTACATAATGGCACTTAGGACGTTGTCGTCAATTTCAAAAGTGTTATCTTTGGTAGGAAAAGAGCCTGTTTTAACGGCTTCATCATATGCGATGAAGGCTTCTTTCATTTCTTTTCCTATTTGGGCAAACTGCTTTACGAACTTGGGCTTGATTCCGTTGAACATTCCGAGCATGTCCTGATAGACAAGTACCTGGCCGTCACATCCTGTGCCGGCGCCGATTCCTATTGTGGGAATGGAAAGGCGCTTGGTTATAAGCGCAGCGAGCTTTTCCGGAACGCATTCGAGAACTACCATGAATGCTCCGGCTTTTTCAACCGCGAGAGCGTCTTCAAGAATCTGCTTTGCCTGTTCTTCACTTTTTCCCTGCACTTTAAATCCGCCGAAGGCGTTTACCGATTGGGGAGTGAGTCCTAAATGAGCTACAACGGGGATATCCGCTTTGGTGATGGCTTCAATCTGTTCACATACTTTTGCGCCGCCCTCGAGTTTGACCGCCTGGGCGTGACCTTCTTTTACCAGTCTGCCTGCGTTCATTACGGCGTCGTAGATTGAAGTCTGGTAAGACAAAAAAGGCATGTCCGCTATGAGAAAGGTTTCTTTTAATCCTCTTGAAACCGCTCTCGTGTGGTGGATCATGTCTTCCATGGTTACGGGAAGGGTGTCGTCGTAGCCGAGCATGGTCATTCCGAGGGAATCACCGATGAGAACCGTGTCTACGCCTGCCGCTTCCATTAGGCATGCGGTCGTGTAGTCGTAGCAGGTCAGCATACTGATCTTTTTTCCTTCCGTCTTTTGTTTTTGTAACGTTGTGACTGTTCTTTTCATTTTTCTCTCCTCCATATGAGCCTTGACGTTCAAGGTCTCATTGTTTTGAATTTTCGAAAAGAAACTTTTCGAATACCGTCAGACGTAACTATAGCAGACATGAAAAATACATTCCAGTTTTGTGCGAAAAAATTACAAAGTTGTTAACTTTTTCTTGATAATCTGATATAATATAGAGGAAGGATTTTTTTCAGAAGGGAAGGTTATGGGATGAAAAAGAAATTTTTGGTTAGCGTACTGTGCGCTATGCTTGTTACCGGATGTTCTTCGGTACCGCAGGCAAACTCGATTATTGGTGGCGATGTCAAAGTGGAAGAGGGGTCCAATGAGGCAGAGGAAACAGGCACAGACGGAGAGGGAGCTGAAACTGCAACAGCGACCGATTCGAAGGGAGTGTATGAGAGTTTTTTGAAAAATGAGATCACCGTACACATCGATACAGAAGGTGATGCGGGATATTACATTTTCCAGAGAAATTATGAAGAAGACGTCGTAACTTTCCAGGAACTTGTTCAGACTTTGGTTGAAAGCGTACAAAACAACAACGGTGGTGCCAAAGTAGATATGAAGTCAGTCGGTATCCGATATGCATATATTGACTGCGGAAATGATGGCGCTGAAGAACTTGCTTTGGAGATTCGCATTCCAACCAATGTGGAAGAGACTGTTGAGTATTTCGTGATCAAGGATAACGATGGACCGCTTGAAGTTGTATATACCGATGAAGGCTGGTCGAGGAGCAATATCCATATAAATCGTTTCGGATATGTTTATACCGACGGAAGCGGCGGAGCCAATACCGGTTCATACGGAAAGGGATTTATAGGTGCGGATGGAAAATGGCATTACATCTATACAGCTGTAGCAACTACATTTACTTCCGGCGAAGACCTGTCGTTTAACGGCGATCTGCATACTGCTCCGAGCGTTGGAGACAAAAAGTATGTATTCTTCGATTTTGATTTTAACGATACAATCAATGAAGAGGTTGATGATACATTCAGCTATGCGGAGATCGGAGATATTGCAAGCACAGATCCTTCGGAAGGATACAGAGGTTTCTTCTGTGCGGATCTTTTGGTTGATGATTCTTTATATGAAGATTCAAATGCGTTGAAAAAATTCTTCACTGATGCAGGTTTGACTACGGTTTCTATTACGGACATCACTAAGATGATAGAAGAAAAAGAGAACGAAGAAGGATTGACATCTGAAATAAAAGACGGGGAGGAAACTCCTTGGCAAAAGTTGGAAGTTAGTTTCTGAATTAAATAATAAATTGAATAATTGAATATATTATGGAGCCGCAGCGTTTTCGAACGTTGCGGCTCATTTTTTTAAGTAATCACTAGGTTCTGTTCTTTAGAACCGTAGTGTACTACTTAGTTCCGGCGAGCGAATGCGAGAGCGGAACTTCATTAAAACACAAAAGAGTTAATCATGTTAAATAAAAATGTAACAAATTTTACCATTTAGCAACATATGGGCAGCCAATAGCAATATTTGACAAGTCGTCTTAAACGTTTACTGCTATAATCTAACTCATCAAACAAATATTACAGGAATTTTAATAATTCAAACTATTTGTAAGGATAAAGTTTACATAAGCGGAGGTAGTGTATGAAAAGAAGGATTTCGATTTTATCTAGTTTGGCACTCGGGGGAATAATGGTGCTGAACAACGCAGTGGACGTTAACGCGGCACCTATGCTCAACCCATACAACGGACTTGAGGCAGAAGTGAATTTTGGCCAGTCAGGAACAAAGGTAATTGATGACAACGGGGGACAAGTTGTTTCAAGTATCGAGGCCGGCGATTATTTCATTGTGAAGGATGTTAACTTCTCAAAGGGGGTATCACAGTTCAAAGTCAAAGCAAAGGCTGACAAGGCATCTTGGGTTGAGATCAGAGAAGGCGGTATTGACGGCGAAGTCATCGCTCAGGTCAGAGTAAGTGACACTGAGGGTGAATATAAGGAAATTGTCACAGCAAGTTCTAAGAACCTTGAAGGAAAGACAAGCATTGCTTTTATCGGCAAGGTTGGTTCATGCTCAATAGATAAGTGGGCAGTTACTGAGTATGAGGATAAGGCTGACACTTCCAAGGACAGCAAAGATAATAATAAAGACAATAAAGAAAAAAAGGATAATGATTCAGCTTCTACAGGTTCTACAAAGTCAAATGATTCAAACGGATTGTCTGATGCAGATAAGGCTGCCGGAAAGACAGGTCCCGGACCTATGATCGATCCTTATGAAGAGGTTTCGACAAATATAAGCTTCGGAAAGACTTCAGGAACAGAGACTGTAGATTATAATGATAAGAAAGTTATTTCAAGTCTTGAAGCGGATGACTATTTTGTTGTAGATAATGTAGATTTCAAGAGCGGAGTTATTACATTTAATACATATATTAAGGCTGATAAGGATTCTACAGTAGAGATCAGAGAGGGTGGTCCTGAGGGCGAGCTCATCGGAATGATCAAGGTTAAGCCTACAAATGGTGAGTACAAGTCATTCATCTCAAATGTAAAGAATCTTGAGGGCATACATGCAATTGCTTTTGTAGGAAAGACAGGAGACGTCAGCATCGAGAAATGGAATGCCATGAGCGCACCTAAGAAGAAAACAGATGCGGATGCAGGCAATACAGGTTCTTCAACAGATCCCGGAAAGCAGGATAATAAAGAGACAACTACACCTTCTACAGGTTCAGATCTCTCTGATGCAGATAAGTCAGCAGGAAAGACAGGCCGTGGACCTATGGTCAACCCTTACGACGCTGTTTCTACAGGAGTAAGCTTTGGCGAGTCTTCAGGAACTGAGATTGCAAATGTTAACGGCAAGAAGGTCACAACAGGAATTGAGAAGGGCGATTACTTCGTAGTAAACAATGTTAGTTTCAATAACGGCGTTTCCAAGTTTTACGCTACAGTTTCAGCAAAAGAGACTTCATGCATAGAAGTAAGAGAGGGCGGTCCTAAAGGAAAGTTACTCGGACTTCTCAAGATCAATCCTTCATCGGACGGAAGCTATAAAGAAGTATTTGTTCCTTCTAATGAGAACCTTGATGGAGTACATGCTATTGCATTCATAGGAAAGATGGGAAATGCAAGCATCGCAGAATGGCATGTTGAAGCGGCAGGTGCTCAGGATAAAGATACAGGCAAAAAAGATACTGATAATAAAGGCAAAGACAATACAGGTAACAACCAGGGTACAACAAATCCCAGAACAACAACACCTACACCGACACCTACTCCTACACCACAGCCCGGAAAGGATACAGATAAAAAGACAGAACCTTCAACAGAAAAGACAGCACCCGGACCTATGGTAAATCCTTATGATTCTGTTCCTACAGGACTTAACTTCGGAAAGACCGAAGGCGTTGAAATCATAGATCATGACGGTAAGAAGATTGTTTCAGATCTTGGAGAAGGCGACTATTTCGTAGTAAACAATGTCAATTTTGATAAAGGTATCGTTACACTTAATGCTTTGATCAAGTCCGAAAAGGAAGCGATCATTGAAGTAAGAGACGGAAGCCTTGACGGAGATTTACTTGGAACAATAAGAGTTACAGGTACAGACGGTGAATACAAGACATTTGTTACCAAGATGAAGAATGTTGAAGGCGTACATGCACTTGTATTCGTAGGAAAGAAAGGAAATGTAAGATTCGACAGCTGGAAGGCATTATGTGAGCCATCCAAGAAGCCGGGCCCCGGAGCAAACAACGGTTCAACAACAACTACACCACAGCCGGGAGATAACCAGGGAACAACAACACCTACACCGCAGCCGGGAAACAATCAGGGAACAACAACACCTACTCCTGCACCACAGCCGGGAGATAATCAGGGAACAACAGCACCTACTCCTGCACCACAGCCCGGAGACAATCAGGGAACACAGAAACCCAAGAAGAGCGGACTTAAACTCTCACATGCAGTAAATGATTGGGGATGCGGACACCTTATTGATTTCAGAGTAAGCAATAATTCCGGAAAGACAACAGACGGATGGAAGCTTAAGATAAAGAAGGATAATATCAATATTGCACAGAGCTGGTGTGTTGATATCAAAGAAGAAGGCGATTATTATGTGATCACTCCTCTCTTCTGGAATTCACAGATCAACGACGGCAACTTCGTACAGTTTGGTATCATCGGAGTCGGCAGAGGACCTCAGAGCATTTCATATAAATTTGAATAATTAAGAAAAAACATAAGCCCTTCTTACTGATTTTTCAGTAAGGAGGGCAGTTTGTTTAGAGCATTCGTCAGAGTTTTTACATAATCAGAATTCCGTGATATACTTTGTAAAAGTTTACAAAAAAATTCACATGTATTTTTGATTAGGAGAGTTTTATGGATTACAAAAGCGGTGGAATACCTAAGACAATAGACGAACTTAAAGACTATTGTGAACGTAATGGATTTACTTCTGCCAAGACCAGATTTTTTGTCGGGTTTAATTATGAAGGTCCAAAGGCGTTCGGTGTATATAAAGATGAAGCAACAGGGGAGTTTGTTGTCTACAAAAACAAAGCTGACGGAAGCAGAGCTGTTCGCTACAGAGGAACAGATGAAGAATTTGCTGTTGTTGAATTGTATGATCGATTGCAGGAAGAGATAGGCAATCAAAAAATTCGATATGCAGCTGATATGGCAGAACGCGAGAGAAATAAATATGAGAATAATGAGAATAATTTGAACTTCGGCAGGTTTGATTCGGAAGATAACAGTAACGTAAGTTTTTCGGATTTCGATGAAACAGAGAATTATGATCATGACCGCAGAGATAAATCAGGAAGCGGAACACTTGGATTTATATTTGCTTTGATAATGCTCATTATGTCGCTTGTATTTGGCGGCGGTGGTGGCGGCTACAGTAGCGGTGGACGCGGAGATTATGGAAGTTATAGCAGCTACGACAGCAATCATTCAAGTTGGAGTTCGGACAATTGGGATTCAGGATATACAGATTGGGATTCTGATTGGTAATAAGTAATCACTAGGTTCTGTTCTTTCGAACCGTAGTGTACTACTTAGTTCCGGCGAGCGAAAGCGAGAGCGGAACTTCATTATTATTATCCATTGAATAACCATGTGTTTAAGTCTATGATAGTTTATGAGTGGTTACTTGTAGCTTACACAATAGCACTTATGTAATTATGAGACGAGGAGGAATATAAATGGAAGACATAATGAAAGTGTATGAATTTTTAAATGACGCAGAGACATATTATCTCGCGACAGTAGACAAGGATCAGCCGAGAGTAAGACCTTTCGGAACAATTCTTTTGTCAGACGGAAAACTCTACATCCAGACAGGTAAAGTCAAGGATGTTTCAAAGCAGCTTGCTGCAAACCCTAAGGCTGAGATCTGTGCATTCAAGGATGGCAAGTGGATCCGCGTTGCAGGCGAACTCGTAAACGACGATTCCCGTGAAGTTAAACTTGCAATGCTCGAGAAGATGCCTCAGTTAAACGGCATGTACAGCGCAGATGACGACAACATGCAGATGCTTTATTTCAAGAATGCAACAGCTACAATCAGCTCTTTTACAGATGCTCCTGTAACTGTTAAGTTCTAAGGAAACACTGATCGGATCAGCATTTCCTTAGATGCTTCGCAGGGATGTTCGTATTAATTTGAAAGAGCCTGCTCAACCGCAATAGCTAATTGATCGGCGCATGAAGTGCCTTTGCCGGCGCAGTCATTGCCTTTTAATATTGCAACGGCTCTTTCTGCATCCATGCCTTCAAGGAGTTTACCGATAGCGGCTGTATTGCCGGGGCATCCGCCGGTAAACTTAACGTTGTAAAGTTTATTGTCTTCGATATCGAAGTTGATCTGCTTTGAGCAGACACCTTTAGGTTGATATGAATAATTTTGCATAGAAATCTCCTTTTCTGATATGTTATTCTACATTGTATGGAAAAAATATCAAGTATTCAGAGGGTATGATGGAAAGACAAATTGATTTTACTACGGGGAAAATAGTTAGACCTTTACTTAAGTTCGCGTTACCGGTACTTGCCGCGCTCTTTTTGCAGGCGATGTACGGTGCGGTTGATCTTCTTATTGTGGGAAGATTCGCTCATTCTGAGGATGTTTCGGCAGTTTCGACAGGTTCTCAGATCATGATGACGATCACTAATCTTCTCAGCAGCCTTTGTATGGGAATGACAATATTCCTTGGACAGAAGATAGGTGAAAAGAAAACTGAGGACGGCGGTCGTATTATAGGAAGCGGGCTTATGCTCTTTATGAGCATAGGAGTTGTGCTTACGGTAGCGATTCCTGTTCTTTCGGCGAATCTAGCAACAGCTATGCATGCGCCTGCAGAGGCGTTTGATCTTACTTCTTCATATATTAGGATATGCGGAATGGGCATTATTGTCATCATCGCATACAACCTTATCGGCGGAATATTCCGAGGACTCGGAGATTCCGTAACACCACTTTTTACAGTATTTATCGCATGTATCTGCAATATTTTGGGTGACCTTCTTCTGGTTGCCGGTTTTCATATGGGAGCAAAAGGTGCCGCGCTCGCTACAGTCGGAGCGCAGTTTATCAGTGTTATCTTGTCGGTGATGATGATACGCCGCAGGAAGCTTCCTTTCGAATTCAACAAAAAAATGCTCAGATGGGATTCCGGTCTTATCGGAAAAATCCTGTTTCTTGGTGCACCTATCGCTATTCAGGATTTCCTCGTGTGCATATCTTTTTTGGTTATCCTTGCCATCGTTAATTCAATAGGACTTATTGCATCTGCGGGTGTTGGAGTGGCACAGAAAGTCTGCACTTTTATCATGCTCGTGCCGCTCGCGTTTATGCAGTCCATGTCTGCGTTTACCGCCCAGAACAGAGGCGCGGGAAAGACAGACAGGGCTATGAAGGGACTAAAGAGTGCAATCGCGATCTCTTTCGTGTTCGGTGTGGTCATGTTCTATATAGCTTTTTTCCACGGAAATATACTTGCAGGGATATTCTCCAAAGAAGATGTGGTTATTGCCGCGTCGGCGGATTATCTCAAAGCCTATGCCATCGATTGCATTTTTACATGTTTCCTTTTCTGCTTCATAGGTTTTTACAATGGCATGGAATATACGAAGTTTGTTATGGTGCAGGGAATCATCGGAGCTTTCGCAATCCGTGTGCCGTTGTCTTTCTTTATGAGTAAGTGGGAACCCGTGTCGTTGTTCCACATAGGGCTTGCAACGCCATGTTCTACAGTGGTTCAGATTCTTATGTGCTTCGGATGCCTTGCTTATATCAAGAAGAAACTCAGCAAAAAAGAGCAGTTTTGACTACGATTTGGACTAAGACCGAAAATGGTTTATTATAGAAATTAATAAAAGGAAATGGAGGAAAAAGTAACATGCATTTAATTATTTCACTGATTTTGGGGGCTATCGCAGGTTTTCTCGCAAGCAAGATCATGGGAGAATCTTCAGGAACCATCAAGAATATCATTCTTGGTATAGTCGGCGGTTTTGTCGGTGGTTTTGTATTTAAGTTCATAGGATTTATCCCGAACAATCTTATAGCAAACCTTATTGTAGCTGTTATCGGTGCCTGCATCTGTATTTGGCTCGGAAGAAAACTTTTCAAATAATAACATATCATGAATCATGCAATCTTTTTATCCGGCGGGACCGGAACAAGAACTGGATCGGATATTCCAAAGCAGTATACACGCGCAGGCGGGTATATGATGGTGACTTATGCCCTGAAAACCATTACTGAATGCGAGTACGTCGATGACGTTTATATCGTTGCGGATGACGGTTGGATGGATGCTATAATTGCCGATGCTGCGAAAGCCGGAATTGATGTCGCGAAAATTAAGGGACATGCTCTGCCCGGGGAAAACAGACAGTCTTCTGTATTAAACGGCATGAACGAGATACTTAAAAATTTTTCTGCACTCGCGGATGAGAGTAATATCGGAGAGGCTGACACCGTGCTTATTCACGATGCGGCGAGACCTTATCTTGATACCAAACTTTTAAATGATTGCTACAAAGCCCTTCCCGGATACGACGGGGTTATGCCCGTTGTTCCGATGAAGGATACCGTATATTTAAGTGACGACGGGAAGTCTGTTTCGGCGCTTCTTGACAGGAGTAAGATTTATGCCGGACAGGCACCCGAACTTTTTTTGTTTAAAAAATATTATGCAGCGAACACGGCGCTTTTACCTGACAGGATACTTGCGATAAACGGCGCCACTGAACCTGCGATCATGGCAGGCATGAACATTGCCATGATACCCGGAAATGAAAAAAACTGTAAAGTGACGACAGCTGCGGATCTGGAGCGCTTTAAACAGATTAAGGAGGAAGTGCAGTAATGGCGAAAGCGTGGGTACTGCATGATATAGGGGACATACGCTTTGAGGACGTTGAAGTTCCTGTCCCCGGTGAAAAAGAAGTTCTTGTAAAAGTGAAGGCTGTAGGCATATGCGGATCGGACATTCCGCGCATCTATGAGACCGGAGCCCACAAGATGCCTCTTATTCCCGGTCACGAATTTTCGGGAGTCATAGAAAAAGTCGGAGTCGGTGTCTCGGGAGACCTTGCCGGAAAGCGCGTCGCCGTATTTCCCAAGATTCCCTGCGGAAAATGTGAAAGATGCCAAAAGGGTGAGCACGATCTGTGCCTTAACTATGACTACTCGGGATCAAGACGCGACGGTGCTTTCGCAGAATACGTCAGCGTGCCTGCAAGCAACGTAATGGAACTTCCTTCCGAAGTATCTTTTGAAGAAGGTGCAATGACCGAGCCGCTTGCTGTGGCTGCCAACGCAGTCCGCACCGGCTGTGCGGGACTTGATGCAAACGATAGCAATACGAAGATCGCTGTCTGCGGAATGGGAACAATAGGTCTCATGGTCGTTATGCTCCTTAAGGGCATGGGCTTTTCGAATGTCTATGTGATTGGAAACAAGGACAGCCATCCCGCCAAAGCGCTCGACCTTGGAATCGACTCTTTACATTACTGCGATGTCAGAAGTGATGATCCTGTAGCGTGGCTAAAGCAAAACACCGGCGGAGTATCTGTATACTTCGAGTGCGTCGGAAGTAATGACAGCATCCGCTACGGACTTGAAGCCGGAGCACCGAAGGGTAAGCTTGTCTTTGTCGGCAATCCAAAATCCGATATGTATTTTTCGAGGGATACATATTGGGAGATACTCAGAAAACAGCTGCATATAATCGGGATATGGAATTCCACATACAGAGAGGAAGGTGCGGATATAACCACCGTGCAGGCAGGCGCAAACATAGATTGCTCGTGCCCGAGCAGCACAGCCGGCGTTCTTGACGACTGGCACTACGTGCGCGATCTTTTATCTGCCGGCAAGATCCATCCCGCAAAACTAATATCTCACAAGCTTCCGCTAGCGGATCTCGACAAAGGCCTTTACATCATGCGCGACAAGACGGAAGATTATTGCAAGATAATGATATGCCCATAAACGGGAGCTTACAGAAAAAATAACATACAGAACCATTGATAAAATCGACTTTTCATCTGAGAAAAGTCGATTTTTGCTATCTTATCCCGAAATTTTATTGCGACATTGCAACGGAATAAAAAGTTGAGTTGTATATATTACAGAAGCGGATGCAGTATTCAACGATGTTCAAGCTAAATTTAATTAAAGAAATTAAATTTCGCAAGAAAATATATTGCTGAATGCGACAGAATATTGTAAGATATATTTTGTTAAAACTTTGTGAAGATTTTATTTTCTAAAAGTTATAAACAATAAAATGATATGAAGTTCCAAAAATACACGTATGGGCGGGAAGAAAGATGAAAATTAAGCAGACAATACTGAATGGTATATTGATAATTTTTCTGGGAGCAAGTATTCCATGTACAGCAGTACAGGCAACTGAGCTTCCCGGTGAAGAAATGAGCGCAGCTGCAACAAGTGCTTCATCAGGCGAAGAGCTTTCAGAAGAGGATGCGGCTTCAATGGCTTCTTCTGAAGAAGTTCCGGAGAAAGAACTTAGCCGTGAAGAACGACTTGAACAGATCAAGAGCAGCGTCGTTCAGATCAATTGCGTATATATCGGTGATGATGACAAACATCACATTATAAAGGGAGCTCCCGGTACACTCATCGGAAAAAAAGACGGAACTGAGTACGTAATTACTGGGCTTAGTTCTATTACACCAAACAAAGATTTAAAAAATTCAGCACTTAAAGCTTTGGGTGTTGATAAGGAAGATTGGGATAAAACAGAATTTAAGTATGAAGTCGTAGTTCAGAACGACATTGTATTCAGTGCAGAGCTTTTAAGCAGCAGTGAAGAACTTAATCTTGGTGTGTTTACACTTTCTCAGGTACTTAGCCAGAGAACCCCCATGACACTTCTTTATTCCGAGTCGGGCAGAGGTTTCACCGACGTAGAAGATGTTCATGCTTATGGTTTCCCGGATTCAATCGTGTTTGGTAAGAATGAAGTATATTACCCCAATGAACGAGTAAACAGAATATCAGGAAAAGTTTCAAATATCGTAACCGAAGGAAATGTTGAATGGATAGAGCATAACGCTACCATTGCAGGAAGCAACAGCGGCGGACCGCTTGTTTCCGATGACGGTGAGATGGTTGGATTAAACATTCTTAAGACCGAGGGAACATACTTCTATTCGATAAGTTCCAACTCAATCGTAAAAGTACTTGATGGTCTTGGAATAGAATACGACAAGATTTCTGTGGAAGAAAAAGAAAGAAACAAAGAAAGTGCGGCTGCAACCGTAAGTAGCTCAACCTATGTTGATCCTCAGGTAGTGCCTCAGCCTACAATTCCGACATGGCTTATCGTGATCGTAATAATTTTGGTAGTACTTGTTCTTGCGATACTGATAGCAGTAGTAGGTCTTATGACCAAGAAATCTGACAAGCCTTCGTTTAAAGAAAGAAGAGAACAGAAAAAGGAAGAAAAGAACAGACAGATCACTCCGGAACAGTTCGATAACAGAAGAACCAGCAAAAAACCGGAGACCGGTGTTATGAATAAAAACCTTGACGGAACCAATGTCCTGGCACCGTCAATAGGTGGCGAAACTTCTGTACTTACACCCGGCAGCAGCTCTGTTGCACAGGGAATATACGGTTCGATGTACAGAAAGCAGTATAGCGAGAACATCATCATAAACAAAATGCATTTTGTTATTGGTAAAGATTCAGCACATGTTGATTACTGTATAA
>JAGAAO010000047.1 GCA_017615275.1 Butyrivibrio sp.
ACTAATCTCTATGTTAGATTACTACACCGAAAGGTGTGTTACTTGTTAAGTTGATTGAACCGCCGTGTACCGAACGGTACGCACGGTGGTGAGAGAGGTCGGAATTTCTCAATTAAGAGAAATTCCTCCTACTCGATTGTTGTGTAGAGCAGTTAGCGAGGTTTTGACGAGCCTAGTGAATTTGTAGTGTAGAGCATTAGCGAGGTTTTTTCGATTATGTTACCCATTGAATTTAAAAACAGAATGAAGACCTTATTGGGCGATGAAGAGTATTCGAAGTTCATCGAAGCTTTTGAAGCGGATAACAGATATCACGCCCTTAGATTGAATTCGTTAAAAGTACGTGATGATTTCAAGGAAAAGCTTGAGTGTATTTCGGAGCAGGTACCGTGGGAAGAAACAGGATATTATTATGATGCTTCTTATACACCGGGAAAGCACCCTTATCATGAAGCGGGACTCTATTACATTCAGGAGCCGAGTGCTATGTCTCCTGTACATTTTCTTGATCCGCAGCCGGGGGAAAAGATTCTCGATCTGTGCGCTGCGCCCGGAGGAAAGTCCACTCAGATAGCATGTAAGCTTAAGGGCAAAGGTCTTTTGCTTACAAATGAGATAAACAAGGACAGGGCGAAGATACTTTCGCTTAATATTGAGAGACTTGGCATTTCAAATGCAATGGTTCTCAATGAATCTTCGGATCATTTGGCTGAGGTTTTCTATGGATATTTTGATAAAATATTGGTGGATGCTCCTTGTTCAGGTGAAGGCATGTTCAGAAAAAATGACAATGCAGCCGATGAGTGGAGCGAAGAAAATGTGAAACTCTGCGCGATAAGACAGGCGGAAATTTTGGATAATGCAGCTAAGATGCTTGTTCCCGGAGGTACGATTGTTTACTCCACATGTACTTTTTCAAAAGAGGAAAATGAAGATAATATTGAGGTATTCTTGCAAAGGCACGATGATTTTAGTTGCGAGCTGACTAAGAGATTGTGGCCTCATGAGGTTAAGGGAGAGGGACACTTTTTGTGCGTCCTTAAAAGAGACGGTGAGAATATTTCCGTAAAGAACAGCTACGTGCCCGGAGGAAGGATTATTCCCGCAAGAAAGGACAGCACGAGGGCTTTGGAAGTTTTTTTGAAAGACACTCTTTCGGATAATGCAATTGATAAGCTTCTTGATGACAGCGTGATCTTTATGTTCGGTGATCAGATGTACAGAGCTCCAAAGGATATGCCGTCGTTCCGGGGACTTAAGATTCTGAGACCGGGGCTTCATCTGGGAACTCTTAAAAAGGACAGGTTTGAGCCGTCGCACGCGCTTGCGTTATATCTAAAGCCTGAAGATGTAAAGCTTACTTATGATATTTCACCTGATGATGAAAATATCAGACAGTACCTGAACGGACAGACACTCAGAATAGATAAGTCCGGTAACAAGGGCTGGTGTCTTATTACAACAGACGGTTACAGCATCGGCTGGGCAAAGGAAGCGGGTGGAATGCTCAAGAATCACTACCCGAAGGGCCTTCGTATAAATTACTGATAAAGGAATATAAAAATGAAAAAACTTCTCATATATTTGAGGGATTACAAAAAAGAGATCACACTCGGACCTTTGTTCAAGCTTCTTGAAGCATCGTTTGAACTTATGGTTCCTCTTGTAATTGCTTCAATGATAGACAAGGGAATTAAACTTGAGGATAAGTCATATGTAATTAAGATGTGCATGATACTTATCCTTTTGTGTGTCATAGGATGCGTTAGTGCGATCACTGCGCAGTTTTTTGCGGCTAAGGCTGCGGCAGGCTTTGCCAAGAAGGTAAAAAGAGCTCTTTTTGACAATATACAGTCATTGTCGTTTGCGGATATGGATAGAATAGGAACTTCTGCCATGATGACCAGAATGACAAGTGACATCAATCAGGTGCAAACGGGCGTTAATCTTACAATAAGGCTCCTTCTGAGGTCGCCGTTTATCGTGTTCGGAGCTATGATCATGGCGTTTACGATTGACGCCAGACAGGCGTTTATTTTCCTTGTGACAATAATCCTGCTTTTCTTGGTTGTTGGCTTGATCATGGGATGGAGCATACCAAAGTACGGTGAGATTCAAAGCAGGCTCGATACGGTTTTAAGACTGACAAGAGAGAACCATACGGGTGTCAGAGTTATAAGGGCTTTTGGACTTGAAAACGAGGAAAAAGATAAGTTCCACAAAAGCAATGATTTGCTCATGCAGCTTCAGAGTTTTGTCGGTGGAATTTCTTCTCTTATGAATCCCGTTACTTTTGCAATCCTAAACATTTCTGTTGCGTATCTTATATACAAGGGCGCTGTATATGTAAATATCGGAGAGCTTACACAGGGTGAAGTTGTTGCTTTGTACAATTACATGTCTCAGATTCTTATAGAGCTCATCAAGCTTGCCAATCTGATACTTACGATCACAAAGGCTATTGCTTCAGGAAACAGAGTGCAGGAGCTCATTGAACTTAAATCATCGATGGAGGATGGTACGCTTTGCGGGTTTGCCGAAACGGAAGATCATGTAGTCTTTGAGAATGTCTTCATGAGATATGAAGGCGACAGTGAGGATTCGATTGAGAATATCAATCTCATCGTAAAGAGAGGTGAGAGAATCGGAATCATAGGAGGAACAGGAAGCGGCAAATCAACGCTTATAAACCTGATTCCCAGATTCTACGATGTGCGTGAGGGAAATGTCATTATAGATGGCGAGAATGTTAAGAAATATAAGCTTGAGGCTCTTAGAGAGAGAATAGGAATTGTTCCTCAGAAAGCAGTTCTTTTTCACGGGACTGTCAGAGAAAATATGCGATGGGGCAAGAATGACGCCTCTGATGAAGAAATATACGAGGCACTACGTATAGCACAGGCTGAAGAGATCGTTAAGGGAAAAGAAAACGGTCTGGATCATATGGTTTCCCAGGGAGGAAAGAATTTTTCAGGCGGTCAAAAGCAAAGACTCACTATTGCGAGAGCGCTTGTGAGAAAGCCTGAGATACTGATATTGGATGATTCGGCTTCGGCATTGGATTTCCTTACTGATAAGAATTTAAGAAAAGCAATAAGTGAGATGAAAGATGCTCCGACTACGTTTATAGTGTCTCAGAGAACATCGGCAGTTCATGATTGCGATAAGATATTGGTTCTTGAAAACGGTGTTGTCGTGGGAATGGGTAAACACGATGATCTCCTTAAAACTTGCGACCTCTATAAAGAGATATATGATTCTCAGTACAAGAAGGAGGGAGCGGTATGAAGAAAGGTACACTAAAAAAAGTGCTGGGATATGCGGGTAAATATCGCGGACTTGTGGCTGTGTCGCTCAGTCTTGCTGTTATAACCGCGGCTCTTGCGCTGTATATTCCGATACTTGCAGGTAATGCAATAGATTACATAGTAGGCAAAGATAATGTTGATTTTGGCAAAGTGTTGTATATTCTCGGAAAGATGCTGGCGGCGATAGTGATCACAGCAATCTGTCAGTGGATAATGAATAAGGCAAACAATGCAATCACATTTAAAGTTGTAAGAGATGTCAGAGCGGAAGCTTTTGATAAACTTCAGACGCTTCCTTTTGAGTATCTGGATAAGATTCAGACAGGTGAGATCGTAAGCAGGATTGTTGCGGATATAGATCTTTTTGCAGATGGATTGCTCATGGGCTTTTCGCAGCTGTTTACGGGAATTGTGACTATAATTTTTACTCTTGTTTTTATGTTTTATCTGAATTTCAAGATTGCGATAGTTGTAGTTGCGCTTACGCCTCTTTCACTCATTGTTGCGAGAGTTATTGCGGATAAGTCATTTAAGCTCTTTAAGCTTCAGAGCGAAGCGAGGGCTGATCAGACATCTTTTGTTGATGAGATGATCGGTAATCTTCAGGTGGTAAAGGCTTTTGCTCATGAAGATGAGAACATGGAGTATTTTGATGAGGTGAACGGAAAGCTGGAAGACGCTTCTGTAAGAGCGGTGTTTATTTCGGCGATAACGAATCCCGGAACCAGATTTATAAATAACCTTGTATACGCGTTTGTGGCTCTTTTTGGAGCGTTTTCGTGTATCGCGGGCGGAATGACTGTCGGTGGACTTACGATCTTTTTAAGCTATGCCAATCAATACACAAAGCCATTCAACGAGATCTCCGGTGTTGTTACGGAACTTCAGAATGCACTTGCTTGTGCAAAGCGTGTCTTTGATCTGATCGAAGAAAAGAGTGAAGAGGCCGATAAAGAAACAGCGCCAGATGACTTTAAGGCTGAAGGAGTTGTAGATATTTCAGATGTTTCTTTTTCCTATGACAAGAAAAAGAAGCTGATAGAGGATCTTAATCTCGATATTGTTAAGGGACAGAGAGTTGCGATAGTTGGTCCTACGGGAAGCGGAAAAACGACGCTGATAAATCTTTTGATGAGATTCTACGATGTAGACAAGGGTAGCGTAAAGATCGACGGCTATGACATAAGAGATATTAAGAGGCTTGATCTTAGAGATAATTTCGGCATGGTGCTTCAGGAGACCTGGCTGAGAAACGGCACGGTGCGTGACAATATCACTCTTGGAAGGAAAGATTTTACCGATGAGGAGGTAATTGCTGCAGCTAAGGCAACGCATGCTCACAGCTTTATCAAGAAGCTGCCGGAGGGATATGATACGGTTATTTCCGAGAACGGAGGAAATCTTTCACAGGGGCAGAAACAGCTTCTTTGTATTACGAGAGTTATGCTCAACATACCGCCGATGCTGATCCTGGATGAGGCTACGTCTTCGATAGACACTCACACTGAGATGAGGATCCAGCGTGCTTTCAACAAGATGATGAGCGGAAGGACAAGCTTTATCGTTGCACACAGGTTATCGACTATAGTCGAAGCGGATGTTATTCTTGTTATGAAAGACGGACATATTTTGGAACAAGGAAAACACGAAGAACTTCTTGACAAGAAAGGATTTTATTACGAGCTGTACAACAGTCAGTTTGCATAAAGTCTGAATGCGGTATTGCATAGTAGCTGCAGAAGATTCTAAGCCTGTTCACAAAGGTGATAAATAGCTATAAACTAATTATAGAAAATGTATATTTAAACGCGCCTGTATGCTACAATACAGCAAACGGAAAGAGTTGATGGCGTTGATGAGGGGTGAATATGAATAACAATACACAAAAGAGACCTGTTTTTGTTGTAGGACACAAGAATCCGGATACAGATTCAATCTGTGCAGCGATAACTTATGCCAATCTGAAGAATATCATAACCGGCGATGCTTATGTCGCAGGAAGGGCAGGGCATTTGAATGAGGAGACGCAGTTTGTGCTCTCTCATTTCGGAGTACATGTTCCTGTATATATTAAGGATGTTCGTACTCAGGTAAGAGACATGGAGATCAGGACACTTGATGGGATAAGTGCTGATTTTTCCTTGAAAAATGCATGGTCGAGAATGAGAGATGCGGAAGTCGTTACTCTCTGCGTTACCGAAGGCGACGAGGTGAGCGGAATAGTTACGACTAACGACATTGTTGAGACATATATGGATGTTATCGATCCCGGGATTCTTTCCGAGGCGAAGACGTCTTATCAGAATATTGTCGAGACTTTGGACGGCGAGCTCATTGTAGGCGATATCGGTGATTCTCTTGAAAAGGGCAAGGTTGTTATAGCTGCTGCAAGCCCTGAAATGATGGAGAACTTCATCGAGGCGGGGGATGTTGTTATCCTCGGAAACAGATATGAGACTCAGCTTTGTGCAATAGAGCTCAATGCGGGTTGCATAATCGTCTGCGAAGGCGCGGAAGTTGCCAAGACCATACAGAATCAGGCAAGAGAACACGGAACCAAGATCATCACAACGCCACACGACACATTCGTGGTTGCAAGGCTTATCAATCAGAGTATGCCTATCAGGCATGTCATGAAAAAAGACAATTTGGTCTGCTTCCATATGGATGATTACATTGAAGATATTCAGGAAGTAATGGCTCAGATGAGACATAGGTATTTCCCTGTCCTTGATAAGAATGAGCACTATGTCGGAATGATCAGCCGAAGAAATTTCCTCGGCGCCAAGAAGAAACAGCTTATTTTGGTTGATCATAACGAGAAGAATCAGGCGGTAAACGGTGCTGATTCAGCTGATATCCTTGAAATAGTCGATCATCACAGACTTCGTACGATCGAGACCGCAGGACCTGTATTTTTCAGAAATCAGCCTCTTGGTTCTACATGTACCATCATCTATCTGATGTACAAAGAGTACAGGGTTGAAATTGACAAAGTAACAGCGGGACTTCTCCTTGCAGCGATATTGTCGGATACGCTTATGTTCAGGTCACCTACCTGCACGGCTGTCGACAAGAAAGCCGGAGAGGAACTCGCAGAGATTGCTGGTGTTGATTTTGAGGAGTTTGCAAAAGAGATGTTCCATGCGGGCTCTAATTTGAGCGGCAAATCTGCGAATGAAATACTTCATCAGGATTTCAAGAAGTTTACCGTCGATGAGATGACGATCGGTATCAGTCAGATCAATTCCATGAGCGCAGAAGAGCTTATGGAGATAAAAGGGAAAGTGGAACCTGCGCTTGAGAAAGCAGCAGAAGATGACGGACTCGATATGTTGTTCTTTATGCTTACAAATATAATCGACGAGTCATCGGAGGTTTTGTTTACCGGTGCTAAATCGCAATACACTATCAATAATGCGTTTGGAATCAATGTATCAGGTAACAAGGCTCTGCTTCCCGGAGTTGTTTCCCGCAAGAAGCAGTTGCTTCCTGCGATTGTAGAAGCAATACAAAATTAAATATTGTACATTGATGAGGGGGCAACGGAAAATGAAGTTATTTAAGAGGTTTTATAAGGAGTTTTATTATGAAAAAAAGAATTGTGAGTTTGCTTTTTCCGCTTGCAATGATCCTTTGTGTTGCATGTAGCGGAAGCGATGTTAATGAGCTTGTTATCGAAAGCAGTCCTGCCGAAGAATCGGACGAGAATGCAGACACCGCTAATACAGCTTCATCTGATGCGGCAACGGATGCATCTACAGCTGCAACTGAAGTTGAAGAAGATAAAGAGTTTTATTGTGAACATCTGGAAGATAATAAGAAGAAGGAAGTTGATCTTGGAAACGACGGGCAAATGGATACTATTTTGCTTGAGTGTACGGATGATCATCATTATAGCTTGAAGGTGAACGATAAGAGCATTGATCTAATCACGGACAATACCTTTTTCTCAGGCTTTGAGTTTTGGGAGAATTATGCAGATGTATTTTTTGTACATAGATCGGACGGAGATTATTTGATAAGTGACATAGACTCCGGAACTATGCCTACTGCTGGAGTAACCTTATTTGAATGTAAAGACGGCTCTTTTACCGAGGCGGGAAGTGCCAAAGGTGAAAATTTAAGAGTTACTTATGATGATAATGGCGAGATATCTTCTTATGAGATTTTTGCGGACAAAATAGGGCTTGCTGCAAGCGTTGATTATTTTGGGTCGAGTTTTTTCTGCAGAGATTATTCCTATGGCAGTAATGGTCTTGTTGAAACAGAAGAATTATATAAAATACATTATCGTTTTATTGGTCAAAATGATAAAGCAGAAGGTCTGACATTAAAGAAATCATTGACATTCTATGATGAGTCAGGTAAGGAGTTAAAGACTCTTGAAGCCGGACAAACGGTTTATCATTACGAAGGAAATAAACCATTTAAAGATAATGATAAAGATGTGCAAAAGACAGGAAACAAGATGAGCTTTGTCTCCGAAGACGGCGAATTTTTGGGATACATCACATATGAGCTTAGGGATAACGGAAGTTATTATGAACCATATGTTGATGGTGTAAAAGAAGATGAAATATTTGATAATATACAGTACGCGGATATTTGATTATGAGAAATAAATTTTTTTTATGTTGGTTCCGTTTACTATGGCGCTTTGCGTTGCATGCGGAAGAAGGAGATTTGTAAATAAAAAGAGGATACCGGTAGTGGTGTATCCTCTTTTTTAGTTAGCGGATATTATTTTATCATATCTGTTCGGTTACGTCATGGTTTGATTATTTTTTTGAAGAAATGTGATATAGTGAATAAAGCTTTTAATAATTTAATAGGCATAATTTTTTTGCCGCAAAACGGAGGAGACTACTTATGAGAAAAATGACAACAATACCGGTTTTATTAGCAACAATGATGATGCTTACAGTTTCAGGTTGTGGGTCTGTTTCGGCAAATGATACATCTGAGGCAGTGAATTTTGAAGAAAATATTGAAGATGTATCAAACGACGTTTCTACGTCTGAAGGAGATGGAAGTGAGACTGATGCAGATGAAACTTCTGCAGATGATAATTCCGCGGATGCTACAATTACAGATGACTCTTTTGAATTAGAAGGGAAAAAGATTTCTGTATTGGATGATACTGATACAATTCTTGCCAATATGACATGTGACGAGACTAAAAAATTTGATGATGGTTGCAGCCAATACCAGCGTTATAACGATGAAGGAATGGTTGAACTTGAAACACAGGTGTTGGACGGAAAAGAAGAGGTGTTGACTATATTTACTTCCAGAAAAGATGTTAAAACATCTAAGGGTATTGGTCTTGGAAATACAGAAGCTGAACTGATTGCGGCATACGGAGAACCTAAGAGTAAAAGCAATGATAATTTTAATGACTATGTATATGAGTTTGACGGATATACAATAACATTTTCCTTTGGACTTGAAGAAAGCATTCAGCATATGCTGTATACAAACACTGCCAATTATGCAAGATTTATGGCAATGTAAAGGAAAGAAGTATTAAGAAATGAAAAAAAGTATGTATTATTATTGTCACTTATTATGACAATGCAGCTGGTATTGAGCGGCTGTGGAAATGCGGATGGAGTTGAAATAGTAGATGGAAATTTAGAGGCTACTATAGTCAATGAAGAGACGGAAGAAAATGCTGCTACAGACAATGAAGAAAATGTAGCAACAGATACTAATGAAAATGATATGTCTGATAAGCATATAACTGTTATAAAACATAATGTTATATGTAAATCGGATGAAAGTGATGAGGTTCTGGCTGAAGGAAGTTATCCGGAAATTATTTTGGATGACGGTTTAAAAAAGGAGAACCCTGAGCTTTCTAAGTATATCGACGAATTAAATGAAAATTTTGAAAAAGAAAACCTGGATATGATTGCAGATGACGGTGCCAATGCAAAAGATTCAAATATCAAAGCGCAATCGGGAACACTTGTTGAAGTTAAAAGAGCAGATGGAAAAGTGCTCACTTTATATATTTCCGGTTTTGGTGAGGCAGCAGTTTTATATTCCTATGTTAATTCAAAAAATCTTGTTTTTACAACAGGAGATGAAGTGAAGATCAATCAGGTGATCAATGATCCTTCAAGTTTTGCGGAAGGAATTTTGGCGGGACTTAATAAGGAGCATGCGGATCTTGTTGAAGAATGTTGGGGAACCGATGAAAAGGAAAACATAAAACGTTTGGAAGGCTATATTAATGATGATCAATTAACCTATTTCGTAAACGAAGAGGGAATACGAGTGGATTTTGACGAAACATTTTTTGCTCATTGGTGTATGCCGGATGATGTTTACGTAATGCTTTCAAATGCAGATTATCCCGAACTTATCAATAAAGAATATGCTGTAGATACAAAGCAGAATCTCGATGAAATCGTTGAGTACAAAGAAGTTGAAGAGCCAATAATTGTTGCGCCTTCTGTTGAGTGAAATTAAAAACAAACAGTTTAAAAGACAGATACCTAAAAAACACATTTAAAAAGTGTGTATTTCAGAGGGTATCTGTTTTAATTTACAAAAAAATGTCGAATAAATATACGCTATAATCAAATACTATTTCAATTTGTTGTGCTATTATGATTGTAATTATAAGATGCTTAGCAAATGGGAAGGGTGAGAAGGTTATAGAAAGAAGATTGTTTTGCGAAATCAGTCCTTTAACGTATGACATTTCGCGCAAGAAAGAAATTACAATAAGACATATCAAGAATGTTTTTTCAAAAGATAAGATTGCAAGAACACACTCAAACGAAGAACTTCCGAATATTGTAAAAAGTCACAGCTCGATTCTTCTAAGAAAGCTGCTTGGGGTGGATATGAAGCTTCAGGAGAATAAGGTGACGAACATCAAGCTTGCGTGTGAAAAGATTAATGGGATAATCATCAGACCGGGCGAGACATTCTCATATTGGTGTACGGTGGGACCAGCCGATAAAAAACATAATTATCTGGAAGGACTTGTGATAAGCGGAAAAGGTCTTATGTCCGGATACGGCGGCGGACTATGTCAGATGGCAAATATGATCCACTGGCTTGTTCTAAACAGTCCGCTTAAGGTTACAGAACTCCACCATCATTCGGATGCTCTTTTTCCCGATGAGAGAAGGCGCGTTCCGTTTGGTACGGGTACATCTGTGTGCTACAACAATATAGATTACAGGTTTTATAACTGTACCGATCAGACTGTGCAGATACTTGTATGGGTTGAGGGAACAGAGCTTTGCGGTGAGCTTAGGAGCGAGAGAGAATTCCCACAAAGATACAGGCTCACAGAAGAAAATCATCACTACAGGAAAGAGAAAGACGGAAGGTTCTACAGGATATCGCAGGTTTACCGAACTGTAATTGACAGAAAAAGCGGTGAGGAAATCCGCAAAGAACTTGTCTTAGACAATCACTCACAGGTGATGTACGATTATTCATATATTCCAAAAGACGAGATAAGGGAATAGTGGATATGGTCGATAGGATAAAATGTGTTGCTGAAAGATTTCCCGACCGCATTGCTTATCGTGTGGCGGGAAATGAGATCAGCTATAAAGAATTGTGGGAGCTTTCGAATAAATATTCAGGATATATCAGGAAACAAGGTGTGACTCCGGTCATGATCTACGGACACAAGAGTATCGGGATGATGACCGCTGTTTTGTCATGCCTTCTTGCAGGACGTGCTTATGTACCGGTTGAAGCTGGAACGCCTTTATATAGAATCAAGAAGATTATCGGCGCAACAGGTGCGTCGCTTATGATATGCGAAGAGGCTATTGGTGACGCGGGAGCCGGTGACGGAACCGCGGCAGGTACTAAAGTGGGGCGTGACAATGCTTTTGATGGTGTTAAGTGTGTTTCGCTACAAGAGCTTAAGGATTTTGCGGGTTCATGCGAGAGTTTCTGTGGACAAGATGCAGAATCTTTTGACGTGGAAAAGAGCAGTGGCATAGCTTATATGATATTTACGTCGGGAAGTACGGGTGAACCCAAGGGAGTTCCAATCTCTGTTGGAAATCTTGACAACTTCGCTTCGTGGATATCCGGAATTACACCGCTATGTAATTATGACGGAATAACTGTATATAATCAGGCTAGTTTCAGTTTTGATCTTAGTGTGGCAGACCTTTATTATTCTCTGTGCAATGGGCATACCTTGCTATCTTTTGCAGGTAACATAACAGATGATTATGAAGGTTTTTTTAGCGTATTTAAAGATGCGGATGTTGCAGTAATGACGCCTTCATATATGAGGCTGTGTTTATTGGATGATTACTTTAACGCTGAGAATTTCCCACGATTTAAGTGCGTGTATTTTTGCGGCGAGAGATTGGAAGTTAAGACGGTTAAAAAGCTTTTTGAGAGATTTCCCGATATCAGGATCATCAACGCATACGGCCCGACAGAATGTACCTCTGCGGTTACGGCTGTTCTCATTACGAAGGAGATGGCAGAGACCATGCCTGTCCTTCCTGTAGGTGAGATAAAGAACGCCGCTACAGAAGTGGAGATACGGGACGGAGAGATTGTTCTTAAAGGTAAAAGTGTTTTTGGCGGATATATAGGCGGATTGCAGGGCGGGCATTTTAAAGAGGGCGATAAAGACTGCTATAGGACAGGAGATATCGGCTATATTGAGGACGGACTTTTGTTTTGCAAGGGCAGAGCTGACAGTCAGATCAAATTTATGGGCTTTCGTATTGAACTGCTGGAAATCGAGCGCAACATCAATATGTTAGGCGGCGTGCGCAACAGTGCGGTGGTTGCTTGTTATGATGCGAACGGATCTGTTAAAGCAATTAAAGCATATGTAGAGGCGGAGCCTTTTCAGGATGCCCGTGCGATAAAGAAAGGGCTTGAGGAGCGCCTTCCCTATTACATGATTCCAAAGACGGTAAAGATTGTTGAATGCTTACCGCTTAACGCGAACGGAAAAATTGATAGAAAAGCGTTGGAAAGGCTATAATTATGACAAAGGAAGAATTACTTAAATTACTTTTTGAAATATGTGAAGATGATGCTGTTTATGACGAAGATATAGATCTTATCGAGGATGGTATCTTCGATTCATATGCGATGATAGAATTGTTTACAAGACTCGAAGATCTTGGTTACAGCATTCAGCCTACAAGGATAGACAGAAAAAAGCTTAAGACGGTTGATGGGATACTTGAGATTATCAGAGAGGCAGCAGGTCGTTAGTGGAGTTTTGATATGAATTCACAGAAAAATGAATCCATGAAACTTTATATTTCAATTGGCGCTATAGCTGTATTTGTTATTATTGTGATCATATCAGTGGCGATAGGAGTTGTTAAAACAAAGCAGCATCGTGCTGAGCAGTACAATGATCAAAATACGGCTTTCAGATTAAAGAGTGATATCGCTCAAAGGGGTATCTATCACGGGGCAGATGATTTGGAATTAAAAGAGCTTGTTGTCCAGTTATTTGTTTATAATCAGAGTTATGCGGAGAATCAGCTTACGATCAATGATATTTTTGATTATCTCAGCGCTCAACATGAATCAGACAGCAAACTCAAGAAGTATTCGCGGTATGAGGATGTTAAATTCTATATTGATTGGAGCGTTCGTGGAGGTCGCCACATAACAGATAATTATCTTCCTCTTTTGATTCGGTTTCTTGAGAATAATTCAGAGAAAATATATAGCGACATAAGCTATGAAGAAGTCGAGGTTGCACTGGAAGAGTACAGGAACAGTCCCGAATATATCCCGCCCAGACAATTTAGGTGAGATGGCGGTATGTTGACGGTTTAGAATAATAATGTATAATATATTCAAAAGGGCAGTAGCAGCACCCTTGAAGTTAAAAAAGCAAATAAAAATCGCTCCGAACTTGTCAGGGTAGGGAGCGGTTTTTATTATTCTCTATAAATTTGAGAACAAGCCCGATTATGTTAATCAAGCAGTTAATGACTGCTACAATAGCTGTTATCAACTTGAGAAAAAAGCTCTTGATTATACTGTTTTGCTGTGATATATTTAAAAAGCTGTACGTCAGTACTGACGCAGTCATATGCCGGCATGTCGGAATGGCAGACGATGCAGACTCAAAATCTGTTGTGGGTAACCACGTGTGGGTTCAAGTCCCACTGCCGGCACTAAATTAAGCCGATAACTAATGCAATTAAAAATGCGAGGTTATCGGCTTTTTGTGTAGAGCAGTTAGCGAGGTTTTTTCGAGCTTACTGCGAACCATACAGATTCACTTGGCGAGGTTTTGACGAGCCTAGTGAATTTGTAGTATTTCTTATATTTTTAGTGATAAGCGCTTTCTTAGACATCCAATCGTATCATAAGCTTTTAGCCAAATAATACGCGAGCACATGCAGAGCCTGCTTGAAGTCACCGCCAAAGATGGCTTCGGTAAGCTCTTTTTCTGTGAGAGTGACAACGTTTAGGAACTCGGTCTCATCAAGCTCCTGAGAGGTTGTGAGAGTGCAGTCCCTGGCGCTGTATATGTGGACGTTGCTGTTTGAGATAGTCGCATTTGCGGGAATTGTCAGAAGATGCTTCCAGTTATCGGAAGTATAGCCTGTTTCTTCGCGAAGTTCGCGCTTTGCTGCCTCAAACGCCTCTTCTTCGGTCGCAATGATGCTTTCCTTGGTGATGTAAGGAACGTTGCTTTTGGAGGCGTATTCGATCCCTCCGGCGGGAAATTCGGTTGCAATGCCGTCTATTCCGTGCCTGTATTGACGCACGCAGATATAGTTTCCGTCTTTGTTCGTTGCTACAACAAGAGAAAAACTGTGTTTGGAGTAGTTGTAGACGGGTCCGATGATCTGTCCGTTAGGAAGTTTGTATTCATTTTTTCTGAAATCTATCCATTCATCCTGTATAATATGTTCTTCTTTTGCAAGAATCCATTTTAATTCGTTGTTGTTTTCTGTCATAATTGCCCCTTTTTATCATTTTAACGGCTTATATTTTATCACAAATTTGTGTTTTGCTGATATAATATATTCTGTATAATAATGTAAAAATAATCTGTAAACGGCGGTGTTATTTATGAAACTAGTATCTGTTGAAAAACTCGTGCCCGGACTTGTTGTTTCGGAGAATATATACACAATCGATGACAGACTTGTCCTTGCAAAAGGAACTGTCCTTGATGAGAAGGATATACTCAGGATCAAGTCACATTCACTTTACAACATATTTGTTGAAGATGATAAGCCGGCGTCTCCCGATACCAAGAAGGAGGTTTCACCGGACAGTCTTCTTTCTTATTCAGAAAAGCTCAAGAATTCAGAAGGATTTTTAAAGTTCAAACAGGATATTGAAGAGAAGGCCAAAAAGATGGAAGAGACCTTCAAGATGATCGTCAATGATTCAGCTCCTCTTGATATAGACAAGCTCACTGAGCCCGTTTATCACTTATTTGTAGAAGCGGGCGGAACTTCGGGAGTATTTGATATGCTCCACAACTTAAGAGATAACAGCGACGCGGTATATATGCACAGTCTGAATGTTTCGCTTATCAGTAATACGCTTGCAACTTGGATGAAGCTTTCCGAAGAAAATATTCAGGTGGCAACGGCAGGAGGACTTCTCCACGATATCGGCAAGATGCTCATGTCTCCCGAGATTGTCAATAAGAAGGCCCCTCTTACCGAATATGAAGAGAGAGCAATGAGAGATCACGTCACCAAGGGATATGAGCTTATCAAGGATCAGGATATAGATCAGAGGATAAAAAACTGTGTTCTTATGCATCATGAGTTTAGAGATGGCTCGGGATATCCGCTTCATGTTAAGGGCGACCAGATAGATACCATAGTTTCCATCGTTTCTGTTGCAAACATTTATGATGAGATGACATCGAGAAGAAGCTACAGAGCGCCGATCTGTCCGTTTGCGGTGATCGCGCAGTTTGAGGAAGAAGGAATTGAGAAATTTGTGCCTGATGTTATCATGACCTTCCTCAGAAATATTTCCAACACATTTATCGCAAACAGAGTTATGCTTAACTCAGGACAGACGGGAGAGATCATTTTTGTGAATCCCGACCATCTTTCAAGACCAATAGTTAAGTGTGGTGAAAATTATGTAGACCTTTCTGTCAGCAAGAATTTATCGATAGTTGCGGTTATATAAAGTTGTAAAAGACGTGTGTTTGTAGTATCCTATATGTTGTAGAAATGGCTGTTGAGAGCGTATTTTCTTATACAATATATTGGACATTTTCAATATTGTTATACGGAGCCGGATATGACATGTAAAGAAGCGGAGAAATTAATTCCTTTATTTTTAGATGATGATCTTGATAATCATGATTTATCCGATTTTCTTTACCATGTGGAGGCATGCCCTGATTGCAGGGAGGAATTGACCATTCAGTTTTTGGTGAAGGTCGGTATGAAAAGACTTGAAGATGGTAACACCTTCAATCTTCGCAATGAACTTGATGCTCTGTTGCACGATGCAAAGAAACGTTTGAATGCCAGAGAGTATCTGGTATTATCAAGCTACTTTTTGCAGGCGGTGGTTATTGCTCTCGGAGGGATAACGCTTTTTCTCGCACTGTTTTTAAGCTAAAGAGTTGATGTTGGGGAATAAAGACATTGAGTATTCATGTTATTGACGGAATTAATTTTATAAAAGACGCATTTTACGCCATGCCCGATTTTTCCGACGAGGAGGGAAATCGCATAAGTGGCGTATATGGTGCGCTGTACAAGTTAAAGAGCATGCTTTCGGGAAAAGAGGACGCTCTTTTTGCTTTTTCTTTTGACCGAAACAATGAATCTGAGCTTACGCCTGCTGTAATCTATCAGTCGAATAGGTTTAAAGAAATTCTGAACAATGCCGGAACACCCGATATCCTGGATGTTACCAAGGGTGCATCCGGTTCATCTGAACTTATATCGTATCTTGACGGTGAGCTTCTGAAATTGTCACCAACAGGCAAGGTTAGCCAAACTCCACAGTTTAATTTAGGTGTTTCCTGTACTTCGGATTTAAGCGAGGTAGAAGCAATCTTTAATGAAGCACATGACTTCGGTACTAAGAGCAGGGATAACTATATCGGTTATTTCCTCATGAGGGAAGGGGCAAAAGACTCTTCTTCCAAGAAAAAGGAAACTGTCGGTATCGCACTTTGCTACGATGAGAGCAAAGCTGTTTACATTCCTGCAGAGAACTTCATTTCGGAGAGCTATATAGGGAAGAAGCTGGAGGAACTCAGCAGAGACTGCGCACTTGCGACTTTTGATATCAAAGACGATTACGACTTGTTCGAACCTTTCGAGATAAGTGAGAGGACTTCCGGATACAGTGTAGAGGATACCGGCTATGAGAACGAAGCAAGATGTTTTGATGTTCTTATCGGCGCGTATCTGTGTAATCCGATCAAGAACGACTACAGTATTGAGGATATTTCCAAAGAATATCTGAAGATCGCTTTTGAAAAAAGAGGCGATGTTTTCGGAAAGGCAAGTATCAGAGAGGCAGATGCGGCAAAGACTGCGGATTATGCCTGTAAAGCAGCCTATATCTGTAAGGCGGCTGCACCGCTTTTAAGAAAAAAGCTTGTAAAATCCGAGATGGAGAATCTTTTTTACAATATCGAGATGCCTCTTTCATTTATTCTTTTCTCAATGGAAAAAGAGGGAATCATAGCCAAGAGAGACGAACTTAAGAGCTATTCGGATAAATTGGCTGTAAGGATCTCTGAACTTGAAAAAGCCATATATGAGGCTGCGGGGTGTGAGTTTAATATCAACAGTCCCAAGCAGCTCGGAGAGGTTCTTTTCGAGAAGCTTAAGCTACCTGCCGAAAAGAAGACCAAGTCGGGCTATTCGACGGCAGCCGATGTGCTTGAAAAGCTTGCTCCGGACAATAAGATTGTCGCAGACATACTGGAGTACAGAGGACTTGCCAAACTTAAGTCTACGTATGCTGACGGACTTGCTGCTTTTATAGACAGCGACGGAAGGATACATACAAGCTTTAATCAGACCATTACTGCAACAGGAAGAATCAGTTCCACGGAACCAAATCTTCAGAACATTCCGATGAGAACGGAAGAGGGAAGGCTTATCAGAAAAGTCTTTGTTCCGAAGGATGGATATGTATTTGCTGATGCGGATTATTCGCAGATTGAGCTGAGGATCCTGGCACACATGTCGGAGGACAAAGGGCTTATCGATGCTTATCATGAGGGTGTCGATATTCACAGGATCACTGCTTCCAAGGTGTTTCATGTACCTTTTGAAGAAGTAACTTCTCTTCAGAGGAGAAACGCCAAGGCGGTCAACTTCGGTATCGTCTACGGAATCAGTTCCTTTGGACTTTCACAGGATCTGTCCATATCAAGAAGCGAAGCCAAAGACTACATGGACAAATACTTTGAGACTTATCCCGGCGTTAAACGCTATCAGGAAAGTGTGATAGCCAAGGCAAAAGAGGACGGAACGAGCGTTACGCTCTTTGGAAGAAAACGTCCTATTCCCGAGCTCAAGGCATCAAACTTTAATCTCAGGCAGTTCGGAGAACGTGTTGCAATGAATGCTCCTATTCAGGGAACCGCCGCAGATATTATGAAGATAGCTATGATAAATGTCTTTTTCAGGCTAAAGAGGGAACAGCTGAGATCAAGACTTATTCTTCAGATACACGATGAACTTGTTATAGAAACGGCACCCGACGAAAAAGAGAAGGTGACCGAAATACTGACAAAAGAGATGGAGAATGCGGCAGCCCTTTCGGTACCTATGGAAGTGGATTGCCACATCGGAAGCGACTGGTATGAATCAAAGTAAGATACAGACAGGTAAGACAAATATCATAGGAGTCACCGGAGGAGTAGGTGCGGGGAAGAGCACAGTACTCAAATACATAGGTGACAACTACAATTGCAAGATCGTTTTTTCAGACGATGTTGCAAATGAGATCAAGATGAAAGGGTATCCTGCCTACGATGAACTTGTAAGAGTTCTGGGAAAAGAGATACTCGGAGAAGATGGGGAGATTGACAGACAGAAAATGGCTGCGGCTATTTTCGGAGATGAAACTAAGCTCACTAAGGTGAACAAAATTTTACATCCTGCCGTAAATACCTTTATTTGTAATATTATTGATGAAGAGAGACTCAGAAACAGATATGACTTTATCTTTGTCGAGGCGGCACTGCTTATTGAAAACGGCTATAAGGATATAGTCGATGAACTTTGGTATGTCTATGCGGATGAAGATACCAGAAGGAAGAGACTCAAGGACAGCAGGGGCTACTCGGACGAAAAGATAGACGGTATTTTGAAAAAGCAACTTAATGACGAGACTTACAGAAGCAACTCGGATTTTATAATAGATAACAGCAAGGATATGGACTCGACAGGTAAACAATTAAATGAGAAATTAAAAGATTGGAGAAAATGATGGCGAGTTTGGAACAGGTAGATCAGAAAGTAGTTTTTGGACTTGATATCGGTACGAGAAGCGTTGTCGGTACTGTCGGATATATGACTGACGGACAGTTCAATGTCATAGCGCAGGCTGTCGAGAAGCATGAGACCAGAGCCATGCTTGACGGACAGATTCATGATATCGGCAAAGTTGGTTCTACCATTAGAGTCGTAAAAGAAAAGTTGGAGCAGCAGACTGACATTCATCTTACCGATGTATGTATAGCGGCTGCTGGACGTGTTCTCAGAACGGTTAGAACAACATATGAATATGAGTATCCGGAATCTCACGATATAACGGATGAAGATATATATAACCTCGATTCGGCGGCTGTAGAACAGGCTTATTCCGAATTTATCAAAAAGAATACTTCCGACCTTAAATTTTATCTGGTTGGATATTCAGTAATGCACTATTATCTGGATGGATATCAGATCGCGAACCTTGAGGGACACAATGCAGGTAAGGTAAGCGTTGAGCTTATCGCGACATTCCTTCCGGACGACTGTGTAGACGGACTTTACAAGGCGTGTGAAAGAGCGGATCTTAAGGTGGCAAATCTTACACTCGAGCCTATTGCGGCTATGATGGTTGCTATTCCCGATAGATTCAGAATGCTCAATCTTGCGCTTGTCGACGTTGGTGCAGGTACATCCGATATTTGTGTAACGGATGACGGATCGATCACTGCATACGGAATGCTTCCCATCGCGGGTGACGATATCACAGAGATAATCGCTCAGCACTGTCTTGTTGACTTCAACCAGGCGGATGAAATCAAGATCGCCGCAAGTCACAGTGACAGGGTTGAATATATAGATATCATGGGACTTCGTAAGTCCATAACGGCTGAGGAGATTGCAGGCATCATCAAGCCTCAGGTTGACATGATGGCCAAGAAGGCTGCGGAAGAGATCAAGAAACTTAACGGAGACAGATCAGTAAGCGCTGTATTTGTAGTAGGCGGTGGCGGATGCGTTCCCGGATATACAGAAACTATTGCGAAAGAAATGGATATTCCCGAAGAGCGTGTTGCTCTGCGTGGTGAAGAGGTAATGAAGAACATTACCTTCCTTAACAATGACGGAATCGACAGAGATTCACTTCTTGTTACACCTCTTGGTATCTGCATCAGTTACTATGAAGAGGCTAACAACTTTATCTTTGTTTCGTTTAACGGCGTTCAGACCAAGATTTACGACAACGGTAAACTTCAGATTGTGGATGCTGCAATGCAGGCCGCATTCCCGAATGAGGATCTTTTCCCGAAGAGAGGAGAGGAGCTCAGATATCTTGTCAATGGAAAAGAGAGAGCGTCAAGAGGTGAGCCCGGTGAAGCTGCGGTTATTTCCCTCAACGGAAAGCCTGCAGATATTCACTCCAAGATCCGTGCAAACGATATCATTGAAGTTGTGCCTTCTACAGCGGGCGATCCAGGAAAAGCTGTTATTGAGAATATTCCGGAGTTCAAGACTAAGTTCAATGTAAATGTGAACGGCAAAAATGTAGAGGCATCCAAGTTTGCGACCGTAAACGGAGAACCTCAGACGGGACTTTACAGCATTAAGCCCGGAGACGAGGTTAAGATACTCGATTATAATACCGCAGCGCAGATCGCGGCATTAATGGATATTGAAATTAATGAGGATACGGTTATAATCGTTAATAATGAGCGCGGCGATTCTTCAACTCCCGTCTACGAGAACTTCAAAGTTGAGTTCAAGGAAGGCGAAGAAGCGATCATGGACTATTACATGGATTTCCCCGATGCGGATGAAGTTGCTGTGGGACAGGCCAATGAAGAGTCATATGAAACAAGCGACAGCGGCGTGAAGATTCTGGATGACGGCAGAATTGACTACGATGAAGATTATGATGATTATTCAACAAGTGAGAGTGCTGAGCACATCAAGAACATTCTTGCTCACGATCTTCATATCATGGTCAACAATGAACCGGTTACACTTCACGGCAAGTCAGATTATATATTTGTAGATATTTTTGATACGATCGATTTTGATCTTACCAAGCCAAACGGCAGATCGATCGTTACGACCTTGAACGGAAAGACTCCCGATTACATGCAGTCCATCCATGAAGGCGACAAGATAGAAGTATATTGGAAATAAGGGGACTTTTTCAATGCGTTTTACCAGTATTGCCAGTGGAAGCAGCGGCAACTGTACCTATGTCGGATCTGACAACACTCATATCCTGATCGATGCAGGAGTCAGCAGAAAGAAAATAGTGGAAGGCCTCAACGGATTGGGGCTTACCTTGGATGATCTCGATGCGATCTTTGTGACACATGAACATTCAGATCACATCGCGGCTCTGAGGACTATACTTAAGAAAAGCAATATACCGATCTATGCCACAGGCGGTACTATAGAGGGAATCAAGAAAAGCGACAAAAAGAACGAGATTGATGACTGCGTTTTTCATACTGTTAAGACAGACGTGAGCCTGTGTGTGGGTGATATGATAATAAATCCCATGAAAATCTCGCATGATGCGCTTGAACCTTGCGGATACAGAGTTTATTGCGGTAACAAAAAGGTTGGGATCGCGACCGACCTTGGGTGCTATACGGATTACACCGTTGAGTGCCTGTCGGGATGCGATGCGCTCTTACTTGAAGCCAATCACGATGTGAGAATGCTTCAGAGCGGACCTTATCCATATATGCTCAAGAACAGGATTCTCGGAGATAAGGGACACCTTTCAAACGAGAAGAGCGGACAGCTCTTGTGCAGGCTTTTAAATGATAAGATCAAGGGAGTGTTCTTGGGACACCTGTCCAAAGAGAATAACCTTCCCGAGCTTGCCTATGAGACGGTTCGCGTTGAAGTAGATATGGGGGACAATCCGTACACAAGCGGTGATTTCCCTATTATGGTTGCTAAGAGAACAGAGCTTTCGCCTGTTATCGAATTTTAAATATTTTGGAGGAGATATGAACAAGATTATTATTACAGTTGTTGGTAAGGATACAGTCGGAATTATTGCGAAGGTATGTACTTATCTTGCAGATTCAGGGATCAACATCCTCGACATTTCCCAGACTATCGTAAGCGGATATTTCAATATGATGATGATAGCTTCTATGACAGGGACATCAAAAGATTTCAATACTGTTGCCGACGACCTTGAAAAGCTTGGCAAAGACATTGGCGTAGTTATCAAATGCCAGAGAGAAGAAATTTTTGATTCCATGCACAGAATTTAAGGAGAAGTTATGATAAACACAAATGAAGTTATCGAGACCAATGAAATGATCGAGAAGGAAAATCTCGATGTCAGGACGATCACAATGGGTATCAGCCTTCTTGACTGCATTGATTCAGATCTTGAAGCTCTCAAGAAAAAGATTTACAACAAGATCTATGAGTCAGCAAAAGACCTTGTTCAGACAGGCGATCAGATTTCAAGGGAGTTCGGTATTCCCATCGTAAATAAAAGAATTTCTGTTACACCCATCGCTCTTGTGGGCGGTGCGGCTTGTAAGACAAAAGAAGATTTTGCCGAGATCGCAAAGACCCTCGACGAAGTTGCCAAGAAGATAGGCGTTAACTTTATCGGAGGATATTCAGCTCTTGTAAGTAAGGGAATGACACAGGCGGACAGACTTCTCATCGAATCAATCCCGCTTGCTCTTTCACAGACTGAACTTGTATGTTCGTCGATAAATGTAGGTTCGACCAAGACCGGTATCAACATGGACGCCGTTCGTCTTATGGGAACCATTATAAAAGATACAGCTGAGGCAACCAAAGAAATCGATTCTTTGGGATGTGCAAAGCTTGTTGTTTTCTGTAACGCACCCGACGATAACCCGTTTATGGCAGGTGCATTCCATGGAGTTACAGAGGCTGACAGAATCATCAACGTAGGCGTAAGTGGTCCCGGCGTTGTAAAAACAGCACTTGAAAAAGTCAGAGGAGAGAATTTCGAGATCCTCTGTGAGACAATAAAGAAGACAGCATTTAAGGTTACAAGAGTAGGTCAGCTTGTTGCCAAAGAGGCGTCAAAGAGACTTGGTGTTCCTTTCGGAATCATAGATCTTTCACTTGCTCCCACACCTGCTATCGGTGACAGTGTTGCCGATATCCTCCATGAGATAGGTGTAGAGCATGCGGGCGCTCCCGGAACAACAGCAGCTCTTGCACTTTTGAATGACCAGGTTAAGAAGGGCGGAGTAATGGCATCTTCTTACGTAGGCGGACTTTCGGGCGCATTTATCCCTGTAAGTGAAGATCAGGGTATGATCAATGCCGTAGAAGCAGGAGCACTCACACTTGAGAAGCTCGAAGCCATGACATGTGTATGCTCTGTAGGTCTTGATATGATCGCAATCCCCGGAGATACCAAGGATACAACTATTGCAGGTGTTATTGCCGATGAAATGGCTATCGGAATGATAAATCAGAAGACTACTGCTGTAAGAATCATTCCTGTTATCGGAAAGGGAGTGGGAGAAACTGTAGAATTCGGCGGACTTCTCGGATATGCTCCGATAATGCCTGTAAATACATTCTCATGTGATGCATTTGTAAACAGAGGCGGAAGAATTCCCGCCCCCGTACACAGCTTTAAGAACTAAATGGAATAGTGATATTTGAGAAGAATTCGGTATCGCTATTTCTGAATTCTGCGGATCCGCCGTAGAGTTCAGCTGCAGATTTTATTGATTTTAACCCTATACCACTGCCGGTCTGTCTGGTGGTGATATAGGCGTTATTTTTTTGCTTAACATACCCGTTGAAGCTGTTCGTTGTAACAATATAAAGGTTGCTCATATTTCTTTCAAGAATCTTAATGTCTATTTTTCTGTCTTCTTCAGAAAGTTCCCTGCACGCAAGAACAGCATTTTCCAACAGATTACCCACAATATTGCAAAGATCTATGGTTGAGATCGATATTTCTTTTTCGGGGATCGAAACCTTGCAGATAAATTCTATCTTCTCGGATTTACACTGACGCATATAGTGATTCAGCAGGGCGTTCAGTGAATTGTTTTTGCAGTAATATACGATCTCGCTTTCAGGCATGTTCTGAATGTAATCTTTCAGATATTCCCTGATTGAATCGATGTCGCCCGTAGCTGCGAGAGAATCGAGAAGACTTATTGTGTGCTTGAAATCGTGCCTTGCTTTTGCAGTGTTCTCGATATAACTCTGCTGACTTAAGTACTGAGCCTCTTTCATCTGAAGAATATGATATTCTTCCTGCAACTTAGCGGATTCTTTTATCTCAAAGACAATGTTGTAGCAGATCACTGTCAGTATGACCATTATGAAGAACATGCCGATAAGAAGCACCCAGAAAGTGGCAAATATATTGTCTACATATAAAGTGCTGTAATTAACCGGCTTTATGCACAGATTAAGAGTCATGAATAAGATCGAAATGGGAATTGTGATGACCCAAATCTTGGGAATCACAAGCATATCGACAAAGCGGCTTCCGTGGTCGTAAAGAGGAGACCAGAAGACGGCAAGTATAAAGAAACTGAGTGTGATGCGCAGAAAAGTACTCTCTACATTCAGTGCATTTGAGTTCGATGCAGGATTGACAAGAGCATCGTAGCCGTAAACCACATTGGTGATAATTGACATCATTGCGCATGTCCAAAGGAAAACTGCAAGGGATTTTGCATGGTCTGCAATAAGAGTTTGTTTATAGATGAAGTACATAATAAAGAGTAAAACGAAAAAAGAGAAGGTTTTATCAATATTGAACTTAACTGTTATAAACGAAAATAATGCAGAAAAAAATACGATTATGCCGCACATTCCAAGTGCAAGCCGCTTGGGCCTGTGCTTTAGTTTGTTTCTGAAAGGCAGGTAGCTCATGATGCCGGCCGGGATCAGGATTAAGTCGGAAAAAAACAGATTCAAAAAATTAAAGGTATTCATTTAGATAGCTTCTCTTTCATTTCTGATTTTATTAAATACATAGTTCTTCCATATCTGCTCGAGCTGTTTCTCTTTTCTGAGCGTGATTGGAGTCTGCATATCGCCGACGATAGAGCAGCTTCCGTCTTTTAAGGAAGTTATGTAGTCCATATTTACAAGAGTTCCTCTTATGACCGAAAGAAATCTTGCATCCTCCGACAATAAGTCTGAGATGCTTGCAAAGGTCATTCGAACTTTATAAGCTCTTTGATTTTTGAGTACTATCTCCATATAGTGACCGATAGATCTGATAAGAGCGATGTCTGAGTAAGGAACTGAGATGCTTTCCCTCTCGTAAGTGAAGAAGAGGTAGGGGACATCTGCGGTAGAAGTCTTGTTGTTGAGTAAGTCGTCCATAACCTTGTAGAGTTTGGTCTTCTCTGCGGGTTTGGAGAGATAATCGAATGCATGTAAGCTGAATGCTTCAGGCATAAATTCGCTGCTGCTTGTCAAAAAGACGATGGCAGTGCGCATATCGTTTTCTCTTATCTTTTTGGCTGTTTCGATACCTGAAAGTCCATTCATGTAAATATCCATGAAAATCAAGGTATAAGAATAATTTTCGTATTCGGAAAGGAATTCTTCGCCGCTTGAAAAAGTGGAAATGGAAAGGTCAAGAGAATTTTCGTAGGCATAACTTAAAAGTATATTTTTTAAGTGATCAGAATCAGTTTGAAGATCATCAATAATTGCAATGTTCATTCCGTATTCATACCCCTTAACATAAGCGATTTAAAATAGTTAATTTTACATTATTCAGTTCTCTTATTATAATGCATTTCATGCCAAAAAAAAACATTTTGTGACAATAATATTGATTCGAAATAGCGTAGATAATAAAATTATCTAAGTTAATTTAATTTAGCTTATCTAAATTTCGGTAAACATTTTTTGAAGAGGGGCACTTATGTTTAGAAGAATTAACAGTCTGTTTGTAAGCACTCTCGTTGTAGTTATCAGTGCTGCAAGTCTTGCAGGCTGCGGCGGGAATTCAGTATCTGAGTCTGATTTTGATCTGACCAAGATTCAGAGATTATCGCATGATGCAACAGAAGAACGTCAAAATGCTTTGGAGAAATTCTATAACGGCTGTGAATCCGCGAAGATTATTCGTGATGATGATACTATGCCTGAAAAGGATTTTTGTCTGATCTTTCAGGGCGCAAGTGATGAGGTTACCGTAGAGAAGGTAATTGATATACTTGAACAGAGGGATATTAAGGCTACTTTCGCTATTACTGCGGCTGCAGCTGCAGAGGATGACGCTTTGATAAGCCTTATAAACGAAAAAGGTCATGACATTATTGATAATGGTCTGAACGGCAACTCATCAGTTGACTTTCTTACTGATGAAGATATGGTCGCCGGCTTTTCTGATTCCAGAAAAGTTTTTTCCACACTTATGGATATCGCACCTAACAAAATGATGCTCAATACCACATATTACAACGATACTATGTGTATGGCCGCTTATGCTGCCGGTTATGAGAAACTTGTTTCTCCGAGTGCCGGAAGCTATCTTAACGAGCGCAGTTTTAAGGATCAACAGAATACTTGGGAGTACATTGCAAGACAGAAAACGGGTAAGATCATTGTCTTTAAACTTGATAAGTATGTTGAAGCTATAGAGCTTGAGCCCAAACAGGAGGCCAAGGATCCTGCGATCGATAAGCAGGCTGATGTCGAATTGACAGAAGACAAAAAAGAAGAGGATGAAAGAGATATTATCACTACCATCGGATGGTTCCTTGATGCCATGAAGGAGCAGAATGTAGGAAATGTTAAGCTTGATGCGCTCAAGGCTGTTGATGATGAAGAGTATGTGAGACAGCTCTTTGAAGATACTGACGGCTTTTCTGCCGAAGTTTACGAAACAATCGAAACCATGGATGAAGTTACAGGACTTTGCTTCTATGGAATCACAGGAAATTTAAATAAGATTGATGACATTATCAAAACTCTAAAAGATGAAAAAGCCAACGCTACATTCTTTGTCAGCGCGCAGGAAATAGAGGAGCATCCTGATGTTGTAGGAAAGATCGTTGATGCAGGTTTCCCGATAGCGACAAGAGGCGCGACAGGAGCCAAACTCAGCGACAAAGATTCTTATGAAATATATGTTGATCTTAAAACAGGTGTTAGAACAATCCAGAAGAACTACGGTCTTAAGGCAAAGTACTTCATGCCTGTTGATGCCGGAGATGTAACGGAGAATGTGAGAATTGCCGCTAAGGTTGCGGGACTTGAGATAGTTTCACCCGGACCGGAGGCATTTACAGAGCAGGGATATATCAGCTGCTTCAATCTCACCAAGGACTTTGAGATAGAGGAACTTAACAAATACATTGCTTCTGCGAAGGTCAAGGACAGAGAAATCATTGATGTTACGGCTCTTGTTCGTTCGGCTGCCTGTGAGAAAGTGACAGATGAAAATATTCTCAAACGCACAAGAGAGGCCAACGAAGGCAAACTTGCTTATGAGAGAGATTTTGTCTACACATCCGAGAAAGCTATGACAATGACATTCTATGGAATCTCCAATACAGCGGTTCTTAAAGATGTGCTTGCATCTCTTTCCGCAAACGGATACAGAGGAACATTCTTTGTTACAGCTGATGAACTCAGCTATTGCAAGGATTCTATAGAAAAGATAGTAAAAGCGGGAAATGAGATCGGTATTGCTTATAACCCGAAGGAAGGCGAAGAGTATAACGATATTGCGGGATATATACTTGGTGCACAGAAGTATGCATTATGGAAATACGGAGCCAAGATCTCGCTTGCACTTCAGCCTTACGGAACGGTTTCGGATGTGACAAAAGAAGCTGTTTCTTCGTGCGGATGTTCGCTTGCAGGACGCGAATTCTCAATGGTTCAGTCCAAAGATAAAGATGCAACTGACTTGAGCTTCTATGAGCCCATGGCTAAAAAGATAGACGCACACAGAGGAAGTGTTGTTTATTTCAACATGAATTATTACACAGCCGATATTGAAGAGAATAAAGGCGAAGGTAAGACACTTCTCGGACAGCTTTTGGATAAATTCATTGAAACAAAGGTATATGCACTTACATATAAAGATGTAAACGGAAGACTTCAGCCTTCAACATCATATACCGTTAAGACCTTCGGAGAGCTCGCTTCTTCAAGATACGTATATTATCCGAGAGGAAACTCACAGGGAATTATATATAGCGGCAAAAAGGTGCTTGGCTCCATGGGAGACGAAGCTGCGCAGAATGCATACATGGCTGCTCATTATGTAGGTAACCCGGATGTTACCGTGATTCCCGGATTCGGTGCATCTGCACTTAAGAGCTTTGATAAGACAGGAAGGATAACAAACGATAAAGTCATATTCCTAACATTTGATGACTGGGGATATGAGAGCGACATAAATCAGCTTCTTTATGTTCTTGATAAGTACAAGGTTAAAGGAAACTTCTTTGTAAGAACAAACAACGTTTCCAATAACCCCAACCTTTTAAGAGCAATCGCCATGGAAGGACATATGATCGGATCACACTCCGATTCACATATTACGGCTTGGCATTCGAACAAGAATAATGACGGTTCGTATACATATGAGTCAATAAGTGAGAAAGAAGCACAGAGACTCAGAAACGATGTAATAAAGAGCTACACAACACTTAATAAATATTGTGGTGACGTAGTGGTTAACGGAAAGAAGTCACTTTCAACAATTTACAGACCACCGACACTTGCTGTGAGCCGTCCGGGTATGTACAACATCTTTGATGTGGGATATACGCACATTGTAAGCGGAAGCTTAAGTACAGCCGATTACAATTGCAAATCCGTCGACGAACTTGTTGATATACTCAGAAACGGAAGAAGTTCTTGGTACGGAAAGGAAAAGGTAGGAAACGGTTCATGTATCGTAATGCACATGTCTGCCGAAGCAAAGTATACTGCAGAAGCGCTCGATATAATGATTCCGGAATGGAAGGCTCAGGGCTATACCATTGCCAGACTTGACGATTACCTAAAATGATTTGAGGGAGAAACATGGAATTTCTGGATAAGATCAAAAAAAGAAACGGTTCTGTAAATAAAGAAGACGTGATGGTAGTGGAAAAGAAAGACAGACGAGCTCTTTCGCATGTTCCGGATTCCACAAACAAGAGAGTAAATACAGAACGCCGAGGAAACAGCAGCGATAATAAAGATAATAAAGAAAAAGACTATGAGGCTTTTCTTAAAGAGACTAAGTCGGGAATAAGATATGAGACAGGATTCCCCGTTCATATCAGAAGTTACAAAAAAGAAGGTGCCAAAGTCAGCGGAGTCGGTAAGGTAGCGAATATCTCCAATACCGGTATGCTTATCGAGCTCGAAAGACCTGAGTTTAATGCTCTCAGCACCAAGACGATGCTCAAACTCGACTTCCGCGTAGTTCCGGGAAGTATGCCTGAAGGAAATGAAATGTACGTGCGACAGAAGGTTACTGTTGTTCGTAGTTTCATTACTACAGACGGGAAGTTTATGATCGCAGTTAACTTCTCGAAAGAGCTTCACAATTACGCCGCTGCCAATAAGGACAGATTCATGTTTGTATCTGCGGTCATCCTGATCGCATTTACCATCGGATGTATCATCCTTATGAGAGCAGAGAGTATTATCTACTTTAAGTTTAATAAGCTCCTGTACCTTTACAGTATGATAACTGCCGTATTCCTTTTGAGCAGATACGTATTCGGCGCTTTTTACAGACCTAAGAAAGTAGATCCCGAATTCACACCCGGTGTATCGATCCTCATCCCTTGTTTCAACGAGGAACAGTGGATAGGTAGAACGATCGAGAGCTGTGTAAACCAGGAATATCCGGTTGATAAGCTCGAAGTCATTGTTGTTGACGACTGTTCATCGGATAAATCCGTTGAAAAGATAAAGGAGACCATCGACAGGCTTAAGAGTGAATCCAGAGAAGAGTACAAGCTTGACAGCAGACTTTCCTATTATGTTCAGGAAAAAAATGCCGGAAAGAGAGATGCTCTTGTAAGAGGATCCGAGCTTGCCAAGCATGAGCTTGTCGTATTTGTTGATTCGGACAGCTTCCTCGATCCTTTCGCTATCAGACATCTTGTTCAGCCTTTTAAGGATCCCAAGATGGGCGGTGTTGCAGGAAGAACCGATGTTGCAAACACATATACAAACGCTCTTACCAAGATGCAGAGCGTAAGATATTACATAGCTTTCAGAGTAATGAAGGCTGCAGAGGGACTTTTCGATGCGGTTACTTGCCTTTCGGGTCCGTTGTCCTGCTATAGGAAAGATATCATTCTCAAGTACAAAGATGCGTGGATGAATCAGAAATTCCTCGGTCACAAGGCTACATTCGGTGATGACAGAGCGATGACGAACTTTATCTTAAGGCACTGCAGAACAACTTATCAGGATACGGCTGTATGCTCAACCATCGTTCCCAATAAACATTCTGTTTTCCTTAAACAGCAGATGAGATGGAAGAGATCCTGGCTTAGAGAATCACTTATAGCCGCTTCGTTTATGTGGAAGAAAGAGCCGTTTGCAGCTATCGGGTTTTATATGGGACTTGTAGTTCCCGTTGCGGCTCCTGTAGTTGCTTTATATAACCTTGTTTATGTACCTTTGACACAGCATATTTTCCCTACTGCATTTTTGCTGGGATTGTTCCTGATGTCACTACTTATGAGTATGGCACAGATGCTGCTTAGAAAGAGTTCGACATGGGCTTACGGTTTACTGTTCTGCATTTATTATGAACTTATTCTTTTGTGGCAGATGCCCATTGCGTGGTTTACTTTCTGGAAATCAACATGGGGTACAAGAATGACACCAAGCGATGTTGAGGAGGAGGAAAAGAAACGCCTCCGCAAAGAAAGCAAGAAGAAAACAAATGATAATAAGAGCGCAGAGTAAGGTGGGAATATGTATAAGATTGAATCATCAAAAGATATAAAGAAGTTAATACGTTCAATATGTCAGCTTGTATTTCTGCTTGCTCTTTTGGCTTTTATATTGAACTCGCTTCTTTCATTTTCAACATACAGATCGTACGATCCCAAGAATAAAGAGATCGTTTCCGGCGAAGATCACGGATTTTTGGCGCTCTCATATTTTGGAGTTGCAAGAGAGGGAACCGAGACCAGGATCGGCGTTGACAGGCTTGAGGAGCATTTACAGGCTCTTAGCAATATGGGATATGTTACCGTTACTCAGAAAGATATTGAGAACTATTACAAAAACGGTACACCACTTCCCGACAAAGCTCTTTTCCTTATGTATGAGGACGGAAGGCATGATACATCCGTATATTCACAGAAAATAATGGAAAAATACAACTTCAAGGCAACAATGTTTACATATGCCGAGAAGTTCAGGAGCAAAGATACTTATTTCCTTATGCCTGAAGATCTTACTAAGCTTGAAGAGAGCAGCTTCTGGGAGCTTGGAAGTAACGGATACAGACTTAGCTATATAAACGTCTTTGACAGATATAACAGATATATCGGAAAACTCTCATCTGAGGAGTATTCTGCCATGCATAAGTACTTCGGCAGAAACTACGATCATTTCCTTATGGACTACATAAGAGATGAGAACGGTGTTCCGATGGAATCATTCGTCGAGATGCAAAAGAGAGTATCGGGCGAATACGACCTAATGAGAGACGAATACACAAAGGGCCTTGGCAAAGTGCCCGGAGCTTACATCCTGCTTCACTCGAATACAGGCAGGTTTGGCGAAAACGATAAGGTAAGTGCTGTTAATGAAAAGCGGATCACCAATACGTTCGCTATGAATTTCAACAGAGAAGGGTTTTCTATAAATGATAGAAACAGCAGCATCTACGACCTTACCCGCCTACAGCCTCAAGCGAGTTGGTATACAAATCATCTTCTCATGAGAATCAGGGATGATCTACCTGACAACGAGAAGGATAGCATTAAGTTCGTCGTTGGGGACGGCGATACTGAAAATGCATGGGAGCTTATAAAAGGAGCTGCCGAATATAGGAATAATGATGAAATTATAGCGCTTACATCTATTCCTAGGGAAATGGGTATCTTAAAACTAAAGGACAGCGAGAAGAACGCTAATGTCGAGATTTCGGCAAATTTAAAAGGAAATGTATTGGGGTGCCAGTCTGTTCATTTAAAGGCTGACAGCGGGCTTGAAACCGGCGTGGAAGTAAGACTCATGAACAACCACCTTTATCTTGTAAAGGGTAAAGAGATTCTGGAAGATATCGATCTCTACGATTTCGATGATGTAGAGAAGAAATCTGTTGATGAGGATATGAGAGATTCACTTTCCGGTGAATATGCCGCATTTGCCAGATATGCGGTAAGCCGCAAGGAATCGACCGAGTATTCCAAGCTTTCAAAAGAAGCTTCTAAAGTTAAAGTTCCGACACTGGCAGACGGAGCCGAGGAATACAGACCGACATTCCAGATCAATGATATCGGTAACAGAAAGCTTGATATCAAACTTGTTGGAAACAAGATCACAGTAAGCCTCGATGAGAAGGTTGCATTTGAGAACTATGAACTGGACAATCTTAGTGACGGTGCGATCTACTTAAAGAGTGCATGGACGGAGTACGGCTATAGCCAGAGAAATATTGCGGATGATGTTTATGACGGAGTATTTGAGAAGGTTACAGTCAGAAATCTTGACAACAAGAAAGTGGTTTATACAAATGAACTCAGCGGATCGCAGAGAATTATAAGAAAAGTAGAACGGATCTTCAACTCTGTGGTAAACTGGTTTATAACAAATATCTGAGCGAAAAAAGGGAGATTTATGAAAAAGAACAAAGCTTTTGCCTTGTTTTCTATATTAGTATTGGTCACCGGAGTATCCTGCGGCTGTGGGGACACCGCAGATACTGACGGAGAGACCGATATACGCATCATTGGGGAAGGCGGAGCCGAAGATGGTTCATCAAGTGATTCTGAAGCCTGTGGGATCACCGGAAACGGAGATATAGAAGTGGAAAATTTCTCGGTTTGGTACCCGTATTGGAATAATGATACAGCCGATGCGGAACTTGATCGCATAGGCGAGGACCTTGATACCATCTGTTTTTTTGCGGCTTATTTTGATAAAAACAGTAAGCTTTTTATCCCCGACGATATGAAGGATAAGATAAAAGAATACAGGTCTTCCGGATATCTTAAGGAGAAGACGTCTTATCTTACAATAGTGAACGATAAACTGCTCGAAGAAGGTTCGTCGCTTAAAGACACGGATCTTTTGAGAGAAGTTATTGGAAAAGATGAGCTTTATGAGAAACATGCTGATGATGTCATTAAGCTGACTAAGAAAATGAAACTTGACGGAGTTGAAATTGACTACGAGGCTATAAAGAAAGATGCCGAATTATGGGGGCACTTCAATGAATTTATTAAAGTGTTGTCAGAAAAAGCATCCAAAGAAAATCTGAAACTCAGGGTTTTATTCGAACCGTCGGCACCTATAGACAGTTTTGAATGGCCGGAGTATCCTGAATATGTTATGATGTGCTACAATCTTAAAGGGTACGGAACTGAACCCGGACCTAAAGCGGATTTGGCTTTCATAAATGATCTGTATAATAAAATGTCTGTTCTTAACGGAAGCATAAATATGGCGTTTGCTACGGGAGGTTTCGACTTTTCCAGTGGCGGAGCAGTCTCGCAATTAAATTTTAAGGACGCCGTTAGCCTTCGTAAAGATCATAGCGCAATCTCGGAAAGAGACAGTGGCAGTGCAGCTCTTCATTTTGAATATGAAGATGAATTAGGACAGAAACATGAAGTCTGGTATGCGGATGGGGAAACTTTGCAAACCTGGATGAAAACAGCAAAAGATGCAGGATGCAACAGGATTTCCGTGTGGAGACTTGGGGGCAATATGTAATAATTGCATTGGCACAAATTTTTTTTAATTAAGTTCCCTTCGAGGCAGAGATCACCTCGTCTAAAATATGATCTCACCTATATGGTGTTAACTAAAATTAATGCCTATTTCATGCAGTTTTTAGAGTAAAAAAATTGTTGCAAATATGAAGATGTGATGGTATTATTTTAGTGTATTAAGATGATTAGTACACTTATTATTTTTTATATTTTATATTTGTTACCTAAAAACTGCAAATAAAATGATGGATGGGAGAACTATGAAAATTATAGACTACCAAGACAGCAGACCAATTTATGAGCAGATAGTAGAAAGCTTTAAGGTTCAGATATTCAAGGGAATCTTGCAAGCAGATGAACAAATGCCTTCCGTCAGAAGCCTTGCAATGGAACTTTCTACTAACCCGAACACTGTTCAGCGTGCCTACACTGAACTTGAGCGGCAGGGGTTCATCTATACTGTCAAGGGCAGGGGAAACTTTGTCAAGGGCGATGATAAGCTCAAGTTGAACAAGAAGCAGGAACTTATTGAAGAGATTGTCACGTTGTTTATCGAAGGGGACAGTATCGGGATTTCATTTGATGACCTTTTCTCCGAGATAAAGGTCAAATTGAAAGAGCTTAATAAGGAGGGTGGAATGGCATGATCGAATTAATTGAACTCAATAAGTCATTCGACGATATAAAAGCTGTCAATAATGTATCACTGAAGATTTCAGACGGCGAAGTTTTCGGACTTGTCGGAACGAACGGAGCCGGAAAGAGTACTATTTTAAGAACAATAGCGGGGGTTTACAAGCCGGATTCGGGTATTGTGTGTGTGGATAACAGACCTGTTTATGATAATCCGGATGTAAAGAAGGATATATTTTATATATCCGATGAGCAATATTTCTTTCCGAATTGTACTCCGGAAGATTTAGCTGATTTCTACGGTACTGTTTATGATAATTTTGATAAGCAAAGATTTTTTGATATGTTAAACGGCTTTATGCTCGATAAGAGCAGGAAAGTAAATACATTCTCAAAAGGAATGAAAAAGCAGGTTTCGATTCTTTTGGGATTGTGTGCCGGAACAAAATATATGCTCTGTGATGAGACATTTGACGGATTGGATCCTGTGGTGAGGCAGGGTGTTAAGAGCCTTTTTGCCGCAGAGATGTCAGATAGAGAATTTACTCCGGTCATAGCGTCACATAACTTAAGAGAACTTGAAGATATTTGCGATCATGTCGGACTTATTCATCTTGGTGGTGTTATTTTATCCGAGGATGTTTCCGACATGAAAGTTTGTATGCAGAAAGTTCAGTGCGTTTTTGCATCTGAAGAAGATGAATCAAAGGCTCTCGAAGGATTGGATGTACTTATTCACGACAAGCGCGGAAGATTACATACGATTACAGTCAGGGGTGAGAGAGAGCATGTTGAGAAATCATTTAAACGTGGGGAGATGATTTTCTTCGAAGTGTTGGCGCTTACGCTTGAAGAGATTTTCATAAGTGAGACGGAGGTGGTTGGATATGACATCCGCAAATTTATCATGGGGTGATAAGATAAAAGCTAACAGAAAGAGTATGGGCAAACGAAGACTCTGGGCATATGTTCTGGTTCTTCCGGCAATGGCCGTTGCTTTTGTTGTACCATTACTTCTTTACTTATTAAGAGCAATAAATTACGCAAATGATTACGCTCAGACAAGGGAAGTTCTTCTTTACGAGAAGCAATGGAGCGTATTAAGAATTATAGGTTTTGACTCGCCACTTATAGCAGTTGTTGGTCTGATGGGAGTAATATATGCATTTATGGGATTCTCCTATCTGTTTAGTAAGAGTAAGCTTGATTTTTATCTCAGTTTACCGACTACGAGTGCACGCAGAGTATTAAATGCTTTTGCTGTTGCGCTTTCTAATTTTACATGCATATTGCTTGCAGTTGAGATCGCCGCAATACTTGTTGCTGCGATTTTTGGTGCGCTCAGCGGACCGGTTTTGATTGCGGTACTTATTCAGACAATCAGAATGCTTGTTTTCTTCTATGCTTGTTTCACCATGACAACATTGGCGATCATGTTATGCGGAACAAGGATCATTGCAATTTTAATGGCGGCTTTTCTGTTATGTATTACCTGTGTTTTCAGTTTGGAGATGTACGGACTTAAGAGGGTATTTTTTGTGACCTTTAGCAGAAAAAGTATTCCGAGTCCCTTTTTATCTCCGGTATATGATGCTTATACGGGGTATACGGGTTCTCTGGATGCTCTTAAATTGTATGACAGGGCACCGTATAAAATGGCAGATATCATGAGCACATACATGAACAATGTGTTTGCGTGTGATATGGATATGATCTTTACGGCTGTTTTGGCAACTGTTGCAGTATATTTCATATATAAACACAGAAGAGCTGAGCATATAGGTAAGACTGTTATTTTAAGACCCGTCAGATGGGTATTAAAGGTTATAGGCTGTATAGTTACATCACTTGCCGGAATGATTGTTATATACATACTTTATTCCAAAGTATGGAATCACAGTTTATATATAGTACTTTGCGTTGCAATGCTTGTTATCTGTATATTAATGGGATGTCTTATTGAAATAGTACTGGATGCAAATGTAAAGAGCTTTTCAAAAGGAAAGTCACAGACACTCATGGCGCTTGCGATACTTCTTCTTATATTCTTTATATACAGAGGGGATCTCATCGGTTATGACTGTTATGTTCCGAAAGCATCTTCTGTGGAATATTGTGCGCTGTATACTCATGAGCCTTATGGTTATTATTCTATGTATGATGAAACTCGTACTAGATATATAAAGAATAATATGAGGGTAAAAGATGTTGAGCCTTTTTTACAGATGGCGAGAGTGAGCATGGATTATTCCAGATCAAAGAGAGAAGCAAAACGTCCTTCGGGATGGCCTATGACTCTTACATATAAGCTTAAGAACGGCAAAACAGTATATAGGAATGTTACGATTCCTTATGATATTGATCCCGATCTCATGGATAAGGTTACATCAAGTGATGAGTTTAAAAAGGGATATGTACCGTGTTTTGGTGATATTATTGCTTCGGAGAATGTAGATTTATATTTTGAGACCAGGAGCGAATATAAAGTGCTTCTAAGGATTGATCCACAAGAATTCCTTGAGTGTTACAGACAGGATGTTATGGAAAATTATAAATTCTCTTCTTTGAAAAACGGAAGATATGTCGGACGTGTAGAAATAACTGCAGATATGATAGATCGTTTTGATACATATGAATATCCGCTGGGAGAAAATTATTCACATACTATTGAATATTTGAAAAAATATAATATATATCCGAAGAGCTTTGATATTGATCTTGATAAGGTTACTGAAGTAAATATTACGAATAATTGGCCCGGATATGATTTTGATTCCAATACAGATGAAGAGGTAGCTGATATGTATAACGGAATACACAGCTACGATTTCACGGAAAAAAACTATACCGATAAAGAGCAGCTCAAAGAAATAGTTTCAAATGTTGATTCGTCTTATTCTGACGGCGACTGGGCATATATATATGACAAAGATGAAGTGCAGTATTGGATGAGCATGAAGTGTAAAGACAATTATGGTGGGGAATCTTACGTTAATTGTAATTTTTTAAGACATAAAGTACCTCAGTTTGTCAAAGAGGATTTAAATAATTGAAATTGCATTCAATAAAATTAAATAGCATAAAGACAAATAGCATAAAGAAGAAAAGAGCCATGAACTTTGAAAAGAAGAGCCTTTTTTCGTGGCTTTTTCTTCTACCTTCACTTATTGGAGTATTGGTGTTTTTTGTAATTCCATTCATCGTTGTTATCGGATATTCCTTTATGAACAATCCGATACAGAAAGAGTTTGTAGGTTTTTCAAACTATGTAAACGTATGGAACAACGCATCGTTTAGGGATGCAAGTCGTAATACTTTAGTGTTTTCATTTACCGCTGTTCCGCTTGCGGTTGTGTTTTCGCTGCTGATGGCGGTAATGATGGAATCCAAACTTCCTTACAAGAGCTACTTCAGATCGGCTTTCCTTAGTCCTCTGATGGTTCCTACGGCATCTATCGTGCTTATCTGGCAGATAGTGTTCAATTTTAACGGGATTTTAAATAACTTTCTTGTGAAGTTTGGAGATTCGAAGATAGACTGGTTCAAATCCCAAGAAGGTTTTATAGTTATCATTTCACTTTTCCTATGGAAAAATCTGGGATATAACATGATCTTGTTTATGTCTGCACTTGCGGGCATACCGAAGGAACTTCTTGAGGTTGCAAAGATAGAGAGTGCCAACAAGTTTCAGGTCTTCTGGTACGTGAAACTCAGGTTCATGTCACCGACTATATTGTTTGTGACCATCATGTCTTTGATAAATTCCTTTAAGGTATTCAGAGAAGTATATCTGCTTACGGGAGATTATCCGTACGGACCGTTTTATATGCTACAGCACTTTATGAACAATACTTTTGCGACACTGGATTATCAGAAGCTTTCTTCTGCGGCAATTATCATGTTCATTGTTGTTTCGGCGCTGATATACGTTTTGTACAGACTTGAGAACGAGTATGGAAAGGATGTTGAGGGATAAATGTTGAAATGGAAAATCAGATTAACAACATATACAGGCTGAGAAACAAAAAGAAAAAAGAACTCAGCGACAGAACAAAAAAAATAATAGTCACCTCAGCAGCTTTGGTATTTGCTTTTATTTTCATCCTGCCGACGCTTTTGACGATAACCAATTCGTTTATGTCAGCAGGGGAAATAAATTCAAATTACGGAGCTATCTACAGTAATTTTGAAGGTGACAAGAAAACGTTTATATCGAAGACCGTAAACCTTAAGTTTATTCCGGATATGGTGACTTTTTCACAGTATTACACAGTCCTGCTTAAGAGTCCGGAGTATCTGTTGAAATTCTGGTATTCGATTATATATGCAGCTCCTATAGTTGTGATACAGCTTATGTTGGCTGTGTTTGCGGCTTATGGATTTTCAAGATATGAGAGCAAGTTTAAGAACGCAATCTTTTTCGGATACATCATTTTGATGCTTATGCCGTATCAGGTTACGCTTGTTCCCAATTATCTGGTAGCCGATTATCTTGGAATCTTGGATACGAAGTGGGCGATATGGCTTCCCGGTTTTTTTTCTCCCTTTGCCGTTTATCTTCTGACCAAGTTCATGAGAAGGATACCAAAAGAACTTATAGAAGCGGCTCAGATTGACGGAGCCAATGAATGGTACATTTTTTCGAGAATAAATTACCCTCTTTGTAAAGGGGGCGTTGCTTCAATAGCAATACTTGTATTTTTTGATTATTGGAATATGGTTGAGCAGCCGCTTATATTGCTCAAAGATGCGGATATGCATCCGTTATCTGTTTTTCTTTCGAAAATAACCAGCGGGGAGATTAGTCTCGCATTTGCTGTTTCGGTTATATATTTGATCCCGCCGTTACTCATATTTTTGTACGGCGAAGATTATTTGGTTGAGGGTATTTCATACCAAGGAGGAATTAAGGGATGAACAACGAGATTGAAACTGTTGTTGAGGAAAAAAGTAAAAAGAGGGATAGAAAAGACGTCATAAAAAATGTAGCGATAGTTTTCTTAAGCGTAATGCTTCTTCTTACATTTTTTTCAAATACTATTATGAATTATTCGCTTCCTCAGGTTGCCACGGTTCAGGTGGAGAGAGGAAAGATTTCCAAACAGATAAGAGGAACGGGAGATATATCTGCTGAAGATCCTTATAACGTAACGCTTAAGGAGACCAGAAAGATATCCGGTGTTTCTGTCAAAGAGGGAGCTCATGTTGAGAAAGACGATGTGATTTTTCTTCTTGAGGATACAGAGTCACCCGAGCTTAGTGAAGCTAAGGACAAGCTCGATACATTGCAGCTTACATTCGATCAGAAGCTCTTTTCAGGAAAGGTTCCCGATAACGTTATCACAAATGTAAGAAACGGTAAGAGTTCTACATATGATGCGTATCAGAAGAAGGTAAAAGAAGTAACGGACAGATATGATGCAGCTCTTGCAGCTGACAATGAGGCAGAGGCGCAGCTTAATTATATTACACAGAAAGCTGCTTACGAAAAGGCAGGAACAGATTATAACGCAGTAACACCGGGATATGTCAGATCTCAGGCTGAGGCAGATAAGGCTGAAGCTGAGGCAAGAGGCGATGAGGAAAGAGTTAAAGACCTCAATGCAATGATCCAGGAAAGCCAGAAGGATGAAGCTCAGCTTGGAATATACGGCCAACAGATCGGGGCAAGTAACGAGCAGAAGGTTGCAACAGCAACAGAAGCAAAGAATAAAACCGCTCAGGAGCTTAAAACAGCAGAGACTGAAAAGGAGAAGATGCTTGAAGGTCTTGGTATTGAGATTGAGCTTTTCATGTTAAAGGATCAGATCGCCGATCAGAAGAAGAAGATAGCAAAGCTTGAAGAGAATTCTGTAGGTGCATCGATCAAGGCACCTGTTGCAGGAACAATATCAAGCATTACCAAAGTTGCAGGAGAGACTGCAAGTCCCGATGAGACAATTGCCGTTATTCAGGTAGACGGAAAAGATATGACACTTGAGTTCTCTGTTACCACAGCCGAAGCCAAGAAACTGAAAGTCGGCGATGTGGCAGAGCCTACAGATAAGTGGCAGTTTAAAGAAGAGTTCAGAGCAATACTTAAGTCTGTCAAAAATGACAAGACCGATCCTTCGGGAAAGAAAGTTCTGACCTTTAAGGTAAACAGCACAGAGGTTACTCCGGGACAGTCCGTATCAGTATCAATCGGTGAAAAGCCCAAGGAATACGATATGGTAGTTCCCCGTAATGCAATTAAGGGATCCGGTAATGACAGACATGTACTTGTCGTAAAGCAAAAGAGTTCACCTCTCGGAAACAGATATATTGCTACAAAAGTTCCGGTTGAGGTTATTGAAGAAGATGATAACAACGCTGCGATAAATGCGGTGATCGAGGATTACGAGAGTGTTATAACAACAGCATCCAAACCTGTTAAAGCGGGAGAGCAGGTTAGACTACAGGATTAAATATGAAAAAAGAAGTATTTGAGGTTTGTGAAAAACTAAAAAACAAAACAGTAGATTTTGCAAAGAAATCAAAAAAGACGCTGATACTGATCGCCATACTTCTTATTGTTGATATTGTCCTTGGGGTAATAAGCAGAATACTTGTAAGCGATATGCCTGAACAGGACGCAACTTCCAGATGGTCTGATGAAAGATGTGCGCATGTAAGTCTGTTTTTTACGCAGGACCAGAACATAGACGACCATTTTATCAAGACTATGGAATATAACTTTATAACCGCTGTGAAGGAAGACGGTGTTCAGGTTGAGGAAGGCGATTACGACAGTTGCTACAGCGCAAGTGGCGTAGCGGATTTTAAGTACGGCGACAATTCTGTTACAAATGTGGACACGGTAGGTGTTGCCGGGGATTTCTTTCTTTTCCATCCGCTTAACTTCGTTGCGGGCGGACCGTTTTATGATGATACGGATCTGAAAGATCACATTGTAATAGATGAAGTTCTTGCATGGCATCTTTTCGGATCGGATGATGTCATCGGAGAATTCGTTGATGTAGGTGGTGTTCCTCATTATATTTCCGGAGTTTTCAAAAGAAAAGAAGGAAAGATAAGAGAAGCTGCCGGACCGCGTGATGATTTCCCGGTTGCGTATATTACTTATGACAGCCTTTCCAAGTATGGAAAGATACTGAGCGGAAGAGTTACGGAACAGGAAATTTCAGAAGACGGTAAAAAAGCAAGATTCGGTGGAATAAATTGTTATGAGATAGTGGGACCCAATCCTATTGATAAGCTTATCTATAACAAATTAAAGGATAAATGCGGATTGGATGACAGGTTTTACCACATTTGCGAGAATTCCGAAAGGTTTAAGACAATTCCGCTCTATGAAGTTATCGGAGCATTCGGAACAAGGAGCATGTGGAGTAAAGCAATCTATTATCCAAGCTGGGAGAATGTTGCAAGGGGATATGAAGACATACTTGCGCTCCTATTGCTTTTCAGAACTATTCTGAAAGCGGTTGCGGGTATTGCACTATTCATTATTCTTAAAAAGAATTATGAACGTAACAGCATTGATTTCGATGCTCTTTATGCGAAATTGGCAGACAAGAAGTATGATATTGAAGTTGAACTTAATAAAAGGAAGAGGGACAAAAAAGGTAATGATGAATAAAAGGATTAATATAAAGCGGGTTGCGGGATGTTTTTTGACAACGGTTATTATGGCGACATCAATAACAGGGTGTGGCAAAAACAATAAAGATAAAGTCGAAGATGCAGCCGTTAAGGAGCTTTCCGGAGAAATTCCGGAAGCTTCAAAAGACGGCTGTATTTTTAAAGCTGAAGCTGTTGACGGAATATTAAAAGACGGAGAGTCGGTTAAGTATCTTGATTATGTTGGCGGCAAGATCAGAGTTGTTGCATCGAACAGCGAAGAAAAGGTCAGATACATATCTTTTAATGAAGACGGATCTGATGTACAGTCTGTTGATATTCCGATTGACGGAGAAAATCTGTTTGCATACTATGCAGCTGACGAAGAAGGCAATCTCTATGCGCATATAGACAGATTTACGATCAAAGATGACGTTGATCCTGAGGAGCAGGAAGGTGTTGCCCATGCAGGATATGAAGATGACAGCTTTGTTGAAGAGGAAGATCCGGAAGCGGCAGGTTCGGCTTCAATGTCGGCTTCTGTAGATGAAGGCCCTGCGTCGGGATCTTATGAGAGGCTTGAATATGCCGTTGCCAAGTTTGACAGCACGGGAAAAGAAGTATTCAAGAATGATATTTCTAAAGAGTTTTCTGTTGATGACATGTATTCGGGTATCTATTCCATGCATTGGATTAAAGGGTACGGACTTGTATTTAATACTTCGAGAGGAATCGAGAAGTACGATGAGAAGGCAGGATTTAGTGTCATAATTGATATTTCTGAAATAAATAAGTTTTCTGATACGGTTGTAATGCTCTTTGAGGGTGCCGGAGACAAACTTATTTTACAGAGTTATAAAGATAATGTCGGCAGTGAATACAGACCTGTTGACCTTGAAAACAAGAAGGTTGGTGAACCGTATAAGGGCTTTGACAGTGAAAAGTTCTACACTTTCTCAGGCGGCGAAGGATATGATATCTATGCCAACGATGAGAGAGTGATCTATGGATTTGACAGCAAAGAGGATAAGCTTGTTGAAGTATTAGATCTTAAAAATTCTGAAATTGACGGTTTTGTGGATCCTATTGTAGCCGTAAATGACAAAGAATTTTTTGCAATAATTCCGGGTATAGACGGTATTATGAAACTTACCGAAGCAGAAGAATAAAGGAGGTGGAAGGAAAGGAGTATTGAAGAAAGTTAGGAATGTTAGGACGGTCGTAGGTTGTATCCTGGTGGTTTCTATGATTGCCACCTGTGTGACCGGATGTGGGAAAAAAGGTGATAAAGACCAAAAAGCCGAAAACAAAAGTACTGACGCCGAGGAGCTTTTGAATGAGGCACAGAACATAGAAAAAGACTATATTTTTAAGCAGGAAGACATCGAAGGAGTGTTTGAAAATGCTGTTTATACTCCTTATCTTGCCTGTATGGGAGATAAGGTGAATGCAGTTGTGATTTCTGAGAGCAGCGAAGTCAGTGCGATTTCGCTTAACAGAGACGGCTCCGATGTAAAGTCATTTGCAGTTGCCATTGATGCAAATAAGATGTCCGGCAAATATGCATATGATAATGACGGAAATCTCTATGTGCAGTATTGCGAGTATGAAAGAAAAGATGACATGTATGATGATAATGCGAAACCTACAAATATTATTCTGCTTAAGTATGACGGCACGGGCAATGAGCTTTCAAGAACTGACATGAAGAAGGAACTTGCGGTAGATGACGGTTTCAAAGTCTATACAATGTATTGGACTTCAAAGTACGGTCTTGTATTGCAGACATCAAGAGGAATCGAAACTTATGACGGCAAGGGCGGACTTAATGTAGTAATTGATGCCAAGACCACCAAAGCTGTTCTTGGTGAAAAAGGTTATTACCTCTGCAAGGGATCCGGGGATCAGATCTTTTCTTCAAGCTATGAAGATGCTGGCAGGAAACTGAGAAAAGTCGATCTGGATAACAAGAAATTCGGCGAGCCGAGTTCTGCATTGGGAGAAGGTGAATATTACAGCTTTTATGGAGGCGAAGGATACGATCTTTATGCCAATGACAACGAATCAATCTATGGCTATGATGCGAAAACAGATAAACTTGTTAAGCTTATAGACATCGAGGATTCGGAGATCGGCGGAGAATATGGAATCACAAATATAGCCGCTCTAAGTGAAAAGGAGATGTTTGCGATAATTCCAAATTCCGATATGAAATGTATTCTTTCAAGACTCACCAAAGTCAGACCCGAGGATGTAAAAAATAAGACAGTCCTAACCGTCGGAGGATTATTTATCGATTCCGACATGAACAGTTTTGCCCTTAGATTCAACAGATCGAATGATAAGTATAGGATAAAAATTGTTGATTACGGTGCCGGTGATGTTGATAGTGATGTTACGACCGAAGATCTGGTAAAGCAGTTTAATTTAGATATTCTTTCGGGAAAAGTTCCCGACATTATCTATTTTAATGAGTACATAGATGTAAATAACTATGTTGATAAAGGATTGCTGCTTGATATTACATCGGATTTCGGCAAAGGCGGAGCTCTTGGAAATATAGAGATCTTGCCTAATGTATTTGAAATGATGCATAAAAATGACAAGGTGTACACTGTCATTCCGTCATTTAGTATCGGAACGGTCGTTATGCGTGAGAGATATGCCGAAGGTAAAAAAACTCTTACGTACAATGATTGCAATGATCTGATCAAAGGAAAACATGTAGATTATAAAACTGCATTCGGACCTTGCGATCAGAGCGAGATACTATATGAAGGAATAATATACGGAGGCGACAGATACATAGATCGCCAAAATAAGAAGTGTGATTTTAAAAACTCCGATTTCATAGGACTTCTAAATTTTTCAAAAGAGTTCCCCAAAGAGGTTGATAACAGTCTCTACGATGAAGGAAGAGAGAAGTTTTACACTGATGACAGTGAATTGTTTGACAGTACATATTTTTCTGATTTCTTTTACAGTTACGGAAGAGAAAAAAATGCTTTGTTTAAGGATGATATTGCATTTGTCGGATTTCCGAATGATGCAGGTGTAAATGAAGCGTGTATACAACCCGAAGCTTTACTGGGAATAAGCAGTAGCACAGCTGATAAAGACGGTGCGATTGCATTTATAAAAGAGCTTTTTGAAACAGAATATGTTTCTGACGGTGGAAGGCCTTCCTTTTCATCCAATAAAGCAGTGCTTGAAAATATGATGAAGGAAGCGATGCAGGAAAAATATGAGACGGTAAACGGTGAGAAAAAGCCTGTCGAAGAATTCTATTCTGTTGGCGAAGATGAGATCAAAGCAGTTCCTCTTACAAAAGATGAGGTACAGAAGCTTTACGATTATATTCTTTCGATAAAGACAATGTATCAGTATGATATTCAAATACATAATATTGTTCAGGAGGAGGCTTCAGCGTTCTTCAGCGGTCAGAAGTCAGCCGAAGAAGTAGCCGATCTTGTACAGAACAGAGTTACAACATATATCAATGAAAATAAGTAAGAGGATAATAGATGAAGAGAACAGGTTTTACCAAAAGACTTGTGGTGTGCATTCTGGCATCGGTAGTTTTTATGTCAAGTCTTTCGGGCTGCGGCAAGAAGAAAGATACTGTCGCAGAAGCGGTAAATCAGGCTAAAGAGATAGATAAAGAGCACATATACAGAGAGGAGATGTTGGACGGGATCGTCAAAGGAAAGTCGTATGTTTCTTATCTCGATTATGTCGGAGGTAAGATAAGATGCGCATATGCTGATGAATCCGGTAGTTTTACGTTCGTAACAGCTACGGTTGACGGAAACGTAGAGAATTCATTTACGGTTCCGATTTCCGAAAAGAATATATTTGCGCGTTTTGCAATGGATGATTCCGAGAATCTATATGCACTTTATGATGTATATCCGGAGGCAGAAAGCGAAGATTCGAACGAAGAACAGGTAATGGAAGTCGGAGACAGTATTGTGGGATGTTTTCTCGTCAAATTCGATAAAGCCGGAAATGAGATCGCACGAGAAGATGTTTTTAAAGACTATTCGGGAGGAAATCCTTTTGAATCATATAGTATCGTCTGGACCAAGGATCACGGAATTGTCATATATACTGCAAGAGGTATTGAAACATATAGTGAAGACGGCGGTCTGAATGCAATAATTCCTCATGACGATCTTAATAAGTTTACGTGGGGAACTTTGACTAAAGGTTTCGGTGATCAGGTGTACATAAACGGCTATACCGATTCGGAAAACATGCTAATGAAGGTTGACCTTGATGATAAAAAATTAGGTGATCCGAGTAAGATTTATAGTCAAATTGATTATGGTTCATTCTTTGGCGGAGAAGGATACGATCTGTACGTTTCAGGTGACGAGTACATTTACGGATATGACAGTAAATCGGACAGAGTTACGGAACTTGCAAATATTGCTGATTCGGAGCTTGGTACAGGTTGGGGATTGGATACATGTGTAGCAATCAGTGAAACAGAGATTATCGCATCGGTTTCAGATGATGATAGTTGTTATGTTTCAAGATTAACCAAAGTTAAGCCGGAAGATGTAAAGGAAAAGACCGTTGTGACTCTCGGAGGAGTAAATGTTAATTACGGTCTGATCAAAGAAGTTTACAGATTCAATAAAAAAAGTACAGATTACAGAATTAAGGTTATAGATTATACCGAGACTTATGAGAATGCGAATTTTGATGACCTTATAAAGCAGTTTAATACGGATGTTATATCGGGAAATGCACCTGATATGATGAGTTTTAACGGAATGTTTAATGTAAACAACTACATAAATAAGGGAATCTTAATGGATCTTACACCTCTTTTTGATAAGGGCGGAGTGCTTGAAAATATTGAGATACTTCCGAATATCTACGACAAAATGAAGGTGAACGACAAGATATACACTGTTTTTCCGTCATTTACACTTAATACTGTTTCTGTAAGGAATCAATTTGCGGAAGGAAAAACATCACTTACTTATGATGAGTGTGATGAACTGATAAAAAATAACGGCGTAGGTTACAATAATGCATTTGGCGATTACAGCAGCAAGAATGCAATACTTATAACAGGACTTCAATACAGCAGTAATAAGTATGTGGATTACGCCAATAAGAAATGTGATTTCAAGAATGATGAGTTTATCGGGCTTTTGAATTTTGCAAAGAATTTTCCTGATGAATATGATTACGATGATAATAAGAGTGTGTATAACGATTTTATCGAAGATAAAGCAATCTTTTTAAATTCGTATATCAATGGTTTCTATGATTATAAAGAAATATCGCAGGCTGTATTTAAAGACGGTTGTGCATTTGTGGGATTTCCAAACTGTGCCGGTAAAAATGAGGCATATATCGATCCCAATATGACGGTGTGCGTAAACAATAACTCAAAGCATACGGATGTTGCGATTGAATTTATAAAGAGTCTGTTTGAAGACTACAACGCTTCAGATGATTTCTCTTCAGGTTTTCCTGCGGATAAAGCGACATTTGAAGCCGCAATGAAGATTTCGACCGAGCCTAAGTACAAGATGGTAAACGGACAGAAAGAGCCGGAAGAAGAGTATACATATATCGACGATGCCAAGATAAAGATTGAGCCATTGTCTGAAGATGAAGCAAAAGCAATCTACGATTATATTCTTTCTGTAGATACTGTACAAAACTCATATGATTATACGGTTGAAAATATAGTTATGGAAGAAGCGGGAGCATTTTTCTGCGGCCAGAAATCAGCAGAAGATGTTGCCGATGTGATTCAAAGCAGAGTGACAACATATATTAATGAAAACAGCTGACAAGGAGAAGACAATGAAAAAAGTATGTTTGGCCAAAAGAATTGCTGTATGTATTTTTGCATCGGCTATTTTAGTGTCGAGTCTTGCGGGATGTGGCAAGAAGGAAAAAAGTAAGAGTGGTAACACTGCTCTGAGCAATGCTAAGAAAATTGACAAGGAGCACATTTATAAAGAAGAAGAGATAGAAGGAGTAATTGCTCCGGAGTCTTATAATGTTTTTCTTGATTATGTCGGAGGCAAGATCAAGTTAGTAAATGTTGATGATGGTGAGAAATACACATTTGTATCAGCCACAACTGATGGAAAGATTGAACAGTCATTTGAGTTTACTGTTCCTTCAAAATACGCGAGCACATATTTTGCCGTGGATGAAGAAGGTAATCTCTATATGCAATATGACGTAAGGGCAGGAGACGGTTCCGGTGATTCCGGTGCGGAAGAAGAGGCAGTTGCGGATGAGGGAGCTGCTGAGAATTCCGGTGATGTTAAGGAAGCAGGGGAAGCCGCAAGTAAGGAAGCGGTAACTGCGGAAGCCAAGACAGCCGATGCTGCAGCTGCAGATGCATCAGCAGGTGACGCTGCAACCGAAGATGCGGTAACCGATGAAGGCTCGTCAGATGTTATGGTCGAATATGGTTATGATGATACGGTTATCGAATCCGGTTTTATCAAATATGACAATACAGGAAAAGAATTGTTTAAAGAGGATCTTCTCAAAGACTATTCCGGAGATAAGTCTTATGAATCAGGCGGAGTGGTATGGACCAAGAAGTATGGCCCTGTTCTTTATTCTTCAAGAGGAATTGAGTCATACAGTGAAGGTTCAGGGTTCAATACATTGATTTCTTCCGATGATATAAAAGATATTGATTGGGGAACCATATGTAAGGGAGCTGGCGATCAGATCTATGTTTCCGGTTTTGGAGCCGAAGGTTCGTTTCTATTGATGGTTGACCTTGATAATAAGAAATTGGGTGAACCGAGTAAGGCTTATAATGAAATAGACGGATTTGGCAGTTTCTTTGCCGGAGAAGGACATGATCTGTATATATCTGACGGTGATTATATTTACGGATATGACAGTAAAGCAGACAGCGTTACAAAGCTTACAAATATAGCTGATTCAGAGATTGGTATAGGTTGGGGATTCAGTGATGGTTATGCTTTAAGCGAAAACGAGATGCTTGTAACAATTCCCGATGACGAAAGCAACTATTATCTTGCAAGGCTTACCAAAGTAAAACCTGAAGATGTTAAAGATAAGACTGTTATTACACTCGGAGGAATCTATGTTGACCATAAGATCGTAAGAGAGGCTTATAAATTCAACAAGAAGAATGATGAGTACAAGATAAAAATCGCAGATTACAGTTCGGATTTCGATTATGAGAATAACTCGTATGATGATCTTATTAAGCAGTTTAATACAGATATTATATCCGGAAATGCACCGGATATAATGACGTTTGATTTTGAATCAAATATTTACAACTATGTAAATAAAGGAATCTTAATGGATCTTTCGCCTCTTTTTGACAAGGGCGGCGCACTTGAAAATGTAGAGATACTTCCGAATATTTTTGAACATATGCATTACAACGACAAGATATATTGTGTTTATCCGCAGTTTACTATTGATACTGTTGCAATTAGAAACAGTTTCGCGGAAGGAAGGACATCACTTACTTATGATGATTGTGATGAAATAATGCAAAAAACAGGCACAGATTATAAGACTGCATTCGGAGAGTATTGTTCAAGAAGTTCCATGTTGTACAGCGGAATTATCTATGGCGGAGATAAATATATAGATTTTAAGAACAAAAAGTGTGATTTCAAGAACCCTGATTTTATAGCTCTTTTGAATTTTGCAAAAAATTTCCCTGAGGAGATTGATTACGAAGACGGATATTATTATCAGTACGCAAATTACATTACCGATAAAGCTATCTTTTATTCCGAAGATTCTTATAACGGATTTGATTCATATGCGGAACTTGGACAGGGGGTATTTACAGACGGTTATACATTTGTGGGATTCCCCAACAGCAGTGGAGAAAACCAGGCATATATAAGCCCTCAGATGCAGGTCGGCATAAACAGCAAAACAAAGCATGCTGATGTTGCTATTCAGTTCATAAAGAATTTGTTTGATAACCTTGATCCGAATGGCTTTGGTGGATTCCCTGCCGATAAGAATAAATTCGAAGCTTCTATGAAGACGGTAACGGGAGAGAGATTCAGGATGGTAAACGGTAAGAAAGAACCTGAAACTTTCTATATTGACAACAAAGAGATACAGGCTAAGCCAATGCCTGAAGCTGAAGCAAAGATGATCTACGATTACATTCTTTCTATCGACAATATAGTTGATACGTATGATTCAAAAATTAGTGAGATTATCGATGAAGAATCCGGTGCGTTCTTTAGCGGACAGAAGTCTGCGGAAGAGGTTGCCGATATTATTCAGAGCAGAGTAACTACATATATCAACGAAAACAGTTGAGGCGGGAGAGAAAATGAATAAGGTATGTTTGGTTAAACGTATTGCGGTTTGTTTTTTGGCTTCATTATTGTTTGTATCAAGTATTACCGGATGCGGTAAGAAAAATGCCGGTGGAAACAAGGATGTTTTAAATCAGGCTAAAGTTATAGATAAGGATCATATCTTCAAAGAAGAAGAGATAAAGGGAATAATCGGAGAAAATTCGTATTCCTGCTATCTTGATTATGTCGGAGGGAAGATCAAGTGTATCTATGTGGATGAAGGCGGAAAATATACATTTGTATCTGCAGATACAAACGGAACAATAGACCTGACATATGAGATTTCATTTTCGGAGAAAAATGTAATCCCACGATTCACATTGGATGAATCGGACAATCTTTATATGTTTTATGATGTTTATCCGGATGACGAATCAGATGATTCGTCGTCCGGTTATATGGGTGATAATGATTTATTGTGCTCATATCTTGTTGGATTTGATAATACGGGAAAAGAGCTGTTTAAAGAGACTATAAAAAGAGAGGATTCGGAAGAGTATAATTCATGCAATATAGTCTGGACTCCCCAATACGGCCTTTTAATCTGTTCAAACGAAGGTATTCAGACATACAGTGAGCAGAACGGATTTAGTTTGGTTCTCAGTCCCGAAGTTTTAAAGCAGTTTGAATGGGGCGGTTATATTTTTACAGGCGCAGGTTACCGCTTGTATGTTGAAGGTTACACCGATCAAGGCATGGTTTTGATGCCCATTGATCTTGATAACAAGAAATTGGGTGAACCAAGTAAGATTTTTGAACAGGTTGAATATTGCAGTTTCTTTGGAGGCGAAGGATATGATCTTTATGCTTCCAATGAAAATTTTATCTATGGATATGACAGTGAAACGGACAAACTTACAGAGCTAGTCAATATAGTAGATTCAGAGCTTGGAATTGGATATGGTCTGGCTGAATGTGTTGCTGTAAGTGATACGGAAATCATCGCTACAATTCCGGATCAGAACAGTCACTATTATGTCGCTAAACTGTCTAAAGTAAAGCCTGAAGATATAAAAGAAAAGACGGTTATCACTCTTGGCGGAGTTTATGTTGATTACGACATAGTAATGGAGGCATACAGATTTAATAAGAAAAGTGATGAATACAGGATAAAGGTTGTTGATTACAGCGAAGCCGTAAAAGGTGAAGACTTAAATTATTATGAGATATTAAAGAAGTTTAACGTTGATATTTTATCGGGAAAAGCACCCGATATTATAGCATTCGGACCATCACTGGATGTAAATAACTATATAAATAAGGGAGTATTGATGGATCTTTCTCCTTTGTTTGACAAAGGCGGAGCGCTTGAAAATATTGAGGTACTTCCCAATATTTTTGAGATGATGCATGTGAAAGACAAGATATATTATGTATTCCCCGGATTTACTGTTAGTACGATGGTGATGAGAAATACATACACAGGTGGAAAAACAACGCTTTCTTTTGATGATTGCGATGCGATCATAAAGGAAAGAGGTGTAGATTATAAAACTGCGTTTGGAACATTCAGTAAAAATTCTATGCTTGATATGGGCATTTCGTATAGCGGGAATATGTTTATTGACTGGGAAAACAGAAAATGTAATTTTAATGGCCCTGAGTTTATTGAGCTTTTGAATTTCGCTAATAAGTTCCCGCAGGAGATTGATTACGATAATTCCCATGATTATTATCAGGATTATATAGAGGATAAGTCGATCTTTTTGGATGATTATATTTATGGATTTGATAGATACGGTGAACTTAAGAATGCTTTATTTAAGGATGAAGTTGCGTTTATCGGATTTCCTAACGGTGATGCCGAGAATATGGCGTATATCAATCCGCAGAGGATTGTGGGTATAAACAGTAAATCGGAGCATACCGATATCGCCGTTGAATTTATCAAGAGTATGTTTGAAACATATAATTCATCCCCAAGCAATAATTTCGGTTTTCCTGTGGACAAAAAGACATTTGAGGCTTATGGAAAAGCAGCGACCGAAGAAAAATACAAGACGGTAAACGGGAAGCAGGAACGCGAAATTTTATATTATTGGATCGGCGACAATAAAACAGAGATCAAACCTTTGTCGGAGGCTGAGGTACAGAGAGTTTCCGATTATATTCTTTCAATCGATAAGGCACGGATCTCATTTGACGGTAAAGTTTCTGAAATAATAAATGAAGAAGCTTCGGCATTTTTTAGCGGGCAGAAGTCTGTTGAAGAGGTTGCCGATATCATTCAGAGCAGGGTAAGCACTTATATTAGTGAAAACAGTTGAGGTTTTTTTAGGTATATGGGAAAGGAATAAAAGAGTTTTGAAAGGTAGTAGTATTTTAAAAAAAATTATATGCTGCAGCATGGCAGTAGTCTGTTTCGCCACAGCACTGACAGGATGCGGCAAGAAAAAAGTTGTAAACAACATTGATGTTTTTGAAGGTTTGCAGGATATAGACAAGGAGCATATCTTCAAGAAGGAAGATCTTTCGGGGATCCTTGATGAGGCAGGATTTATTGAATATTTTGACTATGCAGGCAATAAGATCAAGATTGTTTGTTCACCGGATACCGGAGATGAATATAAGTATGTGACGATGAATCCGGATGGGACGGATGTAAGCGTGATAGATCTGGCGTTTGAAGAGGGGACAACATATAACGCGTTTGTCTCTGATGATTCAGGGAATCTGTATGTGGCTTATACCGTATACAGTGATGCTGACTTCAATGAAATAAAAGAAACCGGTATATTAAAACTTGATAATACCGGAAACGAAGTAGCAAGAGCGAATCTTACAAGTGTTCTTTCCGAGGAGGATTATTTTATTTATAAGATTCTCTGGACTCCTGCCAGCGGTGTTATTTTTAGCACATCAAAAGGAATTGCAGCCTTTGATGGGCAAAACAGCGCCAATATAATTATTGATACAAAGGCTATTGGCGATAAAGTCGATGATTACGGAATTGAATTGTATAAAGGTGCCGGCAATCAGGTATTTGTATCGTATTATGATAAGAAGGAAAAGCAGCATCTTGCTAAGCTTGATCTTGAAAACAAGAGTGTAGGTAAGGAAAGCTCAGCGCTTGAAGATTCCAAAGCATATAGTTTCAGCGGCGGTGAAGGGTGCGATCTTTATGCTCAGGACGATCAGATTATTTACGGATATGACGCAAAAGCCGATAAGTTTACAGAGCTTTTGAATCTTACTGATTCGGAGATCGGTGGCAAATATAATGTCGCAAATTTTGTAGCTGTAAGTGACAGAGAGCTTGTTGCGTTAATGTATGACGGAGATACATCTTTTTCTCTGGCAAGACTAACTAAGATCGATCCGCAGGATATTGTGGATAAAACGATAATTACTATGGGCGGCGTATATATAGAGCCCGAAACTGTCGCAAATACTGTTGAGTTTAACAGCAATAGCGATAAGTATAAGATTAAAGTTATTGATTACGCCGATTATTATGATGAAAATCCCGAAGAACATTTCAGGCTTGATATTACAATGGGAAAGGTGCCTGATATTTTCTGCATCAATAGTTATACATCAGCGGATATTGAAAGTTTTATAAATAAAGGCTTGATGATGGATCTTTCGCCTGCTTTTGAAAAAGGCGGAGCTTTGGGAGGCATAGAGGTTCTTCCGAACATATATGAGATGATGAAAACAAACGGTAAGGTATATACTGTTATTCCTTCATTCTCTGTAAATACTTTTGTTATCAGAGACCGTTTTGCAGGCGGAAAAACTTCTCTTACATTGAGCGAGTGTGATGAGCTTATAAAGAGCAATAACACAGATTACAGATTGGGCTTTGAATTGTGCGACAGAAATTATTTTGTCCTTAACGGCGTTTCATACGGCGGGGATACGTTTGTGGATTGGAAAAATAAGAAGTGCAATTTCAATTCGCCTGAATTTATAGATCTTTTGAATTTTGCCAATAATCTTCCGGAAGATGTTGACGGCGGCGATGATGATTTTCAGTCGTTTTCTGCTGAATTGTATGCAGATGACAGAGCAATCTTTTGCAATACATTTTTGAATGATTTCTACAGCTATGGTGAACTTAAGCAGGTGACATTTAACGATGATGTTGCGTTTATCGGATTCCCAAATAACAGTGGAAAGAATGAGGCGTGCGTTTATCCCAATATGCAATATTGCGTAAGTAGTGGTACCAAGAGTGCCGATGCGGCGTTTGCATATATAAAGAGTGAGTTTGCGAACTATAAGCTTACCGAAAAAAGAGCATTATTATTCCCTTCGGACAAAGCAATGTTTGAAGCTGATATGAAAGCTGCGACGCAGGAACGAAGTGAAGAAGATGCTATATATTTCAGTACCGGCAGTGCAGATGTTGAAGCAAAGCCTCTTACGCAGGAGGATGCACAGAAGCTTTATGATTATATTCTTACAGTAAATAATGTATATAGATTTGATCCTAAGCTCGAGCAGATTATTTCCGAAGAAATTTCGGCATTTTTCAAGGGGCAGAAATCCGCGGAAAAGGTGGCAGAACTTGTTCAGAACAGAGTTACAACGTATTTGAATGAGAAGAACTGAAGGTTGGGAGAAATATTTACAGTATGAGTTTTAAAAAGATTATAAAGAAGATTACATGCGGCATTTTAGTTACAGTCCTATCTGTATCGGCAGTAACAGGATGTGGCAAGAAAGAGGATAAAAAAAATCAAAAAGCAGATAATGTGGCAGTTTTAAAAGATGCACAGAGCATTGATGTGGAGTATGTTTTTAAGCAGGAAGATTTGGAAGGCATAATCGAAGAAGATGATGAGATTCGGCACCTTGATTATGTGGGAGATAAGGTCAGGGTCGTATCTTTGTCCAAGGATGGAAAGCTAAAGTGCATTTCTTTTAACAAAGACGGATCGGATGTTCAATCGTTTGATATTCCAATCAACGGAAATGATATTTATGCCGGATATGTTTCAGATAAAGACGGAAATTTATATATACAATATGAGGTTTATAAGGGAGAAGGTGATAAAACGCTTCGATCCGCACCGGAAGAATGTGAGAGGACGGAATCGTATCTTGCCAAATATGACAGCACGGGAAAAGAGCTTGTTAAAGTTGATGTTTTGGAAGAATATAAAGATTTTGAAGAGCGTTACATCGGATCTATGTGCTGGATTGATGGATATGGAATTGTTATGCATTCGCCAAGAGGAATTGAGACATACAGTGAGGAATCCGGTTTCAATGTAGTTGTTGATGAAAAGTCTTTGCAAGATATTTACGATTATCCGTGTGATTTATATGCCGGATCAAACGGACTTTTGTTTGTTAACGGACATGAAGAGGAAAAAGGGTATACGCTTAGATCGTTTGATCTTAATAATAAGAAATTCAGTGAGCCATCAACCGCATTTGACAGTACTTGTTTATACCATTTTTTTGAAGGTGTGGGATATGATATTTATACCAGCGATTATGATGGAATATACGGATATAACAGTCAAAAGGATAAGCTTACAAAGATTCTTGATTTTGAAGATTCGGATATTGTCGCTATAGATTCTTTTTCAAGTTTAGCGTTTTTGAGCGATACAGAAATTTATGCGTATTATTATGATAGTGATAATGGGGATAAGATTTTTGCCAGATTTACGAAAGTAACTCCTGCGGATGTGGCAAATAAGACCGTGATCACTGTCGGCGGATTGTGTATTGACGAAAATATTCGAAAAGCTGCGCGAAAATTTAATAAGGCCAACGATAAATATAAGATAAAGCTTGCAGATTACGGCGAGCTGTATGCTTATGACGACGATATTTCGTATGAAGAAGCATTGAATCAATTCAATCTTGATATCCTGGCGGGCAATGTACCTGATATTTTATGTTTTTCGTATTATTCAGATGAAAATGTATATATCGATAAAGGCTTGCTGCTTGATCTTGCACCTGCGTTTGATAAGGGAGGTGCATTGGGTGACATTGAGATACTTCCTAATCTGTTCGATATGATGCACACAGATGACAAGATTTATAGTGTATTTACATCATTTCAGGTTGATACGGTCGTGATGAGAGAGCGGTTTGCCGAAGGAAAGAATTCTATTACATTTAAAGAATGTGATGACTTAATCAAGGAAAACAATACAGATTACAAGCTTGCTTTCGGATTCTTTGATAAGGAGTTTTTGCTTGAGCGTGCATTTATACAGGGTGGAAATAAGTTTGTTGATATGCACAATAAAAAATGCAATTTTAACAGCCCTGATTTTATAGATCTTTTGAAATTTGCAAACAATTTTCCTACTGAAATTGATTACAGCGTTTCTGAAGGAAGCGGCATTGAATTTTATGCGGACGACAGATCGATATTTGATTTTGAAACTATTGATGGTTTTTATGATTATGCAAGAAAAAAACAGGCTGTATTTAATGATGAGATTGCGTTTGTCGGATTCCCAAATAACAGCGGAGAAAACGAGGCGTGCATTTTCCCTGATAACCATATGGGAGTGTACAGCAAAACCAAATATCCGGATGTAGCTTATGAATTTATAAAAACGGTATTTGAAGAATCGGATCAAGAATTTGAGAGGGCAAACGATTTCCCTTCAGATAAAGCTATGTTTGAGAAAATGATGCAGTTATCAATGGATGCATCCGCACTTGAAGGTGTAGAGCTTTACACCGATGAAGATACATTAAAGGCAGAGCCATTGTCCAAGGAAGATACACAGAAACTCTACGACTATATTCTTTCTGTAAAGACGCTCTATAAAAACGAACAGAAGGTAAGAAACATTGTGGTAGAGGAAGCTTCAGCATTCTTCAGTGGGCAGAAAACCGCAGAAGAAGTTGCAGAAATCATTCAGAGCAGAGTATCGACTTATTTGAATGAGATTGGCTGATGGCGCTATGGAAAACTTTTAATCAGTGTTTCCGATCAGGATTATAAAGTGTTACGCAGACATCATATTCCCCGGTACGAAAATATCATATTATTTCCGACATTTCCTACATTTGTGGTATAATTCATGTGTATTGTTGAACTTTTTAATTTAATAGGAGAGGAAAAATGACAGACAAAGTAAAATCAGTTACAAGTAAGGGGAAAGGTCTTGCAAGTGAATTTCGTGAGTTTATCATGCGAGGAAATGTGCTTGACATGGCAGTCGGTGTAATTATCGGCGGAGCGTTTCAGAAAATTATTTCATCTCTTGTTGATGACATAATTATGCCGGTAATAAGCATCATCACAGGCGGCATTGATTTCAACAATATGTTCGTTTGTCTTGACGGAAATACTTACAATACACTTGAAGCTGCCAAGGAAGCGGGTGCTGTTACACTTAACTACGGTACATTCATTACTGTTGTTATCAATTTCCTTTTGATGGCTATCGTTATCTTTGCACTTGTTAAGACAATGAATTCGGTTAGTAAGAAATTTGAAAAAGAGAAGGCAGAGGAGCCTGCAACAACAAAGGTTTGCCCTCACTGCAAATCTGAGATCAACATTGAGGCAACAAGATGTCCTCATTGCACTTCTGAATTAACTTGATCAATTTAGAAATATGAATTTAGAAAAAGCAGCATGGTTGCTGCTTTTTCGCTATGTGTAGAGCAGTTAGCGAGGTTTTTTCGAGCTTACTGCGAACCATACAGATTCACTTCGCGAGGTTTTGACGAGCCTAGTGAATTTGTAGTAAGGATAAAAGTATGGCTAAAGTAATCATGGTTCAAGGCACGATGTCCGGAGCGGGAAAAAGTCTCCTTGTAGCGGGACTTTGCAGGATATTTAAGCAGGACGGATATGTTGCGGTGCCCTTTAAATCACAGAATATGGCACTCAATTCCTTCATCACTAAAGAGGGGCTTGAGATGGGAAGAGCGCAGGTCATGCAGGCAGAGTGTGCAGGTGTTGATCCTTTGGTCTGCATGAATCCTATTCTTTTAAAGCCTACAAGTGATGTGGGCTCACAGGTTATAGTAAACGGCGAAGTTATCGGCAATATGAGCGCCCGTGAGTACTTTGCCTACAAAAAGAAACTTGTTCCCGATATCCTTAAGGCTTTTAAGAAGCTTTCGGATATGGCGGATATTATTGTTATAGAAGGCGCGGGAAGCCCCGCAGAGATCAATCTCAAGGAAAATGACATCGTAAACATGGGAATGGCGAAGATGGTAGATGCGCCTGTTCTTCTTGTAGGTGACATTGACAGGGGCGGAGTCTTTGCTCAGTTATACGGAACAACAATGCTTCTTGAAGACGAGGAAAAGGAAAGAATCTGCGGTTTTGTCATAAATAAGTTCAGAGGAGATGTGACTTTGCTTGATTCCGGAATAGATATGATCACAGAGAAGACAGGGATCAAGACGGCAGGAGTTATTCCTTATATGAACATTAAGGTTGACGACGAAGATTCTCTTACTGAGAAATTTGATGCCAAGGAAAATTCCGGTGATCTTAGAAATGCTGCGGATATTGCAGTAATAAGATATCCGAGAATTTCCAATTTTACCGATTTTAACTGTTTTGATGCACATAAGAATGCATCGGTCAGATATGTGGACTCGGTTTATGATCTGGGAGATCCCGATATTATCTTTTTACCCGGAAGTAAGAACACTATCGCGGATCTTAAGTGGCTCAGGGAGTCCGGACTTGAAGCTTGTATCAAGAGATTTGCCATGAAAAAGCCTGTATTTGGAATCTGCGGAGGCTTTCAAATGCTCGGAAGGCAGATAGTCGATCCTTCGGGAGTTGAGAGCGGTATAGGAGCTGCCATAAGAGGTATGGAACTTCTTGATATTGATACGGAAATAAGAGAAGATAAGGTAAGAAAGCAGGTTGAAGACAAGATTTCTTTTCCGAAGGGTGTATTTGAGAATATTAAGGACAAAGAGATACTTGGCTATGAGATACATATGGGAAAGACGAAGGGCGACAGTGTTTCCGAAGCAGACAGAGAGCTCGTTGTAAGTGATGGCAAGAATGTTTACGGAAGCTATGTGCACGGTCTTTTTGACAAAGGAGATATAAGCAGGTGTATATTGGAGGCTATCGGAAAGGCGGGAGATGAAAAAATCTCTTATTCCGACTTTAAAGATAGCCAATATGATATACTTGCAGATACAATAAGACTTAATATGGATATGGAATATGTTTATTCCTGCTTAAGGGAAGTCAATTTATAAGAAATACGGAGAGTAATATGTCGGATAAAAAAGCGCTGATAGCGATGAGCGGCGGAGTTGACAGCAGTGTTGCCGCGGCAATCATTTCAGACAGAGGATATGAGTGCATGGGATGCACCATGCGATTATATGAGAATGATGTTATAGGTGAGGATCTGTTTGGAACTTGCTGCAGTCTTAACGATACACAGGATGCGCGGGCAGTGTGTGAAAAAATAGGGATTCCTTACAATATCTATCACTATGAAGCTGAATTTAGGGATAAGGTCATAGAGCCCTTTATATGCAGTTATGAGAACGGTGAGACGCCCAATCCATGCATCAGATGCAACAGGTATCTTAAGTTCGACAGTCTTTACAATAAAGCAAAAGAGCTTGGATATGATTATATCGTTACCGGGCACTACGCAAGGATAGAGGAAAGAGACGGCCTGTATTATCTTTTAAAGGCAAAAGACAGCAGTAAGGATCAGAGCTATGTTCTCTATGATCTGACTCAGGAGCAGCTTGCGCACACATTTTTTCCTTTGGGTGACTATACCAAGAGTGAAGCAAGAAAGATTGCCGAGGAAAAAGAATTCGTAACTTCGCATAAGAGCGAGAGTCAAGATATCTGTTTTGTTCCTGACGGTGATTATGCGGCAATGATCAGACGCTACAGAGATAAAGAATATGAAAAAGGTGATTTCGTAGATGCCGAAGGAAACGTTCTCGGAACCCATGAGGGAATCATTAACTATACAATCGGCCAGCGCCGTGGTCTCGGAATCCCGGCTGACAGAAGGCTCTACGTAAAGCAGCTTGATGTTAAGAACAACAGAGTCATCCTTGCAGATAACAAAGATTTGTTTGAAAAAGAGCTTATTATCCGTGATTTCCACTGGATTACGGGCGATGTTCCGACAGAGCCAACACGTTGCAGCGCCAAGATACGCTATCGCCACAAAGAGCAGCCCGCAACTCTCGAAGTCCTCGGCGGCGATAGAGCCAAGATTACCTTCGATGAACCACAGCGCGCCATAACCGCTGGACAGTCAGCAGTCCTTTATGACGGTGACATCGTCCTCGGCGGCGGAATCATCACAAACAATTAAAGGACTATACCGAATATTCACGGCATAGCCCTTTGATATTTAGAAATTTGTGGAACCTCGCTTAATGAGTTCGCCTGAGAAGATGGTCTTCTGAGGCATTTCATTCTGAGTGAGAATTCCGATAAGTGTTTTTACAAGCTGAACACACATATCTTCAAGACGGTTGTCGATAGAAGAGATGTTGGGCTCTGAACAGTGCGCAAGGATTGAATTGTTATATCCTACAATCTGGAGTTCGCTCGGAACGTCAATCTTGTTCTTTTTGGCGAAGTTCATGGCACCGATAGCAAGGAAGTCCTCACTGGTTACGATTCCGTCAAACTTAAGTCCGCTCTTGTAAAGGTTCTCAATGAAATCCTTTACTCCGTCGATGTCTTCGCGGCTTCCTGAGAAGCACTGCTGATATTCTTTTCTGAGAGGAATATCATGTGATACAAGTGCATTCTGGAATCCCGCAAGTTTCTTAAGTCCGGAATATGAGGTGCTGTTGTAGAGATACAATATATTCTTGATTCCCGCATCAAGCATGCCTTCTGTTGCATCCTGAGTTGCCTTGTAGTCATCGCAAAGAGTGCAATAAACATTTGGGCAATCAAAGTCAGCATTTAAGAGCATGATGGGCACTGAAGCAGCTCCTTCGACAACGTATTGATTGTCTTCAGCATTGCTCATGATAAAGTTGGAACCGACCATTACTACGCTGTCTACATGCTGTGAGAGTAGAAGATTAAGGCATTTTTTTCTTGAGGGTATTTCATAGCCTGTACAGCATAATACCGAGTTATAGCCACTTTCTCTTAAATTCTGCTCGATGTAGTATATTGCCTTTGCAAGATACAGATCGGAGGCGTCAGCGCAAAGGATACCTACAGTCTTCATGGAATTGAGACCGAGACCTCTGGCGAATGCATTTGGTTTGTATCCGCATTGTTCAATTATATCCAGAACCTTTTTGCGGGTGCGGGGCTTAACGTTAGAGCTTCCATTAAGTACACGGGAAACTGTAGCGATTGAAACTCCGGCTTTTTTGGATATGTCGTAAATAGTCATTTGGTTGCTCATACTTATCTCGTTTCTAAAGGAAATTTGAAGTATCTTACTGCATTGTTATATGAAATGTCAGCCGCAATCTGTCCAAGTGTATCGATGCATTCTGCAGGATATTCACCGTTCTCAACAAGTTCTCCCAAGTAGTTGCAGAGTATTCTGCGGAAGTACTCATGTCTTGTGTAAGAAGTGAAGCTTCTGGAATCTGTAAGCATTCCCACAAATCCTGAAAGGTTTCCTGATTCTGCGACAGACTTAAGCTGCTGTTCCATACCAAGTTTGGTATCATTGAACCACCAAGCGCTTCCCTGCTGAAGCTTAGCTACTGTAGGAGCCTGGTTGAAGCAGTTGATCATTGTGTTGATGATCTGAAGATCGTTAGGGTTAAGGCTGTAAACGATTGTCTTGGGAAGAGCATTCTTAGAGTTGAGTGCATCAAGATAATCAGCAAGCTCGCCCATAGGATAGTAAGCATCGATTGCATCAAATCCTGTATCGGGACCGATCTTCTCAAACATAGCCTTGTTGTTGTCACGCTTGCATCCGAAGTGGAGCTGCATTACCCAATCTCTCTTGCCGCATTCCTCGCCCTCGAAGAGCATGAATGCTGACTGGTACTGAAGGTACTCTTCATAAGTAACTTCGCCGCCGTTCATCTTCTTAGCAAAGATTTCTTCGATCTTTTCATCGGAAACGGGCTTGTACATTACATATTCAAGAGCGAAGTCTGCAATGCTGCATCCCTTCTGCTCGAAGTAATCGTGTCTAACCTTAAGAGCTTCTTTCAAAGCCTTGAATGAATCAATCTTCACGCCGCTTACTTCAGATAACTGATTGATATATGAAGCAAACTCGGGCTTGATGATGTTCTTAGCCTTGTCAGGACGCCAAGCGGGAAGAACTTTTACATTAAATGATTCATCTGCTTTTATTTTATCATGCCATTCCAGAGTATCAATAGGATCATCTGTTGTGCAGATAAGAGTTACGTTTGACATCTCGATAAGCTTTCTTGCGCTCATGTCGGGAGCCTGTAAAACTTTGTTGCACAGATCGTATACTTCTTCGGCTGTACTTTCATTCAATACACCATCATATCCGAAATACTTCTTAAGCTCAAGGTGTGCCCAGTGGAAAATGGGATTTCCAACTGCTTTTCCGAGACATTTTGCAAATGCAAGGAACTTCTCTTTGTCAGAAGCATCACCTGTGATGTACTTCTCCTCAACACCGAACGCTCTCATGAGACGCCATTTGTAATGATCTCCGCCGAGCCATACCTGTGTGATGTTCTCGAAATGCTTGTCTTCAGCGATCTCTCTGGGGCTGATGTGACAGTGATAGTCAAGAACAGGTACCTTAGCTGCGTAGTCATGGTAAAGAGTCTTGGCAGTTTCGGTCTGCAAGAGGAAATCTTTGTCCATAAATTTCTTCATTTAATACCCTCCAATATAAGCATTATTTGTTCTTACAAAAATGTAAGCATTTTCACATTTGTCAAATGTATTATACAAGAGCGTTATATTAAATACAATAGCAAATAATCAATATAATGGTATTGAAATATTTAATATAACAAAAATTCATTGACGTGATGTCATATTGTATATATGATAAAAATGTAACTGCTTACATATGTAAGCGTCGGAAATGAGGTGTTACAATGAATAAATTTTTACAGATCAACGAGAATGACAACGTTGTTGTCTGCCTTGAGAACATCAAAGCAGGAGAGAAAATAAATATTTCGGAAGATTGCCAAGTGACGGTCTCGGAAGATATACCTGCGGGGCATAAGATGTCTGTAAAAAATATGGAAAAAGGTGAGAATGTGATCAAGTACGGTTACGCCATAGGCCACGTAACTGAGGATGTGCAGTCGGGAAGCTGGATTCACACTCACAACACCAAGACTAATCTTGAAGGAATTCTTGAATATAAATATGAGCCCGATGAAGATGATATCGATGAAAAGATAAAGCTTATGGGCAAAGAAAAGAGCTTTTTTAACGGATATGTAAGAGATAACGGAAGTGTAGGCATAAGAAATGAGATCTGGATCATTCCGACTGTGGGATGCGTAAACAATATTGCCACAGCTCTCGCAAAGGAAGTTAATCACATGGTGAAGGGAAGTGTCGACGAAGTTGTTGCTTTCACTCACAATTACGGATGTTCGCAGACAGGTGACGATCAGGAACATACAAGAACAATACTCGCCGATCTTATAAAGCACCCAAACGCCGGAGGTGTTCTGGTGCTCGGGCTTGGATGCGAGAACAGCAATATAGATGTTCTTAAGAAATACCTCGGAAGGATTGATGAAAAGAGGATCAAATTCCTCGTCTGTCAGGAATCCGATGACGAAATGGAAGAAGGCATTTCTTTGTTAAAAGAGCTTATAGATGTAGCTTCTGTTGACAGAAGGGAAAAAGTCAGTGCGTCTAAACTTGTCATCGGTCTTAAGTGCGGAGGAAGTGATGGATTTTCCGGAATTACGGCAAACCCTCTTGTCGGAAGAATTTCCGATAAAATAATTAAGAACGGCGGAACATCAATACTTACGGAAGTTCCCGAGATGTTTGGCGCTGAGACAATTCTTATGAACAGATGTAAGGATGAGAAGACCTTTGAAGATACGGTAAATATGATAAACGGATTCAAGGAATACTTCACAAAGCAGGGAGAGCCGATTTACGAGAATCCTTCGCCCGGAAACAAAGAGGGTGGTATCACAACACTTGAAGATAAGTCACTTGGATGCACACAGAAATCTGGAAGTTTTCCCGTTATGAATGTTCTTGAGTACGGCGACAGGACGGATGATGAGGGATTGAACCTCTTGTGCGCACCGGGTAACGACTTATGCGCCGCTACAGCGCTTGCTTCTGCGGGAGCGCAGATGGTTCTTTTTACAACGGGAAGAGGAACGCCTTTTGCTTGTCCTGTGCCTACAATGAAGATATCCAGCAACAACAGGATAAGTAAGAAGAAAAATAACTGGATTGACTTTACTGCGGGAGATATTCTTGAAGGAAAGACTTTTGATGAGATGTCGGAAGAACTTTATGATTATATTTTGATGGTTGCTTCGGGAGAGAAGCTTAAAAGTGAAATAGCCGGCTTCCACGATATGGCGATATGGAAGCGCGGCGTAACACTTTGATCATTTAAACAGATATTCCAGTTGGCATGTGAGTTCCGAAGGGGCTTCCATGCCTTCTCTTTCGAGTTTTATTTTCATATTATGAAGCGGCTTTGCGACATTTGCGTTGTGTGACATGTAGTGGTTTATGAGATCCTTGTACTGTGGATTGTCGTAAAGCGCGTCGCGTATTTCTTTTGAGAAAGGGCAGGAGTTGAACAGTATCTCTCTTGCAACCTTGTTTAATCTCAGCGAACCTGATGCCTCATATTTGATATATGAAAGGTAATCGCAGAGGAATATGTTTTTATAATTGTTATTGAATTTCTTAAGGTCCATCTTGAGTTTTTCTTTTTGCTCGGTAGAAAGAGACGAGTTCTTTCTGAAGAACTGCAGATAGTCGCAGTACATAGAGGTGAGCGACGGATCTGTTACATCATTCCAGTGTACACCCTGTTCGGTTTTGCACATTTCCCATCTGAATTCTCCGAGGAGTCTTATCATGCATTCTTCGGTGTTTTCTATATTGAATGCGGAAATAAGCATTCTGCCTTTTGTGTTTCTTCTTTTTCCTACAATTTCCTGCCAAAGTGAAGCTCTTGTTCCGACGTTGGGCATAAGAATTATGTAGGGATTTACCTCTTCTGCGTAAAAGAGCTGTGGGATTCCTATATCTGTATTGGAATAAACCGCCTGTCTGCAGAAAACTCCGAAGTCGATGCTCTTGATCTTGGCGATATAATCTTTTATCTTGGTGGCTGTCATATAAGCCATATCAAGAGGTCTCAGAACGTTCTGCGAATCGAAAATCGGAATGAACGTTGAGATCCTTCCGAAAGTTATCCTGTTACCAAGTGAAAAGAGATTTTGAATCTCAAAATCAAGACGGCTTTCGGGATTGTTTATCATTTCATCTATCTGTTCCTGCTTGAGCGCGCCAGAAGCTTTCTGCTCACGAAGGTAAGTAGGCCAGTCCTGATCGAACTCGTTTCTCGACGGTTCCTCTTCGAGGTTGTAGACTTTTGTGAGCCATTCCGTTATGAGGAGAACATCACCTTCGGGATCGGGAAGATATGATTTTGCCATATTGCAGAGGATGAAGCTGTTCTTACTTCCTGCGAGTTCCTCATCGACAAAGCCGAACATAAGGAACATTTTGACTTCTATTGGCACACTTGCGTCTTTGAGACTTTTTAAGAAAGCCTTCTTATATACTTTATAAAAAGAAGAAGTGATGTTTCTTCTGAGTGCTCTTGCTTCGTCGGCAGAGTCGTAGCGCATATCGCTTGCTTTGAACTGTGCTATTTCATCCTGGAACTTTGATGATATCTCAGAATCTATACCTGAATATGTGAGGATGGTAGCGAGTGCGCCTTTTATAGCAGATTCGCCGTCTCCGTTCTCGTCAGCTGCATTCTCAATCTTGGCATTTATCATCTGCATGGTTGTCGCGAAATCAGAGGTGTTCCTTGCAAGCTGTTTTCTGTAAGCTGTAAGGAATCTTGTTGCCTCGGCTATAAGCTTTTGATTCTTTTCAGCCATCATGACCGTTCCTACGGCGATATCCAGACTTATAGGATAAAAAGCTTTTTTGAGTATTGCGTCCTGTTCCTGAAGGCTTTTTATATAGTCGAACTCCCAGTCTGCAATCTTGTCGGTTTTAACCGGAGGAACGAGCAGATCGATCTTTTCAAATGTAGACTGAAGTTCACCTGCCTTGATACATAAGGTCGGATAATCTGCGTAATCGGATTTGATCTTCTCATAGTCTGAAAGAGCGTCGTCATAGAGCTTTTCATATTCGTTATATAATTTGTATGTAATAGACGTGGATTGTGCAGCAAGAGTAGATGCAATTTTTGGATTTGTTTTCAGCATTGTAAGAAGATTATCGGATGTTTCATATTTGTAAGTGCAGATTGTTGCATCTTCAAGTACTTCGTAAGTATATTGATATTCTTGTGAAGGGGTCTCAGCAAGACCGATAATTCCGCCAACATCAATTGTGAATGTTGTGAACTGATCGGTAGCACGAATCTTTCCTTTGACCAAAATGTCCAAAGAATTAACAATGTCTGTCGATGCCTGATGTAATGCCTGTCCCTTTGTTAATGTAACTAGTGCCATCAAAAGTCTCCCTTAAAGAAATGTTATTAATATGTATATGATTTACCAATATTATGTTATCACTTATGAAAACCGCCTGCAATCAGATAATTAAAGGGTTCAGGCTAAATTCAGAGACTTTTTTTGCGTTACAAAGCAGATTGTAGATGCGGCTCGCGTCGAGGTTTTCCTTGAAAAGCTGTAAAGACAAGGGATCCAGAGTTTTCTCGGCATCTTTTAATCTGTTAAGAACGGGAATATCGGAATTGTCTCCGATCATTGCAAGAAGAGGGAAAGAACTTTTCTTTTGCCCAAGTATTCTTATAAAAGAAGTGAAATCGTCTTCCTTGTACCTCTGCATATTTTCAGCTTTTATATCGAGGAGTATGTGCATGAGACATCTGCTGATGCGTGTATAGGAGAGGTCTTTGGATTTTAATGTATCGCAAAAAGAGTCAAAGGACTCGAATTTATCAAGGTTCTTGGTTATCTTATTTGAAAGGCTCTCTGTCACATCAAGAAAAGCGCAGTAGTTGTCCTTGTTCTGAAGGAGCTTATAGTATAATAGGTTATTCAGTATATCTTCGCGGACATATTCGCCGATTCTTAGTTTTTCGTTTAATGAGTTAAAAGAATCTTCGGGCATAGTGCATTTTACCGAATCCGGGAGTTCTGTGATTCCGCCGGTTGACTGTATGACGCTGTTTCTGATGGCGGTTGCGGAAGAGTAGCTTGTAATGTTGTTTGAATGATATCCTTCGCCTATTCTTATTATCATGACGGGGGATATTTTACTGTGTGTTCTTCCAAGCGCACGTAAATACTCGATTGCAAGTATACTGTTCGGAGATGTAAGCGCTTTTTTTATTTCAGCCTCTTTGGATGATTTTTCACCTTTCGGATTTTTGCGTACAAACTCGGAAATTACGGCGTTTTCACGGGCTGAAGCAAACCTTTTTCCGTTTTTGGTGTTTTCTTTTATATCACGTTTAAAAAGATCTGTTTCTTCATTTAAAATATCCGCGATTTCAAGAAGCAGATCAAGGTCTTCAAATTCACTTCCAAACGCGAGAAAATCTACGACGTTAAGTTTGTTTAAAAGCGATACTGCGCCTGCTGCAAAGTACTCCGCGCTACCCAGGCTGTAGTATGAGGGGAGTTCGAGGACGAGGTCTGCGCCTGAATTTAAGGCGGATCTTGCTCTTGTAAATTTATCTGTGATCGCCGGCGCTCCGCGCTGAACAAAATCACCGCTCATGACTACGACACAGTAGTCTGCGCCTGTGATTTTTTTGCTCTCTTCAATGAGATATTTATGACCGTTGTGGAACGGATTAAATTCAGCAATGATTCCTACAGTTTTCATCTTGGTGTAAACGCTTTCAAAATTTTAAAATTTTTGTACAATTTTTCTCTTGTTACCGAACTATAATATAAGTATCATTAACAACATAGTATCATAATAATATAATACATTTGAAAAGAGGCAATTTGTTATGAAAATTTTAGTTATTAACTGTGGAAGCTCCTCACTTAAGTTCCAGCTTATCGATTCAGACAGCGAGCAGGTTATATGCAAAGGTCTTTGCGAGAGAATAGGAATTGACGGAAGCAGAATAGTATACACTCCCGAAGGCAAAGACAAGATCACTATCGAGACACCCATGCCCGATCACAACAAGGCAATCGAGCTTGTAATCGAAGCACTTACAAACAAGGAGAACGGTGTTGTTTCTCTCGATGAGATCGGTGCTGTCGGACATCGTATCGTTCACGGAGGTGAGAAGTTCACAAAATCTGTTGTTATCAACGATGAAGTAATCAAGGCTATTGAGGATGTGAGCGATCTTGCTCCTTTACACAATCCGGCAAACCTCATCGGAATAAAGGCTTGTCAGAAGGCGATGCCGGGCGTACCTATGGTAGCGGTATTTGATACAGCTTTCCATCAGACAATGCCTGAGAATGCTTATCTCTACGGTCTTCACTATTCATATTACGAGAAGTACGGAATCAGAAGATACGGTTTCCACGGAACAAGCCATTCTTATGTAAGTAAGAGAGCTGCAGAGATCCTTGGAAAAGATATCAAAGATCTTAAGCTTATCGTTTGCCATCTCGGAAACGGTGCATCAATCTCAGCTGTAAAGAACGGCGAGTGCGTTGATACTTCAATGGGTCTTACACCTCTTGAGGGACTTATCATGGGAACAAGAACAGGTGACATCGATCCTTCTGTTGTTGAGTTCATTATGAAGAAAGAGAATCTCTCAGTTGCTGAGGTTAACAATGTTCTCAACAAGAAGTCCGGTGTATTCGGCCTTTCCAACGAGCTTTCATCCGATTTCAGAGATCTTGAAGACGGATACGTGGCCGGAAATGCAGGTGCCAAGAGGGCAGTTGACGCATTCTCATATAGAGTAGTAAAATACATTGGCGCTTACACAGCAGCAATGGGTGGCGTGGATGCAATCTGCTTTACAGCCGGAGTCGGCGAGAACAGCGGATTCGTTCGTAAGATAATTTGTGATGGTCTTGGATTTATCGGTGCTTCTGTAAACGACGAAGCAAATACTGTACGCGGTAAGGAGCAGATTATTTCTTCAGCAGACAGCAAGGTTACGCTTATGGTTGTTCCTACAAACGAAGAACTTGCTATTGCTCGCGATACATATGCTCTTTGCAAATAATTGCATTTAGAAGTTTTAATCGAGCCGATCCTTATAATTACAAGGTCGGCTCGATTTTATACATGTCAAAAAATGGAGAGGTTTTATGAACAGCAAGAAGTGTGCGGCCGTATCGGGAATAAGCGTTTTGTATTTTGTTCTATGCATAGTTTTTGGAGTTCTCAAGTATTCGACAAATGATGATGCGATCATGAACATGATTGCTGCAGGGGCATATGGCAGCCCTTCTCAATATCTCATCTATAACAATATCGTGATCGGATATGCGCTCAAGATAATGTACACCGTGATTCCTTTTGTAAACTGGTATCTGTGGATGTACCTTGTTTTCAATCTTTTGAGCGTTATTGTTGTGTGCCTTGTTTTGACCGACAGGATTTCAATCCGTTATACCGTACTTGTGACGGTTCTCGTAAATCTTTTACTTTCATATGATTTTTACTCAGAGATACAATTTACACAGAGTTCAACATTTTACGCGATTGCGGGAGCATCGCTGATTCTTCTTTTGATGTTTAAAGAAAAGAAGTCGATCCCTCTTATGGTACTTGGCACAGTGCTGGTAGCAATGGGAGTCGGCGCGAGAGCGCTCGGCGTCGGCATTATGTTGCCGTTTTTGTTTTTTGCAATTCTTTTTTACAAGGGAGAGTTTAGGCCTAAGGTAAAGAAGGTGCTTATATATTTTGCTGCACCTGTTATCACATCGGTCTTTTTACTGGCTGTTAATTTCTATACATACTATATGAATCCCGAATGGAAGAATTTTATGGTATGGAATAATATAATGGTTGAAAAATGTGACCATGGCAATTACAATTTTGCGTGGAATAGCGACGAGTATATTAATGCAGGATTTACTGAGAATGACTTTAAACTGCTTGATATGTGGCTCTGGAATGATACTGATTATTTCTCACTTGATAAGCTTCAGGAAATGCGAGAGATTGGTAAAGACACTAGAGTGGACAGACTGAGGCTTGACGCTGAAGTCTTTTCGGGAACAGTGAACAATATTGCCAATTCGTGGAAATATGGAGCTTCTCCTGTAATATTTCTTGTGATCACACTTATTTCACTATGTCTATTTAAAGTTAGGTACAAATTGCTTGTTCTTCTGCAGGCTTTATTCGTGTTTGCCGAATATTATGTGCTTACTTGTTCAAAGAGAATAATGTGGAGAGTTGAGAGCGGAATATGGCTTTCTGCGCTTTTCTTTACACTTATTACACTTATATATTCGGGATGTTTTGATGATATTCTTGCGAAAGTAACAGCGGACAAGGCAAAGAAGTTCTTTGGTGTGTTTGCTGTCGTTTCATCGACCGTTATTACTTTGATATTCGGGGCCCAAAAGGTCGGTGTATTCGTAAAAGACAAGGGGTGTCGCATCGTTGCCGAGACTGATTTTATGTATTACAAGCTGGATGCTTTGTCTAAGCTTGACGGATTCTATATTACCGATGTAGATACATTTTACGGTCCTCTGTGCGGTGCAAGGAACATTTTTGACATTGATGCAAAATACCGTGATTTCTACGGCAACATCTGTCCGTTCGGAGGCTGGGTCATGCCTTCACCCATTGGTCTGTATCATGCAAACAGTAACGGAATCTCCAATCCGGCAACAGCTCTCATAGAAAGGGACGATGTATATTATGTCGGCGGAGGAGAGAGAACCGGATATGTATATGTGTTTTTAAATGAAAAATACGGGCCCGGAATCAATATGGAAATGGTTGATGAAGTAGAGGGGGCACCGATTTGGAAATTTTATAAATAAGAGGTTAAACAAATGAAAGAACTGAACTCTTGCAAGGAGGCAATGGCCGAAAGCATAGAAAAGAAATACTTTTCTGTGGCACATCTTTACAAGGATGATAAGGCAATGGAAATGCACATTCATGATTGCTACGAAGTGTATTTTTCCATATCCGGCGGAAAACAGTTTCTCATTGACAACAGGTTGTATGACATCGCTCCGGGAGATCTTTTTCTGATAAGCCAATATGATTCTCATTACCTTACCCAGATCGACAAGGAACTTCATGAAAGAATAGTTATAATGATCGATCCTGATTTTATGAAGAGTGTTTCGAGTCCCGAGACAAATCTGGACGCTTGTTTTATTGAGAGGGGAGAGGGCTTTTCGCATAAGCTGAGCCTTAACCAGGAACAACAAAAGAGATTTCTTTATTTTGTAAATAAGATTCTTTCAAGCAACGACTACGGTCACGATCTGCTTGAGAGGTCCACTTTTGTTGAGCTTTTTGTAATGATAAACAAGATAATCAACGACAAGAACAACAATGAAACCGAGCAGAAGACTGCCACATACAACGAGCAGGTCGATGCGATACTTTCATACCTCAACAACAACATCCAATATCCGGTGAGTATAGGGAATCTCGCTAAACAGTTCTATATAAGTGAGTCCTATATATGCAGGATCTTTAAATCTGCGACCGGAACAACCATTAATAAGTACATGACTGCCAGAAGGATATCCATTGCGAAATCGCTTTTGGCGGAGGGAAAAGGTGTCAGTGAAGTCTGCGAACAATGCGGCTTTTCGGATTACAGCAACTTCCTCAAAGCATTTACCAAATCCGTGGGCATTTCACCAAAGAAATACTCTCAAAACTGTAATAGATAGTTGGGAAAAAACTGTTGACAAATAAAAAACCTATGAGTATACTACATAGGTATGCTAATGAATAAACGTAAACAATTGCCGATGTAAACTGGCAGTTTCTTATACGGTTACTGTAAGGAGGTGTTACTCAAATGTCAATCTGCCCTAAGAATAAGTCATCTAAAGGCCATAGAGATCAGAGAAGAGCTAACTGGAAAATGACAGCTCCAACTTTGGTAAAGTGCAGTCATTGTGGAGCTCTTATGCAGCCTCATCAGGTTTGCAAGAAGTGTGGCTACTACAATAAGAAGAACATTGTTGACGCTGAGGCTTGATATACTTTGGTATAACCTCATAGACTTCAGAATTTAAAGGCTTTCCGACCATGTTGGAAAGCCTTGATTTTTGTCTTTCACTCTTGTATATTTAAATAAGTTCAATTTAATAGGAGGTCCCGAATATGTCGGAACTTGTACGTGTTGCCGTCGATGCGATGGGTGGTGATAATGCACCCGCATGTACGGTAAAGGGAGCGGTTGATGCAGTTGCTGAATCGAAAGCTCTTAAGGTTTTTCTTGTTGGTAAGAAGGAAGTTATAGAGAAAGAGATCTCTGCATACAGTTATGACAAAGACAGAATTGAAATCGTTGATGCGACTGAAGTTATAGAAATGGCTGAGCCGCCGGTTATGGCTATCAGAACCAAAAAGGATTCGTCTATCGTTAAGGCTATGTACATGGTCAACCACGGTGAAGCGGATGCATACGTTTCTGCCGGAAGTACCGGAGCCACACTCGTTGGAGGACAGGTAATAGTCGGACGACTTAAGGGAGTTGACAGAGCACCTTTGGCACCCCTTATCCCTACAGAGAAGGGCAATTCTCTTTTGATCGATTGCGGGGCAAATGTTGATGCAAGAGCCAATCACCTTGTTCAGTTTGCCAAGATGGGAACCGTTTACATGGAGAACATCATGGGAATCAAGAATCCCACAGTAGCAATCGTTAATATCGGTGCGGAAGAGGAAAAGGGAAACGCTCTTGTCAAAGAAACATTCCCTCTTTTGAAGAATTGTCCCGATATTAATTTTATCGGAAGTATAGAAGCAAGAGATATTCCCATGGGCTATGCCGACGTTATCGTTTGCGAGGCGTTTACGGGAAATGTCATTCTTAAGATGTATGAAGGAGTTGCTAAGTCTCTTGTACATGTTATCAAGAAGGGACTTATGTCTAACCTGAAAACTAAGATCGGAGCACTTCTGATCAAGGACGATCTTAAGAAGACACTTGGCAATTACAGCCTTGAGAAGTACGGCGGAGCACCCATGCTCGGACTCAAGGGACTTGTAGTCAAGACTCACGGAAGTTCAAACGATATTGAGATCAAGAACTCAATCCTGCAGTGTGTTACTTTCACAGAGCAGAAGATCAGCGAGAAGATCAGTGAGAAGATCTCGCAATAAAAAATGAAATATTATCTATATTCGAAATAAATTGTGCTGCCATGCAGTGGAGGAAAAGTTTTATGGAATTTGAAAAGATGAAAGAAGTTATTGCCAATGTGCTCAATGTTGATCCTGAGGAGATCAAACCTGAGACTACATTTACAGAGGATCTTGGAGCTGATTCGCTCGACCTTTTCCAGATTATTATGGGACTTGAGGACGAGTTTGATGTACAGATTGACCCTGAGAAGACTGAGAACATCAAGACTGTCGGGGAAGCTGTTGATCTTTTAAAGGCGGCAATCGAGACAAAGTAATTCTTATTAAATCAATTCGAATCATGTGAGGCAGCCTTTAAACTGCCTCATTTCTTTTTGAAGAGGTAAACATGTTAACAGAAAACGATATCAGCAGACTTGAACAGACAATCGGATATACATTCAAAGATAAGTCTCTTATTACGGAGGCTCTTACGCACAGTTCTTATATGAACGAGCATAAGATCAATAAGAAGAATGATTATGAACGTCTTGAGTTCTTGGGTGATGCAATTTTGGAGATGATATCAAGCGATTATCTCTTTAAACATTTCCCTGACAAAAAAGAAGGTGAAATGTCTAAGATAAGAGCTGCGCTTGTTTGTGAGCCCGCTCTTTATCATGATTCGCTTCAGATTGACCTTAGGAGCTACATTCAGCTCGGCAAAGGTGAAGAGGCGACCGGCGGAAGAAACAAGGAATCTATAATAGCCGATGTCATGGAGGCTGTTATCGGAGCTCTTTATCTTGATGGGGGAATTGAAGAATCCAAGAAATTTATAGATAAATATGTTCTCACAAACACCGAATCCTATCAAATGTATAACGATAATAAGTCAACTTTGCAGGAATTGGTGCAGAGACTCAAGCTTGGAACAGTCAGGTATGAAACATGTGGCGAAAGTGGACCTGAACATGATAAAATGTTCAATGTGCGTGTTTTTGTCGCGGATAAGAATATGGGAGAGGGGACTGGAAGAACCAAGAAAAGTGCTGAGCAGCAAGCGGCATATCAAGCGGTTCTTGCTTTAAACAACAAGAAATAATGTATTTAAAAAGTATTGAAATTCATGGCTTTAAGTCATTTGCAAATAAAATAAAACTTGATTTTCATAACGGTATTACCGGAATCGTTGGACCTAACGGTTCAGGTAAGAGTAATGTCGCTGACGCCGTAAGATGGGTATTGGGGGAACAGCGTATCAAACAGCTGCGTGGCGGATCCATGCAGGATGTAATTTTTTCGGGAACTGAGCTCAGAAAGCCTTTGGGCTATGCTTATGTTGCCATCACTTTGGACAATTCGGACCATTCACTTGCGATAGATTATGATGAAGTAACTGTCTCCAGACGTCTTTATCGTTCCGGAGAGAGTGAATATATGATAAATGGATCCACATGCCGTCTTAAGGACGTAAATGAGCTGTTTATGGATACGGGTATCGGTAAAGAGGGATACTCCATTATCGGACAGGGCCAGATCGATCAGATTCTTTCAAGTAAGCCCGAGGACAGAAGAAATCTTTTTGACGAAGCTGCAGGTATCGTTAAATTCAAGTCCAGAAAAGATACGGCTATCAAGAAACTTGAGGAAGAAAAGATCAACCTCACCAGAATAAGCGATATTCTTGCTGAGCTCGAGAAGCAGATCGGACCTTTGGAGAAGCAGTCCGAAGTTGCCAAAGAGTACCTTAAGTACAGAGAAAGACTTAAGACACTCGATGTAAACATGTTCCTTGTAGAGAACAAGAATCAGAAGGAACAGCTCGAAGAAGCAGGCAAGAACCTTCTTATTGCATCGGATTCACTTGCCGAGTCCAAGAACAACTATGAGAAGGCAAAAGAAGAATACGAAAATATCCAGAAGAAGCTTGAACAGCTCGATGCGGAGATTGATGAAGCAAGAGCAATGATCACGGATACTTCTGTTAAAAAAGAAAAACTCGAAGGTCAGATCGGTATTTTAAATGAGAAGATAAATGCCGCATCCTCAAACGACGCTCATTTTAAGACAAGAATCAAGGATGAGCAGGAAAAGATCGCAGAGAAGACTAAAGAAAAAGAGAATTATTTAAAAGAAAAAGCTGAGATCGACAAGGAGGCTGAAGAACTCTTTTTAAGCAAGGACAGCGCAAGGAAAGAGCTCGATAAAGTACTTGCCGAGATTGCTGAGATAAATGAAAAGATCGAGGACTGCAAGAGTAAGATCATTGATACTCTTAATGTCAGAGCTACCATTAAGTCAAAGCTCAGTTCCCTGGATACAATGAAGGAACAGGTGAACATCAGAAAGGCGGAACTTACAGGTAAGCTTGTCCGTGCCAGATCAGATGAGTCCAGACAGGAAGAGACCATCAAGAAGTTAAGGGATGAGTTTGACAGGATAACCGCCGAGATCTCTGAGATGAACAAGAGGCAGAAAGAAACTGATCAAGAGATTGTTTCAATCAGAGAGAACATGTCCAAAAAGGACGCGGAGCTTCGTAAGACGCAGGGACTCTATCAGCAGGAGAAGTCCAGACTTGAGGCGCTTGCCAATATCACTGAGAGATACGAGGGATACGGCGGAAGTGTCAAGAAAGTAATGGAGAAAAAAGATTCCGTTAAAGGAATCATCGGTGTTGTTGCCGATATTATCAAGACAGATTCCAAGTATGAGACAGCCATTGAGGTTGCACTCGGAGGAAATATTCAGAACATCGTTACGGATGATGAAGAGACGGCTAAGAAGATGATCGCTTATCTGAAGGAGTCAAGAGCCGGAAGAGCGACATTTTTACCTCTTACATCTCTTGATAATCCGCCGGAACTTAAGGCTAAAGAAGCTCTTAATGAGAAGGGCGTTCTTGGTATGGCGGATGAGCTCGTCGAGACGGATCCGAGATACAGAAGTGTTGCAAAGGCAATGCTTGGAAGAATCGTTGTTGTAGATAATGTCGACAATGCGGTTCTGATCGCAAGAAAGTACAGATACACCGTAAGAATGGTAACTCTTGAGGGTGAACTTCTTGTACCCGGCGGAGCTATCAGTGGTGGTGCGTTTAAGAATAACAGTAATCTCCTCGGAAGACGTCGTGAGATGGATGAGATGGAGCTCAATGTCAAGAAGTACAAAGAGCAGATTGACGAGCTACAGAAAGAAATCGAGGAGTCCAAGAAAAAGAGAAACGAACTTCGTGTTCTTTCCGAAGAATTAAGAACAGAGCTTCAGGGCAAGTTTATCGCTCAGAATACCGCAAGACTCAATGTTGAGAACGAAGAAGCAAGACAGGAAGAACAAAAGGGCAACTACAGCGATCTTAAGGCTGAGAGCGACGAGATAGAGACAAGGATTGCGGAGATCGAGGAAGAAAAAGAAGAATCTCTTTCTGCTCTCGAAGAATCCGAGAATACTGAGAAGACATGTACTGAGCTTGTTGAACAGTACAAGGCTAAGCTCGAAGAATTGCATGTTGTTGAAGAGTGTGAGAACGATGCGGTTTCCAAGAAGGAAATTGAGTATGAGAGAACTCACCAGAGACAGGAATTCTATCAGCAGAACGTTGATCGTGTAAACGATGATATCGAAACCGAAGAGAAGGCTCTTGCAGAGATCGTTGAGTCTATGAACGAAAACGAGAAGCTTCTCGAGCAGAGTAAGAAAGATATAGAAGAGATCAGGCTTACCATTGAGAAGTCGCTTGATGTTCAGTCTGATGCGACCAAGGAACTTGAAGAGAAGAAAGAAGCCAAGAATGCGCTCTCAGAAGCTCAGAAAGAGTTCTTTGGAAAGACGGAAGAACTCAACAAGCAGATGTCTGACCTTGAGAAGGAAGTTATCAGACTTACTTCCAAGAAGGAAAAATGCGAAGATGCAATTGAAGCACAGATCAATTACATGTGGAACGAATATGAGATCACATTGTCTGATGCTGCGGAACTTCGCGATGAAGAAATGAACGATGTGCCTTCGATGAGAAGAGAGACGAACTCTTTGAAGGATGCGATCAGGAAACTTGGCGATGTCAATGTAAATGCCATTGAGGACTACAAGAACCTCATGGAAAGATATACATTTATGAAGACTCAGCACGACGATCTTATCGAGGCTGAGAGACAGCTCAAAGAGATAATCACAGATCTGGACGAATCCATGAGAAAGCAGTTCATGGAGCAGTTCAAACTTATAAATACGCAGTTTGATATTGTGTTTAAGGAAATGTTCGGTGGCGGTAAGGGAACTCTTGAACTTGCGGAGGATGAAGACATCCTTGAAGCGGGAATCAAGATCAACGCTCAGCCGCCGGGAAAGAAACTTGTAAATATGATGCAGATGTCCGGTGGAGAGAAAGCTCTTACGGCTATAGCGCTTCTTTTTGCCATCCAGAATCTCAAACCTTCGCCGTTCTGCCTTCTCGATGAGATCGAAGCTGCGCTTGATGAGAACAACGTTGTACGTTTTGCAAAATATTTACATAAGCTTTCAAGCACACAGTTCATTGTAATTACACATCGTCGTGGTACAATGGAAAGTGCCGACAGACTATACGGTATAACCATGCAGGAAAAAGGTGTATCAACACTTGTTAGCGTAAATCTTATCGATAAGGAGCTAAGTAACTGATGGCTAATGGTTTTTTTGCTAAATTACAACAGGGCTTGTCTAAAACAAGAGAAAATATTGCAAGGGGCATAGACAGCGTTTTCAGCGGATTTTCAAGTATCGATGAAGACTTCTATGAGGAACTTGAAGAGACTCTTATCATGGGAGATATCGGAATCGATGCTACCAGCAAGATTATTGACAACTTGCGCAAGCAGGTTAAAGAAAAGCACATATCCGATCCCACGGAGTGCAAGAAACTTCTCGTTGAGAATATCAGAGAGCAGATGAAGATCGATGAGAACGCCTATGATTTTGAGGATAAAAAGACCGTTATCTTTGTAATTGGTGTAAACGGTGTGGGAAAGACAACATCTGTAGGAAAACTGGCTGCTATATTTAAGAATAAGGGTAAGAAAGTTCTTATAGCTGCGGCCGATACATATAGAGCGGCAGCCACAGAACAGTTAAAAGAGTGGGCTGACAGAGCAGGAACACCTATTATCTGCGGAAAAGAGGGTGGCGATCCCGGAAGTGTTATTTACGATGCTGCTTTTGCATTTAAATCAAGAGATTGTGATATTTTGATCGTGGACACTGCGGGACGACTTCATAATAAGAAGAATCTTATGGAAGAACTTTCCAAGATGAACAGGATCCTTGACAGGGAACTTGGAAATGTTTGCAGAGAGAATTTCATTGTTCTTGACGGTACAACAGGTCAGAATGCAATTATGCAGGCGAGAGAATTTGGCGAAGCAGCAGATCTCACCGGTATAATACTTACAAAGCTTGATGGCACCGCAAAGGGTGGAATCGCGGTTGCGATAGTTTCGGAACTCAATATTCCGGTTAAGTATATCGGAGTCGGAGAAGCTATTGACGATCTTGAGAGATTTGATTCCGATCAGTTTGTAGATGCATTATTTTCATAAATGATAGTTGGGAGAGTAGAGATGGCTGAAGAATCTAAAATGACGTTGGAGAAATTTGAAGAAGCATACGAGGATGTAAAAAAGGTTACCCTTGAAACAAAGCTTATTTACAGTGATTATTGGAGCAACTGTACAGGCAACAAGGTTTATCTCAAACCTGAGAACCTTCAGAGAACCGGAGCATATAAGGTTAGAGGTGCTTATTATAAGATAACCACTCTTTCCGATGATGAGAGAAAGAAGGGGCTCATAACCGCTTCTGCCGGAAACCATGCACAGGGTGTTGCTTACGCTGCTAAATGCTATGGGGTTAAGGCAACCATCGTAATGCCAACTTCAACTCCTCTTATCAAAGTAAACAGAACCAAGGCGCTTGGAGCTGAGGTTGTTTTACACGGAAACGTTTATGACGAAGCTTATGAGCATGCTTGTAAGCTCGCAGAAGAAAACGGATACACAATGGTTCATCCTTTTGATGACCTCGATGTTGCAACAGGTCAGGGAACCATTGCAATGGAGATCATTAAAGAACTCCCTACTGTTGATTATATACTTGTTCCGATCGGCGGAGGCGGACTTGCAACAGGTGTTTCCACACTTGCCAAGCTTCTTAATCCCAAGATCAAAGTAATCGGAGTTGAACCTGCAGGTGCTAACTGCATGCAGGAATCAATAAAGGCAGGACATGTTGTTACACTTCCCGGTGTAAACACGATTGCCGACGGTACTGCCGTTAAGACTCCCGGAGAGAAGATATTCCCATATCTTACCAAGAACATTGATGACATCATCACTGTTCCCGATGAAGACCTTGTTGTAGCGTTCCTTGATATGGTCGAGAACCACAAGATGGTCGTTGAGAACTCCGGACTTTTGTCGGTTGCTGCGCTTAAGCAGCTTGACTGCAAGGACAAAAAGGTTGCCTGTGTACTTTCGGGCGGCAATATGGACATTATCACAATGTCTTCGGTTGTCCAGCAGGGACTCATTATGAGAGACAGAATATTTACCGTTTCCGTACTTCTTCCCGACAAGCCGGGTGAGCTTTCAAGAGTTTCCGGTATAATCGCCGAAGTAAACGGAAATGTTATCAAACTTGAGCATAATCAGTTTGTTTCCATCAACAGAAATGCTGCTGTTGAGCTTCGCATCACTCTCGAAGCGTTCGGAAGTGAGCACAAGGAACAGATTCTTAATGCTCTAACCGAAAACGGTTTTAAACCAAGAATAGTAAGGACGAACATTTAAAAAATGAATAAACCAATAAGTGCAAAAAGAAGGTGCTTTGAGTATCTGATAATAACTTTTGCGGCAGTGCTGTACGGAGTAGGAACAAGTTTGCTTATCGATCCTAACGATATAGCGCCTGGAGGACTTACGGGTCTTGCCATTGTTCTCAACAGAGTTGTGGGGATCGGAACGGGATTGTGGTTCATGCTTATGAACATACCTATACTGATTATTGCGATATGGAAATTTGGTATAAGATTTACGGTTTCGACTATCTATGCAACTACGATGATCTCACTTTCAACCGACTTTTGTACCAAATACTTTTCGGATTTTCAGATTTATGACAAAATTCTTGGAATAACATTCGGAAGTGCCGCATCAGCCATAGCTATCGGGCTTGTATTTAAGTGCCATGCTACGAGCGGGGGAACCGATGTTATCATAAAGCTCCTAAGGATCAAGTATCCTCATATCAAGACGGGAGTTTTGTATATTTTGACCGATATTGGTGTTCTGATTGCTGCGGCGATAATTTTTAAAGATGTTGCAGCTGCGATGTATTCGTTCTTATCTGTAATGATTACTTCTTTTATTCTTGATATTGTTCTCTACGGAAGAGACGGAGCTAAGCTTATTTATATCATTTCCGACAAGCCGGATATAATAACCCAAAGGCTTTTGGATGAACTTGATATCGGAGCAACTCACGTTTTCGGACAGGGAGCGTACAGCGGAGAAAAGAAAAAAGTTATAATGTGTGCTGTTAAAAAGAGACTTTCACCTCTTGCCGAAGATGTCGTAAGAGATGAAGATCCCAATGCATTCATGATTGTAACAAGTGCAAGCGAGATTTTTGGAGAAGGCTATAAGAGCTATTTTGATGAGAGAATATAACTATGAGTAATAACCTTCAGGATAACAGAGAAAAAAAGGGAGTTAGTAACACCCGGAATATCATATCTATTATTTTCCTTAGTCTTGTTGCCATTATGGCGCTGACTTTCAGCATTATTCTTTTGATCAAGAATGCTACTTTGCAGAGGGAAGAAGCTGCCATAAGAAGCGAGCTTGAGGCGATGGATAAGGAAGATGTATATACGGAGACTGAGATCAGCAGCCGTATTGAAGAAGCTAAAGTAGAGGCTGCTGAGAAGACTGAGCAGTCTATGAGAGATGATGTTCGGAAGATGCTCGAAGAGGGTAAAGGAGCCGCTGCTACTATCAGAGCCTTTTTTCCGGATAATATAGTTGTAGGCAGTGACGGCAGATATTATTTTCTGCCGATAAGTGATAAGATCGCACATCACGGCTTTACCGAACAGGATTTCGAGCTTGACGATAAGGGCTTCCTTCGTTACAAAGGAAGCGACAAAAGTCTCAAAGTCAAGCAGGGTATCGATGTATCGAGATTCCAGGGCGAGATTGACTGGGCGCAGGTTGCAAAAGACGGAATTGAATTTGCTTATATAAGAGTTGGATACAGAGGATCCACTGAAGGTGCGATTACCATTGATGATACTTTTGAAGCCAATATTCAAGGCGCTATAGAAAACGGAATCGACGTCGGAGTATATTTCTATTCTCAGGCGATCAATGAAGAAGAGGCTTTGGAAGAGGCCAAAGTGGTGCTTGAGACTATATCTCAGTATGAGACCAAGTACCCCGTTGTTCTTGATGTTGAGTCTGCCGATTCGGATGCGGCAAGGACGAACAATCTTTCATCCGAACAGTATGAAAAGGTTGTTGATACATTTTGCAAAGCAATTGAAGATGCCGGACATAAGAGTATGGTCTACGGAAATCTCAAGACGTTCACGCTTCTTGTAAATGCCGAGCACGTCGATGACAAGGACATCTGGATCGCATATTATGACCAGCCGCTTTATTATCCCTACTATTTCAATATCTGGCAGTATTCTTCCAAGGGGAAAGTTGCCGGAATTGAAGGAAATGTTGACCTTAATATCTGCCTTACAGAGTACGGAGAATGAAAAAAACAGAGACTATAACGGAATATGAACAGAGAGGATACTTAGACAGTGAGTTTAAGTATTTCCATATTTCAGACAAAGTAACTTCAGATATTGATTTTCATTATCATGACTTTTACAAGCTTATTTTGATCTTGAAAGGGAAAATAAGATATTTGATCGAAGGACGAGAGTATGAGCTCTTGCCCTTCGATTTTGTGCTTGTAAACAGGTTCGATATTCATAAGCCTGTTGTTGAAAATAAGGATGAGTATGACAGGATAATACTTTATTTGAAGCCTGAATTTCTCGAAAAGCTGGGGCTTCTTGATGCTTTTAACAAGGCAAAGGAGCTCGAGAGCTATGTTGTAAGATTTAATTCGGGAACAAGCGCTCATATCTTTGATATGCTTATGAAAGCCGAAGAAGATATCGCTAAAATAGATACTGAGTATGCCGGCGAACTTACGGCAAAGATCGATGTTATCAATATGCTTATCGAGTTTAACAAGGCTTGTATAGCCGAAGACTTCGGATTCAGACCGGAGGCAAGGTTTAACAGGAAAGTTATTGAGATAATCGAATATATCAACAGGAATCTTGGAAGAGACCTTTCAATCGATTCGATAGCGGACAGGTTTTATTTGAGCAAATATCATATGATGCGCATATTTAAGAGTGAGACGGGATATTCCGTTCACAGGTATATTTCCGAGAAGAGGATTCTTCTTGCGAGAAATTTGATCATGTCGGGAATGCCGTCAACTACGGCTTGTCTCGAGTGCGGATTTAAAGATTATTCGTCTTTTAGCCGTGCGTTTAAGAATCAATTGGGAATCCTTCCGTCAGAAGTGAAGATATAGGTGTCAAGAAAAAATACTTGACACCTATTTTTATTTGATATAATATAACACTTGTGAAATTTGGCAGAGAAGAGGGATTCTATGGAAAAAATCGTAGAGCAGGGCTTGTTGTATGATTTTTACGGCGAGCTTCTTACCGATCATCAGAAGAGTATATATGAGGCTGCGGTTTATGAGGATATGTCCCTTACGGAGATTGCCGATGAACACGGGATTAGCAAGCAGGGTGTGCATGATCTTATAAAGAGGTGCACCAAGACTTTGCAGGGATATGAAAACAGACTTCATATGATCAAGAGGTTTGAAGCAATCAAGCAGGACGCGGAATTTCTCAAGGAACTGTCGGATAAGGCGGATGTTATTTCCGCTGAGGAGCTTAAGAAAAATCTCAGGATATTATCCGGGAAAATTATAGAGGAGCTTACGTAATTAATGGCTTTTGAGAGTCTTACAGATAAATTACAAAACGTATTTAAGAACTTAAGAAGCAAGGGACGTCTTACCGAAGAGGACGTCAAGACTGCGCTTAAAGAAGTTAAGATGGCTTTGCTTGAAGCTGATGTAAGCTTTAAGGTTGTTAAGCAGTTTATTTCTTCTGTGCAGGAAAGAGCTGTCGGAGAGGATGTTCTGAACGGACTTAATCCCGGACAGATGGTCATCAAGATAGTTAATGAAGAGATGACCGCTCTTATGGGATCCGATACAACGGAGATCAAGCTTTTGCCTGTAAATGAGATCACAGTTATCATGATGTGCGGTCTTCAGGGTGCAGGTAAGACAACAACAGCGGCTAAGATTGCCGGAAAGCTGAAGATGAAGGGCAGAAAACCTCTTCTTGCAGCTTGCGATATATACAGACCTGCGGCTATCGATCAGTTGAAGATCAACGCCGAGAAACAGCAGGTTGATTTCTTTTCCATGGGAACCGATGTGAGTCCCGTGGAGATTGCGAAAGCATCTGTCGAGCAGGCTAAAAAGAGCGGTAACAACGTTGTTATCGTCGATACAGCCGGTCGTTTACAGATAGATGAAGACATGATGAAGGAGCTTACCGATATCAAGGAAGCCATTGAAGTTCATCAGTCACTTCTCGTGGTTGATGCCATGACCGGTCAGGATGCGGTCAACGTTGCATCTGAGTTTAATGAGAAAGTCGGAATTGACGGAATCATCTTGTCAAAGATGGACGGCGATTCACGAGGCGGTGCAGCTCTTTCTGCTAAGGCTGTTACCGGAAAGCCTATTCTGTATGTAGGTATGGGTGAGAAGTTATCCGACCTCGAGCAGTTCTATCCCGACAGAATGGCGAGCAGAATACTCGGAATGGGCGATGTGCTCAGTCTTATCGACAAAGCGGTTGAGGCAAATGCCGAGCGCGATCTCGAGAAAGACAAAGAGATGGCTACCAAGATGAAGAAAGGCAAGATTGATTTCGAGATGTATCTTGAGAGCATGAAGCAGATGCGCAATATGGGCGGTCTTTCTTCAATAATGGGAATGCTTCCCGGAATGGGCAAGATCAGCGATGATCAGCTCCCTGACGAGAAGAAACTTGCTAAAATGGAAGCAATCGTGCTTTCCATGACTCCTGAGGAGAGGAAGAATCCAAAACTCATGAACCCTCAGAGAAAGTTCAGAATAGCTAAGGGCTCGGGAAATGATATTGCCGATGTAAACAGATTCATCAAGCAGTTTGAACAGATGCAGAAGATGATGAAGCAGATGCCCGGGCTTATGGGCGGCAAGAGAGGCGGCTTAGGTAAGCTTGGTGGTCTCGGAGGCTTCGGCGGTTTCGGCAAGAACAGATTTTTTTGATATGTCATGCAGCGAACAGCTGTCTTATAACATATAAATGTAATAATTAATTATTTAATTAAACGGAGGAAGTTTAAAATGGCAGTAAAGATCAGATTAAAGAGAATTGGTAAGAAGAAGGTTCCTTTCTACAGAATTATCGTTTCTGATTCTAAGTTCCCTGTACAGGGTAAGTTCATCGAGGAGATCGGAACATACGATCCCAATACAGATCCCAGCACTGTTAAGGTAAATGAGGAGCTTGCTAAGAAGTGGATCGCAAACGGTGCACAGCCTACAGAGTCTGTTGCTAAGTTGTTCAGACAGGCCGGTATCAGCAAGTAATTATCATATTATTGGTTGAACATGAAATTACTTATGCCGGAGGATAAACAATGAAAGAGTTAGTCGAAGTAATCGCAAAAGCGCTTGTTGACAATCCGAGTGAAGTTGTAGTCTCCGAGAAAACCGATGGGCGCAATATTATGATCGAGCTTCATGTTGCACCTTCAGACATGGGCAAGGTAATTGGCAAACAGGGCCGTATAGCAAAGGCTATACGTTCCGTAGTTAAGGCGGCTTCAACCAGAGAGAACCTCAAGGTTGACGTTGAGATCGTCTGAGTTGGCCATATTTTGAGCCGAATAGGGTAAGCTTATTCGGCTCTTCATTTTCTATATAATTCGGAATATACTTATGAATTTTCATATTATGACATTATTTCCCGAGATGGTGACTGAGTGCCTTTCTTCCAGCATAATCGGAAGAGCTAAAGAAAAGGGACTCATCAGTTTAAATGCCGTCAATATCAGGGATTATTCTAACGATACCAAACACCATAAAGTTGACGATTATACATACGGAGGCGGCGCCGGCATGCTTATGCAGGCACAGCCGATTTATGATTGCTATATAGATATTAAGAACAAGATTTCAGCGGCAAACGGAAAGGCTCCGAGAGTCATATACGTAACACCGCAGGGCAAGGTTTTCAATCAGAGTATTGTTACAGAGCTTGCACAGGAAGAGAATCTTGTGTTTTTGTGCGGGCATTATGAGGGCGTCGATGAGAGAGTACTTGAGGAGATAGTTACCGATTATATTTCTATCGGTGACTATGTACTTACGGGAGGTGAGCTTCCCGCAATGGTAATGATCGATGCGATTTCGAGATTTGTGCCCGGTGTTCTTAACAACAATGAATCAGCTATGACAGACAGCTTTCATAATAATCTATTGGAGTATCCGCAGTATTCCAGACCTGAGGAGTGGATGGGAAAGAAAGTACCTCCGATTCTTTTGTCCGGGGATCACAAAAAGGTTGATGAGTGGAGACTTGAGCAGTCCATCATAAGGACTAAGGAAAGACGCCCCGATTTATATGAGGCGTGGCTTGCTGAGAATCCGCCTGTGGAGAAGAAAAAGAAGAGACGAAAGAAAGAAGTTTCCGAAGATAACGGAGGAGAGAAATGACCGACAGATTTCAGGTAGGTGTTATAGCTTCAACTCACGGACTTGGCGGTGAAGTGAATGTTTTTCCGACCACCGAGGATCCGAACAGATTTAAAAAACTCAAAAAAGTTACGCTTCATACAAACAGAGGTGAACTTTTGGAGCTTGATGTTCAGAGTGCAAGATTTTTTAAGAAGTTTGTTATTGTCAAATTCAAGCAGTTTGACAATATTAATGATGTTGAGAAATTCCGCGGATGTGAGCTTACAATTCTCAGAAAAGATGCGATAAAGCTTGCTCCGGGAGAGTATTATGTTGCCGATCATATCGGTCTTGATATAGAAGATGAAGACGGTAATAAATTGGGAGTTCTTTCGGATGTTCTTCAGACAGGTGCCAATGATGTCTATGAGATGACACCTGTAGAAGGCGATTCAAAAGTGTACATACCTGCGATCAGAGATTGCGTAAAAGAGATAGACCCTGACAATAACAGGATTGTAATTCATGTTATGGATGGTTTATTGTAATTTTTATTTTGGTGACTTTTTATAATTAATGAACTATAATTATTTTGTGATTTAATTTACAGTCTGACACCATATATTGTGTGAGGATTATTTATGGTTGATTATACTGAAGGAGCAGGTTATCAGTATCATACGCATGTCAAAAAAGGTGATGTGGGAAGGTATGTAATTCTGACCGGAGATCCGGGAAGATGTGAATCTATTTCACAGCTTTTTGACAATCCCAAATTTATAGCATATAACAGAGAATATAATACATATACAGGTACATTGTGCGGTGAGAAAGTCACCGTAATGTCTCATGGTATCGGAGGCCCGTCTACAGCTATCGCTATAGAGGAGCTTGCCGCTTGCGGAGCCGATACTTTTATCAGAATGGGCACTTCCGGCGGAATGCAGGAAGATGTCATCGGTGGAGATATTGTAATTGCCAGCGGTGCGATCAGGGCAGAGGGAACATCAAAGGAGTATGCTCCAATAGAATATCCTGCTGTTGCTGATTTTTCTGTTGTTTCGGCTTTGGTTGACGGAGCCAAAAAAGCAGGAGCAAAATATCACGTTGGTGTTGCGCAGTGTAAGGATTCTTTTTTTGGACAGCATGAACCGGAGACCAAGCCCGTTGGACAGGAACTTCTGTATAAATGGGATGCTTGGATAAAGTGCGGTGCACTTTGTTCCGAGATGGAGTCTTCAACTTTGTTTATAGTCGGTAATTATCTTAGAGCAAGAACCGGAGCGGTTCTTTTGGTTGTGGCAAATCAGGAAAGAGCCAAAAAAGGGCTTTCCAATCCGCAGGCTCACGACATGGAGATTGTTTACAAGACAACGATAGAAGCCGTGAAGAACCTGATAAATATGGATAAAACCAAGTGAGGTTTTATTATAAATTTTTTTATAATAAATTATGGAGGATAATTATGAAAAAGAGAATCTTTGCAGTAATGATGGCTGCTACTATGGCATTTTCTCTTGTAGGATGTGGTTCTAAAGCTCCTGCATCAAACGAAACAGAGCAGGGCGGTGCTAAAGGTGACGAATCTGCTAATGGTGATGATACTGAGATGAAGGTTGCTATGGTTACTGACTACGGTGATATCACAGATCAGTCTTTCAACCAGTCAACATATGAGGCTTGTAAGGCATTTGGTGAAGAGAATAATATTTCTTTCACATACTATAAGCCCGAAGGCGATTCAACTGCTGAGAGAGTAGCTAAGATCGATAAGGCTGTATCAGACGGATACAATGTAATCGTAATGCCCGGATTTGCTTTTGCAGAGGCAATTACTGAGACTGCAGATATGTATCCCAATATTAAGTTTGTAGCTCTTGATGTTTCAGAGTTTGATCTTGAGGGCGAGAATTCTAATTTTGACGGCAAGACCTTTGATAATGTATTTTCTGCTGTATACCAGGAAGAGCTTCCCGGATACATGGCAGGATATGCAGCTGTAAAGATGGGATATACAAAGCTTGGATTCCTCGGTGGAATGGCTGTTCCTGCTGTTGTACGTTATGGTTCAGGATTTGTTCAGGGTGCTGATGCTGCTGCAAAAGAACTTGATACAGATGTTTCAATCAACTATGTATATGGCGGTGACTTCAAAGGAGATGCTGATATCACGGCTGTTATGGATACATGGTATCAGGGCGGAACAGAAGTTGTATTTGCTTGCGGTGGTGGTATTTACACATCAGCTGCTGAGGCTGCTGCAAAGGTTAACGGTAAGATCATCGGTGTTGACGTTGATCAGTCAGGTCTTATCAATTCAACATACGGCGATGGAATCACAGTAACTTCTGCTATGAAGGGACTTAAGTCTACAGTAAACACAGTTCTTTCAGCAATCAAAGATGGTCAGTGGAGCACATATGCAGGAAAGATTGATAATCTCGGACTTGTTTCTGCTGATGATACATCTCTTAACTACGTTGGTCTTCCTGAGGAAACAACTGCTTGGAACGATACATTCAAGCTTGAAGATTACAAGCAGCTTGTTGCCGATATGGTAAACGGAACAGTTAAGGTATCAAATGATTCATCTAAAGAAGAGCCCACTGCTACAAAAGCTAAGATCAATTACCAGGGTAGCATTAAGTAATTAACTGATTCTTTTGAATCAGAGTAGGGACCGGCGGACTCATAATCTTCCGGTCCTTTTTACCAATTTGGTGCATATAAATTTATGGAGGAAACAAAAGTGGCTGATAATAATGCGTATGCTATAGAAATGCTGAATATTACCAAGCGTTTCCCGGGCATTATTGCAAACGATAATGTGACCATTCAGCTCAAAAAGGGCGAGATACATGCTTTGTTGGGTGAAAACGGTGCCGGAAAGTCCACTCTCATGAGTGTCCTTTTTGGTCTATATCAAGCAGAAGAAGGAGTCATCAAGAAAGATGGCAAAGAGGTTAAGATCAATAACCCAAATGACGCCAACGATCTTGGAATAGGAATGGTGCATCAGCACTTCAAACTTGTTCAGTGCTTCTCTGTACTTGACAATATTATTTTGGGTGTTGAGACAACCAAGAACGGCTTTTTACAGAAGGATGTTGCCAGAAAGAAGATTCTGGAACTTTCCGACAGATATGGTCTTAAGGTTGATCCAGATGCAAAGATTGAAGATATTACCGTAGGTATGCAGCAGAGGACAGAAATCCTTAAGATGCTCTACAGAGATAATGAGATCCTTATTTTTGATGAGCCTACAGCTGTTCTTACACCTGCAGAGATAGATGAGCTTATGCAGATCATGAAGAATCTTGCAAAGGAAGGCAAGTCTATTCTCTTTATCTCTCATAAGCTTGCTGAGATCATGTCTGTTGCTGACAGATGCAGCGTTTTGAGACGCGGCAAATATATAGGAACTGTAAACATCTCAGAGACCAATCAGGAAGAACTCAGCAGAATGATGATCGGAAGAGATGTTCAGCTTGTTGCCACAAAGGAAGACAAGGAGCCGGGAGATGTTATCCTGAAAGTTGAAAACATGACGGTTCCGTCCAAGCTTCATCACAATAACGCCGTTAAGAAGGTTTCTTTTGACGTAAGAGCGGGAGAGATAGTCTGCATAGCGGGTATTGACGGAAACGGACAGACAGAGCTTGTTTACGGTCTCTCAGGTCTTGAGAATATCTCAAACGGTAAGATCACTCTTTCAGGCAAGGATATAACAAAGGCTTCAATTAGGGAGAGATCTACATCCGGAATGAGTCATATTCCCGAGGACAGGCATAAACATGGTCTTGTTATGGACTATTCGCTTGCATATAATCTTGTTCTTCAGAGATATTTTGAGCCTGAATTCAGCTCAAAGGCAGGATTTTTGAAAAAGAGTGCGATCAATTCTTATGCCGAGAAGCTCATTGAGCAGTATGATGTTCGTTCGGGACAGGGCGCTCAGACAATTACAAGAAGTATGTCCGGCGGAAATCAGCAGAAAGCAATTATCGCAAGAGAAATAGATAAGAATCCCGATCTTTTGATCGCGGTTCAACCAACGAGAGGTCTTGATGTCGGTGCTATCGAGTACATTCACAAACAGCTGATCGCACAGAGAGACGCAGGACACGCAGTTCTTCTTGTTTCATTGGAACTTGAAGAGGTTATGAGTATATCAGACAGAATACTTGTTATGTACGAAGGAGAAATTGTGGGAGAGTTTGATCCCAAGAACGTTACTCCTCAGGAGCTTGGACTTTACATGGCAGGAGCAAAGAGAAAGGAGGCTGCTTTATAATGGCTGATATTAAGAATACAAAAACCGAAAAAGCAAGCTTTTTTTCAAAGCCCGCTGTTCAGTCTATAACAGCGTCTGTGCTTTGCATCGTTATAGGATTGTTTTTGGGATATATTGCACTTCTTCTCATCAATCCCGCAGGTGCTACAGAGGCTATAATTACTATCATTAAGAACTTTTTCACTTACCCGTCCAAACCGGCGGCACTTAAATATTTCGGAAACACATTGGTTAAGGTTGCACCGCTTCTTATGTGCGCACTTTCAATTCAGTTCTGTTATCAGGCAGGTCTGTTCAATATCGGTGCTGCGGGACAGTATGTAGCGGGCGCGGGCGCATCTTTATTCTGTGCGCTTAAGTTAGGACTTCCATGGTATGTATGTCTTCTGGCTGCACTTATTGCAGGCGGAGTATTCGGAACATGCGTGGGACTTCTTAAGGCTTTCCTTAACGTTAATGAGGTTATTTCGGGAATCATGCTTAACTGGATAGGCCTTTATATAGTTAACATGCTTCTTTCGGGAGTAAAAGAGGCTTCAAGTCCGAATACACTTACACTTGCATCAACCAATCCAAGTGCTATCATGCCTTCGATGGGACTTGAAAAGTTTTTCTCTAATAATAAATACGTTACAATAGCAATTCCGCTAGCTATCCTTGTTGCCATTCTTATTAAAGTGGTTCTTTCAATGACTGTATTCGGATATGAGATTAAAGCGACAGGTATTGCTAAAGATGCTGCAAAATACAGCGGTATGAAGGAAAAGAGAAATATCGTCCTCACATTGTTTATCGGGGGAGCACTTGCAGGTGTCGGCGCAGCATTCCTGTTCCTTTCGGGATATGAGCAGTGGTCTGTTGCACAGGCATCGGTTCCCGGAATGGGATTCAACGGAATCGCAGCGGCATTCCTTGGAGGACTTGATCCTATCGGAACAATTTTTGCTTCATATTTTATTCAGCATATTACGAGTGGAGGATCTTATATAGACATGAATGTATATCCTTCACAGATTTCAGATCTTATATTTGCAATAATCATTTACCTTTGCGGATTTGTACTGTTCTTTAAACATTTCATGAACAGCAGGATCAGAGCAAAAAAGAACAATGCGGAAGGAGGTAACAAATAATGGTTTTACTTCTTACGTATACACTTTTATTTGCTTCGGTACTTATTCTGGTAGCTTTGGGCGGATGCTTTTCTGAGCATTCCGGTGTAATAAACCTCGGACTTGAGGGAATAATGGTTATGGGAGCTCTGGGTGGTGCCCTTACTCTTAAATATATCAATCCCGGTCTTCCGGCACTTGTTATTGTTTTGGCTGTAGTTGTTGTTTCTGTTGTTACAGGAGTTATATATGCCACACTTTTGGGATTTGCCTGCATCAACTTAAAGGCTGATCAGACTCTTGTAGGAACAGCGCTCAATATGCTTTCTGCTGCAGTCGCTACAGTTATTGTTAAGGCAATCAACATTGCAGAGAATCCCGATAACGTTTCGTCTGGTGTTCAGTACGTAAACAGTAAGAAAGCGCTTATCGTAAAAATTGGAAATTTTGAGTTCAACTGGTTTATGCTTATTGCATTTTTGGCACTTATCTGTTCATACATTGTTCTTTATAAGACTAAGTTCGGTCTCAGACTTATGGCCTGCGGTGAGCATCCTCAGGCTGCAGACAGTGTGGGTATCAATGTTTATAAAATGCGCTGGGCAGGTGTTCTTATTTCGGGAATGCTCGCAGGTATCGGAGGAATCGTTTATATCACTTCAGGTGTAAGTGAGTGGAAGTTTGAGAACGGTGTTGCAGGTTTTGGTTTCCTTGCTCTTGCGGTTATGATCTTTGGTCAGTGGAAGCCTGTAAATATCGGTCTTGCAGCGCTCTTGTTCGGATTCTTCAGAGCTCTTTCAAATGTGTATTCGGGCTTTGATTTCCTTACTGCACTCAACATACCTAGCTCAGTTTACAATATGATGCCTTACGTAATATCACTTATTGTACTTGCATTCACATCATCGAATTCCCGTGCGCCTAAGGCAGAGGGTATTCCTTATGACAAGGGATCAAGATAATACAGGAAGTAGTTGTTATGGATGAGAAGATCATTAAAGGTTTGATTTCCAAAGCGGCAGAGATGAGGAAGGTTTCCTACACTCCCTATTCGAAGTTCAATGTGGGAGCGGCTCTTCTTGCTAAGAACGGGAAAATATATACAGGATGCAATATAGAGAATGCATCTTATTCGGCTACAAATTGTGCGGAGAGAACAGCTTTTTTCAAGGCTGTGAGCGAAAATGTCAAAGAATTCAGTGCAATAGCCATTGTCGGAGGACATGCCGATGCGGAGGAACTTGATTTCTGCTTTCCATGCGGTGTGTGCAGACAGGTTATGAGCGAATTTTGCGATGATGATTTCAAGATAATCATCGCAAAGTCGGAAGATATCTATAAAATTTATACTTTGCCTGAACTTTTGCCCGAAAGATTCGGACCTAAAGACATTTTTGGTTGACTTTTATGCCAATTTTGTGGTATTATATCATACGTTGTGAAAATCAGACGGTCCTCTGTTACAAGATATTATGTATTAAGAACGTCCATTGAATAGGAGAAAAGATATGAGTACAATTATCGAAGAGCTCGAGAAAGAGCAGCTGAATGCCAATGCGCCTCAGTTCAACACCGGTGATACTGTAAGAGTACACGCTAAGATTAAGGAAGGAAACCGTGAAAGAGTACAGGTTTTCGAAGGAACTGTTAAGAAGATCCAGGGCGGAAGCAATCGTACAACATTTACAGTAAGAAAAGAGTCTTACGGTGTAGGCGTTGAGAAGACATGGCCCCTTCACTCACCTATCGTTGAGAAGGTAGAGGTTGTTAGAAGAGGTAAGGTTAGAAGAGCTAAGCTTAACTACCTCAAGGGTCTTACAGGTAAGAAGGCTAAAGTTAAGGAACTTGTTACTAGATAATTTGTTTAGAAAGGCAGTTACTTTTAGTAATTGCCTTTTTTGTTCAATAGTATTGAACGTCCGCTGTCAGAGAGGATGATATATGTTTCGTAGAAGACGGAGTCTTTCTTTTTATCAGAGAAAAAGAGTCATAACTCCCAAGATGCTTAAAGAGATACTTTCTTGGGTCATTTTAACCTGCATTGCATTGCTGCTTGCGCTTATACTTGTCAGTGCATTCGGCACAAGAGTCAGGTCGGTCGGAGATTCCATGGAGCCTACGCTTTCAAACGGACAGGGAGTTCTTGTGGACAGACTTGCTTACAAGATCTTAAGTCCGAAGAGAAACGATCTTATAGTTTTTTTGCCTAACGGAAATACCAATTCTCATTTTTATGTAAAGAGAGTTGTTGCCGTTGCGGGCGAAACTGTGCAGATTAAAGACGGAGATCTTTATATAAACGGAAATCTTCACGAAGAAGATAATGAAATTTATGATAAAATGGAAGACGGAGGTATCGCAGCGGAACCTATTAAGCTAAAGGGCGGAGAATATTTTGTCCTCGGCGATAACAGAAACAGCAGTGATGACTCCAGAAGTGCCGATATTGGAATAGTAAAGACTAATATGATAATAGGTAAAGCCTGGTTCAAAATCAAAACAAAAGATAATGGCGGCGGCTTTATTCTAAAATAACAGATGGTGAACATATGAATTTTCAGTGGTACCCGGGACATATGACAAAGGCAATAAGGATGATGCAGGAAAACATCAAACTTATTGATATAATCATTGAACTTACTGATGCCAGAATACCTGCTTCAGGAAGAAATCCCGATATAGACGAACTTGGAAAGAATAAGTACAGACTTGTAATATTGAATAAGGCTGATCTTGCGGATCCTTCCGTGACAAAGAAGTGGCAGGAGTCTTTCAGCGACGGAAAAACCTTCGTCATGGAGATGAATTCCAAGACAGGCAATGAAGCAGCCAAGGTAAAAGACCTGGTTCAGAAAGCCTGTGCCGAGAAGATCGAGCGCGATAAAAAGCGTGGTATTGTCGGAAGACCTATCCGCGCAATGGTTGCCGGAATTCCCAACGTAGGAAAGTCTACTTTTATCAATAAACTTGCAGGCAGAGCTTCTGCCAAGACGGGAAACAAGCCCGGTGTAACAAAGGGAAAACAGTGGATCTCGCTTGGAAAGAACATGCAGCTTCTTGATACTCCTGGTATCTTGTGGCCTAAGTTTGAGGATGAAACTGTTGGACTTCATCTTGCTCTTATTGGTTCCATGAATGATGAAAACCTTGACGTATGCGAGCTTGCATGTGAACTTATCAAGATTCTTGAAGTTAATTACAAGAATGCTATTCCTGAGAAATACAATATTACAGATGAGCAGGTAGAAGAGCTTGAGAATGAGCAATATGCGACTCATTACAGTGCGATATTATCTGCGATAGCTTTAAACAGAAAATGCTTTAAGCAGGGTGCGGAACCCGATATAGACAGAGCAGCGGCACTTTTACTCGATGATTTCCGAAACGGAAAGCTTGGAAGAATATCTCTTGAAAGGCCGCAGTGACATGAATGATAAAATGAAGAACTTATTTAAAGAAATATTTAATACTGTTATATATTTGGCAGTTATTTTTGTAATGACGTATCTGTTTATTACTTTTGTAGCTCAGAGGACAAAAGTGGATGGAATGTCGATGGAGTCCACTTTGCATGATGAAGACAGTCTGTTGATCGAAAAGATCTCGTACAGATTCGGAGATCCGAAGAGATTTGATATAGTTGTATTTCCTTACAGCGACGAGTACACCGATGAAGTTTATTTCATCAAGAGAGTCATAGGCCTTCCCGGTGAGAGAGTAAGGATCGACTATGATGGAAATATATACATTAACGATCAGATACTTGAAGAGAATTACGGTAAAGAAGTTATAGCCGATCCCGGAAGAGCAGCCGAAGAGATTGTTCTTGGCGAAGATGAGTACTTCGTTATGGGAGATAACAGAAACAACAGTAAAGATGGTCGTGATCCTTCTGTCGGGAATATCAAAAAGAGTGATTTCCTCGGAAGAGCTTTTTTCAGAATATATCCATTCAGCGATTTTGGCAGTATAAAGTGAAGAACTGATACTAATGATAAGGAGCTGTCACAGAGATAAAATGAAGAAAATATTTAAAGAAGTATTTGACACTGCATTGTATCTTGCCGTTATATTCGTACTTACATTTCTATTTATTACCTTCGTTGCACAGAGAACACAGGTAATAGGCAGATCTATGGAGTCTACATTACACAGCGGAGACAGTATTCTTATAGAAAAAGTCTCATACAGATTCGGAGATCCGAAGCGATTTGATATAATCGTTTTTCCTTACCAGTACGGTAATGAGGAATATTTTATCAAGAGAGTCATCGGTCTTCCGGGTGAGAGAGTCAGGATCGATAATGATGGAAACATCTATATAAACGACCAGATACTTGAAGAAAATTACGGAAAAGAGACTATCGAGGATCCGGGAAGAGCAATAACGGAAGTTGTTCTTGGCGATGACGAGTATTTTGTAATGGGAGATAACAGGAACCACAGCATGGACAGCCGTGATATCTCCGTCGGAAACATCAAAAAGGGAGATTTTCTCGGACGCGGTTTCTTCAGAATATATCCATTCAGTGACTTCGGGAGTATAAAGTGATGCAATCACTAAACGACATAAAAAACATTTTAAAAGAATCCGTTACAGTAGATGCGCTAAAAAGTTTTATCTCTCAATATGAGAGTGATGACAGAGCGGGCGTAAAAAAGCTTGTCGAAACGGCAGAAAAGCGCATTGATTCTATAGAAAAAGAACTTGCAAGACTCAAGGAAATGCGAAAGTATGAAAATGAGAACAGGCAGTTCGGTCTTCTTTGCGGAATAGACGAAGTGGGAAGAGGCCCGCTTGCAGGCCCTGTTTACGCGGCTGCAGTGATCTTACCCGAAGACGTTGATATCATGTATATTAACGATTCTAAGAAATTATCCGAAAAAAAGAGAGAAGAGTTATACTCTGAAATTACAGAAAAAGCTGTAGCTGTCGGTATAGGTCATTCATCCGAAAAAAGGATAGATGAGATAAATATACTGCAGGCTACTTATGAAGCGATGACTATGGCGGTCTCGGAACTTTCCGTTAAGCCCGGAGCTCTTTTGATAGATGCTGTTCATATTCCGCAGCTTGAGGAATATAAGCAGATATCCATTATAAAGGGTGATGCAAAGAGTGCGTCAATCGCGGCTGCGAGCATTATTGCCAAGGTTACGAGAGACAGAATAATGAAACAGTATGCAGAGGAATATCCTCAGTACGGTTTTGATTCGAACAAAGGGTACGGAAGCGCCGAACATATTGCCGCTATCAAGAAATACGGACCATGTCCCATTCATCGCAGATCTTTTATAGGGAATTTTCTATGAGTGGCATCTTAAACGTATCACAACAGAATACTACCATTACGATAAACGGCGTTCAGACCGGATTGCAGCAGGCGGAAGGAAAGCCTGTTGAGCTTAAGGCGGGCGACAATATCCGCGGGACTGTTATTGCCATCTTCGAGGAAAACGGAGAAAAAATGGCAAATATAAATCTCGGGGACAACGTTATCTCTGCAAAACTTTCCGATGAGATGGGGCTTAGGCAAGGTCAGGTCCTTAATTTTGCCGTGAAGTCTTTTTCCGAAAAGGGAGTTTCTCTGACACCTCTTTTTGAGAATACCGCCGTATCTCTCAGCACCGAAAAGGCGCTTAATGCTGCCGGCGTCGAGATTACGCGCGATAGCGTAGCCATGGTCGAAAGCATGATGAAGTCAGGTCTGCCAATCAATAAAGAAGCTATACGTGATATGAACAACGTTATCACTTCTTTTCAAAATGCTTCAATTTCAACACTGGTTGAGATGAAGAGTCTTAATATACCTATCACTGAAAATAACATTTCACAGTTTGAAAATTACAAAAATTATGAACATCAGGTAATAAACGAGATGCAGGAGTTTGTAAATGAGCTTCCGGAGGCGTTTAACGCACTTGCATCAGAAGGAAAGATCGATCAGGCTCTTTCGCTATACAAGGGCATAATTGACGAGTTTACCGCTACTGGGAACGAGGTTGCAGTAATGCCTGATATTGCTGAAACTACTGTTGTCGCGAATGAGAATGCCGTTTTAACTGATAACAAAGAAGGCGCTGAAATCGCCGGCAATATCCCTGCGGGTGAAGTTGTAAGTGATGATACAAAGGTATTGGAAGGTCAGGGAAAAGAGCTAGCTCAAAAAGCACCTGAAGAGGTTTTGAAGGACTTTCCGACTTCTTCGGGGAATGTTGCTGCTGATCCTTCAAAAGCTGAATTTACGGATAAATTAAAGGCTTTGAATATAAATAATTCGGGCAAAGAGCTATTAAAGGAGCTTTCTTTGATGCTGTCGGATACTGAAAATTTATCAGAAGAATCAAAAGCTCTTTTGAAGGATGTCTTTTCACATAAGGAGTTTGGAAAGATACTTAAAGATGCCGTGTCGGACGAATGGCTCCTAAAGCCGTTCGATGTTGAGAAGAAGGAAAATGTGACGGCGCTTTATCAAAGGCTTGGAAGTCAGCTTAAGAATATTTCGGATACGGTCGCAAATACACTCGGAGCCGAATCAAAGCTTGGAAGTACCGTAACCAACATGCAGAACAATCTTGACTTTATGAATCAGATCAATCAGATCTTTCAGTATGTGCAGCTTCCGCTTCAGATGAGCGGGCAGAATGCGCACGGTGATCTGTATGTGTACAGAAACAAGAACAAGAGAGTCAGTGAAGACGGTTCAGTAAGTGCGGTTCTTCATCTTGATATGGAGAATCTTGGGCCTGTAGATGTATTTGTAAAGATGAAGGAGAGCAAGGTCTCGACGAACTTCTATGTTATGGACGAAGGGATTCTTGATCTTATAAACGACAATATTCATATCCTCAACGAAAGGCTCGAAAAAAGAGGATATACGATGCAGGCGAGAATGATGCTTCATGATGATAAGGATGACGGTGATATGGCGGTGGATGAGATGTTTGACGTCAACAAGATGACGGTTATTTCCACGGCTTCATTTGATGCGAGGGCATAGAAATGGCAGATAAAGACGAAAAACAAAAAATAAAGACCGCCGTAGCTCTCGGATACGATCCCAACGAAGACGGAGCCCCCAAGGTTATCGCATCAGGTAAGGGTGCTCTTGCCGAGAAGATCATTGAGCAGGCTAAGGATAACAAGATTCCGATTCATCAGGACGACAAGCTGGCGGATACGCTCTCAAGGCTTGAGATTGGGGAGATGATACCTCCCGAACTGTACGAGGTGGTTGCGGAGATTCTTGTATTCGTTGATGCGATGGATAGGATTAAGGCTAAGGACAAGAATCGCAGATGAATAAAAGGAATATGGGTTCTTTTTATGAGGATATTGCAGCCAAATACATCGAAGATCATGGCGGCAGGATCATAGAAAGAAACTACAGGGCAAGGCAGGGAGAAATTGATATAATAGCATGTGACGGCGAATACCTTTGCTTTGTCGAAGTTAAATACAGGAACAAGGATAAATACGGCGACGCACTTGCCGCCGTAAATTATGTGAAACAAAGAAAAATATGTAAGGTTTCGCAGGTGTATATTAAGTGTAACGGAGCGAATTTTGACATACCGATAAGATATGACGTTGTTGCGGTAAATGTTTCGGACGACGGTAGGTATACTGTAAATTGGGTCAAAAACGCTTTTGATTATGTGTTTTAGGAGTAAGAATGATTAAAGATATTGAAATAAAGCGCTATGGCAGCGATAGAACTATGGAACTGAGAGAAAAGAACGGGGTTCACTACCTTGTTTTTCCTAAAATAGAAGAACTTGGAATTGTCGATCATTTATTCAGCACGAGGCTCGGAGGTGTTTCGAAGGGCTGTTACTCTGAGATGAACCTTAGTTATACAAGAGGCGATGAAAAAGAGGCTGTTGACGAGAACTACAGAAGAATATCCGATGTTCTGGGACATGGAAGAAAGCTTGATGACTTTGTTTGTACGTTCCAGACTCATACCGTAAATATAAAGAAAGTGACAGAGGAAGACAGAGGCAAAGGACCTGCGAGATTGCGTGATTATACGGATATAGACGGGCTTATAACGGATGTGCCCGGGATTATTCTGTCCACTTTCCATGCGGACTGTCCGCCTGTATTTTTTATAGATCCCGTAAAGAAGGTTATAGGTCTTTCACACTCCGGATGGAAGGGAACAAAGGGCGAGATATCCGCAAGAACGATTGAAGCAATGACAAAGGAATATGGTACCGATCCAAAGAATCTCGTATGTGCAGTCGGACCGTCAATATGCGGCGAGTGCTATGAAATCGGAAGCGACGTGGCAGATGAATTTGCAGAGAGCTATACCAAAGAGGAGCTTGAGAGAGAAAAGATCCTTGTGCCTTATCCGGACGGGAAATTCAGATTATATCTATGGAATGCGATTAAATATACTCTCATCAAGAGCGGCGTCCGGGAGGAAAATATTCTTATAACCGATATCTGCACCAGATGTAATCCCGATCTTTTGTTCTCTCACAGGATACATAAGGATGACAGGGGCAATCTGTGCGCATTTTTGTCACTAAAGGCCAATTCTTAAGAAAACTTAAGAAATTTCGACGCTAAATCTTAAGATTTTGATGGTTTAATAATAATAGAGTAATTGTGTGAGGTGAATATGGAAAACATATTAGTATGTGATGACGATAAAGAAATAGTCGATGCCATAGAGATATATCTTGAACAGGAAGGTTTTAGAGTTTACAAGGCGTATGATGGCATTGAAGCTATTGACGTTATGAAGAAAGCCAAGATACAGCTTGCCATAGTCGATATTATGATGCCCAGAATGGACGGTATTCATTTTGTAAAAGAGATGAGAAAATTCAGCACGGTGCCTGTAATTATTTTATCTGCAAAGAGTGAAGATTCGGATAAGATACTTGGGCTTAATATTGGCGCAGATGACTATGTTTCAAAGCCCTTTAATCCTCTTGAACTTGTCGCGAGAGTAAAATCCAATCTGAGAAGATATATGTCACTGGGACGTATGGAAGAAAAAGAAAATGTCTATTCTTCCGGCGGACTTGTTATCGATGACAATTCAAAGGAATGCTTTGTGTACGGCGAGAGCATCAGGCTTACACCTATCGAGTACAATATACTTGCTTTCCTTGTAAAAAATAAGGGAAAGGTATATTCCATTAATCAGATTTATGAGCAGATATGGCACGATTCGGCTGTTTGCGCCGACAACACCATTGCTGTTCATATCAGACATATAAGAGAAAAAATTGAGATTAATCCCAAAGATCCTAAGTTCCTTAAGGTTGTCTGGGGCGTAGGATACAAGATTGAGGATGAGACTATATGAAGAATACCGTTTTTAAACATAGCGTAAATATAAGAATCATCCAGCATGTTTTGGCGGCGTTTGTTGCTTTTGTTTTGATCTATGCGATCGCAGGAACAACTGTTGTTATCAATACTGCGGGAACCGATATCGCATATAATCTGTATGAGTCTGACAGAGGCAGAAGTTATGAAGAATCATATCTCTTTAACAATATCCTTGGAAACAATATGTCCAACATATTCAGGCATGTGGCTCAGAGGACGCAGCTTGAGACAAATGGCGAATATGACGGCAAGAAAGTAATTGATATCACGGCTTATGTTCAAAGGGGAAGCGTTATGCCCGGCGATTACATCACCGCCAATTACTATCTTGCGGATCTTTTGAGCTGGAGTAAGAGCGGATTCCAGTACGAAACAAAGGAGTTTACGGCGGAAGACAGTAGGAAATTCCTGAGTCCTTCCACTACATATACGCACTTGTACAACAACATGGTGTCCGGAGGAATGAACTCATATCTCAGTTCTCAGCTGGATAACAACAGTCTTGTTTTCTCGGTTTCGGGAAATTCAACTCCCGAAGGCGGCGTATTTCATATCCTTGTTCCGAGGTATAAGACCGTAGACGGCAAAAATGTAGAAAACATTGTATCTACGTGGGATGACTACAATCAGCTCAATTCCTATATAGAAGAGGCCGGAAATAACCTTGAAGTCAATTTTACAGAATACGGAAAGCTTATAAATTATTACACTTATCCGAATTCGAATTTGAGATACTATATTACAAGAACCATGAACGGCAATACCGAAGTATATACCAATGTCGAAGAGCTTATGGGTGATACTGCGGGTATTGATATCCTTGAGGGCTTTAAGAGCTTTGGAAAATACATTTATTATTGCCCTTATGAGCTTTCGTATGAGACCAATACGCTCATAAAGGAAAGTGTAGTGAGATCTGTCATAAAGACTTATGGCTACGCATATCCGGATCAGATAAAAGTTTATCTGGGTGTTGATACAAATAATTATTCCGCATCCGATGATTTTGCGAAAGGTAAAGCGAGCTTCTCAAAGCTTATGCCAAACCGTGGACTTTTGTATTTATGTTGTATATTTGCGGTTATAGCATATTTCGGTCTGTTTACATTCTATATTGTAAAGATTCCTGTGAGACAACATGAAGAATTGCCTGCAAGGAGAATGTCTACGGAAGGACTGATGTTCCTAAGTACGTTTATTATGGCGGTTCCCTTTGGGGCAGTTGCGCTTTTGATGTATGTTACGAAAACGGGATTGGACAGACTTGTAAGAAACGACTTTTTCCCGTATTTCGGAGTTGTCTTTGTTGTGATCGTAAATATAGGATTTTTGTCATTTGTTTACGGACTTGTCCGCAAGGGAAAAGACGGAATTTTATGGGAGGACAGTATCTTAAAGAGGGGAGTTGCTTTCTTTAGAGATATAATCTCCAATACCACCAATAACGGAAGCGTTATCGTAAGAACATGGATTCCTTATGTTTTCTTTGTGGCAATGAATATCATGCTTGTCAGGATCGGCGTTCTTGGTATTGTAATCGCAGGATTTCTGGATATTCTGGTTGGTATATATATTTACAGACAGAATCTCGACAGAGAAGGAATCATACATGTTATCGAGAATATCAAAAACGGTGATGTGAGCGCTAAGGTTGAAATTGAGGAGCTTCACGCCGACAATATTACATTGGCGGAAGCGGTCAATTCGATCGGCGAAGGAATAAAGATCGCAGTAAATACCAGTATGAAAGATGAGAAGTTAAAGGCTGATCTTATTACGAACGTTTCTCACGATATCAAGACACCGCTTACTTCGATCATTAACTATGTCGATCTGATAAAGCGCGAAGATATACAAAATGAGAGAGTAAAAGAGTATGTTGAAGTTCTTGAGACCAAATCGCAGAAGCTTAAACAGCTCACGGAAGATCTTGTTGAGGCTTCCAAGATAAGCTCCGGAAACATAAGTATTCAGCTTGGAAAGATAGATTTTGTTGAACTTGTAAATCAGACTATCGGTGAGTTCTTCGAGAAGTTTGAAGATCATTTGCTTACACCCATATTTAAGCATGAAGAGCAGAGCATGTGTATTAATGCGGATGCACGCCATTTGTGGAGAGTTATTGAGAATCTTCTTAACAATGTCTGCAAATATGCACTTGCGGGAACCAGAGTATATATGGATATGATCTATATTACGGACGGCGATCGCAGGAAGGTGGAATTTTCCGTAAAGAATATTTCGGAATCAGAGCTTAATATCGGTGTGGATGAGCTTACAGAGAGATTTATAAGAGGCGATGAGTCCAGGACAACGGAAGGCAGCGGCCTCGGCCTTTCAATCGCAAAGAATCTCACAATAGCACAGGGCGGAGAGTTCAATATCAGACTTGACGGTGATCTCTTTAAAGTTGTTATTGTGTTTGATTGTATAGAATCAGAAGAATAATAAAAACCTCCGATTTTTCAAGATAACTTTGAAAGTCGGAGGTTTTAATATGCGTAAAAAATATATCAGTCAAACAACTCGCCCGGAGTTTTGCATCCTGAATTGTATTTGCCTACGATCTCGTGAATCTTGTCTGTAGGCATGTTTACCGTTGCAAGAGAAGCATCGTGATTTAAGAAGTCGATGATCGTTGCAAGGAATTTACCCATATCTGCAATGAAGATATAAGGCTTTTTGGTAATCTCGGGATCCATATATGTGAGGTTGGTTGTAATAACCGCATCAAAGTATCCCTTTTCATAGCCTTCGTCGAACTTTGCGGTTCCGTCTGTGAAGAGACCAAATGTTGTGCAGATAAATACTCTTTTTGCACCCATGTTCTTGAGCTGTTTTGCAGTATCTATCATACTTGATCCCGATGAGATCATGTCATCGATTACGATAACGTCTCTTCCTGAAATATCTGAGCCCAGGAACTCGTGAGCAACAATAGGATTAGATCCGTTTACGATATGGGCGTAATCACGTCTCTTGTAGAACATACCCGTATCTGCGCCGATAACGTTGGCAAAGTATACGGCTCTGTCCAAAGCACCTTCATCCGGGCTGATAACAGTGAGGTGATCTTTATCTACGATAAGATCGTCGATGTGTGAAAGAAGTGCTTTCATAAACTGATATGATGCAAGGAAATTATCGAAACCGCCAAGTGGCTTGGAGTTTGATATCCTTGGATCGTGTGCGTCAAATGTAATGAAGTTGGATATTCCCATGTCGTGAAGCTCTTTAAACATCTGAGCGGCATCGAGGGATTCCATACCGTTTCTCTTGTGCTGACGTCCACCGTAAAGGAAGGGCATTATAACATTTATTCTTCTTGCTTTACCTGTGATTGCACCGATAACTCTCCTAAGATCCTGATAATGATCGTCGGGAGATTTGTGGTTGACGTAATTGTACATTTTGTAAGTGATGCTGTAGTTACAAACATCTGTAAGAATGTAGACATCGTTTCCGCGAACGCTGGCATTGATGGTAGCCTTTGCTTCGCCGCTTCCGAAACGATCGAGACTGTAATCTATTTTATAGCTGTCTTTGACATAACCGTGAAAAGCAGGGTCGTTTTCAGGCATTTTGTGAAGATTGTGTCTGAATTCCGAAATATAGTGGTCGACACTGTCTCCCAGCTCCTTTGCTGAGTCCATAACAATTAGATTTAGCGGAGCTACCGGAATGGAAGCTTCCAGCTTAGAAAAATCTGGCATATTTGTTCCTTTCTTCAGGACATTTGTTTTTATTTCCTATATTGTTTTATCATTATGCTTACTGACAAGTCAAGGAAATTCATATATAATACTTTATTAGGGTAATCCTGCAGAAATATGAGGTTAATTTTTTAATGGATTCAAAAAATGGGCACCTTATCGGCAAAGTCGAAGAAGACAGTATTGCCGAAGAACTTAATATCGAGCCGGGTGACAGACTGCTGATGATAAACGATCAGGAGATAAAGGATATCTTCGATTATCAGTATCTTGTGCAGGATGAGCACTTGGAGGTTCTTATAGTCAAACAGGACGGTGAAGAATGGATATTGGACATCGACAAGGAGTTTGATGAGGATCTCGGTATAGAATTTGATAATGGGCTCATGGATAATTACAGATCGTGCAGTAATAAATGTATCTTTTGCTTCATTGATCAGATGCCTAAGGGCATGCGCGATACTTTGTATTTTAAAGATGATGATTCCAGACTTTCGTTCCTGCAGGGTAATTACGTTACTTTGACCAATATGTCCGATTCGGATATCGACAGAATTCTGAAGTATCATCTTTCGCCTATAAACGTTTCTTTTCAGACGACCAATCCTGAACTTAGATGTAAAATGCTTGGAAACAGATTCGCCGGTGAGGCTCTTAAGAAGGTTGACAGACTGTGTGCGCCCGGAACAGGAATTGAGCTGAACGGGCAGATAGTTCTGTGCAAAGGCGTAAATGACGGAGCTGAGCTTGAGAGATCGATATCTGATATGACCAAGTATATTCCGAATCTTCAGAGTGTGTCGGTTGTTCCCGTCGGGCTTTCGAAATTCAGGGATGGACTGTATCCGCTTGAGCCTTTTAACGGTGAAGATGCATGTGTTGTCATAGATATGATAGAAAAATGGCAAAAAAAAGTGTATGATGAGCACGGCATTCATTTTATCCATGCAAGTGATGAGTGGTATTTTCTTGCGGGCAGGGATTTCCCCGAAGCGGAGAGATATGACGGATACATCCAGCTTGAGAACGGCGTCGGAATGATGAGACTCCTGCTCGATGAATACGGCGAGGCACTGAATGTACTTACAAGCGAACATGCAGATGAGATAGCATCAGTAAAAAGAGAGATCTCGCTTGCTACGGGAAGGCTTGTATATCCATGTATAAAGCAGATTGCGGAAAGAGCTATGGATGTCTGCCCGGGACTTAAAGTTCACGTATATGAGATCGTGAATGAGTTTTTCGGTGAGAGGATCACTGTTTCGGGACTCCTTACGGGACAGGATATAATAAAGCAGCTTAAAGACAAAGATCTCGGTTCCATGCTTTATCTTCCAGAGAATCTGCTGCGAAGCGGAGAAGATTATCTTCTCGATGATTACAGGATCGGAGATATAGAAAAAGAATTGGGAATAGATATCGGAATATCCAAATGCGATGGGCATGAACTTGCTGCGCTTTTATTCGATGTTCCGGTTGAACATACATATTAAACAAAAGGAAAACACATGAGCAGAAAAAATATAGTAGCGGTGGTCGGAAGACCAAATGTCGGAAAATCAACACTGTTTAATGCTCTTGCGGGAAGCAGGATCGCCATTGTGCAGGATACTCCCGGTGTTACAAGAGACAGACTTTATCAGGATGTGGAGTGGCTTAATCACAGCTTTACTCTTATCGATACGGGTGGTATCGAGCCTGATTCAAAGGATATTATTCTTTCACAGATGAGAGAGCAGGCACAGATCGCCATAGATACGGCTGATGTTATCGTGTTTATGGTAGATGTAAAACAGGGCCTTACTGATGCGGATTCCAAGGTTGCGGATATGCTCAGAAGATCTGGTAAGCCCGTTGTTTTGTGCGTAAATAAGGTAGACAGTTTCAGCAGGGATTCACTTGATGTTTATGAGTTCTATAATCTCGGAATCGGTGAGCCTTTCCCTATATCAGCCGTTAACAAGCTTGGTATAGGCGATCTTCTTGAGGAGGTTGTAAGCCATTTCAGGAAAGATTCAATAAATGACGAAGAGGATGATACAACAAAGATCGCTATCATCGGAAAGCCCAATGTAGGTAAGTCATCTATTATAAATAAGCTGATCGGTGAGAACAGACTTATCGTTTCGGATATCGCAGGTACTACGAGAGATGCCATTGACACAGAGGTTAAGTACAACGGCAAGAAGTACACCTTCATTGATACCGCTGGACTTCGAAGAAAAAGCAAAGTTAAGGACGATCTTGAGCATTACATGATAGTAAGAACAGTCGGAGCCGTTGAGAGGGCCGATGTTGCCATACTTGTAATCAATGCTGAGGACGGTGTGACTGAGCAGGATGCCAAGATAGCCGGAATTGCACATGACAGCGGTAAAGCGGTTATCATTGCGGTAAACAAATGGGATCTTATTGAAAAAGATAACCATTCCGTCAAGGAATTTACCAAGAATATCAGAAATACTCTGGCTTTCATGAACTATGCAGAGATAATCTTTATTTCAGCACAGACCGGTCAGAGACTTGTAAAGCTCTATGAAATGATCGATATCGTAAGTGAAAATCACGCGCTCAGAGTTTCGACGGGTGTTCTTAACGAGATCATGACGCAGGCAGTTGTAATGCAGCAGCCGCCAAGTGACAAGGGAAAGATCTTAAAGCTCTTTTACATCACACAGGCTTCTGTAAAGCCGCCGACTTTTGTTATTTTCGTCAATGACAAAAAGCTTATGCATTTCAGTTACACGCGATATATCGAGAATCAGATCAGAGAGGCGTTCGGATTTAAGGGAACACCGCTTAGATTCATAATACGAGAGAGAAAAGAGGACAAGTAACATGGAAAGAATAGTTTGTTTGGTCATAGGATATATTTTCGGTCTGTTCCAAACAGCAGTATTGTACGGCAAGATGAAGGGTGTTGACATCAGAAGCGTCGGAAGTAAGAACGCAGGAACGACAAACACACTCAGAGTTATGGGAGCCAAAGCCGGCCTTATAGTTTTGTTTGGTGATATGTTTAAGTGCATACTTGCCATCATTGTTACTTATTTTCTTTTTGGAAGAAGTAACCCCGATTACCGTTACTTCTATATGATCTATACAGCCGCAGGCTCTGTACTTGGTCACGATTTTCCTTTCTTTTTGAAGTTTAAAGGTGGAAAGGGAATTGCCTGCACATCGGGTTATATTATTTCAATGGGATGGAAATTTGTTCTTGTAGGACTTTTGGCATTTTTCGTTCCGTTCAATATCACACATTTCGTATCACTCAGCAGTCTTTGCCTTTATTCGGTATTCCTGATCCAGTTTGTATTATGGGGACAGCTCGGATACCTTGGCAATCTTCCGCAGAGTGCTCTTATAGAAATGTATGTGATCGTTGCACTTCTTACTGTGCTTGCATTCTATCAGCACAGAAGCAATATTAAAAAGCTTATTTCAGGAACAGAGAGAAAGACTTATATTTCAAAAAAGAATAAAGTCGACTAATCAGGAGGGGATAATTTGGGAATACAAGTTGGCGTTATAGGTGCAGGAAGCTGGGGGATAGCTCTTGCGTACGTATTATCGGGGAACGGGCATGATGTTACTGTCTGGTCCAGAAGCGATTCTTCGGTGGAGAAATTAAAGCAGTATCACGGGAATGAGGAGAAACTTCCCGGGGTAAAGCTTCCGGAATCGGTTGTATACACATCAAGCATTGAAGATGCTGTAAAGGATAAGGACATTATTGTTGTTGTTGTTCCTTCGGCTCATATGCGTGAAACAATAAGGCTTATGAAGTCTTTTATCAACGAAAGTGGTGAGCACAGACAGATAATCGTTAATTGCAGTAAGGGAATCGAAGAAGACTCACTTATGGTTATGTCCGATGTTATTCTTGATGAGATTCCGGGATGCAATGTATGTGTTCTTTCGGGACCTTCTCATGCGGAAGAAGTCGGAAAGAGTATGCCTACTACACTTGTAGTCGGTGCTTTTGAAAAAGAGATCGCTAAATATATTCAAAATGTATTTATGAATAATTTTCTCAGAGTATATATCAGTCCCGATATGCTCGGTATCGAGATCGGCGCTGCTCTTAAGAACGTGGTTGCACTTGCTGCCGGTATAGCCGATGGCTACGGCTGCGGCGACAATGCGAAGGCTGCGCTTATCACGAGAGGAATTGCTGAGATTTCAAGGCTTGGAATGGCAATGGGCGGTAAATTCGAGACTTTTGCAGGTCTTTCGGGAATCGGCGATCTAATCGTAACATGTGCATCAATGCACTCACGTAACAGACGCGCAGGTATTCTTATCGGTCAGGGCAAGTCCTATCAGGAAGCCATGGATGAAGTTAAAATGGTAGTTGAGGGTGTTTACAGTGCAAAAGCGGCACTTAAGCTTGCCGAGAAGTACGAAGTTGAGATGCCTATAATCACAGCAGTAAATGAAATACTTTTCGACGGAAAGTCACTTCAGGAAGCAATTCAGGATCTTATGATGAGAGATAAGAAAACCGAGAACAGCATGCTTGAGTGGTAAAAAACTGAAATGATGTAGGTGTAAAAGTATTTTTGATACTCGTCATAAAAAAATTCATGATTAAATGCAACAATCCATTCTATGTAGTTGAGTATTACATGGAATGGATTTTTTTACGTGAGACTTGAGCAAAAGAATGTGGCTATATACATAGCGGATGAAGCATATAAGAATTCTTTAAATAAGTCTGTTGAAGAAAATAATGATTATTACGATATGTAATATCAAAGAAAGGGGCGTTGTGTCATGAGAAATGAGGCGGATAATAATAAAAACAACTTGAAGACTGCTGAGTACAACGGTTATACTTTTAGGAAGGCGACAGAAGCTGAGGAAGACAGATTCTGCGGTGGCATGATCTGTAATATATACGAATTGCTACAGTATGCAGATTTTTCGAAGGCTTATGGCCAGCTTGTGTCTTTGTTTGGTGAAGCGAAATATGTAAGCAAGAATCTTGAAAATCAATATGAATACTTTATTTGTGCAACCGATAAATCCGGCGATGATCATATCTTTTGCGCATACAGCGGACCTACGGGGCCTGCACTTTCAGGATACGATGAAGATGAAGAGCTTGTACAGGCTCTTTTGACACTGATTCGTGAGACGGTTCCGGCTGATTATGATTATGAGGGTTATTACATGGATGGCCCTTGCAAGGTATTCATGGGTGTAAAAGATGGAAAACCTTACATGAGGGAAGAAGAACTGAACCTGACTCAGGAGGAATTTACCGATCTGTATAAGACATTATATGGGCTTGGCTAAGTCGTTTTAACATTATATTTTTTACAGAAAGAGAAGAAAAAATGAAAAAGAATAACCCGGTAGTTTTATTGTTGCTAATTTTGATCATGGGTACTGTGAGTGCGTGCGGATTCGGAGGAAAATCTGACGATGATGCATCCGCGCTTGAATATAACGGAGTCACGTTCTCCATTAAGGATGAGAACATGGATAATGTATATGCGGCGTTTGGTGAGCCGGAGGATACAGAAGGAGACAGGCCGGGCTATTATTATACTTTTGATTCCGGAATGGTTGGTGTTTCATCATTTATTATTAACGAGATTTATGAAGATAGAAGGCAGGAATTCCCTGATATGATATCTATCAAAGATGAGAGAATTAAGACATCAAAAGGTATTGGAGTCGGAAGTGCTGAAGAAGAGGTTAAGACGGCGTATGGTAAGGCCGAGGCTTTCGATTTGGACGGCATGAGTATTTTATCGTATTCTTTTGACGGCTATCAAATGGTGTTTGTGGTCGATAAGACTGTTGTTGAAATACAGTATGTAAGAGGTTCATGACCGCAACTGTAATTCAGTGTCGGGAGTATTTAATGAGTAAAATTTTATTAGGTGTCTTTTTTATATTTGTAGGGATAGGATTTGAATGCTATCTGGTCTGGAAACTTTGTGTTATTTTTTCATGTACCGAAGAAGTTGAAGGAACGCTGGTAGACATTGAAGCAATTCCTCCAAGAAGGATCAGTTCAAGTGGAAATCGGCGTCAGAGCTTAAGACCGACATACAGATATAAATATAAGCATTGTTGGTATACAAGTAAGGCTATGCTTAGCTTTTTGCATTTTTCAGAGGAAAAGAAATATAAAAAAGGGCGCAAGTATGCAATCTACATAAATCCCAAAAAGCCCAAGGAATGTATAACAAGTAGGTTTCAAACGGAGGAGATTGCTTATTTAATTATATTTTTCTTTGGAGGAATAGCAGAGCTTTTGAGCGGAATTCATTTTCTCTTAAGATAACTTGACATAAGAACGTTTTTTATTTAAAATTTCTGAATAGATTAAGTAAGAAAAGGCTGTGACCGGAATAAGTAAGAATCGCAAGCTGACAACAGAGAATTGCCGGGTGGTGAGAGGCGTAAGTTAAGGGCGATGATGAATACCTCCGTGAGCTGCAGAGCAGAATGGTATGTACGTAGTAGGCTCTGACGGGACTGACCGTTATATCGGAAGAGTATCGCTTGTGATAATAATGAGCCGTACTTGCTGAGGCGTGTAGTGTGAGCTGCATGCGAATGAAGGTGGTAACACGATTATTTCGTCCTTCGCAATCAGGGTTTGATTGTGAGGGGCGTTTTTTTTGAGAAGAACACTGATAAACTCCTTCGCAATCGCGTAATCATTATCAGGAGGAAAAGAGATGAAGATTTATGAAGAATTGCAGGCCAGAGGCCTCATCGCTCAGACAACTGACGAGGAGCAGATCAAGGAACTTGTAAACACAGGAAAAGCTACATTTTATATTGGTTTTGACTGTACTGCCGATTCTCTTCATATCGGGCACTTTATGGCTCTTACACTTATGAAGAGACTTCAGATGGCAGGAAATAAGCCTATTGCTCTTATCGGTGGCGGTACAACAATGATCGGTGATCCTTCGGGAAGAACCGACATGCGTAAGATGCTTACAAGAGAAGACATCGATCACAACGCAGCTTGCTTCAAGAGACAGATGGAGAAATTCATCGAGTTTGGCGAAGACAAGGCCATGATGGTAAACAACGCAGACTGGCTCCTTGACCTTAATTATGTTGAACTTCTTCGTGAAGTTGGTGCATGCTTCTCAGTTAATAACATGCTTAGAGCAGAGTGTTACAAGCAGCGTATGGAAAAGGGACTTTCATTCCTTGAGTTTAACTACATGATCATGCAGTCATACGACTTCTACCACATGTTCCAGAAGTACAACTGTAATCTTGAGTTTGGTGGAGACGATCAGTGGAGCAACATGCTTGGCGGTACAGAGCTTATCAGAAGAAAGCTTGGCAAGGATGCACATGCCATGACAATCTCACTTCTCACAGATTCACAGGGTAAGAAGATGGGTAAGACAGCAGGAAACGCTGTATGGCTCGATCCTGAGAAGACATCACCTTATGATTTCTACCAGTACTGGAGAAATGTAGGCGATGCTGATGTAGATAAATGCATCAAGATGCTTACATTTATTCCTATGGAAGAGATATACGAGATGGAGAAATGGGAAGATTCAAGAATCAATGAGAAGAAAGAGATTCTTGCATTTGAGCTTACATCTCTTGTACATGGAAAAGAAGAAGCTCAGAAGGCTCAGGATGCTGCAAGAGCACTTTTTGCAGGCGGCGGAGACATGTCAAATGTTCCTTCAGTTGCTCTTAAGGAAGAGGACTTTAGAGACGGAGTTGTTGATATCCTTCAGGTACTCGTATCCGCAGGGCTTTGCTCAACAAGAAGCGAAGCAAGACGTGCAGTTGAGCAGGGTGGCGTAACCGTTGCCGATGCGAAGGTGACAGATGTAAAGACAACATACAACAAGGATTTCTTTGCTGATGGAATAATGGTAAAGAAGGGCAAGAAATCATTTAAGAAAGTTACAGTATAATATATGGGAACTGCTGTGCAAATTAGTGCGGTAGTTCCCATTATTTCAATTCGGAAGAGGTACATGTGAAGACAAAGTAATAACTATATTAGCCGCTTTACTTATATTGACGGGATGCGGAAAGACAGAAAAAAATACAGCAATGGATGAAGTGAATGCATCTGAAAGTGCATCTGCTACAAATGAGGCATATGCGGAAGCTTCGGCTGAGGAGAGCAAGGCAGTACCTTTTGCGCCTGAAGAACAGCTTGCTGTCATTGAAAATTCTTTTGATACATGGAAAGAAAACAATGACGACAGATGGATATACCTGAGTGGCAAGAAGACGTCAATAATGAATTTGATGATTAAGAAAACAGGGGTATAGCTAAAAATGAAAGGGGTTATATGAAAATTAGAAGAGTTACGGGAATTATAGCGATAATCACACTATTGGTATCAGGGTGTGGAAATCATGGGATTGTAATTGATCCGGGGAATGACGCTGTTACAACAAATGAAAGTGTTACGGAGTCCACAGTAACAGAAACGGAATCATCGGAGAAAAAAGAAGATGAGGCTAAGGTACCGGATCGGTTTGAGTTCAATCCTCATGTGTATTCGCCTACACTTGCGCAGGATATATCGCAAGAAAAATGGGATGCATTATATAACTTATGTGATGCGGTAAGAAAAGGTGAATCAACTTTTGAATGCGCAAATCAAGAAGCTTATGATTTCGCCATCTTGGATACCACGCTTGCAAATTTTTTTCCGGCAGCAAGTATAAGAGTGTCAGGGGAGAGTGATGACGGATCGGTTCCTTTTGAAAACGGTGTGGGAAAGATATATTACAAGATGCCTGTCGATGAATTCGTTGCAAGAGAGGCTGAATTCGAGAAACTCATCGTTGATATTTTAAATAATAATTTGGAGACCGATGATACAGATTTTGAGAAGTGTTTAAAGCTATATCTGTATGTTGCTGAAAATTATGATTATAGCGAGGATCAAGATTTTGGTGGCGACGCTGCATTTTATAGAACTTTTATAGATAAAAAAGGTACGTGCGTTGATTTTGCTGCAGTTTACTCATATTTGTTGTTACAGGTTGGGGTAGATGCGCTTGACATTGGTTGTGATGCACAGGATATGTGTCATGCTTGGACATATGCCGTAGTCGGAGGAAAGGCATATCACATCGATACAACATGGGCATTGAAGTCGAACTTTGAAGGTGTTGATGGCATTTATCTTGATTATTTTATGATGAGTGATGAAGGTAGAGTGGATAGTGGTTGTCCGATTGATAATCTCACGATGCAACCTCTTCCTCAGTTCTTTGTGTCAAATTCAAAGCTAAAACTTTTAGCTGCAGATGAAACGTATTCATTTCCGTCGTTTTCAATATTTGTTTCTTTGGATGAAGAAAACAAGATTGTTCATTATCTTGATATGGATGGCAATCAGTGTGAGATGAAATACGCTGATTAAGCGAAAAAAATTAGTGTTGACAAAAAAACATAATAGTTTTAATATCAACATATGAACAGTTATTCATATGTTTAAATGAAAGGAAAAAGATATGGCAATAAATGATGTAGAACACTGCGAATTACATGATGTTCATACAGATCTCGTCAAAAGGATTGGAAAACAGATGCCTTCCGAAGACGAGCTCTATGATCTTGCCGAATTGTTTAAGGTCTTTGGTGATTCTACCAGGATCAAGATCTTATTTGCTCTGTTTGAATCGGAGATGTGTGTTTGCGACATTGCAGAGACTCTTAATATGACGCAGTCCGCCATATCTCACCAGCTTAAGATTCTTAAGCAGAGTAAGCTTGTGGGAAACAGGCGAGAGGGCAAATCAATTATCTATTTCCTTGCAGATGATCATGTGAGAACGATTATAGATCAGGGAATGAGTCACATCAGTGAATAGTGAAGAACTGATAAGAAAGGATGACGATTATGAAGAAAACATTTAAGTGTGAAGTAGATTGTGCAAACTGTGCAGCAAAGATGGAGGAAGCAGTTAAGAAGATCGAGGGCGTTGTGAATGCAAGAGTGAATTTCATGACACAGAAGTTTGTTCTTGAGGCTTCGGACGATGTATTTGACGATGTTTTATCTCAGGCTGTGAAAGCTTGTAAGAAAGTTGAACCTGATTGCGAGATCGAGATTTAATCCTAAAGAGTCGTAAGTGATTCTTTGTTCTCGGAAAGAAGTGTAATGATGACTAAGAAGCAAAAGAAAACAAGAAACAGAATTTTGGTTGTGCTCAGTATATTCTTTGTACTGATAGCATTGGAAAAAATGGGAGCGTTGGAAGAATTGCCTGTTTTGGCAAAGTTTCTTATATTCCTGGTTCCATACATTATAATCGGATATGACGTTATCAAGAAGGCTGCAATCAATATAAGCCACGGACAGGTTTTTGATGAGAACTTCCTTATGATGATCGCTACTTTCGGAGCGTTTGCGATAGGGGAATATCCCGAAGCTCTTGCGGTAATGCTTTTTTACCAGATAGGTGAATTGTTCCAGAGCTACGCTGTTGGTAAATCGCGTCAGTCCATTACGGAGATGATGAGCATTGCTCCCGAAATCGCAAATGTTGTCGGTGAAAACGGAGAAGTAAACGAAGTTGATCCTTATGAGGTCAATATCGGGGACATACTTCTTGTAAGAGCGGGTGAAAAGATTCCTGTGGACGGAGTTGTTGTTGAAGGTGAGTCATTTATCGATACGGCGGCGCTTACAGGAGAATCAGTTCCCAGAAGAGCCGGTGAAGGCGATGATGTGATAAGCGGATGCGTAAACGGCGAGGGAATTCTTAAGATCAAGGCTGTCAAAGCTTATGAAGATTCCACGGTTTCAAGAATCCTTGAACTTGTCGAGAATGCAAGCGACAAGAAGTCCAGGATGGAGAACTTTATCACAAGATTTGCGAGATATTACACTCCCGTTGTTACGGTCGGAGCAGTACTTCTTGCGATTGTTCCGCCGATTCTTGGGATTCTTGCTCTTTCCGACAGTATAAAGAGGGCTTGTATTTTTCTTATTGTTTCTTGCCCATGTGCACTTGTGATATCGGTTCCTCTGGGATTCTTTGGTGGAATCGGTGCTTCGTCCAAAATCGGAGTGCTTATAAAGGGAAGTAACTTTCTTGAAGCTGCGTCCAAGATAAAGACTGTTGTCTTTGATAAGACAGGTACTCTTACAAAGGGCGAGTTCAAAGTTACAGATGTTGTTCCTTGTGATGAAAAAGATATTTCAAAAGATGAGCTTCTCGAAATGGCTGCATCAGGTGAAGCTTTTTCCAATCATCCGATAGCAAGATCGGTATTTGCGGCATTTATAGAGGCGTCAGAAAAATCTGATATCGATAGAAGCTGTATAAGTGAGGCTGATACCAAAGAGGCATCCGGAAGGGGAATTGAGACCGTATATATCGGTAAAAAACTTCTTCTTGGTAATGCGAAACTTATGACTGAGAATGGTGTAGAGTCGTTTGCTGAAGCGAACAATACATCCGGTACCATAGTATATGTTGCATATGACGGTGCATACAAGGGATATGTTGTTATATCGGATGTTATTAAGGATGAGGCGAAAGAGGCAATATCGCTCATCAAAAAGGTTGGTGCAAATAAGACTGTAATGCTCACAGGCGACAGGAAAGATGTTGCCGAGGATGTTGCAAAGCAGATAGGTATAGATGAAGTGATCCCGCAGCTTCTTCCCGCCGATAAAGTGGCACGGGTTGAAAAAATGCTTTCATCAGAGGATAATGATAGTAAGCTTGCTTTTGTTGGCGATGGTATTAACGACGCACCGGTTCTCATGAGAGCCGATGTCGGAATAGCCATGGGATCGCTTGGAAGCGACGCAGCTATTGAAGCTGCGGATATCGTTATCATGGATGATGATATAACCAAGATCTCTTCGGTTATTAAGATCGCCCGCAAGACTATTGGGATCGTAAAAGAAAATATAGTTTTTGCGCTTTCTGTAAAGGTGATCATTTTGATTTTGGGAGCACTTGGTCTGACGACAATGTGGCTTGCGGTGTTTGGTGACGTCGGAGTTGCCGTGATCGCAATATTAAACTCCATGAGAGCGCTTAAAACTACGAGATAATCGATCCGTGCTCATACGGAGGAAACAGAATAATGGCAAATGCTGGACTTGACATAGGAGAGCTTCTTTTAAAGATTGCCACCGGGGAAACCGGTGAGATCAGCAAGGTTGATTATGTTGCGCAAAAACCGCAGTTTAATCCGACTTATGCAAGCGGTGAGAAACCTCTTGAGAGGTGCTCGCCTGAAGCGCAGGGCGTCAGTTCTGCATTTTTTACGTCTTTAATAAGAGATTTGTCGGAAAACAAAGAATGCAGAATGCACAAATTCATGGCGCTTCGAAACGGAAACGTCATCTGTGAGTGCGGATTTGAACCGTATTCTGTTGATTATTGGCATGTCTCTTATTCTATGTGTAAGAGCATTGTTTCTATGGCGATAGGAATCCTTATTCATGAGAGGAGACTTTCGCTGGAGGATACGCTCGACAATATTTTCAAAGAATATCTTGGAATCTTTAAATTTCACAGAAAAACAATAACGGTAAAAAATCTGCTCGATATGACCAGCGGATGCGAATTCAACGAGGCGGGAGCCATAAGCGGAAATGACTGGAGAAAGGGCTTTCTTGAAGCCGGAACCAAATTCGAACCCGGAACACAGTTTGAGTACAACAGTATGAATACCTATATGCTCTCTGCGATAGTGACTGAGATTACGGGAATGTCTCTGTTTGAATTCTGCAAAAAGAGACTTTTTGACCCGATGGGCATAAAGAGAGTATTCTGGGAAAGCTGTCCTCAGAATATCACAAAGGGCGGCTGGGGACTCTTTATCAGAACGGAAGATATGGCTAAGCTCGGTCAGCTTTATCTCAACGACGGCAAGTGGAACGGCGTGCAGCTGGTTCCCATGAAATGGGTAAAAGAGTCCACGACACCGTTTGTTGAAACAGGACGTGAAGACAGCACACACTACGGCTATCAGATCTGGATAAATAATGACAGACCCGGCTCTTATGCGTTTAACGGAATGCTTGGGCAAAATGTCTTTGTCTATCCCGATATAGATATGGTTGTTGTGACAAACGCAGGAAACAGCGATCTTTTTCAGACATCCCGAATGGCTGTAACAATAAGAGATGCCATGAAGAATCTGGAAGTTTCGATTGATGAACCTCTTAGCGAAGATTTTGCCGAGTTGTCTAAGTTAAAGGCTTTATGCAAGTCTGTAAGCGGAAGAACTGTCGATTATCCCGCTATAGTAAGTGGAGGATGGAAGAACAGATCTGTCAAGATGACTGAGGGAAGAGCCTGCAAGAAAAACGCTGTGTACAAAAGCAGAAGGGGCGATTTTAAGAAAGCGCTCTATTACTACAATACCAGAGATGAGAACCTTCTTGCCTCAAAGTGGCTTAAGAAGATAAACGGAAAGGTTTATGAATTTGAGAGCTCGAAAGTCGGAATCTTTCCCATAATGATGCAGATAGTGCACAATAACTTTACCGACGGCATCAAGAAGATAGGATTCAGGTTTGGAGAGAATGAATCTTTTTACATTGATATTTATGAAGGAGAGGTTGTATATCCTTTAAAGTGCGGATTTGGCGGCAAAAAGCATGTCATTGATATAAATATGCACGGTGAGATCTACAAGGTCTGTGTGGAGACGTCCTGTAAGACTGATGAGTACAACAGATTCGTTTTGAAGAACGAGATCTTTTTCCTTGAGGAAGTATGCAGCAGGACAATGAATATCTATTTTGACGATGATGCTTCGGACAGGGAAGACGGAAAGGGAACGTTTATCTATCCTTCAGTGCCCAAAGGTCTGGAAGTAAGATTTTTCGAGACTCCGGGCTGTGATATGCTTGTAAGTTCGATGAAGAATATAGCGCCGGAGGGACTTGGAGGACTGCAGGGAATTATATTCGGAAAGATAATAAAAGGCGGAATAAAAGGCCTTTTTGAAGAAACGATAAAAAACGTGATCCAGCCCAAAGTCAGAGGGGTATTGTCTGAATGACAATTATGGTAAAATAGGTAAATCATTGAGTAAAAGGTGAGGTGCATATGGCAAACAAATTATACGAAAAGCTTTCAAATTGTGTGGAGGCTGTCAGAAGTAAGACTGATTTTGTTCCCGATGTGGCGCTTGTCCTTGGATCGGGGCTTGGAAACTATGCGGAAAACATCAAAGTGACCGCAGAGATAGAATATAAAGATATCCCGGGATTTCCTGTATCAACGGTTCCCGGACACGCAGGAAAATTCATATTCGGATATGTGGGTGACACAAAGGTTGTCTGCATGAAAGGAAGAGTTCATTTCTACGAAGGATATGATATCAGCGACGTGGTGCTTCCCGTAAGACTTATGGGAATGCTTGGTGCGAAGATTCTCTTTTTGACAAATGCTTCGGGAGGACTTGGCGAGGGATTCGGTGCAGGCGATCTCATGCTTATTACGGATCACATTTCATGTTTTGCGCCAAACCCGCTTATTGGTGCAAATATCGATGAACTTGGTCCGAGATTCCCCGATATGAGTGAGGTTTATAAGAAAGATCTTCAGGATATTATAAAAGAGACTGCAAAAGAGAACGGAATAGAACTTAAAGAGGGCGTATATTGCCAGATTACGGGACCATCGTTTGAATCGCCCGCAGAGATCAGGATGCTTGGCAAGCTTGGAGTTTCTGCTGTCGGAATGAGTACGGTGAACGAAGCAATCGCTGCAAATCATATGGGGCTTAAGATCTGCGGAGTTTCCTGTATCTGTAATCTTGCTTCGGGACTTTCCGAGAATCCTTTATCACACGAGGAAGTTCAGGAAGCAGCGGACAAAGCGGCTCCTCTTTTCACAAAGCTGGTTACGGAATCAATCAAAAAATTTAGCAAAGGACTATAACATTAAATGGGAGCAATTTATATAATAGGCGCTTTGATGGCGTTTGTTCTCGGTGCATATATTCTGGGTGTCAGAGATGCCAGAAATGCGGAAAAGAGACTTATCGCAGCGCTTAAAAAGAATTGGGGGAATTCGCCCAAAAGAGAATACAAAGCCGATGATCTGGATCATTTAAAGGGGTATTACGATAATCACAGAGAGGGCTTTCAGATTGACGATACTTCTTGGAACGATCTTAATATGGACGGTGTCTTTTCGAGGATGAATTATTGCCTGAGTGCGACCGGTGAAGAGTATCTTTATTACATGCTCAGAACACCGAAGCAGGACAATGATTTTGAAGAAGCTGAGAAAAAGATACGTTTCTTTTCAGAAAATAATGAGGCGAGGATCAAGAGCCAGGTTACATTTGGCAAGATAGGAAGAGGTTCGCGCTTTTCTGTATATGATTATCTGCAGCTTCTTGAAGGTGTGCAGGATACGAGTAATGCAAAACATTATGCGATGCTTGCGGCAATGGCAGTTTCGCTTGTGTTGTGCTTTGTAAGTTTCGGACTTGGACTTGCCTTATTTATCTGTCTGGCATGTGCAAACATAATCATGTACTTTTCGCTCAAAGGTAAGATAGATCCTTATATTTCTACCTATGCGTATGTCTTAAAAATGCTTTCCGCAACAAAGTATTTTAATGATACAAAGTATCCTGAAATAAGCGATGACATCAAGGAAATGGAAGAATCCTGCAAGAGGCTTAAGAGTTTTTCAAGCGGCTCTGGAATCGTGATGTCTACAAGCGGAATGAGTTCGGGAAATCCGGGAGAGCTAATTATTGATTATGTACGTATTTTGACACATCTTGATATTATCAAGTTCAACAAGATGTACAGAGAGCTCATGGATAAAAGAGCCGATCTCGACAATATAATCACGGTTATGGGAAGGCTTGAAGCTTATATTTCAATCGCCTGCTACAGAGAGTCGGTAAAGAACAACTACTGTATACCTGAGTTTTCGGGAAAAGGTATAGAAGCTGATGATATGCTTCATCCTCTTATAGAAAATGCTGTCGCAAACAGTATTCACGCAAAGAACGGAGTTCTTCTTACCGGTTCGAATGCATCAGGTAAGTCTACATTCCTTAAGATGGTAGGAATAAATGCGGTTCTTGCGCAGTCAGTTCACACTGTACTTGCAAAGAGTTACAAGGCGCCGCTTTTTAGAGTGTATTCTTCAATGGCGCTTAAGGATGACATCTACGAGGGAGACAGTTATTACATCGTTGAAATTAAGTCTATGAAGAGAATCATAGATGCGGCGGCAAATGAGGGCAATCCTGTTCTTTGTTTTGTTGATGAGGTTCTCAGAGGAACCAATACTATCGAGAGAATTGCTGCTTCAACTGAGATGCTCAAGTATCTGACAAAGGCAGGAGTAAACTGCTTTGCGGCTACTCATGATATTGAGCTTACGGTTCTGCTTAAAGGTTTGTATGATTTCTATCACTTTGAGGGTGATGTTTCAGACAACGATGTTCATTTTGATTACAAGATAAAAGAGGGGCCTGCCACAAACAGGAACGCTATTAAACTTCTCAGTGTTCTTGGATATGACAATAACCTCGTTGATGATGCGCAGAAGCTTGCGGATAAATTTTTGACGACCGGAGTGTGGGAATAATATGGTGGTAGAGATATATTCAGACGGTGCTGCAAGAGGAAACCCGGACGGACCGGGAGGATACGGAACGGTACTCAGATATGTGGATGCCAAGGGCGAAGTTCATGAGAAAGAACTCAGCGCCGGCTATGATAAGACGACAAATAACAGAATGGAACTTATGGGAGCTATTGTTGGGCTTGAGTGCCTCAACAGACCATGTGAAGTTCAGATGTATTCCGATTCTCAATATGTGATCAAGGCGTTTAACGACAAGTGGATAGACGGCTGGATCAAGAGAGGTTGGAAAACCGCAGGAAAGCAGCCTGTAAAAAATGTAGAACTTTGGAAGCGACTTCTTGAAGCGGCATCGCCTCATAAGATCACATGGAACTGGGTTAAGGGACATGCGGGACATCCTGAAAACGAGAGGTGTGACGTGCTTGCAACAACCGCGGCAGACGACGATCCGGCTACTTTATTACACGACGACGGCGGAGATCTCAGATGATTTATTATATTGCTGACTGTCATTTTTTTCATAATGCTCTTAATGACAAGATGGACAAACGAGGCTTTAAGAGCTGCGAAGAAATGAATGAATACATGATAGAAAGATGGAACAACAAGGTCACAAATGCAGATACTGTTGTGATCTTGGGGGATCTTTCGCTTGGATCCGTTGAGGAAACCAACGATCTTATTCACAGGTTGAAAGGCAAGCTCTGTCTTATAACCGGAAATCACGACAAATATGTAAAATCTTCAAATTTCGACAGGGATCGATTTGAATGGATCGATAATTACAGGCAGATCACTGATTCACAGAAAAAGGTAATCTGCAGTCATTATCCGATCCCTTTTTATGATGGGCAATATAGGAAAAAACATAACGGAGAGCCCAAGACTTACATGCTCTACGGACATGTGCATGAAACCAGAGATGAAGTTCTTATGAAGAAGATCATTGAACTTATACAGAGCACAACATATCATCCGATAGGAAGTGAGGATGAGTGTAAGATACCATGCAATATGATCAACTGTTTTTGTATGCGTTCGGATTATGAACCGCTCACGCTCAGTGAGTGGATAAAACTGCAAGCGGATTTGGAATATTGTATCTAATGCAACGTTTTTCAGAAAACACTTGATTAATTTTAGCCTCTTATGTTAATATGTTAATACGATGTTAATACTGATACGTCGTTCAATATACGGTGTACAGTGCATTTGTATCTGGGGAGAGTATAAATGCTATATATCATTTAACAATTAACTGTTTTGCAATGAAAAAAGAGGTAACTATATGCCAAACACAAAGATCAATGTGGGGGAGAACATTGAGTGGCATTATGAAGAGATAAAAGGATGCTTTGATAAGTGTTTTGCAAATATATATAATCCGTTTTTTGATACAATCGCACATAACCTTAATGCGTTATTGGAGGGTATTGATAAGGGCGCATATGATATAACAAGTTTTGAAGGCACCAAAGAGTATGATCCTGTAAATCTTAATAATGGAAATTATATCAACGATAGAGAAGATCTCACCGTTTCAGGTGTTTATCCATTATCATTGAGACGTTTTTATAATGCACAAAGTGAAAGAAGTGGCTTATTCGGCAAAGGCTGGACAAGTCTTTTTGACATACACCTTTTTAAAGAGGATGAATTTGACGGCTGTAAGATAAAGATTCTTTTTTCTGACGGCCACGAAGGTGTTTATGTAAGAAAATTTAATAAGGCAGAGTATGTTGAGGAGCGCGGTAAAGTCGGAAGACTTATTGAATACAATGACTCTTTCAAACTTATAAATGAAGACGGCTCCTACATGGAATTTGATAAGGCAGGTAAGATTCTGGCATTTGGTAATTCCAGATGTGAACTTGCCAGAATTCAGTATGCAGGCAATCGCCCGTATGAGATCTGCTCCGGCTCTAAATTTATAAAGCTGTGCTTTAACGAGAACGGAAATGTGATCTCAGCAAAAGACAATGGCGGAAGATGCGTTAAGTATGAGTATGCTGAAGATGATGGAACATTTTATCTTATAAATGTCGTTTATCCTGACGGAGGAATAAGGTGCTTTAACTATGATAATCACGGTGTGATCAATGAGGTTACAACACCTGAGCTTACGACATTTCTTTTGAATGAATATGACGATCAAAAACGTGTTATCAAGCAGGTTTTCCCTGATGGTGGCGTGATCACATATTCATATGACGACGAGAAGAAGATCACAACTGTTACGGAACAGAATGGTCTTAAAGTGGAATATATTTCTGATGAATTAGGAAGACATGTAGAAACAAGATATCCTGATCTTGGTATCTCCGAGTCTTATAAATATAACGACAAGAATCAGCTGGTATCTGCAACGGATAAAAGAGGATATACCACAACTTTTACTTATGACAATGCAGGACATATTGTTAAGATCGCAGATCCCAATGGCAATGTGACCGCTATTTCTTACAATTCGGCAGGAAAGCCCATACTTGTAAGAGAGTCAAGCGGAGCTGAATACAGATATTCTTATAATTGCTACGGAGAGCTCACAAGTGTGATCAATCCTAAGCTTGTAAAGACTAACATTACTTATAATGAATTTGGACAGATAATTCAGATCAGGAATTCCAAAGGTTTGTTTATCTATCTTGAATTTGATGAGAATAAAGATATTTGCTATGTAATAGACAATAGCGGAACTGAGACATTCTTTGAAAGAGATGAATTCGGAAGAGTTACAGCGACAAAGAATGCCGCAGGGGATAAGACTTTCTATGAATATGACAAGATGGACAGAGTCTGCAAGGTAACAGAGCCCGGCGGAAAAGAGACAAAGTATTTTTATAACAGTTCAGGCAATCTCATCAAAGTGATCAATCCTGACGGAACCGAGAAAGTATGGGAATACAACGATATCGGCAAGAAATCGGACTACACGGATGAGTGTGGCAGAATGTTCCATATTGAGTACAACATTGTTTGGAATGAGGAGGAAATAACTCTTCCGAGCGGTTCCAAGATAAATTATGAATACGATCTTCTGAATAGACTTGTAAAAGTCACAGATTCTGAGCACAGAGAGACATCTTATGATTATGACGAAAATGGAAATGTGATCGCCGAGTATAACGGCAATACCAAGATACGCAGCTTTACTTATGATGCCGTTGGAAATGTTACATCTGAAACAGATGCACTCGGTCATGTGAAGACGATTGATTTTGATGAAAGTGAGAATTTGCTTTCTGTAGCACACGGTTGATTAGGTGTATGAAAATTTATATATAAACAGATGGAGTAGATTATTGAAGAATAAAATTACATGCATGGATTTCTTGAGAAATTCTATAATTACTCTTTCGATTATTTCAATTTATACCGGAGTGCTTAGCTTTCATCGCAATCTATATTTGTCTGCAGCATGTATTTGTTTTGAAAGTTTACTTTTCTTTTGTGCTATAAAAACGATGCAGTCTTATTGTGCAAATCAGTTTGACGATAAGACTGCATTTGTTTCTGTAATAGAATTTTTGGGCAAACGAAAATCTATGACGGCAAAGGATAAGTGCAGCTACTTCAATGCAATGATATGGACAGACGATATAGAGGGGCTGAATAAATATATATCTTCCACCGGATTATCTTTGACGCAAAATATTTCGTTGGAGTTCTATCTGGCAGACAGATATTTGTTTTTGGAGAGTGATGAAAAGAAGTGTTCCGATCATTTGAATTATGCAAAAGAGTACCTTGAAATATATGGCGGTATGCCGGATTCGGATGATTGTTTGAAAAGCCGATATTATACTTATCTTGCTTTTTATGAGGCTTATTTGGCCGGAAATATTGAATCGGCAGTATCTGCTATTGCAGATATGAATGGCGGTAAGCTTGTTACTTTGTGGGAGAAGTATCATTTGAGTAAGTGTTATGAAAAGATTGGAGATAAAAAGAAGACCAGATCGTGCAAAGTATACATTATGAACCAAAAGGGTATTACTCGTTTTCATAAATGGATTGGATGCGAGTGCGAAGATGGAGCTGAGTATTCCGTGGGAATGCGGATCCTGGGATTGGTGAGTGCTGTATCTTTCTGCGTGATCGTTTTGGTATCCGGTTTTATTTTGTGAATGGAGAATGTTTTGGGTTAAGTGAATAAGGTGGTTTATATGGTTAATGATATTTGCATTGAGCGTAAGCTCTATATCGGGCTTTGCGTTACAAGTTTCATTCTGTGTGTTATAAGCCTTATCAGGATGAGCAATTGTTCAAGTTCGGTATTGATCATTGTTCACGTGCTGCTTCTTTTGGCGTGTGTATATACCGGCTATTTTTACGGATGGAAAAAATATACTTATGACAGGTTATATGAACAATTGCGCGTGCTTGGCTATGAAAAACTTTGCGCATCCGCTTCTAAGCCGATAAAGGGCCAATTGGACAGAATCGTTTTTTTGACAGGTAACATCGGTAACACAAATGATGATCTGCTTAAAGAGTATATTGAACTTGATGATTCTTTATGGTGCAAGGATTTTGGAAAGAACGCGAATAATCCTGATCGCAAAAAGCTGAACGCTATAGATCAGGGATACGGTTCATGCGATTTCTTGGAGAACTATATTCCTGTACTAAACGATATGGTAGATGAAAAATATAATGATGCGCTGTCAAAGCTTGGAGCGCTTTCTTCAGATGTGCCTTTTTACGATGTTCCGAGAAGGTTCTATACAATCGCGGCAAGGCTTAAGATGGGAGCAGATATTGATGAGTTTAGGAATGATATTTCCTTTATCGTAAATAAAGCCGGCGAAACCAGGTATTCAAAGTATATTGATTGTTTCTGTAACAGCGCAGATTATATGGTTGAACAAGGCGAAGAAGGAATCCTTCGCGGGTATATGTATCCTTTCTTCTTTTATTTCCTGTGGATCTTGCTTGTGAATATATGTATATGAATAGCAGAGAAAGCGCTTGAACAGGCGCTTTTTTAAAGAATTATGGGAGATATTTATAAAATGGCAAAGAATAAGGAATGGATTTTTGCGAAGGCAGATGGTACGCGGGTTAAGATTGAACTTATCAAAAAAAGACGTGTAACTGTTAACGATGGGATGGAGATGTGGATTGACTGCATGAAAGCAAAAGAAAGCAGTTTCGTTGAGAAGGTTTACGACATTCAGCTTGGAAATGGCGAAGTGGCAAAACTTTACATTAGTAACAAGTCAATTCTGACATATTGCGGGAAAAATGTTGAAACGGGTGAAGATTATTCTCCTAGGGAAATTCTTGATTGGGCATATATTTTTGTGAGTTTGTATGTTCTAACTTTCCTTGCTTCGTGTATTAGCTCTAAATTGACAATTTTTGAAAGCATTCTTGGTATTGCAGTATCTGTTATGGGATCTGCAATCTCAGTTAAAATAGCATCTAATAACGATAAGTCTACTGGATTTAAGGCGATACTTTGTGTTCTGCTGTATATTTCTTTAATGGCAGTGTCATTCGCATTGGTGGCAGCTTTGTTTATAATGCGGATAGTATCTATAAAGCTAGCTCCGTAATACGATTTGAAAAATAATTTTATCCAAAACCATGATAAAAGTACTTGATTAAAATTAGTTCTGTGTGTTATTATGTTAATGGATTGTTAAAAGGTACGCGCTATTTCATTTAACATAAGGTACAATCCAAAAGAAATTTTGGGAGGCATTTGAAAAATGGCTAAAAATAAGGAATGGATTTTTACGAAGGCGGATGGTACACAGACTAAGGTTGTGCTTATCAAGAACAGACGCGTCACAGTTGACGATGGAATGGAGATGAAGATCGATAACTTCAAGACGCCTGAAAGCAATTTTATGGAGAAAGTTTACGACATTCAGCTTGGAAATGGAGAAGTGGCAAAACTTTGCATCAAGAATAAGCCGATTTTGACATATTATGGGAAGAATGTTGAAACAGGCGAAGATTATGCTCCTATGAAACTTCCGAAGTGGACATATGTTTTTGTGGCATTGTATGCTATCAATTTCTTTATCATTCTCGGAGGTGCACTTGGTGGTGCGTTAGCTGCTATGGGTGCTACACTATCAGCAACTATTGCGGCTAAGAACGATAAGCCTACAGGAGTTAAGGCAACACTTTGTACTCTGTTATACGTTGCTATAACAGCAGTATCATTGGCTATAGCTGTCTTTGCATATAATACACTTCATAAAATGGGTTAATATTTGATAGTATATGCCGTCGGCTTTATGAGCCGGCGGTTTTTTTATGTTCCGGCGAGCGAATGTGAGAGTGGAATCTCAATTTTTTGGTTGACAGATAAGTGATATATGTGTATATATTGGATATATACAGTTGTAAATTTTGAGAGGTCGAGATTATATGAAAATTTCGCAGAACTCAGGTGTTCCGATCTATCAACAGATTGCAGATAGCTTCAGGACAGATATTCTGGAAGGTAAGTACTCGGAAGGTGAGTATCTGCCTTCGATACGAGGCTTGGCAAAAGAACTGAGGATAAGCGTTATCACCACTATCAAGGCTTACGATCAGCTTGAAGCGGAAGGTCTTGTGACGGCGGTTCACGGAAAAGGTTATTGCATCAATCCTCAGGACGGGGAAATGCTCAGAGAGCAGCACAAACGAAAAGTGGAAGATGCACTGCTTGATGCGATTAAGTACGCAAGGATAGCCGGAATGAATGAAGAAGAGCTTGTGGAGACATTAAAGACATTAAATAATTTTGCGGAGGATTGATATGGAAACACATGCGGTAATATCATGTAAAAATCTGGAAAAGAAGTACGGTAACTTTACACTGAAGGTAGACAGCGTTGATTTTCCGAAAGGATTTGCAACGGCTCTTATTGGAGAAAACGGTGCAGGAAAAACTACTTTGCTCGAGACTATTGCGGGTCTTAGGATGGATCATAAAGGTGAAGTTACATATTTTGAAAAATACTCGGAAGAAGACAGGGATAATAAGCCTGTTGTCAAAAACAATATAGGTTACACGGGAACCGGGAATTATTTCTTTCCTAATTGGAATCTTAAACAGGTAAAGGAAATCCAGGGAATTCTATTCGAAGGATTTGACGGAAATAAATATGACTCTTTGCTGGAAGAATTGGCGGTTGTTTCTGATGCTTCAGAAAGTAAAAAGAAAAAGGTCGGTAAACTTTCAGACGGAAATCGTACAAAGCTCATGCTTGCGGGAGTGCTTTCCAGAGATACGAAACTACTGCTGATGGATGAGCCGGCATCGCCGCTTGATCCGCTTATGAGAGACAAACTATGTTCGATGATAAGAGAGTATCTCGCAGAAGAAGACGGTGAGAGATCTGTTATCTTTTCTACACACAATGTTGCTGACATGGAGAATGTAACTGATTATGTAGTCATTGTTGAAAACGGAGAGATTGTCGAGAAAGGTTTTGTAGAGGATCTCAAAGAAAAGTATGTCTGTGTAAAAGGCGATAAGGCGGATGAAGAAGCGGTCGGTAAATATCTCTATGATATGACTTCTAACAAATACGGTTTTGAAGGATTGTGCCTTGCGGAAAATATGGATAAGCTGGCTGGATTTGATATAGCAACCGAGACTCCCGGACTTACACAGATCACACTGGGCGTTTTGAGAGCCAATACTAAACTGGCCGGCATGAAGTGAGGTGGCAAAGAGTATGAAAGAATGGATTGTTATGTACCGCTGTTTCTGCGGGAAACTGTATAGTTTTTTGATGCTTTTTGTATTTCCGATTTTTAGCGTTGCAATAGTGTCAATCTTTACAATTATAGACGCAAAATTTATTGGGGTGTTATGCGTGTTTTTGTCTTCTATTGAATTACATGCAGATTATTTTTCGTATAACGGTGTCACTGCAAAAGAGTATCCTTTCGGAATCTTCAGAAGTGGATTTCATGGGGAAAAACTAATTGAAAAGAGTTTGAAAACAGATCAGATACGCCGTTTCGTAAACATAATAGTTATGTTTTCTGCGACGATCATACTTACATATGTTACGTCAGATAATGATACTGCAGGGCTCTGGAGCGTTGGAATTGTACTTATTCTTTTTTCTTATTTTACAATAACGACTTTGCTTATTTTTCTTAGAAAAATTACCTCGCAATCAGGATATTATTATGTTTCGTTTGGGATTTCGGCTTTGAATGGTACGATTGCATTTTTTGTATATTATGGTTTATATGATCTTTTAAGAAGGACGTTTATTGTATGGATAATAGCATTAGCGGTATTATCTGTTCTTGCGACTAAATATATGTTGAGGAATGTTTTGAAAAATTATGAAAAGAGTTTCCATGAGGAGAGTGCGGCATGATAAAAGAAATTCAGAGGGCGTTGAAGCTGCTTAAGTATAGTCCTGATAAAAACAACGATTTGATGTCTTTAATATTCATACTTGGTTTGTATGTGTTAAATCTTTATATTCATAAAGGCATAGGGAATCCTGAATGGATGCTATCTTCCAGAATAATTTTCGCCGGTTTGCCGCTTTATTTTGTTCAATTATATTATAAACTTGATTGCATTGGAATCTGCAAATCTTCTCCGTACAGGAAAAAAGTACAGATATATTGGCCTCTTTATTTTTCGGCATGTATATCCTTGATTATTTATACGTTGTTGCTTGTTGCTCTTAATGGAAATGCTTTGCCGGATGAATGGGGAATTGCAAACAGAAGTATGGAGATATTCGAGATGGGATATACGTTCTTTCTTTGGTATATGTTCTATTCTGTCGTTTATAAGTTCTTTGCGGTTGGATTTATTGGCTTGTTTTTGGGATATGCAATTGTGCCGATTTTAGAACACAACGATGTATTTTGTGAATATATCGGGAAAAGTGTTTTCAGAGGCACTGTAATCGGCTATATTTTTGTAATATTTGGATTCGTAATGTATATTGTTATTTCAAAGAGGATGTTCAGAAAGGATCTGTCCAAACATGCCTACTCATTTATGAAGAAATATAAGAGTGCATAAATACAAAGGCTACAAATTCACTAAGCTCGTCAAAACCTCGCCAAGTGAATCTGTATGGTTCGCAGTAAGCTCGAAAAAACCTCGCTAACTGCTCCACACAGAAAAACGCCGAAGGAATTTGTTTTCCTTCGGCGCTTATTTTATTTCCGGTAAAATTACTCGCCAAATACTGCGATGTAGTCTTTCTGGAATTTCTCAATACCCTGGTCTGTGAGAGGGTGATGAGTCATCTGCTCGATAACCTTGTAAGGAACTGTTGCGATATCGGCACCTGCAAGAGCACAATCAGTAACGTGCATAGGGTGACGAACGCTTGCTGCGATGATCTCTGTCTGGATGTTGTGGATGTTGAAGATCTCAGCAACTTCAGAGATAAGATCTGTTCCGCGAACACTTATGTCATCAAGACGGCCAAGGAAAGGACTTACAAATGCAGCGCCTGCTCTTGCTGCAAGAAGAGCCTGGTTAGCTGTAAAGATGAGAGTCACGTTAACTTTGATTCCTTCAGATGCAAGTGTGTGGCATGCCTCAAGACCTTCTGCTGTCATAGGGATCTTAACGACCATATTCTTATGGATTTTAGCAATCTCGCGACCTTCTTTGATCATGCCTTCTGCATCTACAGTTGTAGCTTTAACTTCACCGCTGATAGGTCCGTCAACGATAGATGCGATCTCAGCAACTACCTGATTGAAATCACGACCTTCTTTTGCGATAAGTGAAGGATTTGTTGTAACACCGCAAATGACGCCCATTTCATTTGCTTTTTTGATGTCTTCCACATTGGCTGTGTCTAAAAAGAATTTCATTTTCTCTACTCCTTTTATACTTCTTTTTATAACTCCTACTAAATTATTTTACCTAAAATAAAACAACACTTATAAACTATACCAATATACGTATTTTTTCAATACACATTTTTAATTGAATTTAACAGTTGAAAGTGTTAAAGTGTTAAAAGGACTATTAATAGTAGAGGAGAGAAGGTATGATTATCAAAGTTTTACTCTTATTGGTTTTCTTTTCTGTAATGCTCTATATCGGATTTATGTGCAGAAAGAATTCAACGGATGTTCATGGTTTCGTTTTGGGCGGAAGAGCAGTTGGGCCTTGGGTTACGGCATTTGCTTACGGAACATCCTATTTCTCGGCGGTAATTTTTGTGGGTTATGCGGGACAGTTCGGATGGAAATACGGTATTGCTTCTACTTGGGTAGGTATTGGCAATGCGCTCATCGGTTCACTCCTTGCGTGGGTTATCCTTGGAAGAAGGACGCGTATTATGACGCAGCATCTTGATTCCGCAACGATGCCTCAGTTCTTTGCGGCAAGATTCGGTGGAAGATCGCTTAAGATTGCAGCTTCGGTTATTACTTTTATTTTCCTTATTCCTTATACGGCATCTTTGTACAACGGTCTTTCCAGACTTTTTGGGATGGCTTTCAATATCGATTATTCGATCTGCGTTATCGTAATGGCTGTACTTACGGGCGTTTATGTTATCGCGGGCGGATATATGGCTACGGCTATAAATGACTTTATTCAGGGAATTATCATGCTTTTTGGTATTGCGGCGGTTGTTCTTTCGGTACTTCATTCTCAGGGCGGATTCCTTGCTGCTCTTGATGCGCTTGCAAGAGTGAGCGATGAGAGTGTATCGACAACTCCCGGTGTTTTTGCTTCGTTTTTTGGACCTGATCCGCTCAATCTTCTGGGCGTTGTAATTCTTACATCACTCGGTACATGGGGACTTCCTCAGATGGTTCAGAAATTCTATGCCATCAAAAGTGAGCGATCGATCTCAAAAGGAACAATCGTTTCAACTTTCTTTGCTTTTGTGGTTGCGGGCGGATGTTACTTCCTTGGCGGTTTCGGAAGACTCTTTTCCGATAAAGTTGATATCGCAGCTGATGGATACGACAGCATAGTTCCGACAATGTTGTCCGGACTTCCCGATATTCTTATCGCGGTTGTTGTTGTGCTTGTCTTGTCGGCGTCAATGTCAACGCTTTCATCACTTGTTCTTACAAGTAGTTCGACACTTACACTTGACCTTTTGAAAGGCCATGTTTACAAGGATATGGATGAAAAGAAACAGCTCTTTATCATGAGATGCCTTATTGTGGTATTCGTTGGTATTTCAGTTGTTATCGCAATTATCCAGTACAAGCGTAATGTCACATTTATTGCGCAGCTCATGGGCGTTTCGTGGGGCGCTCTTGCCGGAGCATTTCTTGCACCGTTCCTGTATGGACTTTACTGGAGAAAAACATCCAAGGCGGGCGTATGGTGCAGCTTCGTTTTCTCGACTGTCGTTATGCTTGCAAATATGATGGTAAGACCTATGTTCCCGACTCTTTTACAGTCACCTATTAATGCGGGTGCATTCTGCATGATAGCAGGACTTGTTATTGTTCCCGTAGTTTCGCTCTTCACCAAGAAGCCGGCACAGGAACTTGTTGACGGTGCATTTGCCTGCTATGATAAAGAAGTCCTTGTTCATCAGAGTACATCACTTTCTGATGACAGTGACGAATAATCTGAGCAGAGGTGCAAACCACTTATGATCATAGATTTTCATACCCATACCTTTCCTGACAGTATTGCTGCTAAAGCCGTTGATTCTCTAAGTAAAGAGGCACACATCATTGCGCATACTGACGGGACGGTATCGGGATTATTATCTTCTATGCATGACGGAAAAGTTGATACTTCCATTCTTCTTCCTGTTGCGACAAGTGCACGTCAGGTAGAGAGTATCAACGATCATGCGCTTAGGATCAATGAAGAATATCAAGGAAGGCTTATTTCTTTTGGCTGTATTCATCCCGAGTATTCAGGCTATAAGAAAGAACTTCGAAGACTTAAAGAGGATGGAGTGAAAGGAATAAAGCTCCATCCTGTTTATCAGCATGAAGATATAGACGGAAAGGCTTTTCTTGATATCATATATGCGGCGTGTGAAAATGATCTTATAGTCATAACTCACGCCGGTCTTGATATCGGATTTCCCGGAATTATCAGATGCACGCCGAAGATGTGCAGAAATGTCATAAATACCATAGGAGAGTTTAAGTTTGTTCTTGCTCATATGGGAGGATGGAGAAACTGGAAAGAAGTGCCATTGTACCTTGCGGATACAAGCGCTTATCTTGATACTTCTTTTTCTACGGGAAGAATACAAGCTCTTTCTGACGGATATTGGGATGACAAGAATACAGATATGCTTGATAGAAAGTCTTTTATTGAGCTGATAAAGAGCTTTGGTTCAGAAAGAATTTTATTCGGAACGGATTCACCATGGTCTGAGCAGAAAACTTCTGTTGAGTTTATGGAGAGTCTTGAGCTTGATGAAGATGAGTTAAAAAATATTTTTTACAGAAACGCATCTAAACTTTTGGGGGAACACTGAACTAATCAGCTTTTTCAGATTTGAATTGTAATGAATGGGGGAGAAAACAAAATGACAATCAGAGATGCTGTAGAAGAAGATATTCCGGAGCTTTTGAGGTTGCTGTCGCAGGTTCTTGAGGTGCATGCTGCGATAAAACCCGATTACTTTGTTTCCGGTCATCAGAAGTATAATACTGATGAACTCAAGGCTATTTTAAAAGATGAGAGTGTGAGAGTATATGTCGCCGCAGAGGGTAAAGAAATCTTGGGGTACACTTTTTGTATGATAAACGAACTTCCCAAAAAGCCCTTCATTGCGCATTTTAAGTACATGTACATCGACGATCTGTGCGTTGATGAGAGATACAGAGGAAAAGATATTGCAAAGGCTCTGTTTGAACATGTCAAAAAAGAAGCAAAAGTTCTCGGATGCAGAGAGATAACTCTCAATGTGTGGGAAGGAAATGACAGGGCAAGGGCTTTCTATGACAAGATGGGTATGACGCCCCAGAAGACTTATATGGAACTGAAGATCTGAGTTTTGAAAAGAGGATGTAAAATTGGAGAACCGTGTAGAAAAGCTTCGCAAGGAACGCGGGATGAATCAGGAAGAGTTTGCCAAAGCAATCCGTGTTTCAAGACAGACAGTCAGCTCTATTGAAACAGGTAAGTATAATCCGTCGCTTGAACTGGCTTTTACGATAGCTGATTTTTTTGGAAAAACTATCGAAGAGGTTTTTATTCATGAAGTAAGCAGCGCTGACGGAAAAGAGAACATATATTGATTCTTTTGAAAAATAGTGCAACATTATATAGATATAATTTGTATATAAAGTGTATGAAGCAAAACGCGCATACATAAACGTTGATACTATTTGAAAAGGGATTATTTGTATGAATTATGATTTGGGTATAATAATTACAGCTATTATGTGCTGGGAAGTCGCAGCAATTCTGTTTGCGGTTAGATCATATACATTTACGGGAATTGATTATAAGACTAATCGTTCATCGCTTATGCTTTTTCTTTCCGGCGTAATATTTGTCTTGGGAGCGGTAGGCGCAAGCTGTTACTATAACATAATTATAAGTTATAGTGATTCGCATGATGAAGCTTCTTATGGTGCGTTCGGATATTTGCTGCCTTACATCGTTATATTTATCATCTTTCTGGTTTACTATTTTCATAGCAAGAATAAGAATCGCTTTTTTGACAGAATGAATTCAAATGAGTTTAGAAACTTGGGCGTTGTTTATGATGATTATGGCAACGGAAGAAAATGTACCCTTTTCAGAGGGATGAAAGTTCTCTTTAACGACCGTATCGATCTTCCTATTTTTGAGGGAGGTGCGGAGATCGGATTAGAGCATATAGAAGGAGATTTCTACTCCTGCATATATTTCAGACCTTATTATACCCGCAATAAATGGGAGAATTTTAAGATTGCCTGGGGTTATATTCTTTTGATGCTGGATGTAATTGCCCCGTTTGCTCTTGCTCGTATCCCGTTTGTACCGTTTGGGATATTTTCGGTAATCTTGTTGCTTAGTTGCCATTTGTGCAGATTGTTCAAGACATTTGAAGTAAGATTTCTTGTTGTTCTGGTCAATGTGCTTTTGGGATTGGCGCTCATGTATAATATCTAAAGAATGAATTAACAAATACATTAACAATTCACGCAAAATAATTAGACGAAAATAAATTTTTTTCTGCTTCTGTTATGGCAGAATATCGAGCTCGAAATATCCGCGCTTAAAAGTTGCAAGTTCACTAATGGAGCGGGATTAAAGCAAGCTTGCGGTTAACAGTTGTTGTCGATTTTGTAACAAAAAATATATGTAAACATCTTTGCAAAGCCTTGATTTTTCAAGGCTTTGTTAAATTACGTCCTTCACAAATGCCCATTTTATGCTATACTATTACTTAAGTATTGCCGGCAAATATGAAATAGTTACAGGGGTTTTAACAAAGGAGGTAATAGTATGATAAAAAAAGATGCAAAAAAATCTTCAGCCATTAGGGCAGTTTTATCTGTTACATTGGCATCAACTATTTTTCTCTCTTCCGGCATTGGGGCTGCCGTAGTACGCGCCGAGGGGACAGAAGGGGATTATATAAATAATACATCCGGTATGGGAAGCATTTCCGATTTCATAAAATACGCGCAAGAAGGAAAAGATTTATCGGATAAAACAGTTATTCTTTCGACTAATGATGCTAAGTGTGATTTTGATAAGTATCCATATGTAGCATCTCTTAAAAACTTTTTTGAAGACGATTTAAAGTCTGATGTTATTCTTATAGATTCAGGTGATTTTTGCCATGGTAAGGAAGTTGAAGACTTCTGGAGTGCTAATGGTGGAAACGAATGTATGGACAATTACGACAATGATTATGCTGCTTTTCTGGCTATGAATGAAGCAGGATATGATTATGCGAATTTCGGAAACTATGGATATGGATGCGGAAATGATGGAAATAAAGCCGGTTATCCGGATTGTAATATAGTTAATTTTGATTCTGCCGATAATGCTATGGCAAAGATGTCTAAGGGCAAAGATGAAAATTACAAAAAGTCTGAGGATTTCTTTTCAAGCATGATGGATGAAGATTATCTGTGCGATAACAGCTTCATTTATGACTGTGCAGATTCTGATATGAAGATCGGATTCTTTGGTCTTCCTGAATATGAGGCCGGCTGCAACGCAGCAAAATCAGGCGATATATATGCTTCTGCCGAACAGCAGGCTGAAGATCTGAAAAAGAAAGGTGCGGATCTTGTTGTATGCCTTTCTCAGCTGGGACTAGGCGGCGACAACAATATCAAGGGCACAAAAGGCAGTAGCGGTGGTAACGGACTTCTTGGTCTTTTCGGAAACTTGCTTGGTTTAGGTGGAAAGAGCGGCGGAAGCTCATCGGGAAGTGATTTTATTGATCTGCTCCTTGACGGTGTTTCTCTGTTCTCTGAAGGAGAAAGCGCAATACCGCTTAAGCTCGCAGATATGCTTCTTCGTAATATAGGCGTTACTATCATAGATAACGACAGTAAGTCTATTGAAGATAATTTCCTGTTCTCACTTGAAGATATCATCAAGAATCTCGGTGCAGATAAGAATACTTCCAGTTTCATCAACAATATGATCGGGTCATTTGGATTTGATCTTTTCGGTGATACGGATTGTGATTTTGACTGCGACTTTGATTTTGATTATGATTGCTCAGGAAACTGCGGATACCAGCCTAAGACCACACCTAAGGGAAATGACGGCGGAAAGCCTTCACCGTCAACTAATAGTGATGCTCCCGCAAAAGGATCGACGTGTCCTAATCAAGGGGGATCGTGTCAACAGGGAAAAGGTTCGCCAAAATAAATAATTACTAAGATTTCATATAAAAAACACTGAAAAAATGCTGATAAACAGAGCTGTTAAAAGCCATATTTATCAGCATTTTGTGTGTGTAATTATAATCACAATCAGATATCGGCAGCGATATCGATATTTTCGCCTGTAATACCTACCCATGCGCCGTTCTTTGCTTCTGAAGACTCAGCGTGAGCAAGAAGCCACTTATTTGTAGCTGTGATAAGCTTATCTTCCTGATTTGCAGGTGTGAAGTCGGGCATTCCAACGTTTGTTCCCTTAGGAAGTCCTACGAGAACCTGGAAACCTGAATCTTTGCTTGCCTGACAAGGAGCATAGTGAAGGGCAGTAGCGTAAACTTCTACCATAACGCCTGCAGGAACAAGGAATGCTTTTACTTTGCTTGAATCAATCTTGTGATCGACGATCTCTTCTCTTTTTGCAAGAAGAAGGATAAAGTCTGTTGCACCGAGATTGATCTCGCTTGAACGGTGATACTCAAGGCAGTTGAGCTTTGTGTTGTGTCCGTTGCACCAACCGAACTGCATAGGTGAACCACCAAAGAGTGAATTTGTAATCTTATCTGCTGCAGGAAGCTCCTGAAGTGCCTTCTCCTCGGCAACATAATCTGTTCCGTCGGGAATGGGAGTCTTATCCCTTAATGTGTCAGCAATCTGCTTTTTCTCATCATCGTAGCCTTCGATGATTCTTCCGTAATTAGTAAATTCGGGATCTGTAACCTTGTAAATTTTCATTGAAACCTCCTAGTTTTTTGATACTCCATTATATTTGTGCCAAGTCTTCCTGAGTGAGCATCTTTATTCCTTTGCCTGCAAGCTTGGCTTCTGCGGCATTGGTGTCGGAGACTCTGAATATCATATATGCGTGCTTGGCGTTTGAGCCGCCTGAAAAAGCATACATATATTCAATGTTGACTTTAGCTTCGTCAAAGTATGTGAGAAGCTGATCGAGTCCGCCTGTCTCATCAGATATTTCCATTGCAAGAACAGGTGTTAAGCTTGCAACGAAATTATTTTCTTTAAGGGTGTTAACAGCTGAAAGAGCATCATCTACGACGAGTCTTGCGATTCCGAAATCCTTGGTCTCTGCAAGGGATGTTGCGCGTAGATCAATCTTGTGAGCTGCAAGCACACTTGTCATTTTCTTTAATGTTCCGGGTTTGTTTTCCAGAAAAACTGATATCTGCATTACGCTCATAGCTGTACCTCCGTTGTATTTATTATATCATCAGATCTTTCTCTTATCGATAACTCTGACAGCTTTTCCTTCACTTCTTGCGATGGATTTGGGTGCAAGGAGTGAAACCTTAGCCTTGATTCCAAGCATTGACTTGAGACCTTCTACAAGCTTTTTCTGACGTTCCTCAACTTCACCGACGTTATCCGTGAACATTTCGGGAGTCATCTCAACCTGTACGTCAAGAGTATCGGTATTGTTTACTCTGTCTACAACGATCTGGTAGTTAGCTGCGTATCCGTTGTTAAGAAGAACTGTTTCGATCTGGCTCGGGAATACGTTTACACCGCGGATGATAAGCATATCATCGGAGCGTCCCATAGGCTTAGCCATACGCACGTGGGTTCTTCCGCAAGAACATTTTTCTCTTGTGAGTTTGCAGATATCTCTTGTGCGATAACGGATCATAGGGAATGCTTCCTTATCTACAGCTGTAAATACGAGCTCACCCTGTGAACCTTCGGGAAGAACTTCCTCTGTATCGGGATCGATTATCTCTGCAATGAAGTGGTCTTCGTTGATGTGCATGCCGTTTTGTGCAGAACATTCAAATGCAACACCGGGTCCTGAAAGCTCTGTGAGACCGTAGATATCATATGCCTTGATTCCGAGAGTCTTCTCGATATCTGCACGCATTTCTTCACTCCAAGCTTCTGCACCGAAGATTCCGGCTTTGAGGCTTATATCATCGGGACCGTAGCCGAGCTCCTTAAATCTTTCCGCAAGGTAAGCTGCGTAGCTTGGGGTACAGCAGAGGATAGTAGCAGAGAGGTCATTGATGAACATGATCTGTCTGTCGGTATTTCCTGAGCTTGCGGGAATTGTAAGAGATCCCACTTTGTGTGATCCGCCGTGAATTCCCATACCGCCTGTGAAAAGTCCGTATCCGTATGCAACCTGAATAACATCTTCATTGGTTCCGCCTGCAGCCACGATAGCACGTGCACAGCAGTCTTCCCAGAGATCCACATCATGCTGAGTATAATATGCAACAACTCTTTTTCCTGTTGTTCCCGATGTGGAATGTATTCTTACACACTCACTTAAGGGCTTTCCGAGAAGTCCGTAAGGATATGCGTCTCTTAAATCTTTTTTGGATAAGAAAGGAAGTTTATGGAGGTCATCTACCGATTTGATATCATCAGGCGTAACACCTTTTTCTTCCATTTTTTTGCGGTAGTAGGGAACATTATCCCATACATGCTTTACCTGTTTTACAAGCTTTTCTGACTGAATTTTGCGAATCTCTTCATAAGGGGCGCATTCGATATCTTTTTGGTAATATCGCTCCATATCTTTTTCCTCCGTGTTGTTTATTACTTATTTTTGCCGAGCTCGAAAGCTTTTTTGTTCATTTCAAGGAATTTGGCGGGTACGTTTGCTTCAAGTGACTTCATCCACGCTTCATCCGGAAGATCGAAGTAGTGGGAGAGTCTTCCCAAAAGAACGATGTTAACAGCTTTTGCTGAGCCTGCCTCAGTTGCAAGTGAGAGGCAATCAAGAGCGTCAACTTTGGCGCCGGTAGCCTTTAATTTATCAATAAGATTCTCAGGATATTCAGCAGCGCCTGTTATAACGGGCATGGGATCTATTTGCTGAGTATTTGTAACGATCTGACCGTCCTTTTTAAGGAAAGGAAGCCATCTTGCAGCTTCGAGCGCTTCAAATGAAACGATGTAATCTGCCTGTCCCTTGTCTATAACGGGAGAATAAACCTTATCACCGTATCTTACATATGTAACGACGCTTCCGCCGCGCTGTGACATTCCGTGTACTTCGGACACCTTTACGTCATATCCCTGTGAAAGAAGGAGATGTCCCAATAATTTACTGGCAAGAAGCGAACCCTGTCCGCCTACGCCGACGATCATAATATTCTTAGTTTCCATTATCAGGCCTCCTTACCGCTTGCTGAGTCTTCAAATGCGCCAACGGGACACATCTGTGAACATACATTGCATCCAACGCACAAAGTGTTGTCGATTGTTGCCTTGCCGTTTTTGATAGAAATAGCGGGGCAGCCGATCTTCATACATGACTTACAGCCAACGCATTTATCTGAATTAACTTTAAGAGGAGCATTGTGCTTAACGTATTTAAGAAGAGCACAAGGTCTTCTTGAGATGATTACCGAAGGAGCTTCTACGGCGAGTTCCTCTTTGAGAACTTCATCGCACTGCTTTAAGTTGTAAGGATCTACAACTCTTACGCGCTCAAAGCCCATTGCTCTGCAAAGAGCTTCAAGATCAATCTTACCTGCGGGATCACCCTTGATGTTGTAACCTGTTGTAGGGTTCTGCTGGTGACCTGTCATACCTGTGATTGAGTTATCAACGATAACGATAGTGGAATTGGACTGGTTGTATGCAACGTTTGCAAGTCCTGTCATTCCTGAGTGCATAAATGTTGAATCACCGATAACGGCAACAGTCTTTTTCTCGCTTTCAGAGCCGCGAACTTTATTAAAGCCGTGGAGCGCTCCGATAGATGCACCCATACAGAGAGTCATTTCAATAGCTCCGAGAGGAGGAACGGCTCCCAATGTGTAACATCCGATATCACCGAGAACGGTGCAATTGTTTTTCTTAAGTGTATAGAAGAGACCTCTGTGAGGGCAACCTGCGCACATAACGGGAGGTCTTGCAGGAATCGGCTCATCGATTGCAAAGCTGTCTTCAACGTCTTTGCCGAAAGCTTTTGCGAGCAGATTCTGAGAGAATTCGTCGATAACGGGAAGAAGTTCTTTTCCTGTTACCTCGATTCCGAGTGATTTAACGTGATTTTCGATGATCGGATCAAGCTCCTCTACAACAAAGAGCTTATCTACCTTTGCTGCGAAATCCTTGATGAGATCGCAAGGAAGGGGATTGGTCATACCGATCTTAAGTACGCTTACAGAGTCGCCGAATACTTCCTTTACATACTGATAAGAAGTTGAGCATGTGATGATACCGATCTTGGTGTCGCCCATCTCAACTCTGTTGATAGGCTGAGTCTCTGCATATTTAATGAGCTTTAGTGTACGTTCTTCAACAATGGGGTGGCGCTTCTTGGCGTTACCGGGCATCATAACGTACTTTGCAATGTTTTTCTCATATGGCTTGTCGGGAACAACGCGCTCGCCTGTCTCGACGATAGACTGGGAGTGAGCAACTCTTGTGCACATCTTAAGAAGTACGGGAGTGTCAAACTCTTCTGAAATTTCGTAAGCGAGCTTGGTGTATTCAAGGGCTTCCTTTGAGTCTGAGGGCTCAAGCATGGGAACCTTTGCAGCGATGGCGTGATGACGGCTGTCCTGTTCGTTCTGTGATGAATGCATACCTGCATCATCTGCAACTACGATGACAAGTCCTGCGTTTACGCCTGTATAAGACATTGTATAAAGAGGGTCTGCAGCAACATTGAGTCCTACGTGCTTCTGAGCACAGAATGATCTGCGACCTGCGAGAGATGCACCAAATGCAGATTCCATAGCAACCTTCTCGTTTGGAGCCCATTCGCAATATATTTCATCATATTTGGCAGCCTCTTCGGTAACTTCCGTACTGGGAGTTCCGGGATAGCTGGAAATAAAGCAGACTCCGGCTTCGTAAAGCCCGCGAGCAACTGCCTTGTTGCCCAGCATGAGCTGCCCATTGTTTTTTTGATCCATGGTAAAAACCTCCTACAGAATTTATATGGCAATTTAACGCGATAAAGTTAATATATCATATTTGACCTGCAAATAGAATACGTTTATACTTTACTTTAGCACTTTAAAGCAGGAGGATTTCTTATGCCAATTACTGATTTATTGGAACGTAACAGCAAATTGTATGGGGACGAAGTAGCTCTGGTTGAGATCAATCCTGAGATCAGAGAAGAGCAGAGGGTTACATGGAAGGAATATGAGCTTATTCAGCCTACTTCCACAGCATATTACAGAAGGCAGATCACATGGTCCGTTTTTGACGAAAAAGCGAACAGGGTTGCCAATATGCTTATTGATATGGGAGTAAAGAAAGGTCAGAAATGCGCAATCCTTCTTATGAATTGTCTTGAGTGGCTCCCTATATATTTTGGAATACTTAAGTCAGGTGCCATTGCGGTGCCGCTTAATTTCAGATTTGATGCCGAAGAGATAGATTATTGTCTCAACGCTTCTGATTCCGATGTTCTTTTTTACGGGCCTGAGTTTATCGGTCGTATCGAGGATATCGCTCAGAAGATCAAGAAAGAGACACTTCTTTATTTTGTAGGGGATCAGTGCCCCTCTTATGCGGAAGACTACTACAGACAGGTATCGAACAGATCATCGGTTGCTCCAAGGATCCTTATTGAAGATAAGGACGATGCGGCAATCTATTTTTCATCGGGAACAACAGGATTCCCGAAAGCAATTTTGCACATTCATACTGCGCTTATGCAGTCTGCCAAAATGGAAGCTATGCATCATGAGACCACTCATGAGGATAATTTCCTGTGCATACCGCCTCTTTATCATACGGGAGCCAAGATGCACTGGTTCGGCTCGCTCTATACAGGTAGCAGAGCCGTATTGTTAAAAGGTAACTCTCCTGAATCTATATTCAGAGCAGTTTCCGAGGAGAGATGTACCATAGTATGGCTTCTTGTGCCGTGGGCACAGGACATTCTTGCTGCACTCGATTCGGGTAAGATGAAGATCGAGGACTATCATCTTAAGCAGTGGAGGCTCATGCATATTGGTGCGCAGCCTATTCCGCCGAGTCTTATAAAGAGATGGCTTCAGTATTTCCCTAATCACAAGTATGACACCAACTACGGACTTTCGGAGTCAACAGGCCCCGGCTGCGTTCATTTGGGAATGGAGAATGTCAATAAAGTCGGAGCTATCGGCATTCCCGGCTACGGCTGGAAGACCAAGATTGTTGACGAGGACGGCAATATCGTTAAACAGGGCGAGATCGGTGAGCTCTGCGTTAAGGGACCCGGTGTAATGGTCGAATACTACAAGAATCCCGAGGCTACAGCTGAGATTCTTAAGGACGGCTGGCTCTTTACCGGTGATATGGCGCGTCAGGACGAAGACGGATTTATCTTCCTTGTAGATAGAAAGAAAGATGTTATAATTTCAGGTGGAGAGAATCTCTATCCGGTTCAGATAGAGAGTTTCCTTATGAAAAATGACAAAATTCATGACGCGGCGGTAATAGGACTTCCGGATACACGTCTCGGAGAAATAGCTGCTGCCATCATTCAGGTAAAAGAGGGAATGACTATGACCGAGGATGATGTTGAGCGTTTCTGCGTGGATCTTCCGAGATACAAAAGACCCAGAAAGATTATTTTTGCCAATGTATTAAGGAACCCCACAGGTAAGATCGACAAGCCCAAGCTTCGTGAGATCTACTGCGGAGATCATCTGGTTGAGAAGCAGAATCAGAGTTGAGTTTGCCAAAACACCGGCAGATTGGAGATGTAAATGATTGTTGACAAGAACTTGTTGGAGATGGCAAAGGTTTACAGAATGTCAAAATTCAGGATCATAAGGTACATTTATATTCCTGAGTTTTTTGCACGCCTCAAAGGCAAGAACTCCGGCGGGAAGAAGGATCTGAGATGATAATTGAGATAAAAGATGTTTCAAAATCATACGGAAACAAAAAAGTCTTGGAAAACTTCAGTCTGAATATAGAGTCCGGGCATTCCTATGTTGTTACGGGTGAGCCCGGGTGCGGTAAGACTACACTTGTAAGGATCATCCTTGGTCTTGAAGACGAAGACAGCGGAAGCGTAAGCCTTCTTGGCGATTACAAGTATCCGTACATTGTTTCGGGAACCGTATTTCAGGATGACAGACTTGTTATGAGCCTTAACGCTATCGACAATGTTTGCATGGTCAGCAAGAAACTCTTTCGCCAGAATGTAAGAAGCGAACTTATGAAGCTCCTTCCGGGATCTGTGCTCGATAAGCCTGTTGAAGAGCTTACACAGGGGCAAAGAAGGATGGTTGCGATAACAAGGGCGTGCTGTATTCCGAATGACGTTCTTATCATGGATGAACCCTTTGTGGGAATGAGCGAAGAAGAAAAAAGAGAAGCCATAAGCTTTATCAGAGACAAGCAGGGCTCGGGACCTCTTTTTATTGCGGCAAGGGATACCGCCGGACTTGATTTTGCCAGAATAATAAATATTTAAACTTTCGGAGGAGTAATGGAGAAAAGAATTAAGATCAAATATTTTAACGACAAGCTTGAGAAGCTTACATATATCGACGGAAAGTCTGATTGGATAGATCTTAGAAGTGCTGAAGATATAGACCTTAAGCAGGGAGAGTTTCACCTTGTTCCTCTGGGAATAGCAATGGAAATACCCGAAGGGTACGAAGCACATGTGGTTCCGAGGAGCTCTACATTTAAGAACTTCGGAGTAATACAGACCAATCACATGGGAATCATCGATCATTCCTATTGCGGAGACAACGATCAGTGGTTCATGCCCGTTATTGCTATGAGAGACACTCATATCGGTTTCAATGACAGAATATGCCAGTTCAGGATCATGGAGAATCAGCCCGCGCTTGTATTTGATGAGCAGGAACACCTTGAAGGTACCGACAGAGGCGGATTCGGTTCAACGGGAAAAAACTGATCCCTATTGAAAAAATGTAACTGTGTGATAAAATTATAATTCGTTTGTAATTTATAAAGTATTGATCATATGAGGTTAAAAAATGGCTAAAATTCGTACAAGATATGCACCGAGCCCTACAGGCAGAATGCATGTCGGCAATTTAAGAACAGCTCTTTATGCTTATCTTATTACAAAGCATGAGGGCGGTGATTATATTCTCAGAATTGAGGACACCGATCAGGAGCGCTATGTTGAGGGCGCTATCGACATCATCTACAAGACTTTGAAGGATACAGGTCTTATTCATGATGAAGGTCCTGATGTGGGAGGCGATGTAGGTCCTTATGTTCAGAGTGAGAGACAGAAAGCCGGCATCTATATGGCATATGCCAAGGAGCTTGTAGAAAAGGGTGAAGCGTATTATTGCTTCTGCGACCAGGAGAGACTTGCATCTCTTGTTCAGGTTGTTGAGGGAAAAGAGATAAGTGTATATGACAAGCATTGTCTCTCTCTTTCAAAGGAAGAAGTTGAGAAGAATCTTGCTGAAGGAAAGCCTTTTGTTATAAGACAGAACAATCCTACTGAAGGAACAACAACTTTCCATGATGAGCTGTACGGAGATGTAACCGTTGATAATAAAGAACTTGATGACATGATCCTCATTAAGTCGGACGGATATCCGACATACAACTTTGCAAACGTTGTTGATGACCATCTTATGGGAATCACACACGTTGTAAGAGGTAACGAGTACATTTCATCATCACCTAAATACAACAGACTTTATGATGCTTTCGGATGGGAGATTCCTAAATACATCCATTGTCCTCTTATCACAGATGAGGAACACAAGAAGCTCTCTAAGAGAAGCGGACATTCATCATTTGAGGATCTTATCGATCAGGGATTTTTACCCGAGGCTGTTGTCAACTTTGTGGCACTGCTCGGATGGTCACCTGATGATAATAACGAGATTATGAGCCTTGAAGAGCTTATTGAGAAGTTCGATTATAAGCGCATCAACAAGTCACCTGCAGTATTTGATTACACCAAGCTCAAATGGATGAACGGCGAGTATCTCAAGAAGATGGATGACGATAAGTTCTTTGAACTTGCTAAGCCTTATCTTGAGGCAGCTGTTAAGAAGCCTTTGGATCTTAAGAAGATCGCTGCAATGGTCAAGACCAGAATTGAGATCTGGCCCGATATCGCTGAGATGGTTAATTTCTTCGACGAGCTTCCTGAGTATGATACTGCAATATACAGCCACAAGAAGATGAAGACCAACGAAGAGACTTCTCTTAAGGTTCTCAAAGAGGTTCTTCCAATTCTTGAAGCTCACGATGATTATACAAATGATTCTCTGTACGCACTTCTTTCTGATTACATCAAGACCAATGAGTACAAGAACGGATTTGTTCTCTGGCCTGTAAGAATCGCTGTTTCAGGAAAAGAGATGACTCCTTGCGGAGCAACAGAGCTTATGGAAGTTATCGGCAAGGATGAGACGATAAAGAGAATCAAAAAAGGAATAGAGTTACTTGAGAAATAATATGATCAAGGTTAATGCCGCTCAAGAGCAAGCAATTACTCATAAGAACGGTCCCGCAATGGTTCTTGCGGGGCCGGGAAGCGGCAAGACCTTTGTAATAGTAAGAAGGCTTAAGTATCTGATCGAAGAATACGGCGCGGATCCCTCGTCAATTCTTGTGATAACATTTACTAAAGCCGCTGCACTCGAGATGCAGCACAGATTTTTGAAGATCACGGATAGTTCTTATCCGGAGGTTTCATTCGGAACCTTTCATTCACTTTTTTACAACATACTGAGAGAAAACAAGAAAGACGCCGGCTTTTATGACAAAATCGAGATTGCCGACGAGCTTTTTAAATACAAACTTGTAAAAGATATCCTTATAAGTGTTCTGAAGGATAAAAAGAATGTTGATGAGCATGAAGCTACAGTAGATATCGTGACCGAGATATCTGCGATAAAAAATGCGGGGAAAGATCCTTCCGAAGCGTCTTTATCCGTACCTTACAGAGAAGTGTTTGAGACTGTATTTGAAAGATATAACGAAAGTCTAAAATCCTTTGGGAAGATAGATTTTGACGATATGGCTCTGATCTGCGCAAAGCTCTTTGAAAAGCGCGGGGATATCGCAGATAAGTACAGGAGGCGTTTTAAATATATTCTCATCGATGAATATCAGGATATAAATGAAATTCAGCAAAAGAATATAGAGGCTATATTAAACGACGAAAAGAACCTCTTTGTTGTCGGAGATGATGATCAGGCAATATATGGTTTTCGCGGCGCGAAACCCGGAATCATGATGGAATTTGCAGATAGGATAGGCGCAGATGTCCGCGTTATAAATCTTTCCGTGAATTACAGGTGCGGAAAGAGAATCCTTGATAATGCAGGTCTTGTTATCTCAGAGAATAAGCAGAGATTTAAAAAGAATATCGAATCGGGAACAGGAACGCAGGGAAATGTCATAACAAGAAGGTACGCCGGCAAAGATGAGCAATATGAGGCAATGAGCGTTTTTCTAAACGGCCAGCCGGGGATGCTGGGTGATATAGGAATTCTTTGCAGAACCAATTCCGAATGCAAGGCTGTGGCGTTGTTTTTAAGACAAAGAGGAATTAAGAGCAATATTGATTCAAGCGACACATCGTCATTATATGAGGATGAAGGCGTTTTGATGATCCTTAATTACCTGACTTTTTCTTGCGTGGAAAGATCCAGAAATCTTTTTTACAAGATAATGAATAAGCCTCTTCGCTATATTTCAAGGGAAAGTGCGATGAATGAGATGATAAGAGAGGAGGACGTACTTTCTTTCTACAGAGGAAATGCGGAGCGGACAAAGGTTGTAAAGAGGCTTTTTAGGGATGTTTCCATGATTTCAAAGATGCGGCCGGGGCTTTCCGTGAGATTCATACGAAGAGAGGTCGGAATCGATAAGCTATATCCCAAAAGCATGCAAAATCTTGATGTTTTCGAAGAAAAGGCAAAAAAGTTCAAGGATTCTAAGACTTTTATAAGATCTTTTAACGCGGAAAAAGATGAAAATGTTGTAAGAAGGAAAGACGGAAAGAAACGAGGCAATAATTGCGGTGATATGGTGAACATAATAACACTGCACGGGGCAAAGGGGCTTGAATACAGATATGTATGGATTCCCGATCTCAATGAAGGAATAATACCATCAAGAAGTGCGGTTACGGAGTCTGAGATAGAAGAAGAGCGCCGCATGCTCTACGTCGGAATGACCAGGGCAAAAGAGGCGCTCATAATGTCATATATATGCGGAACAAAAGAAAACACGATGCTTCCATCGAGATTCCTTCGTCCTATAAGAAAGCTTTGGGAGAAAAACCCAAGAACCGATCAGAACTCTTCGTCCGGGATCTCTACAAGCTCGTCGAATTCAACATCATCGAGATAGAGGTTGAATGCTTCGGATACGGCTTCATATTCTGCATCGTCAGCAATATAGCCGATCTCGGGCTCTTCATTCTCGCCCTTGTAGATGAATTCATAGAACCATACGACTCCGTCATTGTTATGTCCGTCTTTATCAAGTGGAAGAAGAACGATGTAGTCCTTGGCGTTAACTGTAAGGACTATGATGATCGCACATGTAACGGTCTCGTTGTTGTCAAGCTCGATATCTACGGTCATCTGCTCGTTATTTTCGATCTTGGTATTCATGTCAGTTGCTATTTTGGAAAATTCCATGAAAATTCCTCCTGAAAATCTTTGTTTCTTGTTATCTATCAAGATTATAGCATACTTTCGTGCATATCAAGAGATTTTGTGATAAAATATTAGGGCTTGTGACATTATGAAACTAAGCAGTACAAATTGGAGAGACTATGCCTGCAGGATACAAAATTACTGATGAAAAGCCATATCCATTGGGCTGTTATATTGATTACGACAAAAATCTTGTTGTGAGAGCTGTGTTTGACGGTGGCTCAAAGCGTGGAATTACGTTGTATTCTCACGAAAATAATACGGACAAAAAATTTGTCATTGAACTTCCTGCGGACTGTAAGCGCGGGAATATTTATTCTGCGAGAATTTCCGGAATAAAGGATGTAGACTGCTACACTGAATACAATCTTTTTGAGGACGATGAGTATTTCTGCGATCCGTATGCAAAGCATGTCATCGGTCTTGAGAAGTTCGGCGCCGAGGTTGAGGATTCCGATATCAGGGCGAAACTTGACAATAAGTCTCTTAGATCTGATTCCGCCGCTTGTTTTGATTGGGGTAAGAGCAAGGCTCCGATGACTCCCTATGAGAACAGCATTGTATATCTGCTTCATGTAAGAGGCTTTACCAAGAGCCCTTCGAGCGGTCTTCCCGCTGATATCAGGGGCACATTTTCCGGAATAATTGAGAAAATTGATCATCTTAAATCACTGGGTGTAACTTGCGTTGAGCTTATGCCCGTCTATGAGATGAACGAACTTCAGGATGCAGAGAAAAGAGGCAAGATCCGAAGTGCGATAAAGGGTGTGAAGGCTCCGGGGAAGAGCGATGTTGTTTTTTCCAGAAACGGTAGTATAACAAATAAAGGAAGCCTTGATCACAAGATTAATTTCTGGGGATATAAAAGAGGCTATTATTTTGCACCCAGGACATCCTACTGCGTAGACAGTGTAAATGCCGAAAATGAAGTTAAGAGCTTTATCAAGACAATGCACGATAATGGAATGGAAGTCATTCTCCAGTTCTATTTTGAAGAGGATGAGAGCGAGAGTATAATCATCGATGCGCTCAGGTACTGGAGATGCACATACAGAGTTGACGGCTTCCACGTTAAGGGAGCGCGGCTTCCGCTCAGACAGGTCGCCAAAGATCCTCTTTTTGCGGATGTTAAGATCTGGCACGAGTGGTTTGATTACGGCGATATTTATGCCGGTAAGCCTGCTAAGAACAGGCTGCTTGCCGAATATAACGACGGTTTTTTGTATTCGACAAGGAAGTTTTTAAAAAGTGATGACAACACCGCGAGTGATTTCCTGAAAGTCATGATCGCAAACGGATGTGACCACGGTGTTATCAATTATATATGCAACTATGAGGGATTCAGGCTTGCCGATCTGGTTTCCTATGAACATAAGAGAAATGAGGAAAACGGAGAGAACAATAAGGACGGCAAGGACGAGAATCTCAGCTGGAACTGCGGTATCGAAGGAAGAACCAGAAAAAGAGGCATTCTTGAACTGAGAAACAGGCAGATGAAGAACATTCTGTCCATGCTCTTTTTGGCACAGGGAACGCCCATGATATTCAGCGGAGACGAATTCGGTAATTCACAGGGAGGAAACAACAATCCTTACTGTCAGGATAACGAGATCGGCTGGGTTGACTGGAAGGCACTTGATAAGAACAGAGATATTTATGAACATGTCAGATTTCTTGTGAATATGCGTAATTCTCATATCATGTTCAGGGAGCCTGCTCCGTTTAAGCTTATGGACTATATCTCTTGCGGATATCCCGATTTTTCGTGCCACGGAAGAGAAGCATGGAGACCTGATTTTACATCGCAGAGTCATGTGCTCGGACTGTTGTACTGCGGCCTGTATGACAAAAAAGCAGAAGATAAATCTTTTATCTATGTCTGCTACAACATGTGCTGGAACAAGTCAGAGATCGCACTTCCCAAACTTCCCGACGGAATGGGATGGAGGCTTATAGCGGATACGGCAGATTGCGGCGAGAATGTTGGAATTACGGAAAAAGAAACCGCAGACAACGACAAAGTAACTCTGACGGAGCGTTCTGTCAGAATTTACAGCAGTTTTGAAGATAAAAAACAAATCAAGAAAAGGAATGTAAAAAAGAAATGAATAAACCTGATGTTATCGAAAAATTTTTAAGATACGTTAAGGTCGATACACAGTCAGACCCTGATACAGGCGCATCACCATCGACAATGAAACAGCATGATCTTGCAAAGATCTTAAGAGATGAACTTATCGCAATGGGTGCATCCGATGTCTTCTATGATGAGGTGCACTGCTATGTTTATGCTTCAATCCCTTCAAACATGGATGATGACAAGAAGAGATACAAGATGGGATTTGTAGCGCATATGGATACTTCCGATGAAGTCAGCGGCAAGGATGTAAATCCCAGGATTGTAGACGGCTATGAGGGAACTGATATTGTTCTTTCCAAGGACGGCAAGATTGTTCTGTCACCTAATGACTTCCCCGAGCTGTTAAATCATATCGGAGAAGATCTTATCGTTACAGACGGAACAACACTTTTGGGTGCGGATGACAAGGCTGGCGTTTCCGAGATCATGACAATGGCGGAGACACTTCTTTCAAATCCCGAAATTAAGCACGGCGAGATAAAGATTGCATTTACTCCCGATGAAGAGATCGGTGAAGGAACTGCATTTTTTGACATAGAAAGATTTGGCGCGGATTTCGCATATACCGTGGACGGCGGCAAGCTTGGAGAGCTTGAGTACGAGAACTTCAATGCGGCCGAGGGTATCATCAAGATTCACGGAAGAAGCGTTCATCCGGGTGATGCAAAGAATAAGATGAAGAACGCAGCACTTATCTGCTACGAGTTCCATTCAATGCTTCCCGTTTCTCAGAATCCGATGTATACGGAGAAGAGAGAGGGATTCTATCACCTTACGGGTGTAAACGGCGGAACCGAGAATGCAGAGGCGTCCTATATAATCAGGGATCACGACGAGAAGCTTTTTGCCGAAAAGAAAAAGCTTTTTGTTGATGCTGCGGATTATCTCAACAAGAAGTACGGTGAGGGAACGGTTGAAGTCACTATCGTCGACCAGTACTACAATATGATCGGCAAGATCCGTCCTCACATGCATCTTATAGATAATGCCAAGAATGTAATGAACGAACTTGGCATTGAGCCCATTGATTCTCCGATAAGAGGAGGTACTGACGGTGCGGCTCTTTCATACAAGGGACTTCCTTGTCCGAACCTTTGCACGGGCGGCTACAATTACCATGGCAGGTATGAGTACGCTTCAATACAGGAAATGAGAAAGGTTGTGGACATCCTTTTGGGAATTGTTAAAGCATACGGAGAAGATTTTTAATGGCTATAGATTTGGATAAGACAGATAACAATATCAGTATTTTAAATGCCAACAGGGCAGATGTTGTCGACGACGAGAGTTTAAGACAGCTTGATTTTATTGAGAAGGCAAGAGCCCAGGTTTCTTTGATGGAAAAAGAACTCGGAAGAAAGCTCAGAGCCTGTGTTGTAACTTTCGGATGTCAGATGAATGCGAGAGATTCAGAGAAGCTTCTTGCGACACTTAAGCTTGTCGGATATGAGGAGACAGAATCCGAAGATGCTGATTTTGTCATATACAACACCTGTACGGTTCGCGACAACGCGGATCAGAGAGTTCTCGGAAGACTCGGTCACTGCAGTAATTTTAAGAAGACCAATCCATATATGAAGATCGCTATCTGCGGCTGTATGATGCAGGAGAAATCTGCGGTCGAGAAGATTCAAAAGAGCTACAGATTTGTGGACCTTATTTTCGGAACTCACAATATTTATAAGTTTGCTGAGCTTTTGTATCAGTCACTTACATCCGACAGGATGATCATCGATATCTGGAAAGAAACCGACAAGATCGTAGAAGATCTTCCGGTTCTCAGAAAGTATCCGTTTAAATCGGGTGTCAACATTATGTTTGGATGTAATAACTTCTGCACCTATTGTATCGTTCCTTACGTTAGAGGAAGAGAGCGAAGCAGAAGTCCTAAAGATATTATCAGAGAGTGCGAAAAACTTGCAAAAGACGGCGTTAAGGAGATCATGCTTCTTGGTCAGAACGTAAACTCTTACGGTAATGATTTCAAAGAAGGAGATCCCGATAAGATTTCTTTTGCGCAGCTTATTGACGAAGTCACAAAGGTTGAAGGAATCGAGAGAGTAAGATTTATGACTCCTCACCCCAAGGACTTTTCAGATGAGCTTATTGATGTTATCGCCAATAACAAGAAGATAGCAAGACATATTCATCTTCCTCTTCAGTCGGGCAATACCGAGATCTTGAGAAGGATGAACAGAAAATATACCAAAGAAGACTTTTTGAAGCTTGTTGACAAGATCAGGACAAAACTTCCCGATGTTGCCATTACAACAGATATTATCGTCGGATTCCCGGGGGAGACAAAAGAGGATGTCGACGATACGATCGATGTTGTGAAAAAGACAGGCTTTGACAATGCCTTTACTTTTATTTATTCAAAGAGAACCGGCACACCTGCTGCCTCTTTTGAAGATCAAGTGCCTGAAAATGAGGTTAAAGAGAACTTCGACAGACTCCTTAAGGTCGTTCAGGACACAGCAAAAGAGCAGTCTCTTAAGTATGAGGGACAGATTCAGGAAGTGCTTGTTGAGAACGTAAACGATCATGACGACAAGCTTATGACGGGAAGAATGTCAAACAATACGCTTGTACATTTCCCCGGAAAAGAGGACCTCATAGGCAAGATGATCAAGGTGAAGATTACAGAATGCCACGGCTTTTATTTCTTCGGTGAAATAGTCGAGGATTGAGGAGGAATTACCCGTGGAAAATACCACGATGTATGAAAATGTAGATATTGAAAAAGTATCTCCCATGATGCAGCACTATCTGCACACGAAGACGGAGTACAACGACTGTATTTTGTTCTACAGACTGGGGGATTTTTACGAACTGTTTTTTGACGACGCAAAGGTCGTTTCCAAGGAACTTGAGCTTACTTTGACGGGGAAAGCCTGCGGACTTGAAGAGAGAGCGCCCATGTGCGGTGTTCCTTTTCATGCGGTAGACAACTATCTTACAAAGCTTGTCTCCAAAGGCTATAAAGTTGCCATTTGCGAGCAGACAGAAGATCCGAAGCAGGCAAAGGGAATAGTAAAAAGAGATGTGACGAGAATAGTTACTCCCGGAACAAACCTTAATATGCAGGCTCTTGAAGAGACAAAGAACAACTACCTTATGAGCATATTCTATGACCCGGAATGCATCGGAATATCTGTTGCCGATGTTACGACGGGCGATTATTATCTCACGGAAGTTGCAAGTATCAAGGAAGCGTGCGATGAGATCGGTAAATACATGCCTTCTGAGCTTATCTGCAACGAGGCGTTTACTTTCTCGGGAGTTGCGCTTGACGATCTCAAGAACAGACTCGGCGTATATATAAATCCTTTGGATGCCAGATATTACGACGAGGAGACCTGCAAAAAGACGCTTATTAAACACTTTAAGGTGTCATCGCTTATAGGGCTCGGACTCGATGATTTCGGAAACGGAGTTGTTGCTGCCGGATCTCTTTTGCAGTATCTGACAGATATGCAGAAGACAGAGATAGCGAATATTACTCATATTTATCCGTATCTCACGAGTAAGTATATGCTCCTTGATTCTTCTACAAGGCGTAACCTGGAACTTGTTGAGACGATGCGCGATAAGCAAAAGAGAGGAACACTTCTCTGGGTTCTCGATAAGACCAAGACAGCGATGGGAGCAAGGACGCTTCGAAGCTTTATAGAGCAGCCTCTTATTGATAAGAGCGAGATTCTGTTAAGGCAGGGGGCTGTAGATAAGCTCGTAAAGAATGTAGTTACTAGGGAAGAGATACGCGAGTACCTGAATCCTGTTTACGATCTTGAGAGACTTATGTCCAAGATCGTATTTAAGACAGCCAATCCAAGAGACCTTCTGGCATTTAGGAATTCAATCAAGATGATTCCTGCCATAAAGACATCTCTTATTGATGTAAAAGATGATGCTGAACTGTCATCTCTTGAAGAACGACTCGATCCTCTGAGGGATATATACGATCTCATTGATATGGCGATCGTGGAGGAGCCGCCCCTTACAATTAAGGAGAGCGGGATCATAAAGGACGGCTTTGATAAAGATATCGATACTTTCAGAGAAGCCGGAACCAACGGAAAAAGCTGGCTTGCACAGCTTGAGGATGAAGAAAGGGAAAATACGGGGATCAAAAATCTTAAGATCAAATACAGCAATGTATTTGGATATTCTTTTGAAGTCACCAATTCTTTCAAAGACAAGGTTCCCGATTATTTCATAAGAAAACAGACTCTTACAAACTGCGAGAGATATACGACTCCCAAGTTAAAAGAGCTGGAAGATACAATCCTAAATGCTCAGGATAAGCTAAATAATCTTGAGTATGAGATGTTCTGCAAAATAAGAGATTCCATTGCGATGGAGATCGACAGGATCCAGGGAACAGCCAAGGCGCTGGCTCTTTTGGACGTATATGCATCTCTTGCGCATGTTGCCGAAAAGAATCACTATGTAAAACCTTCCATAAACGAAAAGGGAGTGTTTAACATAAAGAACGGCAGACATCCTGTTGTTGAGCTTATGCTTGATTCGTCGGATATGTTCATTTCAAACGATACGTATCTCGACAACAAGAAGCATTGCATCTCAATAATCACAGGCCCCAATATGGCGGGTAAATCCACATATATGAGGCAGACGGCGCTTATATCGCTTATGATGCAGATAGGAAGTTTTGTTCCTGCGGAAAAAGCGGATATCTGTGTTGTCGACAGAATATTTACAAGAGTCGGTGCTTCCGATGACCTTGGCAGCGGTCAGTCAACATTCATGGTCGAGATGAACGAGGTTGCAAACATCTTACGTAATGCGACTTCCAATTCTCTTTTGATCCTGGATGAGATAGGAAGAGGAACATCGACATATGACGGTCTTGCAATAGCATGGGCCGTTACCGAGCACATCAGCAACAGAAGGATACTCGGAGCAAAGACTTTATTTGCTACGCATTACCATGAGCTCACCGAGCTTGAAGGCAAAATGGATAATGTAAACAACTACTGTATTGCTGTAAAAGAAAACGGAGATGACATTGTCTTTCTCAGAAAGATAGTAAAGGGCGGCGCCGATAAGAGCTACGGTATTCAAGTGGCGAAGCTTGCGGGAGTTCCCGATATGGTCATCGACAGGGCTAAGGAGATTGTTGCCGAGCTTACCGACAACGACATAACCGAGAAGGTTCAGAGTATCGCCAGAGACACAAAGAGCGATAAGAAGGTCAAGGTAAGGCATTATGACGACGTTGATATGGATCAGATGTCATTATTTGACACGGTAACCGATGAAGATGTGCTTAAGAGATTGCAGGAAATTGATATTACAACTCTTACGCCTATGGACGCCCTGAATACTTTGTACAAGCTTCAGAGCGATTTGAAAAACAGGTGGAAAAACTAAATGGCTTTTATTAACGAACTCGACAAAAACACCATTGACCAGATCGCAGCCGGAGAAGTTGTTGAAAGACCGGCAAGTGTTGTAAAAGAGCTGGTGGAAAATGCTATTGATTCCGGAGCTACAGCTGTGACAGTTGAAATTAAAGGCGGCGGTATCGACATGATACGTGTCACCGACAACGGTTCGGGAATTGAGAAAAGCGAGATTAGAAAAGCGTTTAAGAGACATGCTACAAGTAAGCTTAAGTCTATCGACGATCTTTTTACTATTCATTCGCTGGGATTCAGAGGAGAGGCTTTATCAAGTATCTCTTCGGTTGCTCAGGTTGATATGATCACAAAGACCAGAGACGATCTTGTAGGTATAAGATATGGTATAAGCGGCGGAGATGAAGTCTGCTTTGAGGAAATAGGAGCTCCCGACGGAACTTCGCTTATCGTGAGGAACCTCTTTTTTAACACTCCCGCAAGGAAGAAGTTTTTAAAGACGCCTCAGACGGAAGCAAGTTATATCGGGGATGTTATGGAGCATCTTGCGCTCGATAACCCGACTGTTTCCTTTCATTACATTAACAACAAGGACGATAAGTTCAATACTTCGGGAAACGGAGATCTCAAGGAAATAATCTACAGGATCTACGGAAGAGATGTTTCGGTCAATCTCGTTCCCATAAATATCACGGAAAACGGCGTGACGCTGGAAGGGTATCTTGGAGAACCTTCCATAAACAGATCGAACAGGAATTTCGAGATCTTTTTTGTCAACGGAAGATACGTTAAGGATAAGATCATTTCGAAGGCTTTGGAAGAGGGATACAAGCAGTATCTTATGATGCACAAGTTCCCGTTTGCTGTTCTTCATCTTAGAATGGACCCTGCAATGGTCGATGTAAACGTACATCCCGCAAAGCTTGAAGTAAGGTTCAACAATCAGACAGCTCTTTATGAGTTTATCAGAAAGAATGTTGAGCAGACACTAAGAAACCATGAGATGATACCCGAAGCGCGTATTTCCGATGAGAAGGAGAAAAAGACTGAAGCGGCTGTAGCTACTCCTGATGCTTCAGATAATGCGGAGGATACATCCGCTGTACAGAGCAAGGCATCTGAACCTGCTGCCTCTGTAGTTTCTGTAAAGGAAAAGCCTGCCAAGACAGTAGCGCCCGAACCCTTTGAAAAGGTCAGATTTGAAGAAAACAGGGTTAAGGAAGATACACCTGTTTACGCTACAGGCATAAAAGAAGAACCGATCAAGATAAGCGATAACAATAAGAGCGCCGTATGGACAAGAGTGTTCGGCGACCTTGACGGAGCACAGGCAGATAAAGCAGAACGTCCTTCACCGATAATTAAGCCCGGTGAAGCAATCATTGTCGAAAAGCCCGTGCAGCTTGATCTTTTTGAAGAAAAAGTTCTTACCAAAGATAATGTTAAGGAATATGAGATCCTCGGACAGATATTCGGAACTTATTGGATAATTGCCTTTAAAGATAAGATGTTCATGGTGGATCAGCATGCGGCTCACGAGAAAGTAAACTATGAGCGCATGATAAAGAGATACAATTCGGGTGAACTCCTTTCACAGATGGTGAATCCTCCCGTTATTGTGACTTTATCTTCCGCAGAGGAAGATCTGTTTCTTCATTACAGGCAGTATTTTGAAAAGATCGGATTTAACATCGAGAATTTCGGTGGACACGAATATGCAATGAGAGCTATTCCGGTCGATCTTTTCGGTTGTTCTGATGAAAAGGATATGTTTATTAAGATATTGGATGAACTGTCACATGAGACGAATCTGGACAGAACACCGGATGTGATAAATTATAAGATCGCAAGCATGGCTTGCAAGGCTTCTGTAAAAGGCAATACCAAGATGACCAAAGAAGAGATGGAAGCTCTTTTGGACGAACTTCTGACTCTGGAAAATCCTTACAATTGCCCTCACGGAAGACCTACGATCATTTCGATGACAAAGTATGATATTGATAAGAAGTTTAAACGAGTTGTGGAATGAGTAAACAAAAGCTAATTGTTTTAACCGGTCCCACTGCGGTCGGAAAATCCAAATTATCGATTGAACTTGCCAAGAGGATAGGCGGAGAGATCATCTCCGCTGATTCTATGCAGGTCTATAAATATATGAATATCGGTACGGACAAGATCCCGGAAGAAAAGATGGAGGGCGTCCCGCATCACCTCATTGATTTTCTGGATCCCAAGGAAGACTTCAATGTCTTTACCTTCCAGAAACTTGTAAAAGAGGCTATTTCCGATATCTCTTCAAGGGGAAAGATTCCGATACTTGTCGGAGGAACGGGTTTCTATATCCAGGCGGTTCTGTATGATATTGATTTTACAGAGACGGATGAAGACGACACCATAAGACGCGAACTGGAAGAAAGAGTCAGAAACGAAGGAACTTCCGGCATCTATGAGGAATTAAAAAGAGTAGATCCCGCATCGGCTCTTTTGATCCATGAGAACAATTCAAAGAGGGTCATCAGGGCTCTTGAGTATTACAAGAAGACGGGAAGACCTATTTCTGAGCACAACAAGGAACAGAGCGAAAAGAGTTCGCCTTACGACTTTTATTATTTCGTGCTCACGGACGACAGAGAAGTTCTTTATTCGCGAATTGATAAAAGAGTAGAGGCCATGATGGAAGAGGGGCTTGTTGAGGAAGTAAAAAGCCTTTCTAAGATGGATATACCAAAGACAGCAACGTCCATGCAGAGTCTCGGGTACAGAGAGATATTCGGATATCTTGACGGAGAGTATGATCTGGAAAGAGCTGTTTATCTGATAAAGAGAAATACGAGACACTTTGCCAAGAGGCAGCTTACGTGGTTCAGGCGCGAGAAGGATGTTCGCTGGATAGATAAATCACAATTTGGCAGAGACGATAAGCTTGTTTTAGAAGAAATAATAAGGATATATGAGAATGAATGAATTAAATCAGACTACAAACGAAATGTATAAAGCTTTCGGTATCTCAGAGAAGGTTTACAAAATCGGTGAAGAGATTCTTGAGGAACTTTCGGAGAGATTTAAAAAGATCGATGAAAACGCCGAATATAACCAGCTCAAGGTATTAAAGGCAATGCAGGACAACAAAGTAAACGAAGCATGTCTTCTCGGGACAACGGGCTATGGTTATAACGACATAGGAAGAGAAAAGCTTGAAGCTGTATATGCTTCTGTTTTTCATACCGAGGATGCGCTTGTACGCCCGCAGATAACATGCGGAACACATGCGCTTGCGCTTGCTCTTATGAGTAATTTAAGACCCGGCGATATGCTTTTTTCACCCGTGGGTAAACCTTATGATACTTTGGAAGAAGTTATAGGAATAAGGAAGTCAAAGGGCTCTCTTGCAGAGTACGGAGTCACTTATTCGCAGGTCGATCTTCTTGCTGACGGCGGATTTGATTATGACAATATAAAGAGAGTACTTAATGAGAATGACAACATTAAGCTCGTTACAATACAGAGATCCAAGGGATATCAGACAAGACCTACGCTTTCCGTTTCAGCTATTGGAGAGCTTATCGCGTTTATTAAGGGCATCAAGAGCGATGTCATCTGCATGGTCGATAACTGCTACGGAGAGTTTGTTGAGAGAATCGAGCCTACCGATGTAGGTGCAGATATGGTTGTCGGATCTCTTATCAAGAATCCCGGAGGCGGACTTGCACCCATAGGCGGTTATATTGCTGGTAAAAAAGAATGTGTAGAAAACGCCGCATTCAGACTTACTTCACCGGGACTCGGCAAAGAAGTCGGTGCATCACTTGGGATCCTTCCTGCTTTCTATCAGGGATTTTTCCTTGCACCTACTGTTACGGCAAGTGCACTTAAGGGCGCAATATTTGCCGCAAACATTTATGAGAAATATGGATTTTCTGTTTTCCCTGACGGTAAGTCCGAAAGACACGATATCATACAGGCTGTGACTTTCGGAAAGCCTGAAGGAGTTATAGAATTCTGCAAAGGAATACAGGCGGCGGCTCCCGTTGATTCGTTTGTGACACCTGAACCCTGGGATATGCCCGGTTATGATTCACAGGTAATCATGGCCGCAGGCGCCTTTGTTTCGGGCTCATCCATCGAGCTTTCGGCAGACGGTCCCATAAAAGAACCTTATTCTGTGTTCTTCCAGGGAGGACTTACATGGCCGCATGCCAAGATTGGTATACTAAAGACTTTGCAAAATCTTGTAGATGCAGGAGTTATCTTGTGCTAAACTAGTACCTGTATGATTTTTATTTATTCTTTCTGATCGCCCGGATACTTTTTGTATCAGGAGGAATCACATGAAGCAATCAGGTATCTCTTTTAGAGAGCATCATACTTATGAGGATCAGCTACCATATGAACGTTTTTTGAAATCGGGACCCGAGAGTTTGACCGACGCAGAACTTCTGGCGATAATCATCAGGACAGGGAGCAGCAGTTCTTCTCCTGTGGATATTGCTAAGAAAGTTATGGAAATGGGAAGGGGAAAAGAAAAAGGACTCAACAGTCTTTTTTGTGTTTCAGTGGAAGAACTCAAGAAGGTTCACGGTATAGGGGAAGTCAAGGCGGTAAAGCTCAAGTGTATTGCTGAGCTTGCCAAGAGAATGTCTTGTATGAAGGCGGATATAAGCCTTTTGTGCAATGATGCTTCATTGGTTGCCGAATACTTCATGGAGAAGTTAAGGCATGAAGAATCTGAGAGGGTTTTTCTGCTGTGCCTCAACAACAGATTAAAGCTCGTGCAGGAAGTTCTTTTATCCATAGGGACTGTCAATTCAGCCACGTTGTCGCCGAGAGATGTATTTATTCATGCACTCAGGGCGGGAGCTTCCAATCTGATATTGGTACACAATCATCCCGGCGGAGATCCTACTCCGAGCAGTGCGGATGTTTCCGTCACCAATAAGATCAGAGAATCCGGAGCAATGCTTGATATCATTTTAAGAGATCATATAATTATAGGAGATCGCTCATACTACAGCTTTGAAGAAAAAGGGCTGCTATGGCAATAAGGAGGAAATTTTGAGTAACATATTTGGAATTGATCTGGGAACCAGCAACATTAAGATTTACAACAGAGACGAAGACGGACTTTTTGTTGAGAAAAACATGATCGCCATCGAAAACAAGGTTAATGTTTTTGCATATGGCAATTCAGCATACGAGATGTATGAAAAAGCTCCGGATAAGATCAAGATCACTTATCCCTTAAACAGCGGAGTTATTGCTGACATTGAGAATATGGAGGCTCTGGTAAAGCTGTTTTTGACAGATCAGATGAAGGGTTCTGTTAAGCCTTGCGAGGTTTATATTGCCGTTCCCAAGGATGTTACCGAAGTTGAGAGACGTGCTTTCCATGATCTTATCAATGATGCCGGAATCAAGGCTAAGAAGATCATGATGGTAAAGAAGCCTTTGGCAGACGGACTCGGACTGGATGTTGACGTTATGAACTCACAGGGTGTTCTTGTGGTTAACGTAGGATATGACACAACTGAAATTTCAATCCTTTCACTCAGAGGAATCGTTGTCAGCAAGCTTATCAAGGTTGGTGGCAAGAAGTTCGATGAGTCAATAAGAAACGTTATCCGTAAGGAATTCGGGCTTCTTATCGGAGAGAAGACATCAGAGAACGTTAAGATCTCACTTAAAGAGCTTGAGAAAGAGGGTAAGGATGCCGTTGTATACGGAAGAGACATCGTTACCGGACTTCCTGTTGAGAGAATGATCCCTACAGATCTTCTTAACCAGGCTCTTGTAGAAAATTTTGACGCAATATTGGACAGCATAAAAGCAACACTTGAAAAGACTCCTCCGGAGCTTGCTGCAGATATCTTTAAGCGTGGCCTTTACCTTACAGGCGGAGCTTCTCAGATATGTCATCTTGCTCAGAGACTTTCAAACGGAGTCGGTCTTAATGTAAATATTGCAGAGAACCCTATTGGTTCGGTTGCATTGGGATTATCAAAGATCATCAAAGATGATCAGTACAAGGTGCTTGCTTACGGAATCGAAGAGGATAAATAAATGAGTCCCATCATTAGGAGAACAGGAGAAGAGTTTACGATTCCAAGTAAATATCTTCTCTTAATTTTATCGTTAGTGTCGTGCGCACTTATGATCATTACATTTAAAACAAGTTTGTTTACGGGTCCGTTGAACTCGTTTTCAGGTATTTTTATTGTGCCGTTTCAAAACGGTATTACTACAGTAGGAACTTATCTTAAGGATCAGTCGGATAAGCTTGCTGAGATCACCAGACTTCAGGATGAGAACGCAAGACTTAAGGACGAAGTTTCCAAGCTTACTATGGAGAACAGCGATCTTAAAAAGCAGCAGTACGACCTTACGGAGTTTCGTGAACTCAACGACCTTAAGGATCAGTACTCTGATTATCGAAACAGCATGGTCGCTGCAAATGTGATCGGTAAAGAAGACGGAAACTGGTATCATTCGTTTATTATCGATAAGGGATCGGATGACGGCATTGAAGTTGACATGAATGTACTTGCCAACGGCGGACTTGTCGGAAGAGTTACAAATGTTGGCCCCAAGTGGGCGAGAGTGTTATCCATTATTTCGGATAATTCATCTTTAGCCGCTGAAGACCGCTCGTCCAAATCCAGAAACATTCTTTTTGTACACGGAGACCTTAAGACTTATAAGGACGGTGTGATAACATTTTCCAAACTTAATGACATTGCAGATGAAGTTGCTGTCGGAGATGAGATCGTAACTTCAAATATCAGCGATAAATACCTTTCGGGTATTTTGGTTGGACACATTACCGAGATCAAAAAGGATGCCGATAATCTCACCAAGGTTGGTAAGATCTCGCCGGTAGCTGATTTTGATCATTTAAATCTGGTGCTTGTTATTAAGGAGAAAAAAGAAGATCATTTAGATGACTATAAAAATCAAAAAAATAGTAATTAATTTCATTTTGATAATCTTATCGTTTGTCTTGCAGACAACAGTTTTCAGAACATTGGATTTCGGCGGAATCGCGCCGAATCTAATGCTTATTTTGGTTGCATCAAACGGTTTTATATGCGGCGATAAAGCGGGCATTTTGTCGGGCTTTTTTGCCGGGCTTTTGTCTGATATTTTATTCGGAACATATCTTGGATTTTATGCTTTGATCTACATGTATATCGGCTTTCTGGTCGGGAAGCTTCATGAGATTTTCTTCTCGCAGAACATCACAATACCGATAGTTGTTATTTCCATCATGGATTTTTTATATGGTTTTATCTGCTATGTGTTTATGTTCTTGCTGAGGGGAAGATTTGATATCGGTTTTTATATGATGAACATAATTATTCCGGGTACTGTATATACCGCACTTATTGCGATATTTTATTATCCGATCATTCTGAAGATTAACAATAGGATTTTTGACGAGGAACAAAGGAGCGCGAAGAAGTTTGTTTGAAAATATAAAAGAACGTTTTTTAAAGTTCATAACTTCCAGACAGGTTGCTCTGTGTGGTGCGCTGATATTGATGGCTTGTGTTTTGGTGATGCAGCTGTTTTCTTTGCAGATAGTTCACGGCGAAGAAAATTTCAACAAATTCAAGTTTAAAGTTGAAACTAAAAGGAGTATTCCCGCAACACGCGGAAATATATACGATAGAAACGGAAATATTTTGGCGTGGGATACATCCGCAAGTTGTGTAACCATAACAGATGTCTTTAATGAAAATAAGAACAGTAAATTAAACGAGGTCCTTAATAAAACAATTGACATTATCGAAAAGAAGGGTGATGAAGTAGATCTCAACAACTTTGATATCAGTCTGGATGAATCGGGGAAATTTGTATTTGCCAAGGAAAATCATCTTCCCTTTTTGCGTGATGTTTATCATAAAAAGAGGATTGAGGAGCTGTACGATCCGGTAACAAAAGATGATAAGAGAGAATATACCGCGACTCAGGTAATAGACGATCTGTGTAAAGATTATAAGATTGGAACATATTTGTCTAAAGATGAAAAAGGCAAACCTACGAATTTTGTTCCCAGAATGAATTATTCGAACAAGAGAGTTCTTCAGCTTGTTGCCATCAGATATAATCTGAGTTCCAATTTATATCAGAAGTATATTTCAACGACAATCTCATCAAACGTTAAGGATGTGACTGTTGCCGCAATACTGGAGAATCAGGACGTTCTGGAAGGTGTACAGATTGAAGATAAGAAGATAAGAAAATACGGTGAAGATGATTCGAAGTATTTTTCACATCTTCTTGGATATACCGGCTCTATTTCACAGAACGAACTCGACAGACTTCAGGATGAAGAACCTGATGTTTACGATAAAAATGATACGATTGGTCTGTCAGGTGTAGAAAAGCTGATGGAGAAGGAGCTCCGCGGAAAAAAAGGTTCGGAGACAATATATGTTGATAATATGGGAAGAGTAATCGAAAGATCGGATCCCATAGAGCCGGAAGTCGGAAATAATGTATACCTTACGATCGATAAGGACCTTACGATTGCCTGCTATGACATTATTGAGCACGATCTTGCGAAGATTCTTACCGAGAAGATTAAGAATGTAAAGTTCTATAAGCATTCTGAGAAGCAAAATAATTCCAGTGATATCGTAATACCTATTTATGACGTTTATTTTGCGCTGTTTGATAATAATTCAATTGATATAAAGCATTTGTCCGATCAGAATGCAAAGACCAATGAAAAAGCCGTATATAATGCATTTCTTACCAAAAAGAAAGCTGTACTTGATCAGATCAGATATGAGCTTGTGGAAAAGAAAACATCATATGACGAACTTTCTCCCGAATATAAGTGGTATATGTCCACTATTGCAAACATGCTGGTTAAAAAAGACGGTATTGTAAAGGGCAAACCTATTATAGGTATCGATGAAGATGTCAAAGCAGATAAGATCTATAAGAAATGGGAAAACAGAGACGACCCTGAAAAAGCTGAGAAAGTCTCTCTTTCCGAATTTATTCAATATGCGATCTTAAACGGATGGACCAATACTTCGGGGCTTAAGAATATCGAAAGTCAGTATGCGGATTCGGAAGAGATTTACAATGGAATCGTAGACGCTATAATCGAGAAACTTGACAATGCCGAAGAGAGCTTTGATTTTCAGAAGAGAATGTATAAGTACATGCTCCTTGATGAAAATATTTCCGGCGATCAGGTTTGTAATATTCTGCTCGAACAGAGCGAAGAATTCAAGAATAAGATTCCCGAGGAGGAACTTGACCTTTGGCTCAGAGGTGGAGAGTCACCTTATGAATTCCTGATGAAGAGAATCAAAAATCTTGATATAACTCCCGCTGAGCTTGCGCTTGACCCGTGCACGGCTTCTATGGTAGTTACGGACGTCACTACCGGAGATGTACTTGCGCTTGTATCGTACCCGGGGTATGACAACAATAAGATGGCTAACGGTGTAAATATCGAATATTATGCCAAGCTTAGCAGCGATAAAACTGAGCCGCTGTACAATCACGCAACACAGCAGCTTACTGCGCCGGGATCAACCTTTAAGATGGTCTCTGCTACAGCAGGACTTTCTGAAGGAATAATAAATACTTCTACGTCCGTACATTGTGGCGGTGTATTTAGCAAATTGTCCGACCATCCACCTTATTGTTGGAAGAGAGGCGGTCACGGTTCTTTGAATGTGACGGGTGGTATCAGAAATTCTTGTAACGTATTCTTTTATGACATAGGTTACAGACTAGCTTCACAGAGCGGTTATTATGCTTCGAAAGAAGGACTTGAAAGACTTAAGAAATATGCCGACCTGTATGGTCTTACCGATACATCCGGAATCGGAATAGAAGAGAAACAACCCCAGTTCTCTGATGTTGATGCTGTTCGTTCGGCTATCGGTCAGGGTAGTCATAACTATTCGACGGTCGGACTTGCAAGATATGTTACTACTGTTGCAAACAGCGGAACCTGTTACGATCTTAATCTTATAAAATGTACAAAGAAATCGAATGATGATCTAATCAAAGACTATAAGGCTCAGGTCAGAAATACTGTTGATCTTCCTAAGGAGTATTGGGATGCAATCCATACAGGTATGCGCGGAGTGGTTTTGGATAAGCCCTTTTATTCAAATCTCGGAGTAAACGTTGCGGGTAAAACCGGAACGGCAGAGGAAAGCAAATCCCGCCCCAACCACTCACTATTTGTATGTTACGCGCCTTATGAGAATCCTAAGATTGCTGTGGCAACAAGAATCGCGCACGGTTATACATCAAGTTATGCGGCGCAGTTTACGAAGGACGCACTTGCATATTACTTTGGACTTGCGGATCTTGAAGATGAGATATTGTCTGATTCTGCTAATGCATTGCAGGACGGCGCGACTTTCGGTGATTGATTTTGGGAGACTTATATGCTTAAGAATATGCTAAATAACATGTTGAATAACGTGTTAAAGAAATACAGGTTTTATAATTTCGACTTTTTGCTTGTTGCCATGGTCGTGGGACTCACGATCTTTGGCACTATAGCGATCGGTATGACTGAGCGTTCTGAAGAACAGATAATCAGCCCCGCTATCAAGAAACAGATTGCGGGTATTGTGTTTTGCTTTTGTGTAATGCTGATAGTTTCACTTATCGATTACACATTTATACTGAATTTTTACATTGTCTTTTATATTGCAAATCTTGTTTTGTTGGCGCTTATTTTTACACCTTTGGGAAAGGATGTTAACGGTGCAAGGCGTTGGATTATGCTGCCCGTAATAAACCGTTTTCAGCCTTCCGAGTCGGCTAAAATAATATTGATTTTATTTTTCGCTCAGTTTATCATGAAATATAAGGATAAAGTAAAAAACATGGGCTTTATCCTTGTTTGCCTTTTATTATTGGGCATACCGGCTATTCTGATCAAAAAACAGCCCGATCTTTCGACATGCATCACGATTGTGATAATCCTTGGATGTATGTTGTTTGTTGCGGGAATTGATTGGAGGCTTGTCGCCGGTGTCCTTGTTGTCGGTATAATAGGTGTCACGCTTGTTATATATGCCGCAGGTCAAGGAAACAGTATGTTTTTGGCTGAATATCAGCAGACAAGAATTATGGCGTGGCTGCATCCTGAAGAGTATACTTCTTCAGCGGCCTTGCAGACCACTAATTCCAAGATGGCAATAGGTTCGGGACAGCTCACAGGTAAAGAGCAAAGTGAGATTGTTTCGATACTTAATAGTGGATTCGTTTCGGAATCCGAGACGGACTTTATTTTTGCTGTTGTAGGAGAAGAGTTTGGATTTATAGGTGGATGCGGAGTTATCGCGTTTATTTTGTTGATCGCTATCAGGTGTTTTAGGATATCAATGATAGCAAGAGATAAAGCGGGTGAACTTTTTGCAACCGGAGTCGGTGCCTGGGTTGGATTTCAGGGGTTATTAAATATTGGCGTTGCTACCGGTGTTTTACCCAATACGGGACTTCCGCTTCCTTTCGTTAGTTCGGGACTTACATCGCTTTTATGTTTATACGTTGGGGTAGGTATTGTCTTGAATATTCGATTACAGAGCAACAAGTATATCTAGGGGAGGTATCAAATTAGATATGAACATTGCGCTTATCGCACATGATGCAAAAAAGAAGCTTATGCAGAATTTCTGCATAGCATACAGGGGTATATTAAGTAAAAACGATCTTTTTGCCACAGGTACAACCGGCAGACTTATAGAAGAAGTAACAAATCTTAATGTTCACAAATATCTTGCGGGACATTTGGGAGGCGCTCAGCAGCTCGGAGCTGCAATAGAACATAACGAGATCGATCTTGTTATATTTTTGAGAGATGCTATTACGGCAAAATCTCACGAACCGAGTATCAGCAATGTCATGACACTTTGTGACATGCACAATATTCCGGTCGCTACAAACCTTGCTTCGGCTGAACTTCTTATCAAATCATTGGACAGAGGAGACCTTGAGTGGCGTGAAATGTATAAGTAAGCCTATTATTGGGGTTGTTACAACTATAATGATGTTATCCGTCAGTATCTGCGGATGTTCGTCAGTTCCTTTTTCCGCCAAGTATTCTGTAGAGAAGTCTCCTGTAGATAACAGAGAGAATCAGTATTTTCCGACATTTGCATCTGAGAAATGTGTTGTAAATGAGGATATTTCTACGGAATCAGGTTTTGAGATCAATGAGAAAGCAAGCGGCGGTCTTTTTGATCTTAACAATAAGAGGACTATATACGCAAAGAATGTAAATTTACAGGTCATGCCCGCAAGTTTAACCAAGGTCATGACCGCTTATGTTGCACTTAAATACGGAAAACTTGATCAGATGCTTACTGCTGATGAGAGTGTACTTATCGATGAGAGTGGTGCGCAGAAGATCGGGCTTGAAGTTGGAGATGAGATGACTCTCGATCAGGCACTTCACCTTATGCTTATCTATTCGGCTAATGATGTTGCCAATCTGATCGCATCGAATATAGGCGGATCCATTGAGGGATTTGCCGAACTTATGAACAAAGAAGCTGCTCTTTTGGGCGCAACCAGATCTCATTTTGTAAATCCGAACGGTCTTAATGCGGATGATCACTATGTTACTGCATACGATCTGTATCTTATATTTGATGCGGCTATACAGTACGATACCTTTTCCGAGATCATCAATATGACTGAGTATTCGACGAATTATCAGAATGCAGCCGGTGAGAGCGTTGAAGTAACCAGGAAGAACACAAACGGTTTCCTTTCAGGCAATGCAACAGCGCCTTCGGGAGTTACCGTTATAGGAGGTAAGACAGGTACAACACAAGCAGCCGGACATTGCCTCATTTTGCTTGCAAAAGACAAAAACGGCAATCCGTACATCGCAGTAATCATGCGGGATGAGGACGGCGACAAGCTGTATTCCGACATGACGTCTCTGCTTGATGAAATCACTAAATGAGGTTGTCTTTTACCCCCTAATATTTTATAATTAATTTATCAATAAAATACTTACTTGCGGGAGGGTATGCCGATGGTTCAGTTAATTGTTGGGAAAAAAGGAAAAGGAAAGACCAAATGCTTATTGGACAAGGTTAACACCGAGGTAAAGAATGTTCTCGGCTCAATAGCCTTTCTCGATAAGAGTACCAAGCACATGTATGAACTAAACAATAAGATCCGTCTTATTGTCGTTTCGGAGTTTATGATCTCCAATTCTGATGAATTCATTGGTTTTGTCAGTGGAATTATTTCTCAGGACCACGATCTCCAGCAGATGTATTTTGACAGTTTTTTGAAGATTTCCTGTCTTGAAGGAAAGGATATTTCTCAGACTATCGATAAGCTTGAAAAGCTTGGCGAGAAGTTTAATATTGACTTTGTACTCAGTCTTTCAATGGATGAGTCTGAGCTTCCGGAAAGTGTTAAATCAAAGGTTGTTATTTCACTTTAATTTTTAAAGTATGAGATATATAAGCCGCGGAATACCGCGGCTTAAGTTATGTAACAAATAATATTTCTTATGAAGGTTGTCAAATATGGCTGGTAAAAATAGCCGAAAGATTACAAAGTATCCCAAAACTATAAATAACATAAATATTGGCGTTGTGTTCTTTGCAGTCATTGCTATATACATTTTTATTTCCGTTATAAACTATCTGCAAAGAGATCATGTAGTTGCCTATCAGGTTATGGAAGGTTCGATTTCGACCAATAACGTTTATGATGCCATAGCGCTGAGACAGGAGCAGATTGTTCCGGCTGAAACTGACGGTTATGTATATTACTATGCAACCGAAGGTGAAAGAGTTGCTGCAAACAAGACTGTCTACATGATCGATTCAACAGGTCAGCTTCTTGAATACCTTAAGTCTCAGGGATCTGAAGAGATAGCATTAAGTGATGAAGATATGTCGGAACTCAGGTCTCAGATAATTGAGTTTGATTCGGAGCAGTTTGATGAGAAGAATTTTTCTACCGTTTATGACTTCAAGAACAGCATCGATGTGAGCATTCAGAAGCTTTCAAACAGTAGTATGATTGAAAACTTTGAGTCACTCAAAGGATCAAATGCTGTCAATGTTGTTGCGCACGACACAGGTATTGTGGTATATTCCACGGACGGCTACGAAGATCTTACTCTTCAGACCATGACGGGTGATAAGTTCAATAAAGAAGCTTATCAGAAGCAAAGAAAGCAACTTATTGAAAACTCAACAGATAATCATGTTTATCCGGGAGACCCTGCATATAAGCTGTGCACAAGCGAAGACTGGTCTGTCGTTATCAAGGTGGATGATCCCAAGCTTGCCGAGCAGTATTTGGAAAAGGAATATATTAAAGTAAGATTCCTTAAGAATCAGCTTGAATCCTGGGGCGCGGTCTCGACATTTACAAATGAAGCCGGAGAAACTTTTGTACAGTTGTCATTCACAAATTCGATGATCACTTTTTGCAAGGACAGATTTTTAAGTATTGAACTTATTCTGGATGACAGACCGGGACTTAAAGTTCCCAATTCCGCTATTGTTGAAAAGAACTTTTTCCTTGTTCCGAAAGAGTATGTGACCAAGAATAACGACGGCAAAACAACTGTGCTCAGGGAAAAATATGATGAACAGGGCAAAATGACTCCGGAAAGCGTCGATGTAACTCTTTACGATGAAAACGAAACAGAATATTACATAGATATGGATGTTCTTAGATCCGGAGACAATCTGATACAACTTGATACCAACGCGAAATATGTTGTCAGTAAAACGGCATCGCTTCTCGGCGTTTATAATATCAACAAAGGTTATGCCGATTTCAGGCAGATCAACAGGCTTGAGCAGAACAAAGATTATTCCATAGTGGAATCAAATACGATGTACGGACTAAATGTTTATGACTACATTGTTCTGGATGCTGAAGCCGTTGAAGCCCAGAAAGAAAAAGAAGCTGCAGAGAAATCAGCGGAAAAATCTGCCGAAAACAGTGGTGACAGCGGTTCTTCAAGTGATGCTACCGGCGGCGCTTCTGAAAATTCTTCCGCAGAAGTTTCGGAAAGCGCAGAAGAAGCGTCATCCGAAGCCTCTGAAAGCGAGTAGATATTTGACATTAGGTATAGAACTAAGTTAATATTATTAATGTTGGGATAATTATTATGAGGAGCAGAAGATAAAATGAGCGTGATGGATAAGTTTTTAAAAGCAATACAGCTTACCGGGGATGACGAAAGCGGATATTACGATTCTGATGACGTCTATTTTGACAGTGGTTCCAAAATTGATCCATTTAGTAGTTCAACTCCTGTAGGAAAGGATGATCCCAGTATCGATCTTTCTGAAGAGAAAGCTAAGAAACCTATGCCAAAAGTTGTTCCGGCGAGAACAAGAAAATCGTTATCTGCTGCAGGTATGGAGGTTTGTGTTATCAAGCCTACAACTGTTGAAGACGCTAGAGAGATAACAGAAACTCTTTTGGCTAACAGAACTGTGGTGCTCAATTTAGAAGGTCTCGATGTTGATATTGCCCAGAGAATCATTGATTTTACTTCGGGTTCAACATTTGCGATCTCAGGTAATCTTCAGAAAATTTCCAGATATATATTTATTATCACACCTGCATCCGTTGATATCTCGGGTGATTTCCAGGATATCTTAAGCGGCACATTCGGTGGTGGAATTTCAGAAGGCCCACAGCAGATAGATTAAAAGATCGAGACTGTTGACATGAAATAAGTCAACAGTCTTTTTTTAGGGAGACAATATGGAAAAGACATTAAACGTAAGTTATCAGGATAAGCCATGCTATGACATTGTTTACAGCAAGGATTTCAGCGATCTTGCAGAAGAGATTAAAAAGCTCGGATTCGAGAACAGAAAGATATGTCTGATAACGGATTCAAATGTAGACAAACTCTATGCGGATGAAGTGAGCGAAATACTCGGTACCATCGCAAAAAAAGTTATCAAATGCGTGATTCCCGCAGGTGAGGAGAATAAAAATCTTGATGAGATAAACAAGATTTATGAGCAACTCATTATTAATCATTATGACAGGCACGATCTTATCGTTGCTCTGGGCGGCGGTGTTGTCGGCGATATGTCGGGATTTACCGCGGCAACATATTTAAGGGGAATTGATTTTGTTCAGATCCCCACTACACTTCTTGCGCAGTCTGACAGCAGTATCGGCGGTAAGACAGGCGTAGATTACAAGGGATATAAGAACATGGTCGGCGCTTTTTATATGCCCAGACTTGTTTATATGAATATAGCAACGCTCAAAACGCTCAGTGGCAGGCAGTTTGCCTCCGGCTTTGCCGAAGTAATGAAACATGGTATTATAAAGGATATTGATTTCTATACTTGGCTCATCGATAACATGTATGAGATTGATGACAGAGACGTAGATACTCTTATAGAGATGGTTTACAGGAGCTGTCTTGTTAAGAAGGCTGTTGTTGAGAAGGATCCCACGGAAAAAGGCGATAGAGCTTTGCTTAACTTCGGACACACACTCGGACATGCAATAGAGAAATCCAAGAACTTTGAGCTCGCTCACGGAGAATGTATCTCACTTGGATTTGTGGCTGCTGCTTTCATATCATGGAAAAAAGGACTTCTTTCAATGGAAGAGTACTATGAAGTAAGAGATATGCTTGTTCCGTTCAATCTTCCCATCTCGATCGAAGATCTTGACGTGGACAATGTCATCGAGCTCACCAAGTCTGATAAGAAAGCGGATGCCGATAAGATTAAATTCATTCTTCTTAAGAAGATCGGCAAGGCTTTTATCGATACGACTGTCACGGAAGATGAGATGCGCGCGGCGCTTAAAGAAATCATTTATGTAGAAGATAATGAATAATTAAGAGGTTATAGATGAATACGAACTTATCTAAAAAGAAAAAACTTTTTTTACTTGCAGACCTTGGTCTGATCATTTTACTTATATTCCTTGATCAGTTCACCAAGTTTCTTGCAACAAAGCACCTTCAGGACAAGCCGGCTTTTCCTATAATCAGAGGTGTTCTTGAACTTAATTTTTTGAAAAACAGCGGAGCTGCATTCGGAATGCTTCAGAATCAGAAGGTTTTCTTTGTACTTATCGCTGCGATAATTCTTATAATCATCGCATATGTACTCTTTAGAATGCCCGATGATAAGAAATACAATTATATGCATATTCTTCTTGTTATGATAGCAAGCGGAGCCGCAGGAAATATGATAGACAGGATCAGACATGATTACGTTACTGATTTTATTTATTTTGTGATCATCAATTTCCCTATATTCAATGTTGCGGATATCTATGTTACCGTTGCAACAATTATTCTTGTTATTATGTTCCTCTTTTACTACAAAGAAAGTGACTTTGAGTTTTTGAGTTTCAAACAGCAGAAGAAGTTCAAGGAATTTAAGTAATGGATGAGAATAATCTCTTTGAATGCGTAGTTACAGATGAATACGAAGGTTACAGAATCGATAAGCTTATCAGCGAACTTATCGATTCTTTTTCGCGCTCATATATTAAAAAACTTATAGATGATAAGAAGGTTTTTTGCAACGATAAGAACGTGAAGGCGAGCTATATCGTGTCGGAGAATGACGTAGTCAAGATGGAGATACCGCCTCTCGAAGTTCCCGAGATCGTGCCGCAGGACATTCCGCTTGATATCATCTATGAGGACGACGATGTTCTTGTAGTAAATAAGCCAAAGGATATGGTCGTGCACCCGGCTCCCGGTCATTATAAGGATACACTTGTAAATGCCGTTATGTATCATTGTAAGAATCTTTCGGGAATCAACGGCGTTCTGCGTCCCGGTATTGTGCACCGAATTGATAAGGATACAACAGGTTCCGTTATTATCTGCAAGAATGACGCCTCTCACAGAGAGATCGCGCAGCAGCTCAAGGAGCATTCGATCAATCGCGTTTATCACGCCATCTGCTACGGAATAATCAAGGAAGATGAAGGCGATATCGATGCGCCTATCGGAAGGAGCACTTCCGACAGAAAGAAGATGGCTGTTGTCACAAAGGGCGGAAAAGAAGCATCCACTCATTTTCACGTTCTGAAGCGTTTTGAAAAAGATAATATGACTTATATAGAATGTAAGCTTAAGACCGGCAGAACGCATCAGATAAGGGTTCATATGGCGCATATCGGGCACCCTCTTTTGGGAGATGAAGTGTATGCTCCGGGAAGAAAGAGCAAGTTTAAAGCGCAGGGACAGTGCCTTCACGCCAAGACTCTTGGCTTTAAACATCCCGGGACCAACGAATATATTGAGACTGATGCCCCTTTACCTGCGTATTTTCAGCATTTGATTGAAATTCTCAAATAATGTAAAATAAAATTACAGAGGGAGTTTATATCAAAAAGGGGTGAGCATATGAATACTATTATCACTATAGGTAGACAATTTGGATCGGGCGGAAGAGAAATAGGCGAGATGGTTGCTGACCATTTTGGTATCAAATGCTATGACAAGGAGCTCCTTACAAGAGCTGCGAAAGAAAGCGGATTCTGCGAGGAAATGATACAGAATCACGATGAAAGACCTACAAATTCATTCTTGTACAATCTGGTAATGGATACATATTCTTTTGGGTATAATTCTTCAAGTTTTGTAGATATGCCTATCAGCCATAAAGTTTTTCTCGCACAGTTTGATACCATTAAGAAAATTGCAAAAGAAGAACCTTGCATTATAGTCGGAAGATGCGCAGATTACGCTCTTAGCGAACTTCCAAATGTTCTTAATATATTTATATACGGAGATGAAGATTGCAAGATCAAGCGCATCAGGGAGAGATTTCCCGATATCACTTCCAACGAAAAAGCAAGGGAAATGATGCATAAGAAGGATAAGCAGCGCAAGAGCTATTACAATTATTATTCTTCGAAGAAATGGGGCAGAGCCGACAGCTACGATCTATGTATCAATTCAAGTGTACTTGGCATAGAAGGAACGGTTAAGCTTATTATTCAGTATATTGAAGACTACGAAAATAATAAAAAAAGCTGAAACTTTTTGTTAAGGCACTAAATTTATGAATATGTTTACCGATATAATTGTTATACATAATTGTAAGGAGTTTTTATGGATTTCAATTTTTTGGCATCGGTAGACAGCATTACAAATAAGTATCTCAATAAAACTATGACTTCCACACTCAGTGAGGAAGATAAGAAAAAACTCGGAGCGGATTTCTCTGAGGTATACGAATCGATGACTTCTATGAAGCTTTTGAGCGCGAATCTTCGCTCGAGCTACGAGAATGCTCATTCGGATGATCTCAGTGAACATGCATCCAGACTTGGATATTCCATAGATAACAGAGTTATCAATATGCTTAACGTTAAGCTTTCGGATGAAATGGATACCAAAGTAAGAAACGCAATGGACAATGCCGCGAAGTCTTTATTCTGAAAAAAATTATTAAAAGTTTGCCCTGTGTCGCATAGATACAGGGCTTTTATATGTTTAAAAAGGCTTTTTACGTAGGTTGGTTCGATTGCTTTCCTATCACAAGAGGCGTAGAATGTCTTTCTGAGGAGATTAACAAAATGAAGAATACATTAGAATTAGAAAAGAAATACATTGATTTTATGATGAAAAAGACAGGCGAGATCATAAATATCGATTCGCCTACAGGATATACCGAAGAAGCAACTGCTTTTGTAAAGAAGGAGTTTGAGGATCTTGGATTTAAAACTTCTTACACAAACAAAGGCGGAATCATCGTTGAATTCGGCGGTGAAGATAAAGATAACGGGCTTCTTCTCGAAGCTCATCTTGATACACTTGGCGGAATGGTGTCCAAGATCAAGTCAAACGGAAGGCTTGAGCTTACCAATCTGGGCGGCATGAATCCAAATAACGCGGAGACTGAGAATGTAAAAGTAATAACCAAGTTTGACGGCGAATACGAAGGCACATTCCAGCTTAATGACGCCTCGATACATGTAAACGGCGAGTATAACGATGTAAAAAGAGAATGGAGCAGCTGCGAAGTTGTTCTTGATGAGGATGTTTCATCTGACGAGGATGTAAAAAAGCTCGGAATATCTATCGGAGATATCGTATGCTTCGATCCTAATTTCAGAGTTACAAAGAGCGGATATATTAAGTCCAGATTCCTCGATGATAAGCTCAGCGTCGGCATTTTACTTGCTTTTGCAAAATACATTAATGATAACAAAATAACTCCTAAAAGAGCTTTATATGCTCATATCACGGTATTCGAAGAAGTTGGTCACGGCGGATGCGGAAGCGTTCCCGAAGGCTGCACCGAAGCTATAGCTGTAGATATGGGATGTGTCGGTGAAGGTCTTGACTGTACCGAGAAACAAGTATCTATCTGTGCAAAGGACAGCAACGGACCTTACAACTATAATATCGTAAAAGCTTTGATAGAAGCGGCAAAGAAGAACGGTATCGATTATGCTGTAGATGTTTATCCTCATTACGGAAGCGACGTTGAGGCTTCGCTTCGCGCAGGAAACGATCTTAAGCACGGACTTATAGGCGCAGGTGTATATGCTTCGCACGGCTATGAGAGATCGCATAAAGACGGCGCTACAAATACGCTTAAGCTTCTCATTGCATACGCGATCAAGTCCGACATCGCTTTTTACAGCGTCTAATATATAAAACATACATCCAGGAGACATTATGAAGTACTACTATGAAACTCACATGCATACCAGGGAAGCGAGCGCTTGTTCGGGAACGGACGCCCGCGATTACATTAAATATATGTCAGAACTTGGTTACAGTGGAATCATTATCACAGATCATTTTTTTAACGGCAACTGTTGTATCCCGAAGGATCTTCCATGGGAGAAAAGAGTAGAGATGTATTGCAGCGGTTACAAGCATGCGCTTGAAGAAGCACGCAACACAAACTCAGATCTCACGGTAATGTTTGGAATAGAATACAATTTCAAGGGCGATGAGTTCCTTCTCTACGGAGTTGATGAGGACTGGCTCCTTGCAAATCCCGACTTGCTCGAAAAAGACAGACACGAAGTCTATAAATTAGTCAAAGATTACGGCGGAATGATGATACAGGCTCATCCTTACCGGGAAAGAGGCTACTTATCAGAAATCAACCTTACACCTTCCGTATGCGACGGCGTTGAGGTATACAATTCCGGCAATCCCGATTATCAGAACTCTCTTGCATATGAGTATGCAGTTGAAAGAAACTTCAGAATGTCTTCAGGTTCAGATATTCACAACTTCGGCCAGAATGAAATGGGCGCAATGTGCTTCGACCACAAGATAAACTCTGTCGAAGAGTACGTGAAAGCCTTTTTAAACAACGAAGGAACCCCTGTATTCATGCGCGGCGCCACACAAAACGGCGAGTTTAAAGAAGTTAGTAAAGACACTTCGCTTACCGTGCCCACACAGAGGAACACGCTGGAAGTTATCTGGCATTAAAATTATTTAAAACTTGAATGATCTGTATGGATGCGTATTATGGCGATAGTACCACCATCAGGTCTTTTAGAGAGCGTTAATGAGCCGCTGCAGGAAACTGCCAAGCGGCTTTTTATGTTCATTAGACCAATATGTGGTTCATTATCCGGTTTAAGAGAAGGTTTAGATTTGTTATCGTTTTCTGTGGGATAGTCAATTCCGGTGTTTTCTACGATGATGACATTATAGTTATTTTCAAGCCGTGTTCGAATAATTATATGCAGTGGATCTGAATCCGGATCAAGTGCATGTTTAACGGCATTTTCGACAAGAGGCTCAAGAGTAAGAGGTGGAAGTTTGAAATTAAGTAAAGGCGTATCATATTTAACAAGAATAAGATCTTCATATCTTGCTTTTACAACGGCAAGATAAGCTTTTGTGTGCTGAAGCTCTTCTTCAAAAGAGATCAGGCCCTGTTTAGACACTGCACTGAAATTTTTCTTTAGATATACAGTGAAGTCGTCTATTACCTTCTGAGCCTTTAAAGGGTCCAGTTCACACAAATAATATATGTTGGAAAGAATGTTATAGATAAAGTGCGGGCGCATCTGCAGGGATTTGATCTTGTAATCCAGATCTGAGATTTTATGCTTATATTGCATACGGAAAATAAAGAAAAAAATTAAAAAAGCAATAGTCACTCCCAAAATCGCCAGTACAAAGTAAGTATTATTAATCAAGTCGTGCATTTTTCCAAGGGAAGTTACCGGTACATCGTTGCTTGAATAATATGACTGTTTATCTTGCGAACGATGAACTAGATGACTGATTCGCGTATCATGTTGATTTTCTTTAATAAAGTTTCTTTTTTTAACGGTTTAACCAGGAAGCCCTTAGCATAGGTTGACCAAGCATCAAGTGCATATTCCGGATATGCTGTCAAATAAATGATATATGCTGAAGGGTTGGCATCATGTATTTTCTTGGATAATACCAGTCCATTGGACTTTCCCATTTCAATATCAAGAAGTGCCAGAGTGATCTTGTTGGCAGATGCAAATTCAACAGCGTCGGAAGGCCGTTTTATTGCAACAACACCGGCATTTGGCAGTGCATCGGAAACAACCTTTTTGGCACCCATTAGAGCTGTTACTTCATCGTCAACGATCATGACCAGTTCTGCCTTATCGGAGTCTGAAGCGGAGGTTGGAAATAGTTTTGCAAGATCTGTATCTAGCACTTTGGAAAGCTTAAGAAGCTGTTTGGTACTGGGGATTCTGTCGCTGCGTTCCCAATGTGCAACAGCTGAACGGTCAACGCCCAGAAGCTCTGCAAGCTTGCTCTGAGAAATGTTTCTTTTATTTCTGAGTTCTTTCAAAATAACAGAAAATCTCTTGTTCATATTCCGCTTATTCCCCCTAATCCCCCAAAGATAAGTAAAACTGACATACGTATATTTATTTTACTATAAAAAATCAATTTTATATTGTCTTAATTGATTTTATAAAAACTTTATAATGTGTGACTGTATGTCACACAAGGGGAATTTTTTATTAAATATAATACAATTACGTTTTGGGGTATTCGTAATAACATTTATGAGTAGGGGGTATAAATGTCTGGTAATCAAATCTATCCTTTCGAGAGAAATCGTTATTATCCCGGCAAAATGCTGACTACAGCAGACTTCAAAGCTGAGCAAGGATATCACATCAATAAGATGAGATTCATGAACAGCCTGTTTTACGGAACGGGAATAGTGTGTGGTTGCAGCGTTATAAGTCTTGACGGACTATCTGTTCTGATCGAAAGCGGCGTAGCGATTGATGGAAGCGGACGAGAAATTATCATAGACAAGTCCATCGTAAAAAAGCTGTCTACGATCGAAGGATTTGACAATCTTCACAGCATGACGGTTTGCCTTTGCGTAAGGTATGAAGAAAAGGATATTCATTCCGTTTATGCCGTCGGTCATAAAGAAGGTGATCAGGAATATGAATACAATCGCATAAGCGAAGGTTACGAGATATTCGTTATTGATAAGGATGATTATGATGAAGGTTTCGAGCTGGAGACCGATTTTTTACAGAAAGAAAAACTGTTTGAAGGTCCGAATTTTGAAGGCTATCTCGTTATGCCGGCATTTGCCTGTAAGGGTAGGAATCTCATGGCAAGAATCGAGATAAATAAGCTTACGGACGCTGAGAAAAAGCTTACATATAAAGGCGTTTTGGACATTCCAAATTTCGCTTCTCCTGAAGGAACGCAGCAGATAGAAATAAATGTCGATGACATAGATCTTCCTGTGGGTGGAGTTTACACGAAAGATTTATGGATGTCGGTGCAGGATCATGGCGGGGCTGAAGCAAATGTGATATTAAGAAGCGGATCTGCGGCAGCTTTCGAAGATGATATCGCAGTTCATGCAGAAAACAGCTTCGACATGAAGATAAAACTATCCGATGATTATCCACTGTCACTTATCAAAAGAGAACTCGGAAAGATTTCGCTGGAGATGAGGCAGTCGGTTACAGCAAATTCTATTAAGCTGGCTGAGATCGATCTTATGAAGAGAGACAGTGCTTACATCATAGAGAACATCAGGGAAAATAAGGAGAATCCGTACGTTAATCTGCCTTCACAAGATGGGATAACCGATAGGTATATGGAATTCTTTGTGAAGGAATCGGAAATAAACAAAGAAACACATCAGGTAACCGAAAGGACTGAAAGCGGTCAGCCGATATCATATGCCATGGGTGAACAGAGGAGCATTGCAACCGGAGTTTTGGAAATTCCTCTGGGAAGAGATGCAAGACTTGGCGATATAAGATACTCTGGAGAAATAACACACGGTCTTGGCTCAGGAAATGTATATGTTTCCATAGGATATGAATACTTCTCTCAGGATCAGGCAATCGGCGCCAGTGCAAAGAGTACGGTCTACGGCAACCCGGAACTATTCTCAAGGCAGTCACAGCATCTTGTAGATGCAGAAACAGCGGTAAGAGTCCTAAATGACAAAGGAAGTTTTGTTGTCGCTGCAAAGCTTTTAAAAGATGTTGAGTATCTGGTTCTCACTTACAGATGGGTGGCGATCAAGTTTCCTACAGGTGAAGAACTTGATGCGGCAGATTATTACGGAAAGAGTATTTCTGCCAAGACTCCAACCGTAGTTATGAAGCCCAGAGAAAATTACTATTTCGGTGTTCAGTTTAATAATATGGATTCTTGCAGTATCTCATATGAGCTCACAGCGCCCGGAACAGGAGAGATCAGTGAGGACGGTGTGTATACAGCTCCCGCCAAGGAAGGCGTCTATGAAATTCGAATATACTGCTCGGATATGCCTATGGTCTGCACTTACGCATATGCAATCGTAAAGAAAGGAACATCAGAGAAAACAGATGATCTATGAATCCGGTAAAATGCAGCTGCAAGTAGTTGCAACCAAATTCGTGGGAGAAGTCAATGATTGCTATATATGCAGGGATCTATTGTCACCCGGCGGAATTATATACACGGTAATAGTAGTCAATAAGCATGATGTGGTCAGGGATCTGCTTTCTATTTTCACTCTTTCCGACAGAAAAGGAGCAGATATTCTCATTGATGATTTTTCTTACGGTGAAAAACATGTATATGTATTTCCTTACCATAGGGAAAGACCATTAAGCAGATTCTATGATGGGGATAGCATGACTCTTTCGCAGTGTGAGGATGTATGTACAAATATTATTCTGGCTTGTATAACGTCAGATCTACCGTATCCGATATTATATCTGCTTTTGAAGGATGATATGCTGCAGCTTACCGGCGACAGGTCAGTATTCTTTGCATATGAACTGGATTTCAAAAGGCTTGATCTGTCTATAGGTGAGAGTGAATGTACCCGCGAATGCGCCGACATTCTGTTGGGACTTCTCAAACCAAAGGCAGGTCAGAAGGCTACAAGCTATTATCTTCTTCAGAAAAAAACAGCAAACGGAAGTTACAGCAGGTTTACTGAGTTGTATAGGGATATAACGATTGCTGCTGTTTCAAAAAAGAAAATATCGCCGTTTTTACCTGTTAAGCGATGGATTAAAAATAACTCGGAAAAGATAATCGGCATCCTGTTTTGGATAAGTTTTATTCTGGCAGTACTGGCTCTAAGTACTGTTGCATCAAGAGCCTTACTTGGGGGTAATTCCTGGCTCAGACTTTTTTTCAATACCTTTAAGAAGATCGGAACAGAAACCTTGACTTAGTAGGAAGGCAGAGAAATGGGAAAACATCGTATCAGAACAAGATTAGTACTTGCTCTATATTTTATCAGTCTCGTTGTTTCTATTTTCATATTTTCTGCGTTTATGAGTTCTGCTGCTTTACATGTCGAATATAACTCCTACAGACAATGCGCTGTTGATGGGAGCAGAGTTTATTTTATACATAATCAAAATGGAAAAAACTATATATTTGCCATTCAGAAAAATGCTGAAGTAAGTGACCTGTACTGTTCACCAAATGCACATGAAAGCAGACTCCTTGCGATTTCTGCTTTCAATGGAAATGTATTTGTTGTCGAGAAGGCTGCGGTCACAAAAAAAGATGAACAGACTGATGATGTTAAAACAGCACCCGGATACAGAATCCTTCGATTGGATGATAAGCTACGCATTGATTCAGGAACATCTTATTTTGAGATAGATGAAGGCTATATCATATCCGGATTTTCTGCAGAAAAATCAGGACTGTTTCTGACTTTATTGTCCGAGGACGGCGCTACTTTGAAGGTTATATGTGTTGATCCGGCTTGTCTAAAGGAAACTCCGGATGATTCGGCTACTTTGGACGGTGATGTGAAAACAGAGGTTATCAGCTCAATAAAAGCGGATGATAATCGTTTTATTGCAGACGCGATATATGCCGATGGACAGCTATATACAAGACTTGATAACAGCAAGCCTGCCGGAGTGTTTGAAAAAGATCCTTCGGTTATGCGCTTGATTTCCGGTATGAAGCTAAGTGGCAGACAAAAAATCAGCATTTATCTTGGCTATTTGATCAGGTATGCAACGGCACTTATTATCTGGTTCATTATCTTGTTTCCGGTGATCAGAATGTTCGAAAACAGGAACAGATCTTTTTACTACCTATGTATAGCGGAGGCGGTGCTGTTCGTGATCGCCGGAGTTGCAACTCTTACAGTTGCAAGGTTCTATCAAATTTCAAGAGAACTGGAGCATTCCAGATTCGCAATATATTCATTACAGGCACTTACTGATGAAGCGGGGCTGGATGAAAAAACGGACTATGAAGATACATCATTTTATGACACGCAAAGATATCAGGATATAAGGAAGGCACTGACTTCTTTTGTAAAAAGAAAGGGTAATAACAATATATTCTATGATGTAATGCTCGTAAGACTTAAGGATAATCTCGTCTGTGCAGGTGTGACAGGCAGAAATATTTCTGTGTTGAGCAACACTTACGGAAACGAGCTCCTTGGGTTACCGGGAGAACTTCATAGAGGACAGAGCTTTGCGCTTTGTGATTTTACTATGGAGGGACAGCCCTACAGAGCCGTGGCGGTAGCCAATAAAGAACCTGCGCCTGATTGTGCTCTTATAGGAATCATCGGCACGAATTCCAATGATAAATCTGTCGTTGCAGATAACATGGGCGTATACATCTTATTTCTTGCTATTTTTGCGGTTGCAAGCTTAATGGTTATTTTGGTGTGGCTTCTTCATATGAAGGATCTTGCAGCTTTGGAGCAGGTGCTTAACGATACCGCACTTGGAAATGATATCAGGGAAAGACCCGTGACTCTTGGCAATGATGTAAAAGACATGTGGGATGCAGTGTCGGAAATTCGGAAGAAGTTCGACAGTCTGAAGCATTCCAAGCTTAAGATCATGGAAGCCTATTACAGATTTGCCCCCAAAAATATTGAACTTATTATGGGCAAGGATTCTATTGTTGAAGTTCATAACGGAGATAAAAGAACGTTTGACGGAACAATAGGCTTCATCAGGATTAATGCAGAGTACAAAAACAGGCAAAAAAAGCTTGATTCGGTCATAAGCGCCATAGGTGAGTACGCCGACAAAAATAAGGCAATGCTCATAGGTAAGGATGTAGATATTTCTAATCTTCAGATGGTTATTTCAGATAAGCAGACCGATATCATCAAGTCATTGGTGGAAATCTATACAAACCATGCTGCAGGCAGGGAGCAGTCACTTACAACGATGTTCTTGTACAGAACAACATTTACTTTCTGCATTGTTGGTAATGACAGGGAATCTTCATTTTACCTGTCATATGACTACTATAACGACAAAGAACAGCTTTCAAATATTGTCTCATTTATAGATGCCATGGACCTGGGACTTGTAGTTTCCAAATGGGTTCAGGATAGAGATAAATACGACGGAAATCTTCGCTTCATAGGTTATGGCGGCGTAGTTGGAAACAACAATGAGATTGCACTCTACGAAGTGTTGGATGCAGATGATGAAAAGCAAAGAGCTGAGAAGCTGGCAACTCTGGACAGGTTTAATAAGGCTTTAAAGCTGTATCTTGATAAGGATTTTTATCTGGCAAGAAATATGTTTTCGGAAATACTAAGAGAAACGCCTTCAGATAAACTGGTCAGATGGTATGTGTTTGAAAGTGAGAAGTATCTGAACGAAGGAACAGCCGAAGGCAACGAATACAAATACTTTCATCTTTAAAGAGAAAGGAATGCGGTAATGGATGGCACAGATTTTTTTGGAATCTTAATGCAGACCATCAAATCAAAGATGACGGGGATCGTTACCAAAGTCAAGTTATGGACAAACCCGGAATTTATCCGTAACAAGATTGTCATCAGGGTTCGCGAGTTTTTTTCGGGTCTCCTTGGAGTTAAGCCCAGAAATAAAGATGATTACATTACGATCGGAAACTGGATGATCTCGAGACGCCTGTTGAATTCGGCTGTGATCATAGTGGGAGTTGTCAGTATCTGCTATTTATCATCTGAGACCATGCTATTTAAAAAGTTTACCGAGGATGGAATAAAGACTTACAAGTACGATTCGATCAAGCTTCGCACAGCAAAGGGGCATGTGAAGATCACGGGGGAAGGCGGATATCTTGCATACGATGGGAATGTCGAGGGCGGATATGTCGATGGAGTCGGAACTTTATATAACAAAGAAGGAAATGTAGTTTATACAGGATCCTTCGAACAGAACAAGTTTGAAGGAAACGGAACTTTTAATTATAACAGCGGAAATATCATGTATTACGGCAATTTCCATGACAACCTCTTTGACGGTGAGGGAACACTTTACAGAGAAGACGGTAGCATGATCTACACGGGAGGATTTTCAAAGGGGCTCAAATATGGGAAGGGAGTACTGTATGACTCGGGTGAAAATGAAATGTTTGAGGGATCTTTCGCAAATGATGAGATAGTTTTCAGCGAGCTACTAGGGAAAAGCATTTCCGAGGTCAATGAATGTTATAAAGGCAGTAGGAAGCTTTATACCACGGAAACTGAGTCGGTGGCGGTGATGGATTCCATAGGAGCTCTCTATCACGCTGAAATAGATTCGGAAGCGCTTAGTGATGAAGAGATAGTTGACTGCGTATATGTTCTTGATGATTATTTCATGAATGCCGGGAAACAGATGACGACAATAACAGAACTTACAAAGGCTTTTGGCAACCCCGTATATAAAGGGAATTCCAACGTGATCCTTCCCGAGGCGGTTGCAATAAATATCGTTAACAGCAAAAAAAGAGCTCTTAACGGAAACATAAAAATGGACCTCAAATATACTTTTTCCGATGTGGCGGAGGTAAGCGGTTATGACAGGGAATATGTTGTTTATATCACTTCGTTTAAGCGCGATGACGTGATCTATTCCTTCGTTTCGGGCTCGGACGATAATGTGTTTAGTTTCTACTACATATCAGGAACAGAGGATGAAAGTGCTTGAAGAAAAGAGAAAACAGAATAAGGGAAAAAGAGCTTTAGCCGTAGCGTTTACGATTTCATGCCTGATCTGTAGTTTCCTGAGCGGAACCTCAACAGAGGTGCAGGCTGCGGATAAGAAGCTCACTATGAAGGCTGCCAGGTCGCTTGCACTGCAGAACTCTACAGAGTATGAGAACGCAGAAGATAAAGTTCTTGCCAAGCAGTCAGCTTATGACAGTGCGGTTAAAGCAATCGGTATAAAAGAAAAAAACATGAAAACCTTCAGATGGTCGCCTCTTTTAAACTTTAAGTTCCCGACTACACCTAATTTTTCTGAAGCTTCTGAGTTTCAATATAAACCGATAGCTCTTTCATATGAGATAAAAGTTGCTCAGCACAAGATGCAGGATCAGGTCTTTGCGACAGATGAGAAAGTCAACAATCTATACTGCGAAATAGTGGTTCTGCAGAAAAACATAGATTTCAACAGTAAAAGAGAAATTGCGGTCAGCGAAGGTCTTGCCAGAAATGAAGCTAAACTTCGTCTCGGAGAAGCCAATAAAGCTGACATCGATAAGCTCTATAAAAAGAAGGATTCATTAAATAAAAAGATAGCTGCCGACAGAAGAACTCTTGAAGCCGATCTAAAGAAGCTATCAAAAATGGTCGGTATGGATGTTACAACCGGATATGTATTTGAAACACCCTTTGTGGAGGCGTCCATAGACAGGTCAATGTTGGATGCCCTCATCAGTTACACATTGGACCGGGATGAAACATATTACGAAGCTTGCGTTAATGAGATCACGGGAAGAGCGGAATTAACAATAAATTCAGATCTGGTAAAAAACAAATACGGCGCTGATTACAACATTATCAGACCCTATATAAATACAGCTCTAAACGGTATAGAGATAAACAAAAAAGCCTTTAAAGCATCATATAAAGAATTCATTGAAAAGATAGACAGCTATTGGGAGGGAAAAAAGAAAATTCTTTTTTTCAAGTTTCCGAAACTCTGGTTTAAGGGTGATATGGACGGAACAAGATATATTGATGACGATCCCAATGCACTTGAAACAAACGCTCTTGACTATGTTGCCGCCTGTACAGAAAAGGCAGCGGCAAAGGAAACATTGATACAGAGCGTAACGGATACCTTTAACAACTATATATCGGTTCGTAACTCTTATAAGCAGTTTTTGACCGACGTGGAGCAAGCAGACAAAGAGCTTAATAAAGCATTACTTCTAAACAGGACCGGCGAACTTTCTTTTGAAGAATATGACTCACAGATGGATAGCTATGAAGAACTTCAAAATAATATGCTCGATGCAATGAAGCTTTATACCACCACACTTTACAGTTTTGACAGACTCACATGCGGAGGGATAAGTTCCATTCTTACGGGAACCGATGCGGATATGCAGACAGCTGTAGTCGGAGAGAGCTTTCCTGTTAAGAATACCGAAGAAGGTGCCTATTATACGTTGGTATCGATTATTCAGAATATGGAATTTGAATTGTCTGTATATATTCCGGATGATATCGGAGTTGATGTAACGGATTATGAGCTCTGGGTTGACGGGATCATGGTGGGAAACAGAAATCCCAAGGAGAAAAAACTCAGGCATCTTGCTCTTACCAAAGACAGTGTGAGTGAAGCCAAGATAAGGCTATATAGCGGAGATGATTTTGTAGATGATTGCATGATCGATCCATCAGTGGAATCGGGACCGCTTACCATCACAACGGGATATGACATAAAGAAAATTGAACCAGACAGGATCGGAACCTATGAACTTATCGTAAATGATACAGGCATCATGGAGATTACTTTCAAAATGGACAGTTCCGACATAAAAAAATACAAGGTACTAACCGAGGATGGCATTGTTATAGGAACCTCGGAAGAAACATCGATAGAAAAAGCATTCAAACATATTAATGCAATAAGATCATCACTTGGAGAACTAAAGCTTGAGTTTTACGGCGAAAGCGGTGAGATTTTGTACAAAGCAAGATTTGATACGGTAAACAGCCTGATTCTTAAAGAGGATGAGAATTGATGAGATTAAAGCTTCCGAATAAGTTCAAGTTCAGAATTATTTCTATGCTGCTGGTTATCGGACTTATTGCTGTAGCATTTATCAAGCCGATCCCTGTAACGGCTGTGTTTGATCCCGATAAAGCCATTACCTACAAGAATTTTGCGGCAAAGGTCAATGTTGAGAATTCGGTTCTGTTTATCGGAACTTACATTATTCATAAGGACGCACTTACAGATGAACTTTATGAGAAAGCTGCCGCATCCGGCAGCGAATCGGGGCAGGATAGAATTTACTACAGATCTGAGCTTGCAGACGGGAAATGGTTTGAGACCGGAAATATCGTCAATGGAATAAGAGGAATTTCTGTTGAGGGTATCCCTGAATCTATTGATGTCATCAATTCGTTATATGTTACCTATTATGTGGGCTCTGACGGAGTTCTTAAGGATGCAAAGACTATGGCAGCCATTAATCCTTTTGATCTGCCGGATCCATACGACCTTTCGACTCTTACTGAGCTTGAACCCATAAAAACACAATATACATATTCTGCATCAGCGAATGAGGTTGACCTGTCAGATTATTTGAATAATAAGAACTCTCGTGATAACGGGACACTCAGGAGTGATGTTTATATCTATCAGATACTGTCAAGCTTCTTTTCTCTTGATCTTAGAGATGAGCAGACGAATAAACTGGACAAGCAGCTTCAGAATCTAAACAGCAACTATATATCGCTTAAGTCAGCCGGAAAGGAAGAAGAGGCAAAACTTGTCTACGACCTCATGAGCAAGGTTGATGCTACCAGAAGAGCCATAGTGATGAATAAATTATCTGAAGTTGATGAGAATCTGTTAAATGCACTATATGAATTGTGCAGTGGCAATCAGTATACGGTTTCCGGGGATTTTAAAGACTCTGAAAGTGAGGATATTACTGCATCCAACATTCAGAATATCAGGATAATGCAGGATTCTATCAGTTATAACGAGGAAGAATTAGATTTAGATGAAGACGAAGAAGACGATGAGGAAGATGAGGACGATGATGATGACGAGAGTGACGAAAAAGAAAAGGAAAGTCCTTTTAATGCAGATCCCGATCTTTTGGGTGCTATAGGAACCGCAATGTCAAACTGTAGCGAGAGCTACAACAAGCACTTGTCAAAAGCACTTGTAGACTCCGATGACCTATTGGAGCATGTGATCTATGACTATGAAATGCAGGTAATTGAAAATGCCTCGGCATCAGGTTTAGGCGGTCCTATTACAAATTTAAAGCATGCGACCAATATTCGGGACAACATAGTAAGCGATAAGGAAGGAGAACTGGAACTTCTTAAGAGTATCCTCCTATCGGAAGGAGCAGATAGGTATAGTGCAAAAGCAACAGCGGGAGTCAATCCCGAATATGCCACTTACACTTCCGAAGGAGCAAGAAAGAGCACTCTTGAGGAACAAAAAACTAAGGAGGAAGAAGCCAGAAGTCAGTTTCAGTACCTGATCGAAGCTATGAGGCAAAGAGGTGACCCGCCAAATGTACTTGAATATGTCAATGATAGGATCCGGTCTGCAGAAGAATTATTGAACAGAATACCGGATGACGAATACAAAACATATTCCTCATCTTCGGTAAATGCACATATCGTGTGGCTTAAGGATGAAGCTAAGAGGATTATCGATTCAGATGAAAGCCTTAAGAGCAAACTCACGGAGCTTCAGGAGAAGAAAGAGGAGCTTCAGAAAAAGAGGGATCAATGCCTTGATAACAACGATCTATCCGGTGCAAAAGCATATGATGCCAAGATTGCAGCCGTAGACCGGGATATTGCCGATGAGGGCGGCGAGGTTGAAAGTCTTGCAGAAGAACTTGTTGACAAAGCAGTTGTAAAACTGGCTGATGATTCCGATGCAGATCTTTCAAGTGTTGCACAGACTCTGTCAGATATGGGAGCGGAAGATGCTCTTGATGAACTTCTTGAGAAAGCTGAGGAAAGCGGCGCATCGTCGGAGAACCTGGCAAGTATCCAAGATGCCAAGGACGCTCTCAGCAAACAAAACGATTCCGAAGATCAGAGCCGGAGCGAAGGTGGTGGCTCTGGCAACGGAAGCATTGATGCAAGCGCACTTCTTTTGCAGATGGAATCTCTATTTGGAAAAAGTCTTGATGAGATGGATGACAGAGAGTTGGCAATAGCCGATGCAACCATGTCGAGAATTTCCAAAAACGGAATAACTCCTGCAGAGCAGCTTATAACGGTTATAACCAATAAGCTGGTTGATAAGAATAATAAATATACCTATATGCAGTACAAGCTTAACAAAAGCATAGAATATATCTCTCTTTCAACTATATCTGATATTACAGAATACAGATACTTCTATGATGACAATAAAATGACAGCGACTATGACTTACGGAATGAAGGTTTATATTTTCACACGCGGAAGCGATAAGGTGAGAAAACAAAGCGCGGAAGCTGAACCTGAAGCAATTTCGACAAAAACTGTTTTTCAGAATAATGTTTATATTCCTGAGGCGGACGCAGATACATTTTTCATTTGTCAGGCTGAGTATATTTACAAAACAGACTATGCGGTATGTCTGACAGGTTCTATGCAGAGTACAGTTGCGGAATATACAGAAGAACTTAAGCAGTTCTTTTAACAATGAGAAAGGATAGGGCAAATGGCAGATTATCCGATAATTGCAGATGTAAGCCGGTTCATTCTTGATATTCTGCGAAAAGAGCTGTGTCCCGAGCCGATTCCTTCTCCGAACAATATTGAGATTTCATCTCCCGCAACACAGAACGTTGACTATCTTGTAGGACTTTATCTCTATGACATAGCGGAGAATACAGAAGTATCGCAACCAAGGAATATCCAAAGAGGAAGAGCACAACTTTCTAAGCCGCCACGACCATACGATCTTTACTATATGGTCTTTATAAACGGATCCGTTCAGATGGGGCTGAAGGATTCGGATATGCAGAAGGTCATAGGGAAAATAGCGCAGATACTGAATGATCACAGCTCAGTTCGTCCCAATGATCTTCAACCCTGGCTCGAAGTACAGGAACCTCCGATTGCACTGTCTCAGGCGAAGATAGGTCTGGAGGAAAAAGAACGGGTTTGGCGGATGGTCAATAAACCATATCAGATCTGCCTTTTTTACAAGGCGTCACCCGTTTATCTGTCAAGTGGCAAAGTTATCGAGACACATCGTGTTACGGATGCAAGCTTCAAAATTGAAATCCCGGGCGAAGAAGGAGGCTAATTTTGGTGACTACCGTGATCTCAGCGAAGTTGACTCTGGCTGTTCGGCTTGTTGATACAACAACAGGAGCAGAACTGACAGAGACAGATATCAGGTTTTACTTTAACGAAGAACGTGTCTACCCGATGAGAGAAGGCACCGGCACCTACATATTCATAAACATGGGCAAAGAAGACTTTCTTATGCGGATATGTGCTTGTGGATATGATGATGTGGAACTTGATATAAATTTCGATACGCTGGATCCAAAGCTGCCTTTTAAAGATATTTTCCTGATGCCGTCAGAGAAAAACATAATAGGTGGAGCGGTGATTAAAATAAGCGGAAACCTTCCGGGACTTGAATTTATTGAGGCGATAGATCTAAGTCATCCGATAGCCGTATTTCAAGGCATGACAACAGGAAAGGATATCCCCATGATGAATCTTTTGCCCATGACTTTGGCAGGCGGAGTTGCACTTGATCCAGTGGCATATGCCATGCTTTCAAATGACCGGTTGCGCTACGAGGTCTTCACAGTGCAGGAACAGGCCGATGTTACAAGTGTCATGCTAAAGACTCAGCTTAAATTCAAGCATGAGTTCAATGAAAAAATCTTTCGGATCATCTATGGAAGAGCAGGCCCTGAAGGCGATTTTATTTTAAAGGTAAGAGATGATGAGGATGTTCATGATTATCTTTTATTTTTCAGAGCAGGCGGTCGGGAATACATAAGACCGATCGATTTCCATCTCGAGACCGGTGAGATTGATCTTACAAAGGGCTCAAAAGAACAAGTAACCTTGGAGGGAAAGGAAGAAGTAAAGGATGAGTGAACTTGTAGTAGCAACAGGAATGTGTATGTGCACAATGGGAACAGCTCCGGCGCCTCTTAATGTTACAAATAACGCAAAGGTACTGGCGGACGGTAAACCTTGCGGAACTATAATCGACGCACAGGGACTTGCCAATGTGGGACCGTTTGGAATGTGCATTTCACTTGCTAATCCTGCGGTAGCTGCAGCAACTGCGGCGGCACTCGGTGTATTGACACCTCAGCCTTGTGTGCCTGCTGTGACCGGTACATGGATACCCACCAAGTCCAAAGTGCTGATAGAAGGTAAGCCATGTTTATCATCCGATTGCAAAGCTGTGTGTGCATATGCGGGTTCACTGTCTGTAAGCTTCGCCGGACAGGTTAAGGCAACAGCAAACTGATTTTCTAAGAAAAGAGGTAAAAGTATATGGCAGAGTATTTATCACCGGGCGTATACGTTGAAGAATATGATAATTCTCCCAGAAGTATAGAAGGCGTCGGTACAAGTACAGCAGGCTTTATCGGACTTGCAGAAAAAGGTCCGGTCGAGGGAACTCCTCTTCTTGTAACCGGCATGAGAAGTTTCAAGCAGCAGTTTGGCGGTTTCCTCTCAGAATTCGGTTACGGAGAATACAGATTTCTTGCAAACAGTGTTGAGCAGTTCTTTGATAACGGCGGAACAAGATGCTACGTAATGAGAGTGGCTCCAAAAGATGCCAAGGCCGCAACAGCCCAAAAAGGAATGCTCACTGTAACGGCAAGCAGTCCCGGAACATGGGGCAACAAGATTCAGATAACAGTTTCAACAAACAAGAAGAGAAAAATTCAGCTCATAGAAAAGACGGATACAGGTTTTGTGGCAAAAAGTCTTGAGGGATTCAGAGAAGGCGATCTTGTTGAGTATGACGGAACATACACAAGGATCAAATCGATTTTTGACAGAGTTGTTACTTTTGAGGACGATATTCCGGATTCGGTTGTTGATACAGATATCATTCCACATTCTCTTATCTATCTTGTGACGATCGATATGTCAGTTCGTTACGGAGAAGATGTAGAGAACTACACGGAACTTTCTGTTAATACCCAGTCACCGAAGTTTATCGGTTCAAGGCTCGCAAGCAGTGACATTATCAAAGTCACGGTCGATCCTTTGGAAGCTCCGGAAAATCCAGTGTCGAACATTCTTGGCGAAGATGTTACCGATGGCGTATTTTTCTTGGATGGTGGTTCGGACGGATCCGTATCGAAGATCGATGCTTCTACATTTATAGGAGAAGATAACGGACCCGGTAAGCGCACAGGACTTCAGGCATTTGTTGAAAATAACATTGTCAGCATGATGGCTATTCCCGGCATTACAATCCCTGAGGTTGTAGTTGCACTTGTTGGTCACTGCGAGCTGCTTCGTAACCGCTTTGCAGTTCTTGATATGCCAAAAGATATGTACAAGACCGAAGATCTTATCGGATACAGACAAATGGTCGATTCAACCTATTGTGCAATGTATCATCCGTGGATCAAGGCGTTTGACAGATCTTCCAACAAGCCGGATTTCATTCCTCCGTCGGGTGCGGTATGCGGTGTTTACTCAAGAACAGATATCGATCGCGGTGTTCATAAAGCACCCGCTAATGAGGTCGTACTGTGTTCGGGACTTTCATTTAACTATACCAAGGATGAGCAGGATATCTTGAATCCTGAGGGCATTAACCTCATCAGGTTCTTCCCCGGACAGGGCATACGAATCTGGGGCGCAAGAACGGCGTCAAGTAATTCAGCCTTTAAGTATGTCAATGTCAGAAGATTGTTCATCTTTGTTGAGGAGAGTATCAAGGTCAACACTAACTGGGTTGTATTCGAACCAAATGATGCAACTCTCTGGCAGAGAGTCAAGCTAACAATTTCCAACTTCCTTGACGGGCTTTGGAGAAACGGAATGCTGGCAGGAGATAATGCTGCAGATTCCTATTTTGTAGAGATAGGACCATCTACCATGACCAAAGATGACATTATGAACGGAAGACTAATCTGTAACATCGGTATAGCACCTTCGCGTCCCGCTGAATTCGTAATATTCAGAGTAACCCAACACACAGCGGAAGCAGGCGGAAGTGAAGAATAATAAGAAAGGAGTCATAGAATATGGCTACTGGAGCATATGATAACGGTAAAGGTTCTGCCTATCCGTTAACCAAAATGAACTTCCTTGTGACGGTAGATACTATCGCGGGAACAGCAGCATTTTCGGAGGTTACAGGTATTGAGTCTACTGTTGATGTAATTGAGTTCAGACAAGGCAATAGCGGGTCACTTGCAACTGTTAAGCTTCCGGGACTTGTAAAGCACGGTAACATCACACTCAAGATGGGCTATGTGATATCCAGTCCGTTTAAGACATGGGTTATGGATTGCGTTTCTGAGATGCGCGGACAGATTCCTCGTCAGAACGTAACCATTGAACTTATCGATATAAATTCGGGAGCACCTACGCAGGCGGTTGAATCATCTGTGGGACCTCGTCAGTGGACACTGACAAATGCCTTTGTGGTCAAATATTCGGCACCGGATCTTGATGCCAAGAACAGCGATATAGCAATTGAATCTGTTGAGATTGCTTATGAAGAGCTGATAATTCCAAACTAACCAATTATTTTCTTTTATGGCGCAGGAAGTTTTTCCTGCGTCCCGTAAAGCAAATAAGACGTCAAAGGAGAAGACAAGTATATGGAAACAGTATATGATTTTACACTTCCTAAGGGATACATGGACACATCGGGGCAGCTTCATTGTAAAGGGAAGATGCGTCTTGCAACTGCCGGAGATGAGATTTCGGCAACAAGAGACCCGAGAGTTCTCGCTAATCCTTCATATCTTACAATTGTTATCCTGAGTAAAGTTATCACACAACTGGAGGGACTTGATGCTGTTACAGCGACCACTATAGAACAGCTTTTTACCGCAGATCTTGCTTACCTGCAGGACATATATCAGAGAGTCAACGACGTAGTTCCTCCGACAATGCAATGCGTATGCCCCGACTGCGGCAAGACATTTGATGTGCCTCTAAATTTTACTCAGGAGGGATAAGACTGTATCCAAAAGACGATCTCTACAGAGAAATGTCTTTTATCTCTTATTATTTTCACTGGGGACAGGATGAAGTCATGGCGCTGGACCACACAGAGAGGCGCCGCTGGTGCAAAGAGATATCGGAGATAAATAAGAGTCTTAACCCCTCCAAAAAGAATAAAGAAAAGAACATTCTGGATATGAAAGCTACCGGATGATCAATATAAGAGGGAGCTCAAATGTCATATATCAATACAAACAATAATGAATATAGAACTTCAAACAATCCAGTCACCGGCTTTAATTTCGTGATGGAAGTTGAACAGAAATACTTGCTGGCTCTTAAATCAGTCAAAGCATTCAATATGGAAAATGAGTATGAATATATTCAGGAAGGCGGTGTGAACGACTTCGTTCATATGAGGAAAAAACCTGTAAGCAAGCCTGCGACCATTCAAGTGGAGAGATATATAGGAACCGACAGATTTTTCGATCCTCTTATTATCGGTAAAGAACTGAATTATCCGATCAATCTCTATCTGTACAGGAATGAAGGAAGGCGTGGAACTGTTGAAAATGAAAACGAATCACCTGCGCGAATATATATATTTACCGGATGCGTGGTTACCGGCAAGGATTATGGCGAACTTAATGCAGAGCAGTCAAGCCTTGTAACGGAATCAATAACCATAGCCTTTCGTGAGTTGAGCGTGGTAAACAATCCTTCAACGCCGGATGAGGAGCGACAAAAAATCAGATAATAAGGAAATATAGTATGCTGAAGATTTCAGCCCCTTTGGAGATAAAAGCTAAAACTACATATATCCGCGATCCCGAAGCTTTCTATCACAGAATTATAGGTGGATATTTACTTATGGCGGCACATATTAATGAAGAAGATCTGCTGCACATTACTTCCACACCTCCCGAGATTTATATAGCAGAAGGTAGCGGAATGACCGGTATCTATTCAAACATTCTGCATAATGAGGTCAACATAAGAAAAGTTAATATCCTAAATAATGCCCTCAACAGGATTCTGTTATCTGCAGATATGGATCTGACCTATCAGGACAGGGTTTTCATAACGGATACGCTCTACAAGCTGGGAATAAAAGATGACAGAAAGTTTATGAAAGCGTTCTACCGCATGGCTTGGGAAACCTGCAACACAGGAGCACTTATAAAAACGTATCTTGAAAAGGACAGCAATCTTATTGAAAAGGTAAAAGAGCTTGAGAATGTTATAAAAGAGTATAAGCAAACAGAGCACAGCGATTATGAAAAGGAAAAAGAAAACTACCTGTACAGCAACATACTGAAGAGATTGAAGACAGGAAGCGTTTACAGGATTATTTCGAACTTCAACAGATCTGTTCATAGCAATGAGATTGATGCAAGGGAATTCTCTATTTCGGATCAGACATTCGGTTCCTTAAATGTCTTTCTGAACATGTTTAGAGAACAGTCGGGGGAGCAGGCAGATGAGCTTGTGTTCATCGATAATAACACTTACGAAGATGAGACATTAAATGAACTTTCGGAAAATGAAAGCATCAAAAAAGTTGTGAACTGCGCAGTAATGATGGATCTTGTGAAAACCATCTATCACATTGCCAACGATAGATTTCATGAAAACAGCGATACATATTACAGATTAGAGGACACATTCTATAAAGCATCAGAGCAGACAATCTTAAGGCTTGTAAACAGAGTTGAGAATAATTTTTTCAAGGTATTTGAGACAGAAAAGCTTATTGAGAAGACAAGTAACATCTCTGAAAGTGAGATTGAACTTCTGGTAAAAGAAATATCGCCGGAGGTTCCGAACGAAGAGATCAAAAGGATTGCGGAGAATATAACTCTTTACAATCTCCTGAATGAAAAAAGAAGACTTCTCAGCAAAACAGTATTGCAACAAAGAACTGCAGAATCACAGGCTACAGTGGCAGAAACGGCGCAAATACAACATGAAACCGCAGCAAATGAAGATGCAGATACGCCAAAAGAAAGCACATCAGTAATAACTGATGAAGAGATCAAGAGAATTACCGAAAGCATTAATCTACTGAATCTGCAAAATGGGAAAAGGCGTCTCCTGTATGAAAAAGAACTGCAGAAAATACAGGAAAAACAAAAGAGCGAAGACGGACTGCGGGAAATTGAGCGAACAAGAAAGTATGCGGCTCTTGCACTTGAAAATCCGGAGAAGCTGGAAGAAATACTTAAGCTCAACAGAGAGAAGTTTATAGAAAAGCAAAACAATATTGTAAGAAATGCGGACATAAGCGAACTGATGCAGGATATCAGAACATTCGGCAGTCCGCCGATTGAGGCCCCGGAGCCTTATATAAAAAGAAATCCTGAAACAGATATTTACACTGAATTCCTTAGACAGAATGCTAACTATGAAGCTATTGGAAATGTAAGAGGTCATCAGATAACACCGGTTGAGACAGTGCACAAGAGTAGTGTGTCCCTTAGCGGTGAAGAGATAACAGAACAGCTGGACATCATACAGAAGAATTTAGCAAAACAGATAAATAAGACTTCCGAGCATTCGGCATTAACCGAGAATCATATATCAAAAACTACGGAGATCATAAACAACGAAACGCAGGTCAACAGGCTTAGTCGCAGGGACATCGAGCAGCTTATCGAAAACGGTGTGCAAAGCAGAATAACAAGCCTAAGTAACCGGGTAATGAAAAAGATTGAGAAACAGATGAAAAACGAAAAAATGCGAAGAGGTTATTGAGAGGATCAAATGATATGAGCGCAGTAACTGTAGAAAAAGCCATTCTCTATATACATCTTAAAGATATTACTGCGCGGAAGCCTGATTCAGAAGATACAAATGATGAATTTATTAAAACTAAAGATATAAAAAAACAAAGCAAATCGAATAAAGTTTACAAATTCTCTGTGCAGTACAATCCGACAACAATAAGCCTCAGTTCAAGTAACAGTCTGTCAAAGAAAAAAGGCTCTAAAAATGACAGCAGTACATTGTCATTTAGTCTGATCTTTGATGATAGCAAGGGCGTAAGAAAGAAAATGGATTCTATAATGTCGCTTCTTTCCTCGTCATATACACAGCAGGTGATCTTCTGCTGGTCCAAAATGATATTCAGAGGAACAGTTACAAGCGTTTCAAATACTTATAACATGTTTGATCCGCATGGAATACCTATAAGCGGCACAGTAAATCTGAGTATATCGCAGAAAACGAAAGATACAGATGCAGACGATAAAGTTTATTGGGACAGTGCTTTCAAGAACTACTTTAAGTCGCACAGATCAAGAAAATTTAATGAAAACAATTCCGAAGGTGCCGTTGAAAAAGCGGTTTTGGAAATTGCAGATTTCACTGAAAGAAAATTGGAAAAAAATGATGCGGCACCGCCAAACGCAGGAAAAGGAGCCATCGGCTTACGAACTAAGGAGGGTGGATTCAATAATAAGATCTACCGGTTTGAGTGTCAGTTTAATCCTGAACAGCTCTCAATTTCGGGCTCCGGAAGTTCGGAAATGCCAACAATAGGCAGAAAAGCCCGCTCTATAAATACCAAGATCAATCTTAGCTTCACGCTTATTTTGGATAAGACAGATAACCAAGATAGCGATGATTGCTCCGTACAGCCTGAAGTAGAGGCTCTAACAGCTGTATTCAGGGATGAAAAAAAGCAAATGGCAACATTTACCTGGGGCGATAAGTCATATCAGGGAACTATAAACAGTGTAAATGCGGAATATAAGATGTTTAATTCCAATTGTGAACCTGTAAGGGCATCCGTTGCGATAAGCATGTCAGTTTACAATGAGAGAATTTCAGGCACGCTGTCCGATATTTGGGCAAATGAATATATGAAGGATATATACAACACTAAATAAAGTGATAGAAAAGGACATCACATATGGCAGGAATCGATCTCGAAGAATTGGATAAAAGATATGAAGGTTATTACACTCCGATAGTTAAGGTGTTTATCGATGACAAAGATATTGAGGAAGACAAGAAAGCCGGTATAAAAATCAAAGATGTCTCAATCAATGTTACAAGTGAGCTCAAAGCCGGTATTGCCGAGTATTCAATTGTTTCTGTAACCGACAAGGCGGGGGCTTTTGATACAAAAGGTCTAAAAAAATACATCTGCATGGGAACTTGTATCACCGTTTATATGGGACATGCATGCAAAATGACAGAAGTTTTCAGAGGTTTTATAACAGGTGTCAACTTCTTGTACAGCACAGAAGATGAAGGTGAATATGCCATCAGAGTAACTGCACTTGATGTAAAGGGAATCATGATGGCAAACCGCTCAACAAAGAGATTGAAAGCGAATTATTACTCTGATGCGGTAAAAGAGATCCTGGAACAACCTACATATAAGAGCATTAAGGACAATAATGGAATAACAGATATTACTATATATGATACTCCTGATAAGCAGGGGCATTCACCTAATGAAAGAGATGTTGACAACAGGATAGAGACAGTTTCCGAAAGTGACTACGAGTTTGTTGTAAAAGCGGCAAAAAGATTTAATTTTGAATTTTTTGTAATAGGCGGAAATGTGGTATTCAGAAGAGCCAAATCCGGTGCTCAGGAAATGGGTGAGATCGTTCCGCACTCTTCGGTTCTAAGCTTTGATGCAGGCTATGACATCACAGATGTAGTAGGGAATGTCATAGTAAGAACTTTGGATATCGGAAAGGCAGATAAAGTTGAGGTCAAAAAGAAAAATTCAAATAAATTTTCAATAGGATCCAAGGCAAGGCCAATAATAAACAGTCAGACCTATGTATATATTGATTCTTCCATTGAATCACGGAATGAAGCTGAAAGCAGGGCAGAATATATTTTGGAAGATACATCATACAGGCTTGGGAGTCTGAAAATGACTTTGAAGGGAATACCTGAGTTTATGCCGGGGAGGTTTCTTTCTTTAAAAGGTTTTGGAGAAGCTGTTTCAAATAAGTTCTACATCACGGATGTTACCCATGAATACGATGGCTTTGAATATACAACTACAATTTATGGTAAAGCATCAACACTGTAATAAAGTAAAACATCGGAGGGAATATGCAATTCTTTGAACTTGTTGATGATGTATCCGCGCATAGGTTCACTAAAAATGAGATGGGTGAAAATAGGATATACGGCGTCGTAGTGGGGCAGGTGGTACAAAACTATGATGAAGAAAAACAGGGCTTTGTACAGGTAAATATAAATACAAGAGATTATGAGGATAACAAGATGATCTGGGCGCGAATTGCAATTCCTTACGGCGGCAATAAATGGGGTGAGTATTTCATCCCGGAGATTGGAGATCAGGTTCTTCTTGTCTTCGAACAAGGAAATATCGCAAGAGGTTTTGTTATAGGAGCCGTTCCAAAGAATAACTCTTCGTTTATAAAAGGAGCCTTTGATGAAAAAAACAAGATTAAAAGGATCACAACAAGAAACGGCAATACCATAGATATTATCGATAATCCCGAGGGAGAAGGCGATAATGACAAGATAACAGTCACCACTTCCCAAAAGGCTCATAAGCTTGAACTTGATAATGAAAAAAAGATGATCCTTATCTCGGATAAGGAAGGCAAAAATAAGATCGAGATGAAGACCGAAAGCGGTCAGATGGAGATTGACGCAGAAAAGAAACTGACTATAAAAGTCGGAGATAACATAAAACTCATAATGAACGGTTCTAATGGCTCTGTCACTCTTGAGTCCGATAAATTCAAGATAGAAAGCAGCTCAACTACAGAGATAAAGTCAAATAATCGTATCAACATTGAGGGCGGAAATGTATCCGTTGCCGGAAATTCCATGATGAAGATAAACAGCAGCGGCCCCGTATCAATTGATGGAATGCCTATAAAGCTTGGATGATGAAAGGAAAATCAAAAGATGGAACAGTCTTTTTTAGGAACCGGAGTTACTTTCCCTCTTCAGACAGATCCGGCAACAGGGAAATTTCGAATGAGCGACGGACCAAAAAGTGTCAGGGAATCCATATATTTAATCCTTATGACTCAAATGGGTGAAAGAATCACAAGACCAAATTTTGGAACCAATACAGCAGGTTACGTGTTTATGGATATCAGTCAGACGAATTTGACCATCATGAAAAGGGAACTAACCGAAAGTATACTGCGTCAGGAGCCCAGAGTTACAAATGTTGAGATATATACAGAAATGGAAGCTCAACAGGGATACATCATGATAAATATCGATTATATACTGGCTCAAAGCAACAGAAGAGACAATCTGGTATTCCCGTTTTATTTAAATGCAGAGCCGAAGCCGGATGACGAGGAAGAATATTACGAACCGGAAATGATCGAAACATGATTGGAGAAAGATGAGCAACATATTTGAACCCTTATCGGCAAAAGATATAGAAAACAAAATAGAAAAGCTCAGAAAAAGCTATGCTCCGGAGTGGAAGTTTGATCCCGATGATCCGGATGCAGGCAGTGTTATAGCACAGATATTTGCAAGACAGCTTGAAGAGAACAACAAACTGATGGGCAAGATGCCCGAGAGATACCATCTTGAGTTTGTAAATTTGCTTGATGCAACACTTCGTCCCGCCAGACCTGCCGGAAGCATGGTGATCTTTAATATGGACACGACGACCATGCCGGGAACTCAGATTCCGAAAGGTACAAGATTGTTTGCTACTTCCGATAAGACTGAATCAGGCTTTCTGATATATGAAACAGACAGAAATCTGTATGTAACGGAAGCAAGAATAAATAATGTATTCATGACTGATTGTGAGAGGGGAACATTAAGTCCTATATTCGGTGAGTTTAGCACTCCGAATATTATATACGGAGTGCCCGATAACGAATGGATACAGGAAAAAAATGAAATCCCGCCTTTTACACTTTTTGGAGAGACAGATAATATCGGGAAAAGCATTCTGACGATATATGAACATGTGCTTTTTGACGGCATTGGAGAGCCGATTTATATAAGGCTTGAAGGTGCTGATGAGACTGTCCGCAGGATACAAAACGATGAGCTTGTTTTTAAGTATCTTGATTCAAACGGATTTAAACAATTTGATACGGTGAAACTTCTTGATGACAATAAGACCTTTTCACTTATAAAGGACGGGCAATGTAGCAAGGTAAATATAAATGAAAAAGAATATTCTGTCGTGATACTGGAATCTACGGGTGTGATGACAGACAGGCTTGATATAAAGGATATCACTTTGTCTGCCGGTGCGGATTCAAGACCACCTGAGTATGCAGGGTACGGAACTCTGGAATTGGATGCTGAAAACTTTGCTCCGTTTACAGATTCCCTTGCCGTATATAACGAATGCTACATTGGGCACAGCACATGCTTCTCAAAGGCAGGAGCACTTATTACGTTGACTTTTAACTTAAGTTTTCATGAGAATTGCATCAGGCTTACGCCGAAGGAAGAAGAAACCGAACAGGTTGTAATAAAGCGAAAACCTAGGAAAACTTCCTATGACATTCCTGTAACTGTAACCGTCGATGAAATTGTCCTTGAATACTACAACGGAATCGGATGGAAAAAAATAAAGTGTGAAACAGAGTACAGCGGAATGTTTCGAAGCTGCGAGAGCGGCAAAGCAACACTTAGCTTCATCTGTCCCGGTGACTGGGTGGAAACTGAAAGTGGTCCATATATCGGAAGATGCCTTCGCATGAGAATCGTTAAAGCGGAAAACTGTTATATGCGCCCGGCGATTCATATGTATCCAACGATAAAAAGGCTTAAGATAGCCTATTCATATGAAGGGAAATTCATACATCCCAAAAAGCTTGAATGTATCGCAGGCACCAAGAAGCTTGATATAACCGATCTTCCGGGAACAGATAAGCCTTTTACCATCTTATCGGGCACAAATTACCACGAAGATGCTCTGTATATAGGGCTTTCCAAGAAGCCGGAAGAAGGACCCGTAAGTCTCTATTTTCAGCTTGCAGAAACCGGGAGTCGTAACGGCGCAAATTTTAAGATGGAATATTCCACGATAAAAGGGTTTAAAGAGATAAAAATTACAGATCTGACAGAAGGATTTACAAGGTCTGGAACTATCATATTCATGCCTCCTGCAGATATGGCAGAAGCTGATATGGAAGGCAGGAAACTATACTGGCTGAGACTCGTAAGGAACAAGAATCAGGCTGAAGATTATAAGGATGAGTTCTTGCCCAAAATATCAAAGCTTAGTCTTAATGCGGTAACCATCACAAATGTACGGACACTGCCTGAGACGGACTACTACATTGATGAAGTAGTCCCGAATAACAGCATACCACTTGGAACAGACAATATTCTGGATGCAGATGTCTGGGTAAATGAGAAGGGGATAACAGGAAAAGAAGAATTTGAAGATTTAATGGTCAGGCATCCCGAAAGAGTGCGCGCAGAATATGACTTCTTGGGAAGAATATCCGCGGCATATGTGCTGTGGGATGAAGCAGAAAACTTTGAAAGCGCGCCGCATAAGAGGTGTTATCAAATAGACCGCTTGACGGGGAATATACATTTCTCTGACGGAAATAAGTGCGATATGCCCAGGATCACCGACGACATTGCATTTAAGGCTTGCATACGTTCAACGGATGGCGAGAACGGGAATCTCAGTGAAGGGCAGATCAGCGGATTTATAGAGAATGCTTCATATATAGAAAGTGTCTATAATCCCATACGAGCTCACGGAGGATGCAACCCCGAAACTCTTGATTATGCGATGGAAAGATGTGCAGGCATCATGCATTCACGTGAAAAACTTGTTTCCGAGAATGATTTTGAGAGATTTGTACTGGAGTTTTCAGATAGCATAGACAAGTGCAAAGTGGTTGTCGGAAATAAAAAAGAAGGAATTTCAATTGTTCTGTTGATGAAAGACTATGCGGACGGTGCTTTCTCTTTCCACAGGATATCAACTGCTCTTAGAAATGAAATATATAAAAGATGTGCGATCACTGTGGCACAGGGAATGATACATATTGTGGAGCCTGTATTTGTCAGCATTTCGGTAGGAGTGTTTGTCATGGCCATGGATCCGGATGAAGCATTCGAGGTACACAATACGGTTGAAACAATAATCACAGAATACCTGAATCCTGTGAGCACGAAAGATTCGCAGGGCTGGAGAATGGGGACTCTTCCAAAAGAGAGTCAGATACTTATGAAGCTCAATTCGCTTAGAAATAAAGCCGTTATCCAAAGGATAATCATGATCGGCAAGTATGTGGATGCATACGGTGAGCATGAGCTTGATATTAAAGACATAGAAGTAACTCCGTTTATGGTTGTAAAAAGCGGAAAACATAAGGTTGTAATAACCAATAAGTGATGTTTGGAGACTGACAAAGCCTATGCTGAGTGTTGATGAATTAAAAAGCCGAACCTATAAAGAGAGAATACAGGATGTGATGAGTGAGCTTCCGATAAGGTCATCTGAGTGGACCAATTATAATCCATCAGATCCGGGAATCACCATACTTGAAGATCTGACGGCTTATTCAACAATGCAGGGAGATGAAATAGTCACATTAAGTTACAGAGCAAAAATGGCGCTTCTAAAGATGGCAGGTTTCATACCTGCAAGAGCAAAATGCGCCAAGGTTCTTCTCAGTGCAAACCTTAACAGTCCCGTTACTCTAAAGAACGGTGAGAAATTCCATCTTGGAAATATGTGTTTTGAGACAAACAAGGAAACTACAGTCGGAAGCTGCAGACTGCTCGGAGTTTTCAGCAAAGACGAAAACGGATTCAGAGATATAAGCTTTGTTATTGATAATGATATCAGAGTTCCCGCCAAGGTATTCGGCGATAAATGCAGTGTGGGAAGCAGCATATATTTTATCATTGATCATAATCCGCAGCTTTTTCGCGAAGTAATCTTTTACTTTAAGATGGCAGACAACCGCGGGCGTAATCCTACCAAAGACAGGACAGAGCATATATTTGCTGATATTACGTGGGAGTGCTATACGGATGCAGGTTTTGTTGGTATTAACGCAAGAGATTTCACAGGCGCATTTGTAAATAGCGGAGAAGTTAGGCTCAGTATGCCGCGTGAGTCAATGCTTGAATACGACGGTGCACCTGTGAAGGGCTACTGTATCAGAGCTACGCTTATGCGAAGCGACTACGATATCATCCCTAAGATGATCAATCTCTACAGCTTTTTATTTGAAGTGTGGCAAAAAGATACCAAAGCCTTTTCTCAGTCCTTTAACAAAAATGACAGGATTCAGATCACATCACCACTGGGGAGTGATGTTTACTATCAGGTATTTGCCAAGGAAAAGAAAGGGCCATCTTTTAGGAAGTATGAAACCGTAAACGGTGTGGCTCCAAAGGGAAGATATTGCACAGCAAAGGAAACGAATCCCGGAACAATGACGTTTACCTTCTCTGAGGAGGAATTCGGTTATGGCCCAAAAAAGAGTAAGGAATGCGTAAGAGTCATAATCTACAACGAAGAAATAATGCGGCAGTACAAGGTCGGCAAGGTCATAGGCTACGATGATCAGGAAATCGAGCTTCCAGTAAAAAATATCGTAAATGAGACATTTTTCCTCATAGCGGAAAGGAAAGATGAGGAAGGGTTCTACTACGATTTTGTCAGACCTGAGAAGAAAAATTACGGAGATCTATACTATCACTTGCTTGAGGGAGAGGGAAAGATAATAATCGAGGATCCCGGAGACTACATTGATGCAGATCTCTTCATGGGAAGCGTCGCTGTAATGGACGGCGATAAAGGAAATATTATCGAAGGGTGCAAGCTAACAATAGACAATCCTGCTATACCGGCTGTTTTCTATAATCCTGCTGCCGGAACAGGCGGAGGATATAGAGAAAATCTTGACAGATTAAAAGAGCGATTCTTAAAAGACATGAAAACTCCCTACAGAGCTGTCACAGCAGATGATTACGAATACATTGTAAAGACAACGCCCGGGCTGTGTATAAGAAAGGCAAAGGCAGTTTTAGCTAATAGTGACAATACGGTCAAAGTTGTGGTTTTGCCCGAATCAGATGAAAAGTTTCCAAAGCTACCCGGTATATACATTGATAAGATCACAGACAGGCTCTCGGACAGAAGGCTCCTTGCAACGAAATTTGCAATCGTAAAGCCATGTTTTGTGCCTATCGGCGTAAAGTGTACAGCTTATGTCAAAAGGCATTACGCCTCAGCAGAAAAGCAGATTGAGGAGAGCATAAGAAATCAGATAGATTATCTTAAATCAGACAGGAATTTTGGTGAAAAGCTCAGATTTGAAGATGTTTTCAGTGCAATAGAGGAACTTGACTGCGTCGATCATATCTACAATCTGACCCTCCATTCGGAAAACGGTAAGCTGGCAACAGCAAAAGAATACGATATTTATCCAAGATATGATGTACTTTGCTATCCGGGTGATATCCAACTTGAGATAGTCACATCAGATAAATAGGACATATCAATGGCGAATGAAGTTTGGTATTCAATTCGAAACAACAGAATAAAGCAAGGCTCTTTCAGTGGCTTTAAATTAGAAAACGATAATAAGCTGACCTGTGATAAGGATGCGAGTGAGCATTACATTTTCTTAAAGCCAATTGACGGAGTTTTCGATGATGCAACGTGGGGAAGATTTACATGCGAGCTTTCCATAACAGAGGAGACGGTATGTTACATCTATGTATATGCTACAAACGCATTGGAAGTAACATCAGATTCGGGCGAGAGGATAAATCTCGGTAAGTACCTATTCGATGAGTCTGTTGATCATCGCAGGCGAATAGAACTTTTGAGTGATCTTGGTGCAAAGAGAGTCGTTAATACCGATGATTTCCTACTCTATGACTTAAATGGAAGGTATCTGTTCACTGTAATCGAACTATCGGGATCCGGAAATGCTTCCATAAGTTCAATAAGAATAGGTGCCAAAGGTGATGGCTTTATGCAGAATTTACCCGAAGTGTACAGGGAAAGAAACAGTTTTTTGCACAGGTATCTGTCCATATTCTCAAGCATTTACAACGATATCAGTGAGCAGAATGAAAAGCTCTACGAGATGCTGGATCTGGATGAATGCTCACCTGAGCTTCTTGAAATGTATGCCTCCTGGTTTGGCATCAACCTAAAGGGAGGGTCGCTTCCTGAAAGAGTACTCAGGACAGTTGTAAAGGATGCATATCAGCTTAACCGGATGAAGGGTACGAGATGGTCAGTTGAGAGGATTCTGCAGATTATGCTCGGAGATGATTATCTGATGTATGAGAACAGGCTGAGCAACGGAAATTTGTATGATGTAACGGTTCTCGTAAACAAAAAGCTCACTGAGCAGCTTCGTCATCAGCTGGTCTTTCTATTGGATCAGTTCAAGCCGCTTAGAGTGAATATAAGACTTATGCAAATGGAAAAAGAAGCCGTTATGGACGGCAATAACTATCTTGATGTAAATGCATCCATTCCTTCAGAAAAGCACGTGGTGCTCGATGAAGAGGCAATATATGAGGGAACAATAACTTTAACATAAAAAGCGGGGTAATTTATGAAAATCGAATCGGTTACTTATGAAGACAAGGTACAGATTAGCATCAGCGGAAGGATAGATGCCAATTCATCTGAACAGTTTCAAGAGGAGATACTAAAGGGATTCCAGAAAAGTACGACCGTTATCGCAGATTTTGCGGAGGTGAGTTACATTTCCAGTATGGGACTGAGGGCAGTCCTTATCGGATGCAAGACTGCTTCCTCCAAGGGAGGAAAGTTTCTTATAACAAATGCAGATGATTCAATAAAGGAAGTATTCACAGTTGTCGGGCTTGAGGAAATGGTGAACATGCAATGATCGTTTTTGATAACGTTACCAAGAAATATGAAATTGATAATGACGTTCTGACTGTATATAAGGGCTTTTCTGAGACCATTGAGGACGGCGAATTTGTTGTGGTAACAGGTAAGAGCGGTTCGGGTAAAACTACGCTGCTACAGATGCTTCTAAAAGAAACCGAGCCTCAGGACGGAGAAATTCTTGTTGACGGAAAGCGCCTCTCTGTGATGACTAAGGGACAGATTCCCTTTTACAGAAGGAGCATCGGCGTTGTTTTCCAGGATTCCAAGTTGATACATGACATGACCGTTTACGACAATCTATATGTTTCGATTATTGCGACAGGAGGTGCCGGACGAGAAGCAGCGAAAAAAATCGCAAATGTTTTGACAATGCTCGGTATCGATCATCTGCACAAGAGACTGCCCATGCAGCTGTCCGGAGGTGAACAGCAAAAAGTTTGTCTTGCGCGGGCAATTATAAATAATCCGAAGATACTTCTGGTCGATGAACCAACAGGCAATCTTGATCCTGTCTCTTCCAAGGAAATCAACAGATTATTACAGGTGTTTAATAATCAGGGAATTACAGTTCTTATGGCTACACACGACCTAAGATCTGCTGTAAATAAAGGTCGCAGAATATTAGATCTTGACAGTATCAATGAAACCAAATGCAAGGGAGCATGAAGATGTCTAAAAAAATGAAATTATCACCGGCAATTGCATGTGTGTTCTATGTACTTACTATTTTAGGCTTTTTCTATCTTGACCTGAAGCTGATCATAGTGCTGTTTCTGTTGTTTACACTTAGCATCACATATTTTGCTTATCAGGGATACAGAAGTCACAACGATTATACCGGAGCTGAGCATTTGCAACAGGAAATCGGAATACTTAAAGCGGAAAAAGAGCAGATGGCTGGGGATTATGAGGCTCTTGAGAAGAAAAAGGACAAGGAAATAAAGGATCTTCGTCAATACGGTGAAACGCTGAATGCCTCATTAAGTAATACGGAAAAAGAACGAAATGAGCTAAAAAAAGAGCTGGAAAAAGCAGTACTTGATGCTGATAAAAACAAATTATCCGAGGCTGAAAGTATCCTTCCACCCGAATCCGACGAAGATGATAATGCACAGACGGATATAGTTGAAGTAACACATGGCGCGGTAGATGAACTGGATGCAGCGGCAAAAAAGGCAGGTATCCGTATCAACATTACAAGTCAGGCAGAAAAGCTGATATTAAAGTGTTCGGCAAACAGACTTCGGATCATGTTCAGAAATATAATCGACAATTCAATTAAATATATGCAGAACGGTGGTTCGCTTGTAATAACAATTTCCGTGATCGATGATGACGCCTTTATTGTCCTTAAGGATACGGGAGAAGGCATTCCTGAAGACGAGCTCAAACATATATTTGAGCTAAATTATCAGGGCTCAAACATGATAAGCGGAACAGGACTGGGACTAACACAGGCAAAGGCTATTGTTGAACACTATGGCGGAACTATCTATGCAAGAAGTCCGCAGGGAAACGGAATGGGAATATATATCCAACTTCCACTTTCTGCAACTATGTAAGGAGAGGTATTCATGAGAAAAAATCAAAATACTTTCATCTTGCTTTTCATATTTTTTATAGCGGTAGCCGGCGGAGCGATATTTGCCTTGGATGGAGCGGGTTCTGTCTTTGATAGGGGGATAAATACACTTGGGGCGAAAAATGCAGTGATGAACGATGTTGTTGTCGGAACCGATCCGCAAGTTCAAGAAGACTCTCCTAAACATTTTGAGCCTGAACACAAGGATGATGATAAGGCACAGCAAGAGCAGAGGTCAGAATCTTCCGATGATGGAGTGAGATTTTTTATTCTAACCGTAAATACTAAAAATTCCATTTTAAGGCTAAGAGAAGAACCAAATGTTGAAAGTGCCGTTATCGAAAGGCTGGAAAAAGGCTCCTTGGGATATGTACTTCAGCCCGGAAATGCATGGTGCAAGGTCTATGTTCAAAGCGGAAATACCGGATATGTTGCCACCAAGTACATCAAAGTAAAAGAAATTATCAGGGAGGATTTTCCTGTAAACATTAGAGATAGTGTTATGGCTCCCACAGAGATTCTTTCCGATGCTTTTGAGGGAACAGATGAAAGATAAGAAGAAATTATCAATAGAAGCTAAGATTTCAAACCTTGATAAAGTAACGGATTTTGTCAGAGCGAAGCTTGAAGAAAAAGGCTGTACATCAGGGCAGATAATGCAGTGCTGCCTTGCGGCTGAAGAGATATTTGTAAATATAGCGCATTATGCCTATGGAGAGCTTGATCCTATGGGAAATATAATTTCTGATTCTGGTATGGGACAAGCGGAGATCATTGTTGATGCTGATGATTCAAGGATCACGCTGACTTTCATAGATGAAGGAACAGAATATAATCCACTTGAAAAAGATGATCCCGATATAGCAGTTCCTATAAAAGACAGGGAAATAGGCGGACTTGGGATATATATGGTCAAGAAGCTCATGGATGAGATGAATTACAGATATGAAGACGGAAAAAATATCCTTTCTGTAATGAAAATAACGCAAACAAGATTATAAGGATCGGAGGAATGTAAGTGTATGGCGAAGATAGATACCGAGTACATAACTGCATTAGCAAGACTGACTATTCTAAGAGTAGATGCTTGTCTGTCAGAGCTCGGTAGAGACGTCTCACTTGATTCCTTCCCCACTCTTAAAAGAGAAGTATCTAAGCTTATTGATGAAGCAAATGATGAGACATCGGATGTAGGAGACTACATCGATACAGGGATACTTGGCAGGTATGAAAGAGCTATGGTTATCCTTGGTGACTATGATGTTCTTCATACACTCATGAATCTGTGCATTACAGAATACCTTTTCCCGGAATTCACCGTCTATACCAGAAACAGTTTTGGCTACGATATATGCATTTATATTGCAGCGATTATAGAAGGTAAGGAGGAGATATCTTTTGGTGAGGTAAACAAGTATGCAGATATTGCAAGAAGATTGATGGTAGTAGACATTAAGAGGGAACCGCTTAAATATGCGCGGGTCTTCGCTGATGCTAGACTTATGGGATTTTTGTCAAATGACGATGCTATCAATCCAAAGCTTTCTGATTTTACCGTTCTGTTCAAGGCAGAGGATGAACTTCATGAACCGCTTGTCAATCAGGATGTTATTGATCTTGGTGTTGCATTGTTGGAAGGTGGGTGCAAGATTCTGTGCCTGTCAGGGACAGGCGGAAGGCGTTTTGTCGCAAAACATATTGCTAAGAAGACCGGAATGAGCTTTTTGTTTCTGAATATTGCCGATCTTGCCTGGTGGGCACCCGATAAGGATATTTCCTCTCTTAGAGATGCACTTATCAGAGAAGCATATATATCAAATGCAGGAATATGTTTCTATGGTTTTAGCGAGACGTTCATAATGGGGGAATCGACTGACAGGGACAAAGGAAGAAGGGATATGGAGATCCTTGCGGAAATTCTGTTTGCTCCTATTACAGCAGAAGGTATCAAACTTATTCTCTGTGTTGATGACATTAAACTATTTCCGAAGAGAGAAAATATTGAAAATGTCGGGTTCCTCGTTCTTCCGAATACCTATACATTCAATGAACGCAAAAAGCTTTGGCAGGGAATATTTGATTTATACGGAATCCATCTTGATGCGGTCTCTTTTGCATCTCGTTATCGTATGACACCGAGGGAAGTTGCCAATGCGGTTCTTAGCTTCGTAGAAGAAAGTTCGGGTTTGGATCAGGATAAGAAAAGCGAAGAGCTATTTGCCAGAATAAATTTGGAGAGCATACATAACACTGATGAGCTTGTTGGAAGGATCATATATTCAGATGTTAAGCTCGAGGATGTTAAGCTCAAGGCAAATAACAAGATGATCCTGAAAGATACCGTAAATGCAGCATTTTGTGGATCGCTGTTAATGGATGAATGGAATCTAAAGTCTATCTATCATTACGGAAGAGGTGTGAGTCTCCTGATGTGCGGACCGCCGGGAACAGGTAAGACCATGAGTGCAAATGCCATCGCAGGAGAACTTTCACTTCCTCTTTATCAGGTGAATCTGTCAAATGTGGTTGATAAGTACATAGGCGAAACTGAGAAAAACTTGGAAAAAGCATTTGCCTTTGCTGAGAAAAACAGCGTCGTACTATTTTTCGACGAAGCTGATGCGCTCTTCGGAACAAGGAGTGAAGTTCATGATTCTGTAGATCGATATGCAAACAATGAGATTGCATATCTCTTGCAGAGAATGGAGTCATATGACGGGATAGTTCTGCTTGCAACCAATAAGAAGGGAAATATTGATCCTGCATTCCTGAGGCGAATTCGTTATGTTGTCCATTTCGATAAACCAGACGAAGAGATGCGAAGACAGATCTGGCAAGGATGCCTTAAGGATACCGTTCCCCATAAAGATATAGATGTAGACTATCTTGCATCGCAGTTTGATACCAATACAGGAAGTGTTATAAAGACCATATTCCTGAACGCCTGTGCTCTGGCTGCAGTCGATGGAGAACTTACTATGAAGCACATTATCCACGCAATTAAGCAGGAGATGGAAAAAGAGACAACGGTTGGATTTGAGGTGGATATGCTGGGAGAATATGCTTATCTTGTATGAAAGGTTAAGAAAAATGTGCAAAGAATGGAGGATGAGAAATGTGTAAAACGCAGAAGAAAAAACCTTCAGCATCATCTCAAAATAAAAATTTCTTAGATAGTACTTTACCAAAATTACTTGCTGTTAAACGACAACCACAAGAATTGCCATTGGACTATGATAGTGAAACATCAGAATCTGAAGACACAGGAGAAAAAAAATGTAAAAAACCACGAAAAAGTGATTATGGTGGATTACCAGCATTTGTAGAGCCTATACCAAAGATAAATAGTAGGAAATCAACAGTTACGTCCAAAATGAAAAAAGCAAGAAAAAAGCCGCCAATTCCTTCTACTCATATTCTGAGAGAAAAAGATGAATCTTTTATGTCTTATATTCAAAGAGCGTATAAGAAAATGCAAACACTACCTGAATTAAAAAAAATTGCTATTTCAACGCCTTATAATGATCAAGAAATTAACATTATATTGTTTGGTAACGGTCCTGTTGTTCCCCAAATAAATGGATGTCCATTTGGGCCATCATATGAATTTTTGATTCGTGAATTGAGAAAAAGCATGAAAACTGATGACGATATTATAGATGCATTATTTGATTACGATAGTGCAAAAGAAAAATTCAGTAATCCCGATGCAATTGTTGCAGCAGCACAGTTATTTGTTTTAGTGAATTTTATTGAGCCGTGGCGAAAACAAGGGGCAAAAGAAATATTCGATGCTTACCTTTTATTATGTAAAGATAAAGAAAGTGGAGTTAAATTTAATATTAATGATCTTAGAAAGTATTATAAATTTGCAGATGCATTCGGAGCAGAGAAAGGAAGAAAACAAGTTGTTCGACTTAAAGCTGTGAATTTAGGCTTAATAAGTGAAGGTTTTTTGAATGTTTATTTTAACGATGATTATAAAGTGTATCGTAAGATGAAAGAGAGATATTCAGGTCTAATAAGATTTGATTCAGAACCTGATTTAAATAAAACTCTCAAAACCACGTTCCGATTATTTTCAATAATAACTGCGTTTGAAGGGGTTCATTATGAAGTTTTGATGCAAGAATTAGGAAAGGGATTTAAAGCGGAAACATTTAAAAGTATTTTAAAGGAAAAAATAAAAAATAATCCTACAATTACTTCTATATTAAATAATGTTTGTAATCCAGTAGAAATACCTTCTATATTAGAATTAGAAAATATTTTTGAAGCAGTATTAAAAGATATATTTAGAGAAGAACCATCTGAATCTGAAAATCCATTTACAATAAGAGCAATTTGTAATAGTACATTGCTATCTTCAGATTTAACAAAAGCATTATCAGAAGCATTTAATGATATATGTGAAAAAAAAATAGATATAGCTTTTATTAATGATGCAATTGAAAGTGCTTTACTTACATTATGTGAAAAACCAGATGTTTCAAAAAAAGGATCTGGAGTAAAGCAAAAAAAGAAAGGCAGATTTTAATGATAGTGAATCAAATGAAGAACCCCAATATAAATTAAGAAGTAGAAATGTATATGCAGTAGACGAGATATAAATTTAAATATGAATCAATATTTTATGGTATGTAACTATAATGAACTGTTTAAAATATCAAAAGTTTTTATTTTAGTTGCATAAGAGGCTTAAACAATGACAAAGGACAGTACAATTGAGTTTAAAACATCTCGAGCTCTTATTGGCGAAGTAAGTATTTCTATGATATGTGTATGCGTAGTATTTGCAATTGTATTTGCAAAAATGCGAGGTACATTGGTTGGAGCTCATAGAGAAATTGGAAATATGGCAGAAGATTATTCTTTTATATCAATGACAAATCTTACTAGAGGAAAAATCATGGATATTGCGAAGTGCAAGGCTGATCTGGCTGATAAAGAATTCGTTGTTTTCATGAACATGGTTAAGATTCTTGCATCAGAGGCTCAGTATATATATGAAAACGAATCTAATTATCTGCCGTGCGATGTACCACTTCCTGATGTGTCAAATAATGGAAAATTAGCAGTTCAGTTACTGTATTCAGCATCCACTGATATAAGTAATCATGATATTGCCAAAGAAGTAGGGCTTCTTGGTAATGCCCAGGGAGTTCTTCTGTCAGTTAATAACAGTTTTGAAAATATGGCTTCAGATTATATTGCAACTGAGACGGGAATAATGATCGAGGCCGATTATATTTCAGGGAAGAAGTTTGATCGATTTGGAAATATCAAGCCTTTTGAAGCTAAGACAAGACCTTGGTATATTGGAGCCAAAGAGACCGGTAAACCGTTCTATACGCAGGTATCGCAGTCTGTGTATGCCAATAAAACGGGAATCATGTGCGGCGTTCCAATCATGTGTAATGGAGAATTAAAGGGTGTTGCCGGAGCAGGAATGTACCTTGATAACGTAGAAGCCATGGTGCGTAACAGTAAACTTGGTGATACAGGAGATGCATGTATTATCAATGAGAACGGTAAAGTTCTTTTTTCAACAAGAAGCGAAGGTAATCTTGTTGCCGAAGTTGACGGAGATGATCTTAGAACTATAGATAACCACGAGCTGTCTGATGCAGTGACTAAGGCCGTTAGCGGTGAAATGGGTGTTGAACTTATTGATATTGATGCTAATAGTGAACCATATTATTTTGCATATGCTCCAATGGAAACAATCGGATGGACTTTTGTAATCATGGTTTCGAAAGATGAAGTAGATAGCCCGACCAAGCAATTGATTGCAAAGCTTGATCTTGTTACTAAGGAAGCGATAGATCATGCTGATTTTGTAATAAAGGCTGCATTTGCAGTTGTTTTTATTATCATTGTTCTCATATACCTGATAAATCCTATTATTGCAGGTAGAGTATCCAATCGCATTGCTACGCCGATAAAGAATTTGACGGATAAAGTAAAAAATATCCAAGGAGATTCATTGGAATTTGTCTGGGATGAAGATACCGGCGACGAGGTGCAGCTTTTGGCGGAGTCTTTTTCTTCGCTTACATTAAGGATCAAGAAATACATAGAAGATATCCGTGTTATTACAGCCGAGAAGGAGAGGATAGGAGCGGAGCTTAATGTTGCAACTCAGATTCAGGCTGATATGCTTCCCTGTATATTTCCTGCTTTTCCTGAGAGGGCAGAATTTGATATTCATGCTTCGATGACGCCTGCTAAGGAAGTTGGTGGTGATTTCTATGATTTCTTTTTACTTGATGATGATCATCTTGCTCTGGTTATGGCTGATGTATCCGGGAAAGGTGTTCCTGCGGCTCTGTTTATGGTTATAGCCAAAACTCTTATAAAGGACAGGGCACAGATGTGTAGAAGTCCTAAGACAATTCTGGAAGAGGTCAATAACAAGCTATACGAGAGCAACGCTGAAGGAATGTTTGTCACGGTATGGCTTGGAATACTGGAAATAAGTACAGGTAAAATTGTTGCCGCAAATGCAGGACATGAATATCCCGCTATAAGAGGCTGTGACGGAAAGTTTGAGCTTCTAAAAGATGAAAAACACGGCATGATGGCAGGCATAATTCAGGATAATCAATATACTGAGTATGAAATTCAGATTGAACGTGGTGGCAGCATATTTCTTTATACTGACGGTGTTCCCGAAGCAACTGATGCAGATGACAAGTTTTTTGGCACAGACAGGATGCTGACTGCATTAAATATTGATTCGAATTGTAAGCCGAAGAAACTACTTGATAATGTAACGGAATCAATACATTTATTTGTTGATACAGCGCCGCAGTATGATGATATAACCATGATGAGTGTTACTTGGTATGGGAATACATGATAATCTTGTTGTTTATTATAATTTTAGAAAGTTGCGTATTTTATCGAGTTTGTTATAATACAGATGAAATGTACTGCAAGGAGTGAAGACTATGAGCAGGATTATTGAAATTATGCGAAATGAAGCGGAAATACAAGGTGCAATAAAAGCATGTAAAAAAATGCAATTGTCAGATGTCCAGATCGTGGATTACTTAGTATCCACATATGACTATCTTAGCGAAGAAGAAGCAGAGAAACTTGTTGAAGATTTTGAAGACTAAGTAAGAGAGATAAACTTGAGATATAGAGGTTATTGTAAGGATAACCTCTTTTTTCATGCTTTATTGATAATATATATTGCAACTTACGTTGCGTTTTCTACCACTTATGTCTAAGTGTATTTATCTTTTTCTATTTCCTGATATCATCTAGTTATGCAGACAAAGGAAACGGCTGAAAATGAAAGTAACTATAGAACTGATTGATAAATCAAATGAAGAAGAAATCGTTTTACGTGTTCATGAATTATCCGATATAAATGCTCCTTTATTGGAGCATTTAGGAAATTCGGTCAATGAGATTATTACCCAAAAAGATGATGAAATTTATAAAGTAAAACTCAAAGACATATATTATTTTGAAGTTTTGCAGCGGAAGGCTTTTGTATATGTGAAGTCTGACGTTTATGAAACAAGATTGAAGCTGTATGAATTTGAGGAGAAAACCCGCGGAACGAGCTTTTTCAGGGCATCTAAGTCGATGATCGTCAATGCTGACAAGATTGATCATGTGAAGCCGTCATTATCGGGGCGTTTTGAAGTTACTCTTTTAAACGGAGAGAAGGTCATTGTGTCTCGCCAATATGCGTCTTTACTGAAAAAAGTTATGGAAATATGAGATGGATAATATGGATAGGATAATTACAGAAATTAAATACGGCATAAGAGATTTTGTTATGGTCTATGGTTTTGCTGTGATGGCAACGTTGGTCTTTAGATGGTTATATCATATCGACGCTACGATAAGCTTGGATTATCTCAGGAATCTGTTGTTTATCTCATTGGCAGGAATACTTCCAAGATTGGTATATTATACGGCACATGAACTTACAGAAATAGAATTGCTTGTTCGAGATATTCTTCATACTTTAATTTTGGTTGTTGTATTGATGACGATAGGTCGCTACATGGGATTGTGGGATGATTTCGTAAGCGGAGCATATTTTTTTGTTGCGCTTATATGCATAGATTTCGCTATAAGATTTCTTGGATACAGCAAAGATGTTGCCATCGCTGCCAAGATCAATAAAAAACTGAAAGAAAGAAGAGCGCAGTCAGAAGAGTAGCCTGCATTTAGGGGAGCACAATGGAAGATATAATCAGAGTATCTCATTTGAAAAAGCATTTTGGCGACATAAAAGCGGTTGATGATATTTCTTTTGTGGTGAAAAAGGGAGAATTATTCGGTTTCCTCGGTTTAAACGGTGCAGGCAAATCAACTACCATAAATATCCTATGTACGCTTCTAAAGCAAAATGATGGCGATATCGAGGTATGCGGATTTGATGCAATAAAAGAAGGCGAAGAGATAAGAAAAAGAATCGGTGTTGTTTTTCAGGAGAACACTTTGGATAACTTTCTTACAGTCAGGGAGAATCTCGAACTTAGAGGTTCTCTTTATGAAAAAGACAGGAAAAAAGTCAGTAATAAACTTGAGGAAGTTGCAAACCTTCTTGGTATCGATGATATTCTCTCAAGGCAGCTCTGGATGTTATCGGGCGGGAAGAAAAGATGCTGTGAAATTGCCAAATCTCTTATGAATACTCCTGAAGTCCTGTTTTTGGATGAGCCTACTACAGGTCTTGATCCTCAAACCAGGAATAATGTATGGGAGTGCATTGAAAAACTTAGAACAGAAAAGAATTTGACGGTCTTCCTAACGACACATTATATGGAAGAGGCTGCAAGAGCGGGATATCTATGCATTATGGACAGCGGTAAGATTGTTGCATCCGACACACCGTCTAAGCTGAAGATGAAATACGCAACCGATGTTCTCAAATTATATTCAAGAAATATTGCAGATCTTGCAAAAGAATCAGAACAACTTGGGCTTTCATACAAAAGATTGTCTAATGCAGTAGCAATAGACCTTGCGCATACAAAGGAAGCCTTTGAGATTGTTTCAAGATTTAAAACAGATTTTGACTCATTGGAGGTTGTCCAAGGCAACATGGATGACGTATTCATAAATGTCACGGGAAAGAAGATTGGTGCATAGATATGGTTCTCATGCGTTTTATCAAAAGAAATATCTTGATGTATTACAGGGACAGAGCCGGTGTTTTCTTTTCATTTCTCACAACGATCATAATATTGATCCTTATGATCGCTTTTCTTGGCGAAGCCAATGTGATTTCCACTCTTAATGTGCTTGGAGTAGGAGCAGACAATGAACGACTTCATGCACTGTGCCTTATTATAAAATGGACTGTTGCAGGTATTATCGTGGTTAACGCCGTGACGATATCCATGACTATGATCGGATTTATGGTCAGAGATGAAGAATCGCACAAACTTGATGCTTTTCTTGTAGCTCCTGTAAAAAGTAGTGTCTATGTCGCGGGATATATTATTGCCGCTTCTTTTGTGTCTTTTACAATGTGCATTTTAACGTTTGCTTTGGGCGAAATATACATCCGCTATATTGGTGGCGTTACTGCTTCTTTCAAGGAAATAGCAGCAGTAGTAGTTGTCATATTTTCGATAATTTTTTCTACAGCTTCATTTGTATTTCTGTGTGCCGGCTTTGTTCGAACAAACAGCGCATATGTCGGTATTACATCGATCATAAGCAGTATAATCGGTTTCCTTGCGGCAATTTATATTCCATACGGAGGAATGCCGGGATGGCTTAGAAATATCATCAGGTTTGTTCCTGCATTTCAAGGTTCATCTGCGCTTAGAGAAATATTATTAACTAAGGATATCAGTTGGTTTAGCTGCGACAATATGCATAAAGAAGGTTTTTCTGAATATATGGGACTGGTTATTCAGTTGAATAATAAAACTGTTCCTGTTATCGGGAAGATTACATATATGATTCTTTTTGGCGTTGTCTTAATGTTTGTGGCTACATATGTTATGACGCACAGGAGCCGAATGGATAGATAATAGACAGAATATTGATGCTAAGATGTTTTTTGATATAATGATAAAAAAGTGTTGTTATTAAAGGAGGGATTTGAAAATGGCAGATATTACAAGTATTATCAAGCAGATTTCAGGTAACAAAGATCTTTTAAAGCAACTATCATCGGCTGATCTCAATCAGGCAAAGGATCTTTTGGCAAAAGCCAATATCAATATTGATGAAGCTGATGTCAAAAAGGTTCAATCAGCGCTTTCTGACGGAAAGTTTGATCTTGGAGATATCAAGAATATTGCCGGAGGCTTATTTAAGAAATAAATTGCTGAAGAGAAGACCTGTTTTAAGTGAAACATACATTTTCGCAAAATTCTAGTTTTACGAAAAACATATATTGTGTTAGAATAGATATATGGTGAATGGTGAAAATACCATATATCTATTTATTTTGGAGGGAAATATGCCTGAAAATAAGATGCAATACTCTGATAAGATCAATGAACTCTTAAGTGAAATGCCTGAATTCGTATCAGATTTTATATATAACTTCGGTCGTGTTGAGAATTATGCTACTAAGCTTGAATATTGTCGTGATATAAAGGTCTATCTTGAGTTCATCACAAATTATCTCCCAAAACACTGTGATAAAAACATAAAGGATCTGACTATAGATGACGTAGCCAATATAGAGATCCTTGATATAAATAGATTCCTGACAACGCTTTCCGGTAATCATAAGGAATCAACCGTTAAAAGAAAACGTGCTTCATTATCAAGTATGTACGGATTCTTTGTGGCTACAGGCAAAATGCCGAGAAATCCTATAGCTGCAACTAAGACAATCAAAATTCCAAGTAAGGATGTTATTTATTTAACAAATAATGAACAGCGCATTCTTCTTGATACTGTAAGGCATGGAACTAATCTTCACGATACGGTTGCGAAGGTTCATTACATATATGCTGACAGAGATTCAGCCATGTTTATCTTGCTTCTTGATACAGGACTTCGTGTATCCGAGATGCTTGATACGGATATTATTGACTATAATCTTGAAGATTGCAGCGTTGTTGTTACCAGAAAAGGTGGCGATACGCAGATTATATATTATTCTGATGAATGTAGAGACTATTTGGATACATATTTTATTTCACAGAAAGCTAAATACGGATTGTCGTCCAAGAACCTTAAGTTCCCCGCTTTCACTACTACTACCGGCAATAGGTTGGGAGTTCGCGCAGTAGAGATTTTGGTAAAAAAATATGTGGCGGTATGTCTTCCGGAAAAAGCCAGAATCATATCACCACACAAATTAAGATCAAGTTTTGCTATGAGTTTCTATGCTGCAAGTGATAATGATATTCTTCTTCTTAAGAAAAAGATGAATCACAAGAGCATACAAACAACAAATATATATGCCAAAGCATCAGATACAGCGATGAAAGAATCGCGTTCAATATTGCAAGGCCTTAGATAAAGCAAGTCTAACTTGTATATGTATCGTAAATATCAACGTGATCATATATACATGTCCATGAACTGTTTGAATTGGCAGTAACACAGATATAATGGGTTCCGTCATTGGAAATTGAATAGCTTGCGCCACAGCTTCCCGATTGGTGTACAAATCCTGTCTTGGCACCCATTATTTCGCCGTGTGTATCCTTATCTTCTATTCTTCTCAGGAACAGATTTGATATCTCTTTTCCACTCGGAAAACTGTTTGTAGGTGTAGACACATATTTCCTTGTGCTTAAAATTTCATGACACAACTCGTTTTCTTCGGCTGCCTTCAGTATCATGGCTATATCAAGCGGCGTGCAATAGTGGTCATCATCAAAAAGTCCTATGCAGTTTGTAAAATGCGCAGTATCAGAAAGCCCAAGGTCATCAAGCTTCTTATTCATAAGCTCTACAAACGCTTCATGTGAGCCTGCGACATAATCAGCAAGAAGCAATGCCGCGTCTGCACCCGAACAAAGTATGGTGCCGTACATAAGATCCTTGACAGTCTGAACATCTCCGGTAACAAGACCCATATTACTGCAGTCATTTGCATATACGTAATCTTTGATCTCATCCGTCATAACGCATGTATCATCCAGATTATCAACGTTCTCCGCAACAACCAATAGAGTTAATATCTTGGTCATTGAAGCCGGACTGATACGTTCATCGCCGTCTTTGGACGCAACGACTTCTTTTGTGTCCAGGTTTACAAGTACGGCATATGCGCTTTTCATCTCTTCATCAGTAATGGACGCTGTGTTATCGGAACATTCTACATCATAACCGTTAAAGAAAGAATGAGAATCTTCTGACTTTGTCTTATAAGGCTTTATTTTTATATCATCTCTTTGAACGGTATCGATTATATCCGGTGAAGGCTGTTCGTTTTTAACTTCTTCTTCTGCAGGCGTTGTTGCCTTGATGAATTGTTTCTTCAGATCAACTTTTGACAGCAAAGTTGTCACTCCTAGAATAACCAGAGCCAATGCTACTAGAATCATTGATGAATGAATGATTATTTCTTTTTTACGTCTTGATTTATATTCTGAAAGAGTCAGTCTCTGACCGTTTCTTTTTCTATAAGCTTTTCTTCTTCGATCTCTTCGTCTGTGTTTTTTCAAAACAGATAATCACCCCTACCCCAAAAATACAACTAATACATACTATCATTTTTGAGGGGGTGTTATCAATATGAAAATGGCACAAATTCTGTAATAAAAAACTTACAGCGGTTAATTAAACCTTCATTTTAAGTAACTTATCTAAATTCAGTTGAATAATATGGGATAATAAGTGATTCGCCTGCTTTTATATCCGAAGAATCAGCTAAATTGTTAATTTTACATATCTCATTAATATAACTTTCGATATTTTTGTAATGGTCCTCGGAATAGGAATCCTTTGCAATATTCCAAAGGCTGTCGCCAACATATACGGATACTGATTTGTAATACTTATATTCAGGTGTGTATGTATCTGATTGTGCATCGGAAACAAGCGTTGCCATATTGAAGAATATTACGAAAAGCAATACTGATACTGTCAGCAAAAGGAACGCATACTGCCTTCTGACAATTTTGCTTCGTCTGATCTTGTTATTTCTGATCCTGATCTCGCTCTTGCTGAAGTATCTGGGATCGTTATATAAACTTGCTGCTATCTTCATTGCTTCACTCATAATTGTCACCTCTCCGTTTTAAGAACCGAACATATATTTGCGAACAACTGTTCCTGTATCATAATATCGAACATATATTCACTTGTCAAGAAAAAACAGAACATATTTTCGCGAACAAACATTTGTGTTTTGATTTTTCCTATGCTATACTTGAGAAAGGAACAGATTAGGAGGTACATATGGATAAGTCCAAACTTACACCGATTCAGCAACAGATTCTTGATTATATCAAGCAAGAGACTCTTACAAGAGGCTTTCCACCGTCGGTTCGCGATATTTGTGCGGCGGTTAATCTTAAATCCACATCTTCTGTTTTTACACATCTCGGAAATTTGGAGAAAAAGGGGTATATTAAGCGTGATCCCACCAAGCCTCGTGCGATCAGTATATGCGATGACAGCTTTAATATGATCAGAACTGAGATCGTCAGTATCCCTGTTGTAGGACAGGTGGCTGCGGGAACTCCTATTTTGGCTGAGGAGAATATAGATTCTTATATTCCAATCCCCGCTTCGATGTGTCCGAAGGGCGCAGATGCTTTTATTCTTAATGTTAAGGGCGATTCAATGATCAATGCGGGAATACATGACGGCGACCAGATCTTTGTAGAGGTTTGCAACACAGCCAAGAACGGCGATCAGGTTGTTGCTCTTATTGATGATTCAGCCACTGTTAAGACTTTTTACAAAGAGACAGATCATATCAGACTTCAGCCGGAGAATGATACTATGGATCCCATAATTGTTGATGATTGCAAGATCCTCGGCAAAGTTTTCGGCGTGATGAGATTTTACAGAAAATAATTTTAGAAATATGAAACGACCTGATTCACAGTTAATGAAATCAGGTCGTTATTTTTGTGTGGTTCTATTTTTGTGTGGTTCTAATAATGTTTCAGTTCAGGCTGTCTTTTTCAACAGGCTTACCGTCTCTCCAAATTCTCTCAAGATCGTAGAATACCCTGTTCTCGCTGTCAAAAACGTGAACAATGATATCGCCGAAATCAAGAAGTATCCAATTTGCTGATTCGTAGCCTTCTACGTTCTTTGTAAGATATCCGGATCTTCCGAGAGCATCCTGAACGCTGTCAGCCATTGCCTGTACCTGGTTTGAATTGGTTCCGTTTGCGATTATGAAGTAATCCGCAAGTGTAGAAATTTCGCTGATATCTATGGCATGTACATCGATACCTTTTCTGTCTTCCAATGCCTCCATAGCCATCAGTGCCATTTTCTTTGAGTTCTCAATATCTGACATATTCACCTCGTTATTTATAGTATTTCTTGTAGAACTCATAAGCGTTTGTGGTGGTCTCGTCACATTCTTTACCTATGGTCCTGAGATATAGAACAGAATTATGCAATATATGCGCTAGACATCTGTCTATATCCGTAAAAGCCTCTTTTCGAATAATATCCATATCCTTTAAGGGCTTTCTGTTTGGTTCGATAAAATCCGCGATATATACGATCTTTTCGAGAAGGGACATGTCCTCTCTTCCGGTTGTGTGATACCTGATCGCATCAAGTATCTCGGTATCGTAAATATCATATTTCGTTCTTGCTATATAGATTCCTGCTTTTGCGTGAAGGAGCGAATGATTTCTCCTTTCAACGTCTGAAAGCTTTATATTGTTCTTTTCGCAGATTTCAAGCTGTTCTTCATGTGACAGGCATTTTGCGCAGTCATGAAGTAAGCCGGCAATAAGAGCCTTTTCTACATCGGCGCCGTGTACCATTGCCATAGATGCACTTGTATATGCAACACCGAGTGTATGATCAAATCTGTCCGGCTTTAATTCTGTTTCAAGCTTTTTTCTGATCCGCTGAGTAATCTCCAAGGTCTTCATTTATACAATCCTTTTAAGCAAATGTATCCGATGCAGTCTTCAGGAACCATATACCTGATACTTCTGCCTATGCTGATTCTTTTTCTGATATCGGTGGCAGAAAGATCGATTCTGTTAAAAGTAAGGATCTGAATATCCGCATTATACTGAGTGGACAATTCTCTTCTCTTTTTATCAAGAGCGACAAGATCGTCTTCTCTTCTTGCGGCGACAAGTACCGAGCACGAATCAAAAAGTTCTTTTACTTTGTACCAGTTAGTGATATCAAAAATGTCATCGGCACCCAAAATAAGATAGACTTCTTCGCCGGGATACATATTCTTGATCTCTTGAACCGTGTCGTATGTATATGTGCCGTTGGGCTTATCAATCTCTATTCTGGAACATTTGAAATAGGGGTTATCCTTGATAGCCAGTTTAACCATTTCAAATCTGTCTTCGCCGGAAGAAATATCAGTGCTGTCCTGAAGATGGGCAAGATTAGCCGGAATAAAAATAACTCTGTCCAGACTGAATTGCTCTCTTGCGGATTCTCCCAAAAGAAGATGTCCGTTGTGAATAGGGTCAAAAGTTCCGATTAGTATACCGATCTTTCCACTTGCCATATATTCGCCTCCGTTATGGTGCTGGATTGTCAGTTCATCATGCTTTTTTGTTCTTGGGTAGTACTATCTTGGGTTCATCCTTAAAAGGCTTATACAATACAAATTTTCTTCCGATTACCTGAACGAGATCCGAACGTGTTCTCTCAGATACTGTAATTGCAACATTCGAAACATCATCCATGCAATTCTTTAAAACGGTTATCTTTACAAGTTCATGTGTATTGAATGTTTCGGCAATGGCATCTATAATTTCGGGAGTTACGGTTGATTTTCCTATCTGGAAAACAGGATCGAGATCAGCCGCAAGACTCTTTAAATAAGCTCTTTGTTTACTGGTTAAAGTCATTATGTTTCATCCTCTTCTTCATCAT